>DXKH01000125.1 GCA_019415335.1 Citrobacter sp. | reverse complement strand
TTGCCCGCAGTTAAACTGAGCCTGCGTTGCCGTAAGGAACGCACCAATATTCCCCGTCATTGCACTGGTATTACCGACGAGAAATCTGGGAGCAAAGCCCACAGCATAATCACCAACCGCATAACCATTATTGGCAATTACGCACCGAAGCCTGATATTCAGAATGCACAGGTCGGGATCAATAGTTAATCCGTGATTGATAATCAAAGGTGTATTGTCGACAAGAGTTCTTCCCGCAGAAACCCATGATTTAAGCTTAACTTGCGATGTTGTTGGCAGTTCATTATCGCCAGTACCAACATCCCGTTTTGCCGCTTCTCCCAATTGAAGGTTTTGGAGAAACTTCGCCACGTCAGGAATATCCCCGCCGTTTTGGCTTTTCTGCATCGCCCCGGTAATTCGAGCATCATCCCCCGAGGCTACCGTTCCGGCCGTTGTTCCAACATTTCGCGTCGAGCTGTCACCCAGTTCTAAATTCTGCCGTGCTAACGCGGTATTGGGTAAGTCCGACAGGTTGCGATCTTTTGCCAGCCGTGCGCTCCCGTTATCCATCGCAATTTTAACGGCCTTCGGTGTTGCAGCCTGCGATTCGCTGTCACTGGTCACACTGCTGCTGAGCTGCACAAACCCTTTCTCTGTCGTTGACGCATCCGGGTGATTACGTGACTGCTCATGCGCGCGCAGCTGGCTGTCAACATACTGGCGGGTTGCCAGTACAACAGCCGGATCAATCTTCAACGTAACGGCTTCGGTGCTGCTGACAATCAGGATCATGCGAATAACCTGAACGCGCCCGCTCCCCTCCTGCAACTGAGGCTTATAGGTTTCAGCGCAATTGGCAATCGCCACCATATCGCCATCTTTATCGAAAAGGCCGATCTCACGAATCCACCACCCACCGACGTCTTCCGGTATGACCTGTTCCGCAATGATCTGGCTGGCGTTCGCCGGGTCCACCGTCAGCATATTCAGAGGGGCGCGGCGTAACTCATGTACGAGGGCAGTCTGTGCCGGATTCGGTGTAGGCAGTACACCATTGCCATCACCAACGGCCAGCTGGGTAATCTCAACTTTCGTACCCAACGCCGTGGCTTTTGCCAGTTTTGCCGCCCCGATATTGGTCAACAGGGCAAGATATTTAGTCGCCACTTGCGATCTCCACGGTATCAATTAAATGGATTGCTGCGCCGGTGTAGTCATTGCCACCCACAGCGATGGTTTCAGGAAAATAGGGATATACCGTCAGCGTATCGCCCACGTAACACCCCGCCCCTATCTCGATATAACCCTGCGACTGAAGCGAAAGTGAAAGGCCGGTGAGGTGACGGCTTCTGGGTTTTGCATCGTCGATCAGGCGCTCAAGCTCCCGATAAGTTTCCTCGGTGATCCCCTCATCCTGAATGCCGATTTCAAGCCGGAAAGTGCCTGGCTCCTCGCCGCTCTGCCACCACTCAATCACCCTCAGCAAATAGCCGAAAGGTTCAACAACGCGCCTCAACGCCGAAATCGTGCCTTTGTGACGATGGACAAGCCAGGAGGCTTTGATTACCTGCCTCTTGGTCTGTTCAGACCAGCGCTTATCCCAGCGATCAACAGACAACGCCCAGGCCAGATAGGGTAAAAACTCCACTGGGCATTCATCCGGATTCCAGAGCTTTCGAAGGTCGACAGGAATACCGCTGATCCGCGCCGTCGGTTTCTCCGCATTCCGCATGAAGGTGCTGGCTGAAGGCGGCAGGAGGCTGTTATTCATCCGTTCCCCCTACGCTGATGGTGTGCGAAATACATCGTGCCGCCTGGGTATCATCGATCACGATATCTTCCTGAGGATTCAGCAAAACTACGCGCTGCACCCCCTGCACATGCAGAGCAGCCATAATGGCCGAACGCGCAACATCGCGACCGATTTTCCCCTGCGCTCCCAGCCATGTCCGCAGTGCATTATCTGCCGCACTCAGGATCGGCTCAGATTCCGGCCCCGGATAGAGATAAAGCAGAGCGTCAATTTCATAATTCACAATCTCCGCTGACTGGACGGTTAGCCGGTCGGCGACAGGCCGCTTATCATCCGCTGAGAGCGTGTCGTTTACTGTTGCGATCAGCTCGTCGCTCGCCGTGCCATCCCCTTCGGTAGACAGAATGGACACGACGACAACAGCGGGTGAGGGGCTGGTTGCCCTGGCATCTGCAACTTTTCCGCTGGCACTCTTCGCAAAATATTCGTATGCACCGGTAGGGCCAGCAACGCTCAACCCTTCAAAAGCGGATTGCGCGCGCAGACGCAGTGCGGTATCGCTTTCCATCTCTGCCTCGGTGGTTTCGGTAGCCGGAATACGAACCAGGCGCTCGGTGTTCAGGTTACCCGCAAGGTTATCAAGATCGGTGGAGACGGAATGGCTCAACATGCAGGCCGCAGCCCCCTCATTGATTCGCTGGCGCAGCATTAATTCCCGGTAGGCAATCACCTGCGCCAGTATGGTCAGGGGTTCAGACTCAAGCTTTAACGCAGCGGCAACAGAAGCCTGTTGTTCATCAGGGAAAGCCGCGATCATGACGGCTTTGACATCCGCCAGAATCACTTCAAAATCCAGCACCTCAATAATTTGCGGCGGCGGTAGCTGCGCCAAATCAACTGTTGCCATTGCTGCTTTTCCTGAGTGTTAAGGTTGTCGTCTGCTGTTCCATAGATTCCGTCAGAGCCCCTGACAATCCCGCCTCCACTGCTCCTGACTGCGAATAACGCACATCCACAATGCTCAGCGTGATCCGCGGCTCCCATGTCGCCAGCGCAATAACCACTGCGCTCATCAGCTGCATGCGTGTAACGTCGTTTTGTGGGCCATCAATCAGATCAGGAACGAGAGAGCCGTATTCACGGCGCATGACCCGCGATCCAATCGGGGTGTTAAGAATGTCACTGGCTGACTGCCACACGTGGGCGGCATCCGTCAGCGTTCCCGTGCCATCAGGATTCATCCCGGTATAGCGCACCGTCATTTCGTGCCCTCCGTCCAGCTTCCACCACGCTGCACGGCACCATGACCATGATCATCAACCTGGACACCGTTTGAGATGAACGCACCGCCAGAGTGCGTAAAGTCCCCCTGCATTTTGCCGCCTTCCGTAACGGTGAAATTTTTGGTTTTCAGCATCTCGGTACACTCGACCAGCGGCGTTTTCAGCAAGACCTTAACCGACGCCTCAATCGTTGCTGATTTGATGCCGCTGACCTGCAAAGCCCCTGCTTCTGCGTCATAGCGAAACTTCGCTCCATCCGGTGCGGTCACGATCATTTCTTTTGCCGATATACCTGGCGCCGGATTGTCGTTGCTGTAAAGACTTCCCCCGATGATCGCAGCGGTAGTGTTACCCCCAAGGCACAGGAACCATACCTGCTCGCCAACAGACGGCGGCACCCAGAAGCTGAAAGCGCCTGCACGCTGTGCATTCCAGCGCAGCCAGGTGGAATCCAGCTCTCCGCTTTTTACCCTTACCCGCCACTTTTCCTCGTCAATCTCCGTCACCGTACCGGTGCGAACGATGTTTTCCAGCAGGCGAATGACTTCAGCCAGATCCATCAGCTCACCCCCAGAGAATCAATGACCTGCCGGGCAATAGCCATGCGGTCCGCCTTGCTCAGACCGAGCAACTCACGGCGCGGATAGCTGGCCATCGCGCCACTGTCGTTTACCCTGTCCCGTAGCCCGTACTGGTGAACGCGGGCGATGCGGGCAGCAGCGCCCGAAAAACCAACTACAGCCCCCTCAGAAGTCGCTCTTGCTTTCAGAAAGCGGGTTGTGCGCAGTCGGCGAAACATAGGATCGCTTTTCGTGGTATCACGGCGCGTCTCGCTGAAACTGATATCAAGATAACGCTCAATATCAGAGCGATAGAACGAGCGAACGGCCCCTTTCCCCTCATCAAAGCCTGTCAGCATGCGTCCCCGGCTTCCACGGGTTGCCCGCCAGTTCCTCAGACGACGCTCCTCACCTTGCCAGACAAACCCGATCCCAGCCTGGGAGCGTAAGACGCGGCGATGACGCTTCTGGTATTTCGTGCCATCCGGAGCTGTCTGCTTCCCGATGCGCTGGCTCTGGCTACGGCGTAATGTAGTCGCTATTCCGCGCGCAGTACGCAACCGGCTCGCTGGCGCCATTGCGGACAGGATGTCTGCAAAAACCTGATCGAGTTGATGAAACAGCGCGGCATCATCGGTCATGCCAGCTCTCCTCCGCCAAATACCACTTCCCACTCTCCGCCATTGATGCGCGGGCGGTCTTCGCTCAGGTGCTTCGCGACGGGCTTCCCGTCAACGGTTTCCACCATGACGCGCTCCCAGACCGGCACCTTGAACAGAAGATCGGCCAGGTCGTCGCTGATAATGTCAGCGTCAAACTCCACCTTGCGGTTATTGTCAGGATTCAGCAGTAAATCAGGCTGATATTGCCAGGCCCAGGCCATGATCGGCAGCATCAGATCATCAACCGCCCCTGGGAATTCCACGGCGAGAATATTGATGGTGTAGAGGTACATGAAAGACGGTTCGCCGGTCGCTTCAATCCCGATATTGCCTTTTTCCACCCAGACGGTGATTTGCTCCGGGTTGGCCTTACACCAGGTGTTACCGGCTATCAGGGCTTCACGCATCAACTCTGCTTTTTTCACTTTATCCCCCTGGCGATTCGCCGCAGTTCCAGCTCTCTGATACCCGCCTTATCGGCGTTGCATGTGTCCAGCGCATCCAGCAGCGCATCTGACCACGGAGCGAGGCTCCCGTATGTCATTGGTTTTGGCGGTGCTGGCGTTTCAGTTTTTGCCGTCAGGCTTTCCGGTAAAGGTTCCTGAATAATCACCGGCGCCAACTTCGGCGGCTCGCTGGTACAGGCTGTCAGCCACACGGTCAGGCACAGGCACAGCGGCGCATTTATCACCGGCCAGCTCAGTTTTGATATTTTCACGGCGCTTTTCCCCTGTATCGCTACGCTTCTGAGCCAGTGTTTTCAGACCAGCGGCCACTTCGTTCACGTCGTTACGTAACGCCCTGACCTCGTCCAGCACATCACCGGTTTGCTTAAGCTTCTGGTTAGCTTCTCCAAGTGCCGTCTCTGCGGCCTCTCGCTTACTGCTCTCCAGCGTCAGCCTGACGCCTGCGATGACCAGCAGAAGGGAAATAAAAACGGTAAATACACCCAGCGCTTTCATTTCACCCCCTTCAGCTCAGGCTCTGAGAGGCACCAGTCCCGAAACTCTTCCCGGCGCCTTTCCAGCCCCGGCATACGTTTTCCGCCGGAGTTGACAAAGTCTGTGAGTCGCTCGCAAACGCCCTGCCAGTTACCATCCTGCGCATTGCGCCAGATTGTTGTTCTGACCTTCTGGCCCTTTTTGTTGGTGTACCAGCCAAGACCACCACAACCGACGTTAAATGCGCCGTCAGTGAGCGCTTCGAAAACCCGTTGTGGTGCAGCTGTGCCATTAAACTCGCGGTTTACGCATTTCTCAGCACGAAACAGGTCATTAACCCATCGCTCGGCGATCTCGCGCTCGGCGTATTCGCGGTTCTGCACGTTGCTGGTCGACCCCATGCCTACGGTCAGCACACCTGCCGGGCAGTAATACGGCGTCTTTCGGCAATCCTCGTATTTCGCCATCTTCAGCTGCGCTTCAGGACTTGTGCGCAGCGTCTGCGGCCAGAGTGCCGCTGCGAGAGAGACAATCGCCGCAACAGAACAGGCAATAATTCCTCTTTTCATCGCGGTGACTCCCTGATAGTCCGGATTAACTCCTTCACGTCCTGCCGGTTTTCGGTATCGTCCCGAATCGCATCGATCAATTCATTCAGCAGAACATTATTGGTTTCATGGATGCGGGACATCCGGCGGCGATGAAGCTCACCCAGCACGGCAACCACGATCCCGGTAAGCGCAGCAATGAAAGCCAGCCAGTCCTTCTGCGTCATCATGCCGACGCCCGTCAGCAGCATCGACCAGAGGTACACCGTCCAGTTCCAGAGGCGGTTTATCAGCTCCATAATTGAACAGTCTCCTTTGTCGCAGAGGTGTCGACGTCAGGCAGTTCAACTTCCTGCCCTGCATCAAGGAAGATCTGACCGGCCAGCGCATGATTCGCAGCCAGTACGATCTCGGTCACGCCCTGGGTGATGCCGTAGTGACGCTGACACAACAAATCCACTGTATCGCCCTGCAATGCCTTCACTTTCATCAGAACGCCTCCGCAGAGTTACGGACCACGCCCTGAATATCCGAGATAGCCCAGCGCGCATCACGCCAGTGATCATTCGCCTGGGTTGCGAGCGCGGCGGCGCGCTTTTCGCCCGCGTCGCCCGTGGTGTCAACATCGCGGAAAGTCTCGATCAGCAGGGCCCGCGAGATGCTGTAAACTGCGCGGCGCCAGCGATATACCTTTACGCTCTCTTCGTTAATCACCATGGCCGGTACAGCGGCTAAACTGGCATATCCGGCCCCGATCTGTTCAGCCTGCCATTGCTTCAGCTGGTCAGCTGTGTGGGCTACGGCTTCGATGACCACCTGCTTTAAACGCGAAGTGGTAACCGCACCGGTGATCCGCATTTCCTTGCGGACGTTGCTCAGCACTATCTCGGGCCAGAACTCCCCGGCGGTGACTTTCTCTCCGCCGTCATCCACGTCCGGCACATCCTCCGCAGAGGGGGTAACTGTGCGAGGGGCCACAAGGCTCATCGTGTAGTCTCCAGAAAAGGTTGGCGGTGAGCGGACGGAGAAAAGCTAACGCGATACGTTGCAGATCTCCGCCCGCGCCGCCAGCGCACGGGGCGCAAGTCGGTTATTTTTTATCGGCGGTGGTCTTTTTTGTCGTTGTTTTGCGGGCCACCGTTTTACGTGTTGTGCTGCCAGGGTTGCTTTTGGTGGCTGGCTTTTTGGCAGCTGGCACCGTCACTTCCGGCGTTGCTGCAGCCTGATTATTGCCCCCTTCATCCCCGCTCTGGTCTGCACCCTCACTGCCTGATGCATTTTCCGCAGAGGCTTTTTTTACCTGCCTGGCAAGCTTATCGATCAGCTTTTTCACCCCGGCGCCGGAGTCGAGATTCATCGCGCGTCGCAACAACTCCAGCGCAGTCGCCTGTTCATCCGCAGTGCCGTTGCACAATGCAAAAGCGCGGGCTTTATACAGCTTGGCCCGTACGACGTCTGGCATATCGCTGTTTTCAGTGATCTCCTGGACCTCATCGAGCACCGCCAGATATGGCTTAACATCAGTGCTGTCATCCGCCTTGACCTGCACCAGAATGGGATCGCAAATCTCATCGACCAGCGCTGTCGCTGCCGTGCGGTTAAACCGGTCTGGCATTGCCAGGTTGTGCGCGATGACATACCGCCCGATGCGCACGGCCAGCGGATAATCCCGAATATCAATCGCCCAAATCATCAGGCGCGTGATCACTTCATCCTGTCGCCCGCTGTCTCCCTCCAGCGTTCCTTCAATCCACCCCTCGTAATTGGGTAGCAGCTGGCGTTTAAGCGCGGCTTTTGCCTGTTCGCCCTGAATTTTCTTAAGCGCACTCATATCCATACGCATGCGGTGCAGAATTTGCTCGTGCGCAGTACGCGCTGTTTCTGACAGATCATCTGCCTTGCCATGGCGTTCAGCCATGACGCGTTGAAAATGTCGTTGTGCCGGTGTCAGCATTGTTTCTTCCCCGATGAACGGCGGGCCGAAGCCCGCCAGTGTGCGGTTATGCGCCGCCTGCCGGCGCCTCGGCAAAGGTAATGCCGTCAATGAATGCGACGTTGCCGTAGTCCTCGATCACAAAGTCATCATTCGATGACTGATAAGTCGCAATACGGTTGTATTCCGGCTCCTCCTTGATCGTCCGGCGCAGTCCACCGCGCTGGTAGTACACGGACAGGTTTTTAAACGGCGTGATCAGGACGCCATTGACCGGGAAGTACGGCGCGATGAAGGTCGGCATGTTGCCGACACGTTCCTGCGCAACAATCAGCTGACCGGCCAGCATTTCGGTGTTCGGGTTGGTCTGGCTCATGGCGTTAATCGCCGGGAAGTTGCCGGTGGTCAACAGGTCGCCTGCCAGGATCACCACGTTGTCAGGATTACGTTTGTGCCATTCATCCATCAGGCTGTTTTTGGCGTCGTACACCGCCGCACCCAGGTTGCCGTAAGTCCCTTTCGCAATAACCTTGTTATCTTCATCACGGGAAGTGATCGTGACGCCGGAAATCACGCGGTGTGAGGCTTCAGTACGGATTTTCTCCAGCCAGCCAATGCCACAATCCTGCAACAGTGGGTTAGCCGCGCGGTCTGATGGATCGCTGTATTTGGTGCCGTTGAAACCGATCATGATGCGGTCAAGTGACATCTGACGAGCCATCGCCTTGCTGATTAGAGGCTGGAATTCCGGCATGTGCGCCCAGGCATCAAGCTGTTCATAGCTGATCCCGTAGTCGTAGTTGACCTTGCGGCACATGTAATCAAACGGCTCCATTGAATGGTTAGCACCTGGATTACGACGGTTGGTGGTGCTGTTGTTAACGCCAGCCATCGGACCTTTGCTGCCAATCAGCACTTTCTGACCAATCTGCTGGTTAACGCCAAACACGTTAATTTTGCTCAGGAAAGAATCACTCTCCTGTGCGGCCTGCTCCAGGCGTTGCTGACGCGCCGGGTCTACCGCAAATTTCGCAGCGACTGCCGCAGTCGATACGCCGTTTAACTGCGCCTGGCGCGCAATGTACTGATCAAACAGCTGGCGGGTATTGTTTTCCATGTTCTCTGCTCTCGTAGTGGATATCAGTAATCAGCCAGCTGCGCGTTGGCGCCGCCGTTCGCAGGTGGTCGCTGACTGAAGGAAGCTTCAGTGCTCCCCAGCTTCTGGCGCAGCTCCGCAAGCTCAGTGGTCAGCTTCTGGATAGCGGCCTTATCCTCCTGGCGCTCCTGCTCTGCGGCACTGAAGCGATCAATTTGCTCGGATTGCGATTGCGCCACGGCCTCAACGACCTGATGCATCTGACTGAAGCGCTGATCGTCCGTTTTCTGACCTTTGCCAATAATGCTCATCACGCGATTAAACCACTTGGCACCTTCATCGCTGCGCTGGGCGGTCAGCTCGATCACCTCTGCTTCAAGCGCTTCGGTGAACATCGGCGCCTCACCCTGCTGGTTATTGAAGGCCATCACCGATGCACGCTGCTGTGAGGCAAATTTAAGACGCTCAGTGCCCAGGCTCGCCGGGGTATCGGTCATTGCCAGCCCGACAACATAGGCTTTGCCGTTGAGGGCAAACTGCGGATGCAGCTCAATACTGGAATAGACTTTTTGCCCTTTGTCGGTCATCTGCACCATGCGCTCGGATGGTTCGATTTCGGCATAAAGCGCGGTGCGCCCCGCCAGTGCACCTTCGGTGATGTCTTCAGTGCTGAGGGCTACCACATCCCCCATCGCCCCAAAATCGCTATTCGGGAACATAGAGAGATAGTGCTCAATGTTGACCCGCGCGCCATACACCTCAGGGTTGTAATTTGCTGCTGCATCGCGAAGGTGCTGCGGTTGAATTTCGCGCCCGTCAACGGTATTTCCGGAGACGGCCACGCGAAACTTCTTACGTGGTTTTGCTGTGCCTGCCATGTTCGTTTACTCGCTTGTTTTCTGAGTTCCCGGAGATGATGGCAGGGGGACGCATCCCCCCTCAACGCGTTGTTGTTGTGAGCGGAGCACTACAACCTAAAGCGAGCGCAAGGGTACGCGCGCGCGGGTTAATCTCCCCGGCAGGAAGCGAGGAGGATTAATGGCGATTGAAGAAGCATTCATCATGCAGCGTGCACGACAGCTTTACTGGCAGGGCTACCCGCCAGCAGAGATCGCACGCCTGATGGGGATCAACCAGAACACGGTTTACTCATGGAAAAAGCGAGATGAATGGGACGCCACACCGCCGATCCAGCGCGTGACAACATCCATTGATGCCAGGCTAATTCAGCTCACTGGCAAAGACAAAAAGACCGGCGGAGATTTCAAAGAGATTGACCTGCTCACCCGTCAGTTGAAAAAGCTGGATAACGGCACAGCAGCCACCCAGCCGAAGAAAAAGATCCGCAAAAAGCAAAACTATTTCTCAGAGTCGCAGATTGCCGCGCTGCGGGAGAACATTCTCGGCTCTCTGCACTGGCACCAGAAAGGGTGGTATGACAATCACCACTGGCGCAACCGCATGATCCTGAAAAGCCGTCAGGTTGGCGCGACGTGGTATTTCGCACGTGAAGCTCTGGTGCGCGCCCTGTCTGAGGATGTGAAATATAAGCATCAGCGCAACCAAATCTTTTTATCGGCAAGCCGCCGCCAGGCGTACCAGTTTCGAAGTTTCATTCGCTCGGCCGCTGAAGAAGTAGATGTAGAGCTTAAGGGCGGCGACATGATCCAGCTGTTCAACGGCGCCGAGCTGCATTTTCTTGGCACGTCAGCGGCTACCGCTCAGTCATACACGGGCAACCTGTATTTCGACGAATTCTTTTGGGTAGGCCAGTTCGCCAACCTGAAAAAAGTCGCGGGCGCCATGGCAACGCTAAAAGGCCTAACGCGTACCTATTTCTCCACCCCTTCAGCCGAAAGCCATGAGGCTTATCCATTCTGGACAGGTGAAGCATTTAACAAAGGTCGCAGCCATGGCAAGCGCATTGAGTTTGATACATCCTGGAAAACGCTTAGCAGCGGCCTGATGTGCCCGGACAAGATCTGGAGGCAGATTGTCACGTTGCAGGATGCCATCGACCATGGATGGGATCTGACTGATATCGACGAAATCCGGGAAGAGAACAGCCCGGAGGAATACGACAACCTGTACGGATGCCAGTTCATCAAAAGCGGTGAAAGCGCCTTTGACTATAACAGGCTACTGGCATGCGGCGCTGATGGTTATGACGACTGGCCCGACTGGCGGCCATATGCGGCCCGCCCCATGGCTGATCGTCCCGTCTGGATTGGCTATGACCCGAACGGCGCCAGCGGCAAGGGGGACAGTGGAGCCATATCCGTTAACGCTGTGCCGATGGTGCCCGGCGGCAAGTTCCGCACGATTGAGACACTACGCATACGAGGGATGGAGTTCGAAGAGCAGGCCAATCTCATTATCGGCATGCTCACCCGGTACAACGTGCAGCACATTGGGATCGATGGCACCGGTATTGGTGAAGCGGTTTATCAGCTGGTTAAAAAGCATTTCCCGGCAGCGGTTTGTTACCAGTTCTCACCGTCCAGCAAGCGAATGCTCGTGCTGAAGATGCAACAGCTGATTCGTGGCGGGCGCTGGGAGTTTGATCGTGGTGAGCTTGACCTGGTTGGTGCATTCAACTCTGTCCGCAAGATCGTTACCCCTGGAGGCGTTGTCACTTACGACACGGACCGCTCTCGCGGCGTCAGTCATGGCGATCTCGCATGGGCGACGATGCTTGCCACCATTAACGAACCGCTGGGACAAGAAGGCGGCAGCAGTATGACAGTTACGGAGTATTAACCTTGAGCAAACAAAGACCCACACGCGGCAGGAAGTATGCCAGGGAGCAGGCAGATCTCGCCGCCTCACTGAAAGCGTCACCGGAGCTGAACTCATTCACCTTCGACGGCCCATGGCCGGTTAGTGGTGCCAGCGACCTGCTTGATAACATGTATTGCGCAGACAACGGGCGATACTACGAAACCCCTATTGACTGGTATGGCCTCGCCCGTCAGTTTGGCTATGCGAGCTGGCACCAGTCGGCGCTTTATTTCAAGCGCAATGTCCTTGCCGGATGCTTTATCCCGCACAAACTTCTTTCCCGCCAGGTGTTCTCCGCCTTCGCACTGGACTGGTTTGTCTTCGGGAATGGCTATCTTGAGATGCGAAAAAACCGGCTTGGTGGTTCCTTTGGCTTTCGTCACTCGCTGGCGAAATACACACGCCGTGGTTCTGACCTGGACACTTACTGGTTTATTCAGGCCGGGCTACAGGATCACATGTTTTCAACGGGTTCGGTATGTCACGTTCTCAGCCCGGATATTCACCAGGAAATATACGGCATGCCTGAGTATTTCGCTGGCCTGCTGTCTGCAAACCTGGCCCATTCTGCTGACAAGTTCAGAAAGCTCTACTACGACAACGGCTCGCACGCTGGCTGCATCGTCTACGTTAACAGCGCGATGGCCGACCAGGAGAGCCTTGATAAGCTCAAAAAGACGCTGACGGATACCCGGCGCGGCGGGGCGTTTAAGAACATCCTTCTGCACGCACCTAACGGCGGCAAAGACTCCGTGCAAATACTGCCATTCAGCCAGATATCGGCTAAGGATGAGTTTGTGGGGGTGAAGTCTTCCACCCGCGATGACATGCTGGCAGCGCACCGGGTGCCGCCGCAACTGATGGGAGCCATTCCGGAAGGGAACGGTTCATTCGGTGATATTGAGAAAGCGGCTCGCGTGTTCGCCGTCAACGAGCTGACACCCTGCATGGAGGCCATGAAGCATGTTAACGACTGGCTGGGTGAGGAGGTGATTCGCTTCAACCCTTACGCATTGCTTGAACCCACGAAGTGATCTCCTGGCCGCATCGTCATTTCTGGCGGTGCGGTACCACCCGCAGCACCATCATTTCCGGCCATATCGGCCACTCGCGAAACACAAATAAACCACACCCCCTACCAGACGCAGCCAGCGGGCTTCTGGCGCGACTTCTCTCGCGCTGCCGCTTCGCTCAACCATCAACATGAGCGCCCGACAGGCGGCGAATGGCGGAGGATATGACCCCCTGCCTGACCCCCTTTGCGCGCGCTTGCTCCCCCGCCTCGCCTGCGCGTTAAACCGACCTCTTTTTGTGCACTTTGTGCAGGCCGCCCAAGCCCCGCCAGCGCTGGGGCGGCATGAAAAAAACATTGTTTCAAAAATTGTGCAAATTTGTGCACTTTTGCTCAATCCCAATAGAGGCCAACTTGATAAAGAGACAACCGTTTCGAAAGTGAACCTAAACATAATGCTTTAAGCTGGATCTGCATCTTGAGGTTTGGCTTTTTTATCGTAATTATTGATTTGCATCAGAATAGCTTCACCTGTTTTCACCTCCATCAATAGGTTAGATAAAGCATATTCAAGCTCCTGTTTGCCAGAACAAAAGACCTTTTCACCACTATATCTAATAGAACAAGGATACCCAGAATCATCCTCTGACCATTCAGCAATTTCTATTCCATTTTTCCCTTCGCTATCAAATATAGAGAGCGCTGTGTATTCTTCTCTCTTGCTCGCCATACTCATTTGCTCCGCGAAAGAGATAAATGCTTGCGCAACGGCATTCTCATTCCTCCTATAAAGACGAATACGCCCAAAGCTAGCTTTATTATCGCTAATGTCTTTAATTTGTTCGTCAACGCTTGAAAAAACAGAGCGAATTTCTTTTCTACTTTCTTCTGCTTTTTTAGCCGCAGCAATCCCTGCAAGCAACGAGTCTTTGAAATCTTTCATGTTAACGCCTCTCTATCAATGAGATTACTGGTAAATGGTCAAATCTGGACTTTGAATTGTAAATGAATTTAATAAACGCCTCATCAGAAAATATTTCCGTTTTAGATTCATCAAGAAACCAGTTACCATCCCTCACAAAACTTGATGAAAATATCATCTGGTCAAACGTTCTCCAACGATGGATTCCGTCACTTTTATAGTAATACGTACCGTATGCTTCAAATTCTTTATGCTCAGGAAACATCTGATTACTTACTAAATGCCGCCAGAAAGGATTATACAAAAGCCTTGGTGATTTTTTAACAAGACTTATATCACGTGATGCACATAATATATCAGTTATGCTCTTATTAAATGGCTCTTCATTAAAATCGCCTAAGATAATAACATTGTTTATGTTTCTTTGTTCTATACTGGCAAACACAGCATCCCTTAAGGCAACACCTATATAGTGTTTCTTCGCAGAATCCTCATGATCATACATTCTACTAGACCAATGAACCAAATATAGTGTAATTGGTTCCCCAGTCTCTTTAATCTTGAAATCAATCTCTTGACCTGCATATATGTTATTTTCAATATACGGCTTGCTAATTATTTCCGAATTCACCAACTCTAATAAATCCGTTTTATACAAAACGCACAAATCAAATTTTTTCCTCCCGTCTTTTATGGTCCCGTCATACACAGAAAAACCAAACTCAGAAAAACAATCCCAAATAAAAACAACGTCTTCTCTCGACACTTCACACAGACATAAAATATCAATGTTTTTTTCTTGAATCAAACGTAAGAGAGTGAGAGCAACATAGTTTTTATGTTCTTCATTAGCGGTATTTTCTTTTGAATGTGGAGACATACTTGTGTTCCACCATGCTAAGGCGATTTTTTTCTTACTATCTAAGTCCATTATAATAAATCCCCTAAGAAAAAAAGAAACACAGCACTTCTCATGGATACACTTTATGAAGATTGCAAATAAACGTCAATAGTCAGCAAGTTAACATTCCACATCCATTTGATGATCATCTATTTTCGTTTCAACTCTCTCTTCCAACGCGTGATCAAGGCATGCACAGCCATATGTTCGGATGTTAGTTTATTTTTCTGCCCTGCGCGCCATGCTTTCACTTTTTGCAACCGTCCGTTTTCCATCGCAAGCATTCCACCGTCGTAACGAACTCGCGCACCGCCAGCAATCGACCGTACAACGTCATCACTAACGAAAATTCTGCAACTCTGCAGCTGCGCGCCAATGCTGGCGATGATTTCCTGGCTAACTCCATTTTGTTTCGACGTATCTCTTCGCTGTACCTGCCGCAGTGCTGCTTCGGCTTTTTTCTTCTGGTATTCCGCAACTGCGGCGGCATAGTTATCCGCACGCCGCTCCGCCTCGGTCCGCAGCTGTTCGCTCCAACGCTGTTCAGCCTCTTCTGGTGTCAGGCTCATATCTTTCGCAGCGGCCACTTTTGGCCCCCACGCCAACGCAGTTTCATCATCAACAGACGTGCGCAGGCCGCGCGCGGTACGCTCGAAGGCTTGATCTGAGCTTTCGCGGCCAAAGTTTTTCAGTCTGCTGGTGATTTCCTGCCGCTGCTGGCGTGAATATCGGCGCAAATCTTCGATATTCAGCGGAAGTTCTGTCATTTGACTGTCCGGGTGATCAATACCGGCATGCATCGCCGGTTTTGACGGTGAGGTACCATCTGGCACCACCATTTTTAACGGTGGTTTTTCGTACGTTCCGGAGCGCCCCGTACAGTTATTGACAGAACTCCGAGGGGCCGCTGCGCGGCCTTCTAAGGTCAAAATCTCGACCGGCGACGGCTTACGCTTCGGCACAATCTTGTAATCGGTGGTGCGGGTGAAAATGACGGATTCGCTTCCCGTATAAGGGCAATAAACGCCAGTAATTTTGGCGACCGTGTCACCATAATCATTGCCGTTTTCTGTGAATTCATAGTTAAGCCGAACGCGCAGGCAATCGCGCGCGACAAATGGCCCACCCTGAGCGTTGGTATATCCCGGCCAGTCTGGCGCATCGGCTGCGGCGCGTGCAGCTTCCAGCTCAGGATGCAATACCAACTCACGGTCACCTAACCGGCGCAGCTCCCGCCAGGTGGTCACCGGCGCGCCGCCAATCTGCTGAAACTGGCGGATGTTCCAGCGTGAAGCCCAGGCGCGTACACGCTTTGCCATCTCCCTGACCGGCTGGCCTGACTCAAGATCCACTTCACCATCCATGCCGTATCCATCGATATTTTTCGAGATGTATTTCGCGATATAGCCTGTTGCAGACCCAAATTGCTCGTCCATCGGCGTAACGGTAAAACGGTGCTCTGAAGCACCTTTCTCGTTACCGTCCTCTTTCATGGCGTGTTTGCGGAAAATGGCTGTTGCATGCTCTACTTCCTCAGGGCGGAGGAAGAGCAACAGATGCCAGTGAGGGGTTCCATCGTGGTGAGGCTCTGCAACACGAAAACCAAACGTGCGAATACCTTCGCGACTCCATTTGGCTCTGACGCGCGCCCAGACTTTGCAAAGGTATTTTTGCGTCTGACGCGGGCTGGCGTGCTGGTACTTATCGTTTCGTCTGCCTGACTGGACGTGCGTTGAGTGGTAACGCGACGGCGCTGTCAGCGTGTAGAACATGCCAACCAGCCCCATTTCATTCGCCATATCCTCAAACCCGCGCATGCGCACCATCAGCTCATGCCGCGCGATCTTCGGGTTGGAAACGCTACCCATCACCTTATCCAGTAATGAGCTGCGCTCGCCGGTGTCCTGGTCTTCCAGCTCCATCGCCTGAAGGAATTCGAAGTTCGCTTTTTTCTGCGCCACCCATTCTCTGAAGCAGGGATCAGAGCAATATGGTGAAGCCACTTTGCTGACGTAGCCGGTCGCGATCATTAGATGTTCGCGCCAGCAGTCATGGATGCGGCGGATTTTGTTAAGCCACCATTTTTCGGAATGAAGTCTGCCAGCGGCACGCAGCGCCTCGTCGGCGTCCAGCTCTTCATCGCAATAACGCGCCCATCCGGGGATCGCGATATTGAGCGTCGCCGCTTTACTCGCTATAGCCCCATACGCGTAAATCGACGAAAACTCGAGATCGGATGTTTGCTCATACTGAAAATCAAACTCGCGCATAAACTCGCTTTTCATCAGATTCGCAAGCTTATACGCCAGTCTTTTCAGGCGTTTTTTGTCTGCCCATGGCAACAGGTGGAAGTCATCGCGCAGTGGGAGAAGGATCGCGGGGAGTGTACTTTGTGGAAGGTATTGCGCATTAACCGCATCAACACGGCGTAACACATGGCGCTCAAACGTACCAAACAGCCAGCGCACAACGTCTTTTGGCTTGTTGCGTTCGAGGTTTTCAAGGTGCTGCGAGAAGCGCTTACGGATAAACGCCGGGAGCGTCTGCACCCGGCGGCGGAGGTAGTTAGCGCGGCCATTGCGATCAAATGCCTCACGCGCCTCGCCCTCGCGCGGGCGCAATGGTACGCGGTAGGCCGTATCAACCAGATCGCCATAAGCGAGCGCTCTGCGCTCGCCTTTCGGTGTCAGATACTCAATGGCTGAACTTTCGGTTTTATGGTGGTTGATGGCCTGCCGTTTGGTATTCCATTCCCATGCTAGCGCAGCGAGATCAGACATAACTCACCGTCGCCATATAAGCACTTATGAATGCCACCGCCGCTTCGATGTTGATGGCGTTTCCGTAGGTGCGCAATCTTCCCACTCTGGCGGGAACCCCATTAACCAGAGGCTTAAGGCCGGGTTTAACTGGCCTCCACTTTCCATCTCTGCAAAAGATCCAGTCAGAAGCTCCCCAGAAGCCGTTAACCGCGCCGGGCCTGCTATCTGTGCTACCACATCCAGCGTGTCCGTTGACAGTTTCCCATTCCTCACTCTGCCCCCCTGATAACCGCCCTTTCCATCCCTCGCCGCAGGGGTGGGCCAGCCCGCAAGACAAGCAAAGTCCTGTAAGTTCGACTGCCGACCAGCCATCTTCCTGGCGATCACCTTCTCGGCATCCTGATAAGCGTTCTTCGTATTGCTCGCGGTTGGTGTCGGCCAGCCAGTAAGTACGCTCCCGGATGTGCGGCGCACCGACGCCCGCAGACGGAAACGCCGACGCCCCGAAGGCATAGCCCAAACTTTCCATGTCAGTTTGTACAAGGTCGATCCAGTCTTCAGCATCTTTACTTGAAGACTGTTCGCCAAATACCACGACAGGGCGGAGCTGGCCGATAAGCCAATGTGCGGAGGGCCATAAGTGCCGCTCGTCAGCAAACCCAAGCCCTTTGCCTGCCGCGCTGAAAGGCTGGCATGGGCATGACGCTGTCCATGCGGGACGATCATCAGGCCATCCTGCACGACGCAATGCGAGTGACCAGCCGCCAATTCCAGCGAAGAAATGGCATTGTCTGAAACCTTTAAGGTCATTTGGGGTTACATCCTCAATTGAACGTGTATCAACAACACCTGGCGCGATATGGCCGGCGTCAATTAGATTGCGCAGATGTTGCGCTGCATGCGGGTCGATTTCGTTGTAATAAGCCGTCATCGCGCGCCACCTATACGGTCACGGTGTCGCCTGGCTTAACCTGCCGGGCGTCTTTTTCGGTATCACGGATAATGGTCGTGCTGCTGTACCTGCCCCAGCTCAATACCTCCACCTCAACAATCCAGAAATGGCGGTATGGACGAACGTCGAGCACGCGAGTGATCACTGCATCAACTGTGTTCATCGGGTGGCGACCTCCCGAATCTCTTCGATTGAATCAAGCAGCAGTCGACGGCGGGTATGTTCAGCAAAGTGGCGTTTGCCGGTGTCTTTCCGGTAGCACTCAGTTTTGCCGACTACCCACATGGATTCCGTCTGGTGCAACTTCTTGCGCTGCGGGCCATCTTTGGTAATAACGATGCCCGTATGAGTCTTTTTGATGGTCATCAGAAAGGCTCCTGCGTCTCACAGCCCTTGGCAGGGTCGAAGCCTAAAAACATCACGCCGTAAGTTGCATTCCCCATTACCGGTCCACAATCCGGGCAGAAACCACCGCCAGCACGGCCGCAACCATCACACACGCGAAGAACGCCAATAACTTCGCCAGCCATATCGCGGCTTTTGGCGCTCACAGAGCGGCGGACACTCAGGGAGTGAAGGTTGAAGGCGGAATAAATTTCGCGGGTATCAGGCGTGTCGCTGTTTGAGATGATCGAGCGGATGCCATGCTGGCGATTGACATCCAGCAAGGCTTTAACCAGCTCACGATGATCGTCCAGGGTGAATGGCTTACCGTAAGCGGTGAAGTTGGCGGTTTCACTGGCTGGAATGTATGGCGGATCGCAGTAAATGACTTTGTCAAAATCCAGTTCCACGATGTAGCGAATGGAATGGCGAAAGTCACAATGGATGAAAACGGTGTTTGTGTTATTGGCCTTTTCGGCGAATAAGCGCACTTCCTTTTCAGGGAAGTAAGGCGCGGCATATTTACCGAATGGAACGTTAAATTCCCCCCTCAGATTAGTGCGATATAGCCCGTTAAATCCATGGCGGTTCAGATACAGGAATAATGCGGCATACAGCAAAGCCTGATCAGGCCTGGAGGTATCACTCCACTGCATGGAGTTAAAAAGCGTCCTTCGTGCGTAGTAGCGATCTTCGGTGTTATCGCCATGAAACATCGATCTCGTGATGTTGATCAGGCGTTCGGTATCCATCGTGACCACGCGGAAGAAATTGATCAGCGCGCGATTGCTGTCGCAAAGAATGTAGCGACGGTATTCCGTGTTCATAAACACAGTTCCGCTTCCTACAAATGGCTCAATCAGACAATCGGCCTTCGGCAAGTGCTCCAGCAGCTGCGGCATAACGCGAGTTTTACCGCCCGCCCATTTGATTGGTGATCTGATCATTATCTTGCCCTCACAACGATTCGAGGTGTGGAGAAGTCAGGCGCTGCCAGATCTCGCAAACCTGCTCGGCGCGATAAACAGCATCTGTCAGCATATAAGTCGCTGTAGAACGGCGCGGATGCGGGACGTATCCGGTAACGCCAGCGATATGAATCAATGTTGATAGGTAGCGAATGTCGAAATACGGTAATGATGGACCAAGACCATGGCGGGAAAGAGCACACGCGAGCGTAGTAACGTCTGCTGAGTCTCCGGCTGACCAGCAAATGAGCTTTTCGTGTTTTGAGGCATTGTCTTTGATAAAACGACAGACGCCACTGACAGCATCAATCTCTCGACAGGTAGCATTGATAACCTCAGCACGCTGTTCGGCATCCCCCTTCATGAGCTGTAAAACCGTTTCAGGGTAAATACCGCCCACGGTTCTGATATCAATTGCACGGTAATATTGCGGGCCAATCTTCCCCGTTGATGGTTCGAAAAAAACGCACTCAATAGCAAACACCGGAGAATCTGGAGATTTACCCAGAGCGCGAATATCTAACATGATGTTGTTCATAAGCTTTTATCCTCACTGATGATTAATTCGCGGTTGCTGATCCACCGCTCGACTGATAAATGAATTTCTTCCTGAGTGGCACTTTCCTTTTTCAGTTGGCTCATAAAAATACGCAGCAGACCAAGAAGGTGAGCACGTTCGCTTTTCCGTGCATTGGTGTTTATTTCCATAAAGTCCGGATCACTAATTCCGCTCTCCAGTTTTATTGACTTAACCGACATGGCAACCTCCTGAAAAAGGCAAAATGAAGCCCGACATAATGAATGCCTTTAATTTTCAAACCTGATTAACTAGTGATTAGGACGTGGTTTCCGCTTAACCTGTTTAAATATCCTTTCGTGCCAATAATAAAGAAAATCAATAAAGGTCATTCGAGCCCGCTCATGATTTCCGCGAATTGTTTTCTCCAGACCATAAATAATTAAATCAATTGATGGACTGTCAGGAGTTACAACAATGCGTGCGCCATTTTTTAAATTAACAGTAAAACCTTTCTCCGCATTCTCCACCGCTTCGCGAATCAGCATTTCCCGTTCCCACGATGTTTTCTCTTCAGTAAACACGTAAGCCTCCTTCTACCGCTACAGTAGTTTTTTGAATGCTCTTGCCAGAGTGGTAAGCAAGCCTTTATTTATCTTTTTCGTATAAACAAAAGGCTTACTCATACCTTTAATAAAGCGAACCTTGTTCGGTTCTGGTTTAAAGAAACGTCCGTCAGGGCACTCGATCCAGCCGCGAGTATTGCGATGGTGTGTTACTTGGCAACCCTGCCTTAACAGGCTGGCAAGTGATGGAGCGTTATCGTTCATATCTTGTTCCTGCTACAGTTGTCTGCGGGACTTACGTTCTACTTCTTCGCGTCTGGCTTTAAATTCAGAAAGCCGCTTCTCTTTTTGTTGCTTCGCTTTATTGCAATGCCACCTAATCAGGAACTGAATCAGGCTCAAAACAAACACAGCAAAAATAAAAATCCCGATAGCCATTTCAAGTTTCATTTCTCCCACCATTTTTTAGTTTATCAATGGTTCGCATTGCCTCTGCTAATGCAAAGTCTCTGCCGAAATAATTCCCATCATTCAGCACGCTATATGAACGCTGCATTGTTCTGGAGTTTTTAGGGCACTTGTGAATAGTGAATCCCCGATATACATAACTATGTCGACTCAGTTGGATTAGATGATTCATGATTTTCCTGTCAACTGTTTGCGATGGCATCCTTGAGCATGGCTATCATGTTTACTTCCACCTTGCCCCCTGATAGCTCTTTAGGTCTGATAATTATCCTTCCGTCGCGAACCATTAACCTGCATGTGTCAAATGGAATGCCGGTTAGTCTGGAATACTCCTTGAGAGATACATAAGGAGCAGCAACATTCATATTGATGGTCACGCCCGTCATTTCTACCTCACACGCTAGTATCAGTTACCAGATTGCGGAAAATGTGTGGATTTCATGCACTCAAGCCCGCGCAAAAAAACTATGCGAACCATGTTTGAAGCAGATCGACATTCAGCCTCTGCCATTGCTTCAATTTCAGTGCGTTCTTCAGGTGACAGACGTAGCGGTAAAGACCCTCCCGCTACGCTGTTTTTGGGCGTACGCGCCCGCTGTGTGTTTTGTGCTTGTGTCATAGTGGTATATTGTGATCTGCTAAGTGTCTGTGATTTACATTCTGGTACTCAAACGAGTACCTGTCAAGGATTATTGAATGCAAACGAGTACAGGAGAACGCCTCAAAGAGGAGCGTTTACGCTTGGGACTGAGTCAGGCTGCGCTTGGTGAGATAGGTGGCGTTAGAAAACAAGCTCAACTCAATTATGAGAAAGGAGAGCGAAACCCCGATTCCGCGTACCTTTCTGCCATAGCTAAATTTGGTGCAGATATCCAATTCATTGTTACTGGGATAAGGTCTGCGGAGAGCCTTTCTCCAGATGAGAAAGAGCTGATCAATCTCTTTAGACAAGCCCCGTTGGCGGTCAAAGCAGCAGCGCTTGCAGCATTAAACGCTGGTAATGCAGCAACAGATTCAATAAATGTGTCTGGTAGTGGTAACCGAGTGGCTGGCAGGGATTACAACGAAAACAATAATTAGGGAAACGTTATGGCCGTAAACTCAACGGGTGATCAAAACCGAACCGCTGGGCGTGATTTTAATGAAAACAACATTCAGATAGATAAATTTGATGGGCGTCATACTATCAACATTGCAATCCCTTCCGAAAAGAAGGATGAGCGCCCGATGGTTAAGGCACAACGCATCGAACTAAATAGACTGGTTGCTGCGATTTGTGATGGTGGTGTAAATGTTGAAGCCTATGAAGTTTGGCAGAAATTGCATGCTGAAATAGGCGTCTCCAGCATAGACGATATGACAGTCAACCAGTACCACACTGCCGTAAGTTTCTTGCAGTCTATGCTTGAGCGTCTTAAAGAAACGGATAGCCGAAGAACACTTACCCATCTGTTGCTAAAAAATACTGAAGATTCCGTCTCAAGACAAAAATTGCTGCGTTATTGCCATTTTAATTTTGGCACGGGCCGTCTTAATCATCTCACCCTCAGCCAACTTCAAGAAGCATCCCGCTGGCTTGATCAACAGAAAATAGAAAACCCGCCAAAAAAAATCCAGAAAGATACTTTTGTTCTTCTCAATCTCGTAAAAACTAGCCCTAAGGAGTCCCTGTTTCTATTTGTTCTGGGTGTAGTTGTTGGTTATCTGATCTTTTAACAAAAGGAATTTATATGATTTTCTCTATGAATAAAAAACGCATAGCTTTGTTGGCTGCGCTTGCTCTTTCCTCAGCTTCAGCTTTCGCGGTGCCTTTTAAGGCTATAGATAGCGATAGCTTTAATGGTTCCTGGCCATTTTCCACAAAAGAAGTCCAGTTACAGTGTCTGGATGGTAATGCATATGTGATGAACTTTGATGATAACAAGATTTATGCCCTTACAAGTGCCGCAAGGGTTAAGGGCAAGTCATTTGGTGCCTTAACTCTTGAGGAAAATAATAAATTCTGGCTTGACGACAAAGGTGCGCCAGGGCTCAAGAAAAGCCTAGGTGACGTCACAAGTGCGGCTCTTGAACTTTGTAATAAGTAATTACTATGACAGTCCGAAAACTACCCTCCGGCAAATGGCTGTTGCAGTGTTTCCCATACGGACGTGATGGGAAACGCATACGTAAGCAATTTGCTACCAAAGGTGAGGCGCTCTCCCATGAGCGCCGTTTAATGAATAACGCTGCAAACCAGCCGGTAAACGACAGCGCTGTGACTCTTTCGGCATTCGTTGAACGCTGGTACGAGATGCATGGCAAAACGCTCTCATCTGGTGATGAAAGAAAGGTGAAATTACTGGCCATATGCGATCGTCTTGGTGATCCATTGGCGTCTCACTTTGATAAAAACACTTTCGCTGTATACCGGGAACGGCGTTTGAGTGGTGAATGGAATCAGAAAGGCAAGAAGAAGCTGAGTGAAGCGACAGTAAACCGCGAGCAGTCTTATCTGCATGCAGTATTCTCGGAAATGAAGCGTCTGGGGGAATGGGAAGGAGATAACCCGCTGTCTGGAATCAGGCAGTTCAAAGAAGGTGATCAGGAGCTGGCTTTTCTGTATGAGGAAGAAATTGACCGATTGCTTGCAGCATGCGACCAGTCCGCAAATAAAGATTTAGGGATTATCGTACGGATTTGTCTGGCGACCGGTGCACGATGGAGCGAGGCTCAAGACTTGAAGCAATCTCAAATCCTTCCTGGTCGTCTGACGTTTACGCAAACCAAAAGCAAGAAGAACCGCACAGTGCCAATTTCACAACAATTACAGGCGATGCTCCCTAAAAAGCGTGGTGCCCTCTTCTCACCCGCATACGAGGCTTTTAAGGCAGCTCTCGCACGCGCAGGTATAGAGCTACCCAAAGGACAGCGTACCCATGTACTACGTCATACATTCGCGAGTCACTTCATGATGCGAGGTGGGAATATTTTGGTGTTACAGCAAATTCTCGGGCACAGCACAATCATGATGACAATGAGGTATGCGCATTTTGCCCCAAACCACCTTGATGCTGCGGTAGCACTTAACCCGTTCGATAACCGCCAATAGGCAAAATAGACAAACACAAAAATATGCTGCCACGCTGCTGCCATTTTGCTGCCACTGGCAAACGACAAAAACAAAAAAACCACCCGTAGGTGGTTTCACGACACTGCTTATTGCTTTGATTATTCTATTCTTTCCCATGGTACCCGGAGTGGGACTTGAACCCACACAGCGCGAACGCCGAGGGATTTTAAATCCCTTGTGTCTACCGATTCCACCATCCGGGCTCGGGAAGAAAGTGGAGGCGCGTTCCGGAGTCGAACCGGACTAGACGGATTTGCAATCCGCTACATAACCGCTTTGCTAACGCGCCTTAAATCTTTGTCTTACGACTGACACCCGCAATGGCCGATGTCATAAACTGGAGCGGGAAACGAGACTCGAACTCGCGACCCCGACCTTGGCAAGGTCGTGCTCTACCAACTGAGCTATTCCCGCATCATCAAGTAAATCGTTAATCACTTGATTTTACTATCGTCTGGCAATCTGTGCTGCCGTTCGATGCGTTGCATTCTACTTACCTGACGCAATGAGTCAACGATATTTTTCGCCGCTTAAGCTCGTTTGCTGAAATTTACGGCGAAACGATCACTGATCAAGCAAATCCCCGCGCGCGGCGTTCAGATACTGGAACATTGACCACAGCGTCAGGACCGCTGCGACGAAGAACAACGCAATGCCCGCATACTCAACCCAGATATTCGGACGCCACAGCAACCAGGCCAGCGCCGCCATTTGCGAAGTGGTTTTGACTTTGCCGATCCAGGAGACTGCCACGCTGCTGCGCTTACCCAGTTCCGCCATCCATTCACGCAGCGCAGAGATGATAATTTCACGTGCAATCATCGTGGCTGCAGGCAGCGTCACCCACCAACTGTGATAGTGCTCGGTCACCAGCACCATCGCAATCGCCACCAGCACTTTATCCGCAACCGGGTCGAGAAACGCGCCAAAACGCGTACTCTGGTTCCAGCGACGCGCCAGAAAACCATCAAACCAGTCGGTCACAGCGGCGACACAGAAGATCAACGCAGCAACGAACGGCGCCCAGGTGAATGGCAGATAAAACACCACGACAAAGAATGGGATAAGTATGACGCGAAACAGCGTAAGCAACGTTGGAATATTAAATTGCATAGTGACGGGTAACTATCTGTTGTCAGAGAATTTACCCCTATGTTGCTACAGCGGACTCAATGTTTCAACGACCAGAAGATCTTTTCTGCCAGTCCTTGCGAAATACCCGGCACTTTTGCAATTTCTTCAACGCTGGCGTTACGTAATCCTTGCAAACCACCCATATATTTCAACAACATTTGACGGCGCTTCGGCCCGACGCCTTCGATAGTCTCCAGCGTACTGGTGTTTTTCACCTTCGCCCGTTTTTTACGGTGACCGCCAATAGCATGATCGTGTGACTCATCGCGGATATGCTGGATCACATGCAGCGCTGGCGAATCTGGTGGCAGACTGAACCCCTCACCTTCCGGTTCAAAAAACAGGGTTTCCAGACCGGCTTTACGGTCAGCGCCTTTTGCGACACCTAATAGCAGAGGGTGACTTTTATCCCAGGGGACATCCAGTTCAGCGAAAACCGCCTTCGCTCGTCCCAGTTGCCCTTTTCCGCCGTCGATCAGGATCACATCCGGAATCTTACTTTCTTCGATGGCTTTGCCATAACGGCGACGCAGTACCTGATTCATTGCCGCATAGTCATCGCCCGGCGTGATACCGGTAATATTGTAACGGCGGTATTCCGCACGCAGCGGCCCATTAGCATCAAAGACCACGCAGGATGCCACCGTCTGTTCGCCCATCGTGTGGCTGATGTCGAAACATTCCATCCGTTTGACCGCCGGCAACTTCAGCACGCTCGCCAGCGCCGTCAGACGTTGAGTAATGGTCGACTGCTGTAAGAGTTTGGTGGTCAGTGCCGTAGCGGCATTGGTCCGCGCCAGTTTCAAATAACGCGCGCGATCGCCGCGGGGTTTGGTCTGCACATTGATGCGGCGTCCTGCCAGTTCAGAGAGAGAATCCGCCAGTAGCGTTTTGTCGTCCAGATTAAAATCCAGCAGGATCTCGCCAGGCAATGTGCGCATCTGGCTGCCCTGGAGGTAGAATTGCCCGACGAAGGTTTCAACCACTTCACCCAGTTCTGTTCCCCCCGGCACTTTCGGGAAATAGCTGCGGCTACCCAGTACTTTCCCCTGGCGAATAAAGAGTACATGTACACAGGCCATTCCGGCATCGAACGCAACGCCAATCACATCCAGATCGTCGCCCGCATTGGAAACGAACTGTTTCTCCGTTACCCGACGCACGGCCTGGATCTGATCGCGGATACGCGCGGCCTCTTCGAACGCCAGGTTTTGACTGGCCTTCTCCATCCGCGCGATCAGTTGAGTTAACACCTGATCATCTTTGCCGGACAAAAACAGCCGGACATAGTCAACCTGCTGGGCGTACTCTTCTTCACTCACCAGACCTTCGACGCAGGGGCCGAGGCAACGTCCGATCTGATATTGCAAACACGGACGTGAGCGATTGCGATAAACGCTGTTTTCACACTGGCGGATCGGGAAAATTTTCTGCAACAACGCCAGCGTTTCACGGACGGCATAGCCGTTGGGAAATGGGCCAAAGTATTCGCCCCTGGTATGTTTCGCGCCACGGTGCATCGCCAGGCGGGGATGCGTATCCGCACTGAGAAAGATAAAGGGATAGGATTTGTCATCGCGAAGCAGCACGTTGTAACGCGGCTGATACAGCTTGATATAATTGTGCTCGAGCAGCAACGCTTCCGTTTCGGTGTGCGTCACCGTTACATCGATTTGCTGAATAAGCGCAACCAGCGCTTCGGTTTTACGCGACGCCAGGTTGCTGCGGAAATAGCTGGAAAGCCGTTTTTTCAGGTCTTTCGCTTTACCCACATAGATGACCGTACCACCGGCATCGTACATACGATAGACGCCGGGTTGACTGGTTACGGTTTTTAAAAACGCTTTCGCGTCAAACTGATCGCTCACTGGCTTGTTAACGTCTCCGCATTACACAGGCCATGGCGAATTGCCAGGTGAGTCAGCTCAACATCACCATGAATGTTTAGTTTACTGAACATACGATAGCGATAGCTGTTCACCGTTTTAGGACTGAGATTCAACTGTTCCGAAATCTCATTAACCTTCTGACCTTTGGTGATCATCAGCATAATCTGCAATTCACGCTCAGACAAACTGGCAAACGGGGTTTCCGTTTTTTCGGGTTCAATCTGGCTTAATGCCATTTGCTGGGCGATGTCAGAAGCAATGTACCGCTGCCCGGAATAAACCGAACGGATGGCATTAACGACTTCCTGAGGCGCAGCGCCCTTACTCAGGTAACCTGCGGCTCCGGCCTGCATCACTTTTGCCGGCAACGGGTTTTCCGTGTGGACGGTCAACATAATCACTTTAATATCGGCAGTCGAACGCGCAATTTTACGCGTGGCTTCAAGGCCACCAATACCGGGCATGTTCATGTCCATCAACACAACGTCGACGGTGTTGGCGCGACACCATTTCACGGCATCCTCACCGCAACCCGCTTCACCGACAACTTTTATGCCCTTTATATCTTCAAGAATGCGTCGTATCCCTGCGCGCACCAGTTCGTGGTCATCAACAAGAAGAACGTTGATCAAAGGAATATCTCCAGAATAGGGATAACGCTACTACTGATAGTGGATCGTCACTATATTAGCGGGTTTTATCTCAACTTTGAAACGTAAAAAACGTCTGGCTACCGATTTTGCTCTCGTTTTTGGAAATTAGTCTGTACGGTCTTGTGGAAACTTTCACTAAGAACAGCCAGTTACTTACGCTATTACGGGAACAAGGTTTCACAATAGTGACAAAAACTCGCTATCTCCTGCCTGAATGCTAAATAGACGGGCAAGTTTGTAACAATAATTAACGAGTAAAATACTCGGAATAAACAATAAATGAAGAAAATATAATCTTCTCATGTTGTTGTTTAATTTAACTCCTCCGGCGTGATTTTCGATCAAAAAACAACCACTGCTATTTTTTCCTCAGCTTATGGTATACTCCGCGGCCTTAACATTTACCATCGCACATTTTTACTGAAACATTACGAGGAAAATAAATGAGTACGCCTGATTTTTCCACTGCCGAGAATAATCAAGAACTGGCTAACGAAGTCACCTGCCTGAAAGCGCTGTTGACGCTTATGCTGCAAGCAATGGGCCAGGCCGACGCAGGCCGCGTGATTCTTAAAATGGAAAAACAGATCGCGCTGGTCGAAGACGACGCGCAGGCTGAAGTATTTTCCAGCACTGTTAAGCAAATTAAACAAGCTTACCGTCAGTAAAGAAAAACCGGCTGAGAGTATCGCTTTCAGCCGGTTTATTGTCTGCCACGCAGAACGCTCATTGTTTCAGATAAGACCGGTCGCCGCCGCATAGCACGCAATCTGCGTCTTATTAGGGGCGTTGAACTTCTTCTGCATATTCTTCTGGTGAAAGTTAACGGTGTTTTCTGATATCGACAGAATCATCGCGATCTCAGAAGAGGTCTTCCCTTCCGCCGTCCATTTCAGGATCTCTTTTTCCCGTTTGCTAAAGCGCATTTCCGGTGCCATCACCATCTCATCTTCGAGACGGGAAAGTACCGTTAAGCTTTCGCGAACCAGCAACTGCAGTTTTAATTCCACTTCATCGCCCGCAAACGGTGTATTACGCAGACTCGACCGCGAGACTGAGAGAAAGCCCAGCGCGCGATTCGGCAACATAAGACACTGCGTGACCCCTTTGCGTAATCCATGCGAACGGGCGGCATCCCACATCGGCTGTGCGTCGCAGAATAATGCGTCATTCCAGGGGAGATGTCCCTGAATGAAGTTTTCCGGCTTCAGCACAGGATCAATCGCGAAATAATTCTCCGCCTGATATTGCGAAACCCACGCATCGGGATAAGTGGTATGAAGGGAAATTTTAGGACGAGTAAACGGAACCGGATGTCTGACACACAGCGCGTAATAATCAAATTCCAGCAGTTGTGTCTGCTGCTGTAATTCGCTGTAGACGTCCTCTGCGCTTGTCATTTCGTGAAAACGTAACAACATCGTCCGTCGCCAGGTAAAGAAATCTAAATCCTGCATACTCAGTATTCGCGCCCTTGAGAGTGATAATCATTTTAAATGTGAGAAATAACCTATCACATAACCATACGGTAGATATATAAAATATCGGTCAGGGAGCCAATTACTTGAATGTTGTTTCAATACGCGTATTTCGCCCAGGGAAATGCGTTCATAGTCATGCGCAGGATATTACTATTTATGCAAACCGGCTCGCCCGAAATGGGATAATCCCGGGCGAGTGGTGCAAAACCGATTATTGCAGCAGAAACTTCTCGAGAAACTGACGCGTTCTCGGCTGCTGTGGATTGGCAAATAGCGCTTTAGCCGGCCCCTGTTCCACGATTCGCCCCTGATCCATAAATATCGCCCGGTCCGCGACATCGCGGGCAAAGCTCATTTCATGGGTCACAATCACCATGGTGCGTTTTTCCTGCGCCAGTTGGCGGATAGTGCTCAGCACCTCGCCCACCAGTTCAGGATCGAGCGCTGAGGTCGGCTCATCAAACAAAATCACTTCCGGGCGCATCGCCAGCGCGCGGGCAATCGCCACACGCTGCTGTTGCCCACCGGACAGGCGGCGCGGATAACTCGTCTCCTTCCCGGCCAGCCCCACCTTCGCCAGCAGTTCCCGCGCCCGGGCCGTCGCCTCTGCTTTACCTTCCCCCTTCACGATAACTGGACCTTCAATGATGTTCTCCAGCACCGTCCGGTGAGGGAAGAGATTGAAGCTCTGGAACACGAAGCCGACATGCTGGCGTAACTGGCGGATGAGCGTTCGTTGCTGACTCAGCGAACGCGCTGTATCAATGGTGATATCACCCACGGTGATCGTACCCGCTTCCGGTTGCTCCAGCAGGTTAATGCTGCGCAACAGCGTCGTTTTTCCCGAGCCGCTGGGACCGATGATCGCAACCACCTCCCCCGCCTGCACTTGCAGATCGATACCATGCAGCACCGTCTGGCCATGGAATTTCTTGACCAGGTTTTTTACGTCGATCGCACTCATTTCGGCTCTCTCTCCTGGCGGTTCAGTTGATTTTCAAAGTAGTTCTGCAACGAAGACAGTACGGTTGCCATAATCCAGTAGATCAGCGATGCCGCCAGATACATGGTGAATACCTCCAGCGTGCGCGACGTGATCAACTGCGCCTGGCGGAACAGTTCGGGTACCTGAATGGTGGCCGCCAGCGACGTGTCTTTCACCAGGCTGATAAAACTGTTGCTCAGCGGTGGCAGCGCCACCCGGGCAGCCTGCGGTAAAATGGCGCGGCGCATCGTCTGCCATGGCGTCATCCCGATACTGGCGGCCGCTTCCCACTGCCCTTTATCAATCGACGAAATCGCCGCACGCAGCGTCTCCGCGGCATAGGCCGCCGTATTAAGCGACAGGCCAATCATCGCCGATGGCACCGGATCCAGCTCAATACCAAACTGCGGCAGACCGTAGTAGATCATAAACAGTTGGGCGATCAGTGGCGTACCGCGAAAAATGGAGATATAAAAACGCGCCAGCCAGCGCAGAGGCAGCAGCGGCGACAGGCGCATCAGCGCGAGGATAAATCCCAGCAGCAGGCCGAAGAACATCCCGCCAATACTGAGTTGCAGCGTAAACACCGCCCCTTTGAGCAGATACGGCAGGGAATCAATAACCAGTTGAATACTTTCTTGCATGAGCTTATCCGAAAATTACACGTGTGGATGGTAGGCAAACAGCGCGGGCGCTCCACCAGTATGGATAAAGAGAATCGGCCCTTCGTCCTTAAAGCGTTTCTGGCTGATTCCGTCAATCAGTCCGGCCATCGCTTTTCCGGTATAAACCGGGTCGAGAAGGATCCCTTCCAGACGCGCCAGCAATTTCACGGCTTCCATCCCTTCTTCATTCGGCGTGCCGTAACCGGGCGCATAGTAGTCATCCCACAGCAAAATATCCGCCGCCGCCGTCAGCTCCAGTTCACGGGCGATAGCCTGCTGCAACGCCACCACTTTCGGCTTTTGATCGGCTACGCTGCGCGAAACCGTTACGCCAATCAGATCCACATCCGGCATCAGTTGTTCCAGACCAATTGCCAGCCCGGCATGCGTTCCCGCGCTACCGGAGGCCACGACTACCGAAGAGAGTTGCACCGCGCCTTCGCATTGCTGAGCAATCTCCAGCGCGCTTTCGACATAACCTAATGCCCCCAACGCGTTTGAACCACCGATCGGAATAATGTAAGGGCGAAAGCCCTGCGCTTCGATTCGGGTGGCCAGTTCCTGCAACTGAGCGTCCGGCTGGTTTAGCGCATCACACATTTCGACCTGTACGTTAAACAGATCCAGCAGCAGCCGGTTGCCGTTGGTGAGATAGTTTTCCGCCGTGGTGCCAATAGGGTTTTCCAGCAGCGCCACGCAGTGTAGTCCTAGCTTCGCCGCGACCGCCGCCGTCTGGCGCACGTGGTTAGACTGAATCGCGCCGGCCGTGATCAGCGTATCCGCGCCTTCACGCAGCGCATCTGCGGCCAGGAACTCGAGCTTGCGCAGCTTATTACCGCCCATCGCCATCGGTGTTACGTCATCGCGCTTGATGAAAATATCCCGTCCCAGATAGTCAGAAAAACGCGGCAGGTATTCCAGCGGCGTCGGGGCGCCGATAAATTCGAGGCGCGGAAAGCGTGTCAGGTTGTGCAGTGGCATAAAGCCTCCGATTATTCGTTGTTGTGATGTTCTTTTTATTATGCACGTTCAAACACATGAAATAAAAAAGGCGCTGATTAAAGCGCCTTTTTTTCTTACTGTTCGGACTATTTCGTTACATCCGCACCAAACCACTTCTCAGAAAGCGCCTTCAGCGAGCCGTCTTTCTGCATTTCGGCAATCGCTGCGTCCACCGCCTTCAGCAGGTCTTCGTTGCCTTTACGCAGCGCAACGCCAGACTCCTGACGGGAGAAGGCTTCACCGGTGACCGCCAGCGTATCTTTGGTCTTTTTGACCAGATCCAGCGCCGCCAGACGATCCACCAGAATGGCATCAATACGGCCTACGCGCAGATCCTGATATTTTGTCGGATCATCATCATAAGTCCGGATGTCGACGCCCTGTACGTTCTGACGCAGCCACTCTTCATAATTGGTACCCAGACCCACACCCACTTTCTTATCTTTCAGATCGGCGGCGGTTTTAATCGCGCCTTCATTGCCTTTTTTCACCAGCGCCTGGATACCGGAAACGGTATAAGGGGTAGAGAAATCATATTTCTTCTTACGCTCATCGGAGATGGTGACCTGATTGATCACCACGTCGATGCGTTTAGAATCCAGAGAGGCCAGCATCCCGTCCCATTTGGTCGGTTTCAGCGTCGCTTTCACGCCCAGATGCTTTGCCAGCTCTTCGGCAAATTCCACTTCAAAGCCGGTCAGTTTACCGTCATCGCCCTGGAAACTGAACGGCGGATAGGTGCCTTCCAGCCCCACCAGCAGCGTGCCGCGATCTTTAACCTTCTTCAGCAGACCTTCATCTGCAAACGTTTTTGCGCTCATTCCCGCGACAAGAGCTACAGCCATCACGCCCATCAGCGCCTGGCGTCCCAGAAGTGCTAATTTCATATTTACCCCGAATGTTGTTATGAATGCCCGTAGTGTAGAGCGTTTATGGGTAACGGCATAAACCACTCTGCTACATCTTATTCATTTTTAATATATATCAGAAGTCATCCGGGAGGAGGAATTCTGTCGCGATTCGGGATGGGCATGCGCTTTATATTGCGCGTACTTACGCAGCGCAATGCGATAGTTGTTGGTGCTGGTCTCCGGTAGCCACGGTGCCAGATTTTCATCAAGATAACCGTCCTGGAGCAGATCGTGAGAAATTTTCTGCTCGCTAAGATGATTACCGAGACGGCGCAGACGGACGACGTACTCGCGTACGGTCCCGTGACTCATTTCGGTCTGTTCAAACAAAAACTGTTTAAAACCGATGATGTCGAAGAAATCACTCTGCGTCTTGCAGTGTAAATCGCCGCAGAAACGACAAAGCGCTACCCACTCTTTCTGCTCCTGCTGCCAGGCGGCTTCATCCATGAGTGTGTCGAGGCGGGAAATGGCGATTTTGTTAACGATCTGCCCTTTGCGCACCAGCGTGATGCGATCCAGCAACTTGTGGCAATGGGCGCAATGCGTCTGGCTGTGTTTAAAGTCTTTGAGGTAGCGGCTTAGGGGCCGTCTTTTTGATTGCTGCACCGTCATGAGAACTCCTGGTAGTCAATACGTTGTGCGGCATTCTTCAGCGCCGACAACGTCGTTCGCTATAACTTACCCAGCTTCGTGCGTAACCGTTTTATGGCCTGACTGTGCAACTGGCTGACCCGTGACTCCCCGACATCCAGAACCGCGCCAATCTCTTTGAGATTGAGTTCTTCCTGGTAATAGAGCGTGAGCACCAGTTGTTCGCGTTCCGGAAGTGCTTCAATGGCATCCATCACGCGCTGGCGCAAATTGCTCTCAAGGAGCTGTTGTAACGGGTTTTCCTGCTGGTGCTCTTCTGTCACCAGCTCGATACTATCGCCATGCTCTTCCCGCCACTCGTCATAGGAGAAGAGTTGGCTGTTGTTGGTATCAAGCAACATCTGACGATATTCTTCTACAGGAATCGCCAGCCGCTCCGCCACCTCAGTTTCCGTCGCGTTGCGCCCTAATTCCTGTTCCAGTTGCCCCATCGCCTGTGCTACTTCGCGGGCATTACGCCGGACACTACGCGGCACCCAGTCACGGCTGCGTAGTTCATCCAGCATCGCCCCACGAATACGCTGCACTGCGTAAGTGGTAAATGCCGTTCCTTGCAGAGCGTCATATCGGTCAACTGCATTCAATAACCCGATACCGCCCGCCTGTAGCAGATCGTCCAGTTCTACGCTCGCGGGCAGACGTACCTGCAGGCGCAATGCTTCGTGACGCACCAGCGGTACATAACGCTGCCACAGCGAGTGTTTATCCATTACACCTTCAGCGGTATACAGTGAATTCACGATAAACAGCCCTGCGTTAAATGAGTTATCGGCATGATTATCCGTTTCTGCAGAGCGTTCTATCGGCAGAATAATGTAGGAAAACAGCTGTTATTTAAGGGTTTTATTTTAACTCTTTGAATAACATGGGGTTTTATAACTAAACACAAATTTCGATTAACGTTGCATTTTCGCTAAAAAAACCTAAAGCCATTATCAAGATTTTGAAAATGGCCTGACTGCTAAATTTTCTCCAAATAGTCACGCTATCTTTTCCACATCACTTTCCGCGGTACTGAAGGCGTAGCTGCGTATAATTTCCACAATATTGCGTTGATCAACGTCTGAAAGTTCAGGGAACATGGGTAGGCACAATATCTGCTCCGACATCTTCGTTGCTGCAGGAAGGTTCTGCGCAGTCGCCGAAGGCAAGTGTCGGTACATGGAAAACGAACTGATCAATGGATAAAAATAACGTCTACCGTGATAACCAGCCGCTTTTAAAGTGTCATATAAGGCATCGCGACTTATTGGGTATTGCGCATTTACAGTGATCGGAAAATAAGCATGATTCCAGTCAACATTCTCAGTAGCTGAAAACACGTTAATCCCTGGAACATTTTGCAATAACGCACAGTAACGATGGTATTTTTCACGTCTTTTTTGCAACGCATCATCAATATGCCCTAACTGTACAAGGCCAAACGCCGCCTGAACCTCGTTCATTTTGGCGTTGATACCGGGTGCCACCACCGTCGTTTCACCAGCAAAGCCAAAGTTTTTTAGGTAATCAATGCGTTGTTTCATTCCAGCATCAGGGCAAATAATCGCGCCGCCCTCAAAAGTATTAAACACTTTCGTCGCATGAAAACTTAAAATGGAAAGATCGCCATACCGCAAAATGCTTTGGTCATCTTTCTTAACACCAAAAGCGTGAGCAGCATCATAAATAACTTTAAGCCCCCAGGCGTTCGCTATCTCCTGAATTCTTTCAACGTCACACGGTAGACCGTAGCAGTGAACAGGTAATATTGCAGTCGTTGCAGGGGTAATCAACTTTTCAATTTGTGCAGGATCGATATTACAGGTTACGGGATCGATATCGGCAAATACCGGCGTCAATCCATTCCAGAGTAGCGTATGCGATGTCGCTACGAATGAATAAGGAGTTGTAATCACTTCACCTGTGATCTTTAACGCCTGAAGTGCGGTGAGTAATGCCAGAGTGCCGTTTGAAAAAAGACACAAATGTTCAACGCCGAGATATTCAGCGAGCGCCAGTTCCAGCTGTTGATGGAATGGGCCACCATTGGTCAACTGCTTGTTGGCCCATATTTCCTCGAGATAAGGAATGAACTCTTCAAGCGGAGGAAGTAATGGGCTGGTAACAAATACCGGTTCTTTCATAGTCACTCCCAGAGAGACAACGCTCTGCTGTTAATAATCCCTTCAGCATAACGTTGCCTCTTCTGATTCAATGACCGGAATACCCTTGCAATTAGGCGCTATTTATTGAAAAACTCCGGGTGTTATTCGGTTCAACCTCTTCTGATACGCTGAATGACGAAGGCGTTTCACCCCGACAGTAACGTCCCCAGGCCTCCCTGACGGCGCGTTGTAAATACACCGCCGGAGAGCCGCCATGTAAACTTTTGCGTCGGATACGATCACGCATACCCAATCGAAGCATATTGAGACCATCAATATTGTGGGCAATCTCCAAGGCACGGGTAATGTACTCGTGGGTCGAGGTTACAACAAATTGATCGAGATCGAATTGACGCAAGTTAGAAGCCCCCTGCCGGGAGACAAAGGTTTCTCCCACCATCGTCAGGCTCGGCACGCCCATTTGTAGCGCAAAGTTGGTGGTCGTTCCGCCTGGATACGGGAATGCATCCAACAACATATCAACCTCAGCATGCATATGCAGATATTCAGACACGCCTGTTCTTTTCCTGAAAATCAGTTTATCGCTCTCCACGCCCAGCTCGGCGAAACGCTGTTTATAGCGAGCAATCATGGCCTCATCGACCATATTACCGATGAGCATCTGCGCGCTTCCGTGTTGCAGTAAAACTTCAGCCCAACAGGCCAGTACGTCATCATTGATCTTATTCGGTCGGTTAAAACTGCCAAATGTAAACCGTCCATTTATCAGTGCAGGCGTTGGCGTGACATCCGGGGCATTCTGGAACAACGTAAATTGTTCATTAAAGGGGAGATGAATAAGCGCTTCGGTGAACTGGTTATCCAGTTCACCCGGTTGTGACATCTTATTGTGTGCAAGATAGTAATCCATCTGCGAGAGCCCCGTTGTCCCGGGATAGCCCAGGAATGACATCGATACCGGTGCAGGGCGCAATCCGAATGCCTGTAAACGGTTGAAATTCGTGTGTCCAGAAAGATCGATAAGCACATCAATTTGGTCGTCATTAATCTGCCTTGCAAGCTCGACCTGGCTTAAATGAGCAACCGAACGCCAGACAATCGTTTTTTCTTTGAGACGTTCAGAAATACCGTCTTCTTTGCTATAGGTATGATACGCAATTAATTCATAGGTCCCGGCATCAAACGTCAGCCAGATTGGCAAAATAAAATTACTTACCGGATGATTACGCAAATCCCCGGAAACAAAACCAATGCGTAATTTGCGCTCAGGATCGCGAGTTTGTGGATACTGAAAAGTGACATTTTGTTGTTTCACCCATTGCGTCACCCGCTGACCGTACAGGCAATGTTCTTTAAATACATAATCGGCACTGCTGGTGTGATGATGCAGTAACGCGAACAGGTAGTTAGTCATGTAATTTAAATCGGACGGTGCAAGTTCACTGGTTTTGCGTAACCACACCAGCGCCTCATCCTGGTTTGACTGATCGGCGCATACATTCCCCATCAAGGAGGATGCCATCACGTAACCCGGCTCAATAGTCATCGCCTTTTCAAGGTAGCCGCGCGCCTGTTCAAGCTGGCCCTTTTCCATTGAAATTCGGGCAATAAATGTCCAGAGTTTGTAGTTATTGTCATCGAGTCGTAAGCAACGCCACGCCAATTTTTCAGCATGCCAGTTGTTCTCAAGCTTAATTAGCAGCATGACAAACTGCTGATAGTACGGTAGCGCGCGAGCTTCGAGAGTAAATACATGCATAAACGCATCCAGCGCTTTGGCATGATCCTGCATGCCCAGATAGGTCTGCGAGAGTTGATACCAGATACCCGGATTTTCGGGATCCGTCTGTTGCAGTTCCTGCATGTAGCGCAACGCCTGCTGATATTCATGACGGCCGAAGAAACCGTTCACTTTCTTCATTTGCTTGCTGTCGAGGTATTCACGCCCCGCTTGCGGGGAAAACGCGTTACGACGGGAACCCGTCGGATCAAAAAGCGAACCACTGAAGAGAAGAAGTGGGCCAATAACGCCAATACTTTCCTCAATATCCTGAACCAGTAGCGTTTGTTGATAGTACTTTTGCCACGCCTGTGGCGATCCCATCAACAACCCTTTCTGACGTAGGTTCTCTATATGTCGATAGTTTTCTGCATCAACCTTAAGCACAGGCTGTCTGAGCAATGCCGCCTCCTCCGGCGTAATTTGCACTGTCTCATACCAGAAATTGAATAACGTATCAGCCAACTGTTCAGAGCTCACCAGCGCCAGAATGCTCTTATGAACGCTCACAGTGCCAGCACGGTTGCGTTGCCATGCGTCAGCGCCTTGACAACCGTGCAGCGCTGGAATGCCCTTTATGAACAATGTACGCATCACGCGCATAATCGCCAGGCGATGCGGGGCAATCTCCTCTCCTGGTATGGCGGTCTGCGCCACAATATCGTCAAATGAGAGGCTGTAGGGCCACGCTTCGCCTAAGAGATCCAACACCATTAATGTCAGCGGATGGCTAATTTGCAGAAGCTTACCGTCATTGGTGATGTGACCGGTAGTGCCTTCTTCATGCGAAAAGAAGCGACGGAAATTTCCCGCCCAGTTCAAATACTCAAGCGCATCAAGGTCTGGCGCTGATTTCACATGCGTCTTGTGCGCTGCGGCAACCAGCAGGCTAAAACGTTCACTGCGATTGGTGGCAAAATCAAGATACTGCTGACGCAACACCTTATTTTCCTGCGGGCAGATAGTGTTGAGCATAACCGGCACATTATCGCCGTAATATTCAGCCATCTCAGTCCAGGGCTGGGCGTCGCCGAGATAGCAAAGTGCGTTCTGCTCGACCATCTGATTAAAATCAACCAGGTAACTGGCCTCGTTCATACCGCTTAAATAGCGCAGCGCCAGGCGAGTATCACTGAGCGTCTCTACCGCATTCAGCGCAGATTTCAGTGGGCTATTCTCGGGGCCAGTCGAACCAAGAGACAGAAATGTGGCCATCGCCCGGGCGCTGCTCACCTGTTCTTCAATTGTCGTTGCAAGGCTGCTGTGCAGCAACATCGCATCTCTTAGCGTTTCATCATGGCGCGCGCCAGGATGGCACGGCCAGCGAATCGCAATCACACCTTGTGCAGAAAGGTTTTGGCGACACCAGGCCACAATGACCTGACGACTATCCTGATCCAGATAGGTCAAATCTCCCTGCACAAAAATATAATCCTGGGGCCCGACATCCCGTTCAATAAGCTGATTTAATGACAACGCGACAAGCTGAGCATTGTCCGCCCCGGCTATCTGACACAGCATTTCCCCCTGCTCAATACTCTCATCATTGATATCAATACCAATGACCTGGGCGGTAGGGTTGGCAAGGGCAAACGGCAGCAGCTCATCACCACGCCCGCAGCCTAAAACCAACACGCGCGCCTTGTAGGCTGGCACGCATTCAAATCCATATAACGAGGCCATTGCACCAATATGTTCAGGATTTGTCAGGGGATCTGGATGCAAACTCAGAGGAGTAACCAAAGAGCGTGAGGTCTCATTGACTTCGAGGGTCGTCATACGCCGTTCCTGTGATGTCGAACAATTTGCTTAACTATATAAAGGTAACGCCCTAATCAATACGATAAGCACAAGGCTCTGAAGGGGCTATTTCCATCATTGCATAAAACAAAAAAGCCAACCCGAAGGTTGGCTTTGAACTGCAAAGCGGTATTAACGCAGCAGAGACAGTACGTTTTGCGGAACCTGGTTAGCCTGAGCCAGTACAGAAGTACCAGCCTGCTGCAGGATCTGCGCACGAGACATGTTAGAAACTTCGGTCGCGTAATCAGCGTCTTCAATACGGCTACGAGCAGAAGACAGGTTGTTTACGGTGTTACCCAGGTTGGTGATGGCTGATTCGAAACGGTTCTGAATCGCACCCAGAGAACTACGGAATTCGTCAACTTTAGCCAGAGCCTGGTCAATTTTGTCCAGCGCACCAGACGTTGCACCCGTGGTCATGCTCTTGAAGCTCAGTGCATCGGTATCGATGGTGAACGAAGCATTAGTCGGAGTAGTGGTATCAGCGGCCTGCGGATCCAGAGCCACGTAGAAGCTGGCGCTAGAACCGTCAGCGATTTCGAAACCATTCGCTTTCAAGTTGTTGGACTCAGCAGCACTGCCTGCAGACACGGTCACTTTCGCGAACAGGTTGCCTTTTTCATCTTTGTAAACAGCAGCATCATCAAATGCAACGCTTGTGGTCGCAACACCCAGGCGAGTAGCCAGAGCATTAGTCGCTTTCTCTGAAACAGAGGCGTTAGCAACCTGCGTCGTGTCACCGTAGAAGCTTTTGAAATCTGCAGCAGTTGCAGCTTCAATGTCACCTTTAGGACCGTTAACGTTGAAGCTATCCAGCCCCAGCGTTTTAGAAGTGATTTCCTGCAGGTTGATGTCGATGGTTTCGCCATCGTTAGCACCCACCTGGATGGTCAGAGTCTGATCTTTGCTCAGGATTTTGGTGCCGTTAAACTGAGTCTGGCCGGATACGCGGTCGATTTCGCTCAGACGCTGTTTGATTTCGTCCTGGATAGAAGACAGGTCGGATCCAGAGTTAGAACCGTTAGCCGCCTGAACTGACAGTTCACGGATACGCTGCAGGTTGTTGTTGATTTCGTTCAGAGAACCTTCCGTTGTCTGAGCAACAGAGATACCGTCGTTAGCGTTACGAGAAGCCTGAGTCAGACCTTTGATGTTAGACGTAAAGCGGTTAGCAATCGCCTGGCCAGCAGCATCATCTTTCGCGCTGTTGATACGCAGACCGGAAGACAGACGTTCGATAGCAGAGCTCAGGGTGCCCTGAGATTTGTTCAGATTGTTTTGGGTCAACAGCGACAGGCTGTTTGTATTGATGACTTGTGCCATGATCTTTTCCTTATCAATTTACATCTTGATGTTATTGGGCTGTTGCCCACGGTTTCTCACCGTAACCCATGTATCGGCACCTCAAATTCAATCTTTAGAAAATTTTTAGTTTTCGGGATCTTTTTTTTAGTCCACGAAATACCCTCTTTATACGTCATTATTCCACTTATTATTTTCCTCTAAATATCATTAAACTTTGCCTCCAGATTGCCGATAACGCGGTTAACTACTGTTTGCAATCACAAGGAATAAGGCATGGCTTCATTTACATCATTAGGCGTAGGTTCAAACTTACCGCTGGATACATTGCTGACGAACCTGACCACTGCTGAAAAAAAACGTTTAACACCAATTACACAGCAGCAAAGTGCAAATACAGCACGCCTGACGGCATATGGAACGCTGAAAAGTGCATTAGAAAAATTTCAAACAGCCAATACTGCACTGAATAACGCAGACTTATTTAAAAGCACAAAAATCACCAGTAGCTCAACGGATCTGGGGGTTGCAACGACCGCAGGGGCATCTCCGGGTCTGTATACCGTTAGTGTCACGAAGCTGGCGCAGGCGCAGTCATTGACAACCGATCTGGATGTTAGCTCGCAAAAAGATAAATTAGGCGATCTGACCGCCGGCACCCGTACGCTGACAATTGAGCAAAAGGGTCGCGAAAAACCATTAGAGATTACGCTGACGAACGATCAGACGTCCCTGGAAGGGATTCGTGATGCCATTAATGATGCAGACAGTGGCATTTCGGCAAGTATTGTAAAAGTCAAAGAGGGTGACTACCAGTTAGTGTTAACGGCGGAAACCGGTACGGACAGCCAAATGACGATTTCCGTCGACGGCGACAGCAAGTTGAGCGATCTGTTGGCATATGACAGCACCACTGGCACGGGCAATATGAAGCAACTGGTTGCCGCTCAAAATGCCAATTTAACGGTCAACGGCATTGATATTGAACGTCAGAGCAACACCATCACTGACGCGCCGCAAGGGGTCACATTAACCCTGACTAAAGAAGTGACTGATGCCAAAGTCACGGTCACCAAGACCAATGATAAATCTACTGAAGCGATTAAAGCGTGGGTTGATGCTTACAACGCCCTCATTGATACCTTCGGTACACTGACCAAATACACGGCGGTCGATCAGGGTGCGGACGAACAGGATTCATCAAATGGCGCACTGCTAGGCGACAGCGTAGTACGTACGATTCAGACAGGCATCCGCGCACAGTTTGCGAACGGTAACAGTTCATCGACATTCAAAACGCTGAATGAGATCGGCATTACCCAGGACGGCGCAACCGGTAAACTGAAAATTGATGATACTAAGCTGAAAAAAGCACTGGATGAAAACACGGCTGCCACTCGTGAGCTGTTGGTTGGCGATGGTAAAGAAACCGGAATCACCACCAAAATTGCTGAGCAGGTAAAAAGCTATCTTGCTGATGATGGCATTATCGATAGTGCACAAGACAATATTAATGCCACGCTGAAAAAGCTGACCAAACAGTATTTGGCTGTCAGTAGCAGTATTGACGATACCATCGCACGGTACCAGGCTCAGTTTACGCAACTGGATACGATGATGAGTAAGCTCAATAACACCAGTAGCTATTTGAGCCAGCAATTTACTGCGATGAGTAACTCCTGATAACAAGAGGTAAACATGTATACCGCGAGCGGCACCAAAGCCTATGCGCAAGTTAGCGTGGAAAGCGCCGTAATGAGTGCGAGCCCGCACCAGTTGATTGAGATGCTGTTCGAGGGTGCAAACAGCGCCCTGGTGCGCGCTCGCCTGTTTTTAGAACAAGGCGATATTGTCGCTAAAGGTGAAGCGCTCAGCAAGGCTATCAATATTATTGATAACGGACTGAAAGCGGGGCTGGATCAGGAGAACGGCGGCGACGTCGCCACTAATCTTTCATCACTGTATGACTATATGGTCCGTCGTTTATTATTCGCTAATTTACGCAATGACAGTCAAGCCATTGAAGAAGTGGAAGGGTTACTCGGCAACATTGCGGAAGCCTGGAAACAGATCTCACCGAAAGCATCTTCCCAGGAGTCTCGTTAATGACCTCAGCCGTGGAGTTTATCAACCGTTGGCAGCGCATTGCGCTGCTCAGTCAGTCGCTGCTCGAACTTGCGCAGCGGGGTGAATGGGACCTTTTACTGGAACAGGAAGTCACCTATCTGCAAAGTATTGAAGCGGTCGTTGAAACGCAAACTCCACCGGGCATGACACGCAGTATTCAGGACATCGTTGCCGGTTACATCAAACAGACGCTGGATAACGAAGAGCACCTGAAAGTGTTACTGCGCCAACGGCTTGATGAGCTCAGTGGTCTGATCGGTCAGTCAACGCGTCAGCAGTCGCTCAACAATGCGTATGGCCGACTTTCTGGCATGCTGCTGGTACCCGACGCGCCCCCTGCCCCGCAATAATTCCCGCTACGTTGGCAAAAATCTTCCATACTCCAGAGGTCGTCTACAAGACTTCTGGAGCACGGAAGATGAAAAACCCCACGTTACTGCAGTTCTTCCACTGGTATTACCCCGACGGCGGCAAACTCTGGCAAGAGGTGACAGAGCGCGCAGACAGCCTCAATGATATCGGTATCAACATGGTCTGGCTGCCGCCCGCTTATAAAGGCGCTTCCGGCGGTTATTCCGTCGGCTATGACTCTTACGATCTGTTTGATCTCGGCGAGTTTGACCAAAAAGGCACCCTTGCCACCAAATATGGTGATAAGACGCAGCTACTTACGGCTATCGACGCGCTGAAGAAAAACGACATCACGGTACTGCTTGACGTAGTGGTAAATCACAAAATGGGGGCGGACGAGAAAGAGAGCATCCGCGTACAGCGAGTCAACGAAGAGGATCGCACGCAAATTGCGGATGAGATCATCGAATGCGAAGGCTGGACCCGTTACACCTTCCCGGCACGCGGCGGCCAGTACTCTCAGTTCATCTGGGATTTCAAATGCTTCAGCGGCATCGACCACATCGAAAACCCTCACGAAGACGGCATCTTTAAGATCGTCAACGACTATACCGGCGAGGGCTGGAACGACCAGGTTGATGACGAACTGGGCAATTTCGATTATCTGATGGGCGAAAACATCGACTTTCGTAATCATGCCGTCACCGAGGAGATTAAATACTGGGCGCGCTGGGTGATGGAGCAAACCCAGTGTGACGGTTTTCGTCTCGATGCGGTAAAGCACATTCCGGCCTGGTTCTATAAAGAGTGGATTGAACATGTTCAGGAGGTGGCGCCGAAACCGCTGTTTATCGTCGCCGAATACTGGTCGCACGAAGTGGATAAGCTGCAAACCTATATCGACCAGGTGGAAGGCAAAACGATGCTGTTCGACGCCCCACTACAGCTCAATTTTCATGAAGCGTCGCGTCAGGGACGTGATTACGACATGAGCCAGATCTTCAGCGGTACGCTGGTGGAAGCCGATCCGTTTCACGCTGTGACGCTGGTCGCCAATCACGACACCCAGCCGTTGCAGGCGCTGGAGGCGCCGGTTGAAGCGTGGTTTAAACCGCTGGCCTACGCGCTCATCCTGCTGCGGGAAAATGGCGTACCGTCGGTTTTCTATCCTGATCTCTATGGCGCGCAGTATGAAGATACCGGAGGCGACGGGGAAACCTATACCATTGACATGCCAGTCATTGAGCAACTTGACGAACTCATTCTTGCCCGCCAGCGGTTCGCCCACGGTATTCAGACGCTCTGGTTTGATCACCCCAACTGCATCGCGTTCAGCCGCAGCGGGACGGACGACGATCCCGGTTGCGTGGTGGTGTTATCCAATGGTGATGATGGCGAGAAGACTCTCGCACTAGGGGCAAACTACGGCAATAAAACCTGGCGGGATTTTCTCGGCAACCGGGACGAAAGCGTGAGCACTGATGAAAACGGCGACGCCACGTTTTACTGCAACGCCGGCAGCGTCAGCGTGTGGGTGATTGAAGAGGTAATCTAATGAAGCACCCCGACAGGGAGGCTGTCGGGGACAACGCATTACGGTAATGGCGTTGGCAGCGGTGATTTCTCCAGCGCGGCGGCACATTCCACCGTTGGACGATCCACGCGTTGCAGGGTCATCCCGTCATATTCCAGGGTGTTCCCTTCCCGCTCGATTTCATAAAGTTCACGTTTGACTGTCACGTTGGTTAAGTCACCGGACAACATCGTCAGTTTACCCGGTAGCGCAATCACCCTTTGCCACTGGCGACAATCGAGCGTATCGCCCTCTTTAGTCACCACCAGGCTGGCAATGGCTTCCGGGCTCACCAGTTTGCGCTGCGGTCCATTCGTCTGCCAGTACCCTTCCAGCCCGGCGGGCGCTGGCGTTTTAACCACATCATTATAATTTTCCACTTCGGCGCATCCTGCCAGCATCAGTAACGCCCCGACGATTGCACATTTTTTCATCATTCATCCTGCATGCGAAGAAAAGAGGATTGTGGCATTAAAGCCCTGCGGTCGCCAGCCTTTCGCGGTATCCGCAGAACTTTGATCCATTCGGGATTACCGCTTAATAGTACCAGGCAAAATTACCGCAGTGGTGTACTATCCGCTTTCTTGTTTCACACCTTCTGAGTTCAGAGGCAAAACACATGTCATGGCAACACTTCAAACAAGCCTGGTTAGTTAAATTCTGGGCGCCTGTCCCTGCGGTCATCGCAGCGGGTATTCTCTCCACTTACTATTTTGGCATCACCGGCACCTTCTGGGCCGTCACGGGTGAATTTACCCGCTGGGGCGGACAAATCCTGCAACTGTTTGGCGTCCATGCGGAAGAATGGGGCTACTACAAGCTGATCCATCTGGAAGGCACCCCGTTCACCCGCATCGACGGGATGATGATCCTCGGGATGTTCGGCGGCTGCTTCGCGGCAGCGTTGTGGGCCAATAACGTCAAACTGCGCATGCCGCGTAGTCGCATCCGCATCATGCAGGCGGTGCTGGGCGGGATCATCGCCGGGTTCGGCGCGCGTATGGCGATGGGCTGTAACCTGGCGGCATTCTTTACCGGTATTCCCCAGTTCTCTCTGCACGCCTGGTTCTTTGCCCTGGCAACCGCCATCGGCTCCTGGTTCGGCGCGCGATTCACCCTGCTGCCGATATTCCGCATCCCGGTAAAAATGCAGAAAGTCTCTGCTGCGTCGCCGTTGACGCAAAAGCCGGATCAGGCGCGCCGTCGTTTCCGCCTCGGCATGCTGGTGTTTATCGGCATGATAGGCTGGGCGCTGTTGACCGCCATGAACCAGCCGAAGCTGGGCCTGGCGATGCTGTTCGGCGTTGGTTTTGGTCTGCTGATCGAGCGCGCGCAAATCTGCTTCACTTCCGCCTTCCGCGATCTGTGGATCACCGGGCGCACCCATATGGCAAAGGCGATCATCTTCGGGATGGGCGTCAGTGCGATCGGTATTTTCAGCTACGTACAACTGGGCGTAGAAGCCAAAATCATGTGGGCGGGCCCGAATGCGGTCATCGGCGGGCTGTTGTTTGGTTTTGGTATCGTGCTGGCGGGCGGGTGTGAAACCGGCTGGATGTACCGCGCGGTGGAAGGCCAGGTACACTACTGGTGGGTGGGTCTCGGTAACGTCATCGGCTCAACGATTCTGGCCTACTACTGGGATGACTTCGCCCCTGCGTTGGCCACCAACTGGGACAAGATCAACCTGCTCAACACCTTCGGTCCGCTCGGCGGCCTGCTGGTGACCTATCTGCTGCTGTTTGCCGCCCTGATGTTCATCATCGGCTGGGAAAAACGCTTCTTCCGTCGCGCCGGGCTGACCCCTGCTAAGGAATCCGCATGAAAAATATCGTTCCTGATTATCGCCTTGATATGGTCGGCGAGCCCTGCCCTTACCCTGCCGTGGCAACGCTGGAAGCGATGCCGCAGTTGCAGAAAGGGGAAATTCTGGAAGTGGTCAGCGACTGTCCGCAATCCATCAATAACATTCCGCTGGATGCGCGCAACCACGGCTACACCGTACTGGATATTCAGCAGGACGGGCCGACAATTCGTTATTTAATTCAGAAGTAATAAAACGGGGAACAAAGCGGTTCCCCGTCGTTTATTCCCCCGTTTGTCTGGCTCGCCACCTTATATGCTATTCATGCGAACTTTCGCGTAATCACCCGCTCATCGCTCAAATAAGGGGTTACCATGCGCCAGAATCCGTTTGATCCCGGTTATTACAATGAGAATGAACTCCAACAGTTCGGCTTTAAATCGGTTGGCACGAACGTCCTGATTGCCAAAAACTGCACCATTATCGGACTGGAAAATATCACTATCGGTGACCATGTCCGTATTGATGGTTTCAGTACGCTGATTGCTGCTGACCAGGGTTTCTTGCATATCGGAAGCTATGTGCATATTGGTGGTTATTGTGCTTTGTTCGCTGGCGCTGGGGTTGCGTTAAGTGATTTTAGTGGTTTGTCGCAAGGCGTAAAAATTTACAGTACCAGCGACAACTACGATGGTTCGGTCATGACCAATCCGACTGTGCCAGCTATTTATACCGGAGTTAAAAAGGCACCTGTCACTGTCGGTAGACATGCCATCATAGGTTCCCAATCCGTCGTCATGCCCGGCGTAACCATTGCCGATGGTTGCGCTGTCGGGGCCAATTCATTAATTACAAAAAATACTGAAGAGTGGAGTATTTATTTTGGCTCACCGGCCAAACGGTTGAAAACACGCCGAAAAACACTGCTTGAAAGTGAAACACTTTTGCTCAACGACGCGGAATCAAGGCGTCAACAAAAATGATTAGGTGAACGGGTGAATATTGAAACAGAAAAAGACTGTCTGGGGGTCGACCCAAACCATGCAATGGCAAAACATTTTGACGTACTGACCTATCAGGACGGGCTATTTAGCACTCTACCTAAAGGTTTCTTTCAGGACTGGCTCGGAATGCCTTCGGATATCGGAACTCTGTATATTGGTAAATGTTCAGGTTTTGGTGTCGGTTCTATCGTTAAATATGATGCAGGAAGGCAAAGTTTACGGGTTGGCCGTTTTGTGTCCGGAGGCTTACGCTTAAAGTTTCTCCTCAATGGTCAACATGAAATGAAAACCATGTCGACCTCCATGTTTTCATATTTTCATCCCGAACTGCGTAATCCACCACCGCCGCAATACGGTGATACGGTCATTAAAAATGACGTCTGGATTGGCGATGAAATGCTGATGCTGGGCGGTGGCGAAATTAATAATGGCTGCATTATTGGCGCGCGAGCAGTCCTTCCACCAAATTTTCGCTCGGAGCCCTACGGTATTTATGCGGGCAATCCTGCGCGTTTAATTCGTTTTCGCTTTTCCGACAAGATTATTGAGTCGCTGCTTGAGTTGGCGTGGTGGGATCAACCCGACCTGGCAAATTGGCTTAAAAGCATTAACCCATACTTCCTGCAAGACTTTACAAAAGATGAGGCGAGAACACTCGCTCTTCTCGACGAGGTTAAAGCTCGCAAAGTGAAATGGCAGGCTTGATACGTTAAATCTGCCCGGTAGTCAATTGTATACCGGGCCAGTTCAGCACCTACACCTGCATACTCATCACTTCCTGATAGGCCGCCACCAGTTTGTTGCGCACCTGGATCCCCATCTGCATGGAGACGGAGGCTTTTTGCATATCGGTCATCACATCGTTCAGCGCAATCCCCGGTTCACCCAGAGTAAATTTTTCCGCCTGCACACGGGCGGCGGTTTGCGTATCGCTGATGCGGTCCAGCGCGGCGTGCAGTTGACCGGCAAAACTCACGGTCGGTTGCGGCAGTGTCTCCTGCGCCCGGGCGCTCATCGCCGTGGCCTGGAGCTGGCTGATAACCCCTTCAATCCCCTGTATCGCTGACATGATAATCCTCTGGATGGTTTTCTACGCAGCAGAGATTACCAGTTTGTCAATAAGATAAAGGCGCTAAATAACGATAAAAAACCCCGGTTTTTACCGCATAGAAAAAAACGAAACCGCAAATAATGAGACCGTCAATTTTTCGATTTTGCTGACCCGGGAGTGAGTCTTGTTCCACTTTGCAAATAAAGCCGTCCACGAACAGTCACGAGGTGCGAGATGAACGCGACTGCATCGGCTGCAACCCAATCTAAACCTCTCGAGTGGCTTAATCGCCTGCGTGCGAATCCCAAAATTCCTCTGATTGTTGCGGGCTCTGCGGCTGTCGCCATTATTGTGGCGATGGTGCTGTGGGCCAAAGCGCCTGACTATCGTACGCTATTCAGCAATTTATCCGATCAGGATGGCGGCGCGATCGTCACCCAGTTGACCCAGATGAACATCCCGTACCGCTTCACGGAAGGCAGCGGCGCGATTGAAGTTCCAGCCGACAAAGTCCATGAACTGCGCCTGCGTCTGGCCCAGCAAGGGCTGCCAAAAGGTGGTGCGGTGGGCTTTGAACTGTTGGATCAGGAAAAGTTCGGCATCAGCCAGTTTAGCGAGCAGGTGAACTACCAGCGTGCGCTGGAAGGCGAACTGGCACGCACCATCGAAACCCTTGGCCCGGTTAAGCGCGCCCGCGTGCATCTGGCAATGCCCAAGCCGTCTCTGTTCGTGCGTGAACAGAAATCCCCTTCTGCCTCGGTGACCGTCAATCTGGAACCAGGACGTGCGCTGGATGAAGGTCAAATCACTGCGGTCGTGCATCTGGTTTCCAGCGCGGTAGCCGGTTTGCCGCCGGGTAACGTGACGCTGGTCGATCAGGCCGGCCATCTGCTCACGCAGTCAAACACCAGCAGCCGCGATCTGAACGACGCGCAGTTGAAATACGCCAGCGACGTGGAAGGACGTGTTCAGCGCCGTATCGAATCGATCCTGTCACCGATTGTCGGTAACGGGAATGTCCACGCACAGGTCACCGCGCAGCTGGATTTCGCCAATAAAGAACAGACGGAAGAACAGTATCGGCCAAACGGCGATGCCTCTCAGGCCGTGCTGCGTTCGCGTCAACTGAATGAAAGTGAGCAAATTGGCTCCGGCCTGCCGGGTGGCGTCCCTGGTGCGCTGTCCAACCAACCTGCGCCAGCCAATACGGCGCCGATCAGCACGCCACCGGCGAATCAGCAAAATGCGCAGAATGCACAAAACGAGCAGCAGCAGACGACCACCAGCGCCAGTGCCGGTCCGCGCAATACCCAGCGCAATGAAACCAGCAACTATGAAGTCGACCGTACCATCCGCCACACAAAAATGAACGTCGGCGACGTACAGCGTTTGTCCGTCGCGGTGGTCGTGAACTACAAAACGCTACCGGATGGCAAACCGCTGCCGCTCACTGCCGATCAAATGAAGCAGATTGAAGATCTGACCCGCGAGGCAATGGGCTTCTCGGACAAGCGCGGCGATACCCTGAACGTGGTCAATTCACCGTTCAGCGCCACGGATGACAACGCAGGCGAACTGCCATTCTGGAAACAGCAGCTGTTTATCGAACAGTTGATCGCTGCTGGTCGCTGGCTGCTGGTGCTGTTGGTGGCGTGGATCCTGTGGCGTAAGGCGATTCGTCCACAATTGACACGTCGCGCTGAAGAGGCGAAAGCCCAGCAGGAACGTGAACAAATCCGTCAGGAAACCGAAGAAGCCGTTGAGGTTCGCCTCAGTAAAGATGAGCAGACTCAGCAGCGTCGGGCGAATCAGCGTCTGGGCGCAGAAGTGATGAGCCAGCGCATTCGCGAAATGTCAGATAACGATCCGCGCGTCGTGGCGCTGGTCATTCGCCAGTGGATGAATAACGATCATGAGTAATGCTCTTTCCGGTACCGATAAAAGCGTCATCCTGCTGATGACCATTGGCGAAGATCGCGCGGCGGAGGTGTTCAAACACCTCTCCCAGCGCGAAGTGCAGACCCTGAGCGCGGCAATGGCGAACGTCCGCCAGATCTCTAATAAACAGCTGACTGACGTGCTGGCGGAGTTTGAGCTCGAAGCCGAGCAGTTTGCCGCCCTCAACATCAACGCCAACGAATATCTGCGTTCGGTGCTGGTGAAAGCGCTGGGTGAAGAACGCGCCTCCAGCCTGCTGGAAGATATTCTTGAAACCCGCGACACCGCCAGCGGCATTGAAACGCTCAACTTTATGGAGCCGCAAAGCGCCGCCGACCTTATCCGCGACGAACACCCGCAGATTATCGCCACCATCCTCGTGCACCTCAAACGCGGTCAGGCGGCGGATATTCTGGCGCTGTTCGACGAGCGTCTGCGTCACGATGTCATGCTGCGTATCGCCACTTTTGGCGGCGTACAGCCAGCCGCGCTGGCGGAACTGACCGAAGTGCTCAATGGCCTGCTCGACGGCCAGAACCTCAAGCGCAGCAAAATGGGCGGCGTGAGAACGGCGGCAGAAATTATCAACCTGATGAAAACGCAGCAGGAAGAAGCGGTTATTACCGCCGTACGCGAATTCGATGGCGAACTGGCGCAAAAAATTATCGACGAGATGTTCCTGTTCGAAAACCTGGTGGATGTGGACGACCGCAGCATCCAGCGTTTGCTGCAGGAAGTGGATTCCGAGTCGCTGCTGATTGCCCTGAAAGGCGCGGAACAGCCGTTGCGCGAGAAATTCCTGCGCAACATGTCGCAACGTGCGGCAGACATTCTGCGCGACGACCTCGCCAACCGTGGCCCGGTGCGTTTGTCGCAGGTAGAAAACGAACAGAAAGCCATTCTGTTGATTGTGCGTCGTCTGGCCGAGACCGGCGAGATGATGATTGGCAGCGGCGAGGATACTTATGTCTAACGAGCTGCCGTGGAAAATCTGGACCCCGGACGATCTCGCGCCGCCGCTGGCTGAGTTTGTGCCTATGGAGCACAACGATGACCCCGTGTCTGAAGAAGACGAACCCGAGATCAGTGCGGAACAGCAGCTTGAGCAGCAGTTAGCGCAGCTGAAAATTCAGGCCCACGAGCAAGGCTATAACGCGGGACTGGCGGAAGGTCGGAAGACCGGCCACGAACAGGGCTATCAGGAAGGCCTGGCGCAAGGGCTGGAACAGGGCCAGGTGCAGGCGCGCTCCCAGCAGGCACCACTTCATGCGCGGATGCAACAACTGGTCAGCGAATTCCAGCACACGCTGGACGCGCTGGACAGCGTGATCGCCTCGCGCCTGATGCAGATGGCGCTGGAAGCTGCGCGTCAGGTGATTGGTCAGACGCCTGCGGTGGATAATTCCGCCTTAATCAAGCAGATCCAGCAGCTTTTACAGCAGGAGCCCCTGTTCAGCGGCAAACCGCAACTGCGCGTCCATCCGGATGATTTACAGCGCGTCGAAGAGATGCTCGGCGCCACCCTCAGCCTGCACGGCTGGCGTTTGCGTGGCGATCCGACCCTGCACCACGGGGGCTGTAAAGTCTCTGCCGATGAAGGCGATCTCGACGCCAGCGTGGCGACCCGCTGGCAAGAACTGTGTCGTCTGGCCGCGCCGGGAGTGATCTGATGACTTCACGCCTGACCCGCTGGTTGACGACGCTGGATAACTTCGAAGCCAAAATGGTGCAGCTTCCGGCCGTTCGCCGCTATGGACGGTTGACCCGCGCTACCGGTCTGGTTCTGGAAGCCACCGGGTTGCAGTTGCCGCTTGGCGCAACCTGCGTCATTGAGCGCCAGGACGGAACGGAAACCCGCGAAGTCGAAAGTGAAGTGGTGGGCTTTAACGGTCAGCGTCTGTTTCTGATGCCGCTTGAAGAGGTCGAGGGCATTCTGCCTGGCGCACGTGTCTACGCCAAAAACATCGCCAGTGAAGGGTTGCAAAGCAGTAAACAACTGCCGCTCGGTCCGGCGCTGTTAGGCCGCGTGCTCGATGGCAGCGGCAAACCGCTCGATGGTCTGCCCTCCCCCGACACCACGGAAACCGGGGCGCTAATTACCCAGCCGTTTAACCCGTTGCAACGTACGCCGATTGAGCATGTGCTGGATACCGGCGTGCGTCCGATCAACGCCCTGTTAACCGTCGGTCGCGGCCAGCGTATGGGGCTGTTCGCCGGTTCCGGCGTCGGGAAAAGCGTGCTGCTCGGCATGATGGCGCGCTATACCCGCGCCGACGTCATTGTCGTGGGACTGATTGGCGAACGTGGCCGCGAAGTAAAAGATTTTATCGAGAACATTCTCGGTGCCGACGGGCGCGCGCGCTCGGTGGTGATCGCCGCCCCGGCGGACGTATCGCCCTTACTGCGCATGCAGGGGGCCGCCTATGCCACCCGCATCGCGGAAGATTTCCGCGATCGTGGTCAGCACGTGCTGCTAATCATGGATTCCCTGACCCGTTATGCCATGGCCCAGCGTGAAATCGCGCTGGCGATCGGTGAACCACCGGCTACCAAAGGCTATCCGCCGTCGGTCTTCGCCAAACTTCCGGCGCTGGTTGAACGCGCAGGTAACGGGATCCACGGCGGCGGTTCCATCACCGCCTTTTATACGGTACTGACCGAAGGCGACGATCAGCAGGACCCGATTGCCGACTCGGCGCGCGCCATCCTTGATGGTCACATTGTGCTGTCGCGGCGTCTGGCAGAGGCCGGACACTACCCCGCGATTGACATCGAAGCGTCGATCAGCCGTGCGATGACGGCGCTGATTACTGAACAGCACTACGCCAAAGTGCGTCACTTCAAGCAGTTGCTGTCGAGCTTCCAGCGCAACCGCGATCTCGTCAGCGTCGGCGCTTATGCCAAAGGCAGCGATCCGATGCTCGATAAAGCCATCGCGCTGTGGCCACAACTGGAAGCGTTTCTGCAACAAGGTATTTTCGAACGCGCTGACTGGGAGGATTCCCTGTCGGCGCTCGATCTGATTTTCCCGACGGTGTGATAGAGCAGGAGGGTAATGGTCATGGCTGAACATGGTGCACTGGCAACACTCAAAGATCTCGCCGAAAAAGAGGTGGATGATGCTGCGTTGCTGTTAGGTGAAATGCGCCGCGGTTTTCAGCAGGCGGAAGAACAGCTCACGATGCTGCTTGACTACCAGAACGAATACCGCAGCAATCTCAACAGCGATATGAGCCAGGGGATTGCCAGTAATCGCTGGATTAACTACCAGCAGTTTATTCAGACTCTGGAAAAAGCGGTGGAACAGCATCGCCAGCAGTTAACGCAGTGGACGCAAAAAGTGGATGTGGCGCTGAACAGCTGGCGTGAAAAAAAACAGCGGCTTCAGGCCTGGCAGACCTTACAAGACAGACAAAACGCGGCGGCCTTACTGGCTGAAAACCGCCTGGATCAGAAAAAAATGGATGAATTTGCGCAGCGTGCCGCAATGAGGAAACCAGAATGATCACCTTACCCCAACTGGTCACAACAGACACAGACCTTATCACCGGCTTGCCGTCCGGGAAGACGGCGGACTCCGCCCAGGATTTTCTGGCCCTGCTGGCAGGCGCGTTAGGCGCAGGCGACGCACAGGGTAAAGACGCGCCGCTGACGTTAGCCGATTTGCAGGCCGCCAGCGGTAAACTGCAAAAAGGCCTGTTGGCACAGGACGGCGACGCCTCGCAGGCGGTTAAGCTGGCCGACCTGTTAGCCACCAAAGAGGGGTTGTCTGATGAACTGCAAAAAGGACTGAGCGATGCGCAGGCCCTGCTGTCCGCCCTGACACCCACACAAAAAAACAGTGCACTGGCAGCTCTGCGCCAGACTGCGCAAAAGGATGAAGACACCTCCGCACTGAGCGATGACGATCTCGCCAACCTTAGCGCCCTATTCGCCATGCTGCCGGGTCAATCGGGAATGACGACACCGCCGGTGACCCCCGGTGAAAAAGTGAGTGCACTGAGCGCCGATCCTCGTACCCTTGTGCAAGGTACAAGCAATCCGCTGACTCGTGAAGACACGAAGAAGGGCAAAGCAGATAGCACACCGCCGGTTATCGCCGCGGAAAGCGCGAAAGGTCAGGCGGTCACTACGCCTGTGGTGGCTGCCGCTGCCGCCAACGCGGAGATCGACAGTACGCCTTCACCCGTGACGCCAGGCATTGCGATGACTACGACCACACATTCAGCCTCACAGCCGCCCCCCACCAGCGCCGCACCGGTTCTGAGCGCACCGTTGGGCAGCCATGAGTGGCAGCAATCCCTGAGTCAGCACATCACGCTGTTTACCCGTCAGGGTCAGCAGAGTGCGGAACTGCGTCTGCATCCGGAAGATCTCGGTCAGGTACAGATTTCGCTTAAGCTTGATGATAACCAGGCACAACTGCAGATGGTCTCAGCCCATAGCCACGTTCGCGCGGCGCTGGAAGCCGCCCTGCCAATGCTGCGCACGCAACTGGCGGAAAGCGGTATTCAACTAGGACAAAGCAGCATCAGCAGCGAGAGTTTCGCCGGCCAGCAGCACTCCTCTTCCCAACAGCAGCAGACGGCTCGCACGCAGGGACAGGATCGGCTCATGGCCGATGACGAGAGTGAACTGGTGGTTCCCGCGTCGCTCCAGTCCGCCGCACGCGGTAACGGCGCCATCGATATCTTCGCCTAACGCCAGAGGTAGCACGATTATCCGCGTCTTTTCCACGCTTTGCCGTGGTCAGGACACGGGATAATCAGCCGATAAGCTGTACCGAAACAGGAAGCCCGTATCAGATGACTGATTCCGCGATTAGCAAAAAGAGCAAACGCTCAATTTGGATCCCGCTGCTGGTAATCATTACCCTTGCCGCCTGCGCAACCGCAGGCTATAGCTACTGGCGTATGCAGCAGCATCCCACTCCGGCGGCCAATGAGCCACCACCGCCGCCTGCGCCGGTGTTCTTCGCCCTGGATACGTTTACCGTCAATCTGGGCGATGCGGATCGCGTACTGTATATCGGCGTGACGCTGCGTCTGAAGGATGAAGCCTCGCGCACCCGCCTGAATGAATATTTGCCAGAAGTCCGTAGCCGTCTGCTGCTGCTGTTCTCTCGTCAGGACGCCAACGCACTGTCTACTGAAGAAGGTAAGCAAAAATTGATCGCGGCGATTAAAGAGACGCTTTCCCCTCCGCTCGTTGCCGGACAACCCAAACAGGACGTCACCGACGTGCTGTATACAGCTTTCATTCTGCGGTAAAGACATGGGCGACAGTATTCTCTCTCAGGCTGAAATCGATGCGCTGTTGAATGGCGACAGCGACACGAAAGACGAGCCGACTCCGGGTATTGCAGGCGAAAGTGAAATTCGCCCGTACGATCCCAATACCCAGCGTCGCGTGGTGCGCGAGCGACTGCAGGCGCTGGAGATCATCAACGAACGTTTTGCCCGTCAGTTCCGGATGGGGTTGTTTAACCTGTTGCGTCGTAGCCCGGATATCACCGTCGGCGCGATTCGCATTCAGCCGTACCACGAGTTTGCCCGTAACCTGCCGGTGCCGACCAACCTGAACCTGATCCACCTGAAGCCGCTGCGCGGTACGGGTCTGGTGGTGTTCTCACCGAGCCTGGTGTTTATCGCCGTTGATAACCTGTTTGGCGGTGATGGCCGCTTCCCGACGAAAGTGGAAGGCCGCGAGTTTACCCACACCGAACAGCGCGTCATCAACCGCATGCTGAAACTGGCGCTGGAAGGCTATAGCGACGCGTGGAAGGCGATCAATCCGCTGGAAGTGGAGTACGTGCGTTCTGAGATGCAGGTGAAGTTTACTAACATCACCACGTCACCGAACGATATCGTGGTCAACACCCCTTTCCACGTCGAGATTGGCAACCTGACCGGTGAGTTCAACATCTGTCTGCCGTTCAGCATGATTGAACCGCTACGCGAACTGCTGGTGAACCCGCCGCTGGAAAACTCGCGTAATGAAGATCAGAACTGGCGCGACAATCTGGTGCGTCAGGTTCAACACTCCGAGCTGGAGCTGGTGGCGAACTTTGCCGATATTCCGCTGCGCCTTTCTCAGATATTAAAACTGCAACCCGGCGATGTGCTGCCGATTGAAAAACCAGACCGCATTATTGCTCATGTGGACGGTGTGCCTGTACTGACCAGCCAATATGGCACGGTTAACGGTCAGTACGCGTTACGCGTGGAACATTTGATTAACCCGATTTTGAATTCGCTGAATGAGGAACAGCCCAAATGAGTGACATGAATAATCCGTCTGATGAGAACACTGGTGCATTGGACGATCTGTGGGCTGACGCGTTGAACGAGCAAAAAACGACCCCCAGCAAAAGTGCTGCCGATGCCGTTTTCCAGCAGCTTGGCGGTGGCGATGTCAGCGGCACGCTGCAGGATATCGACCTGATCATGGATATTCCGGTCAAACTGACCGTCGAATTGGGCCGCACGCGCATGACCATTAAAGAGCTACTGCGTCTGACGCAGGGTTCCGTGGTGGCGCTGGACGGTCTGGCGGGTGAACCGCTGGATATCCTGATTAATGGCTATCTGATTGCCCAGGGTGAAGTGGTGGTCGTGGCCGATAAATACGGTGTACGCATTACCGACATTATCACGCCGTCCGAGCGTATGCGTCGTCTGAGCCGTTAATCATGAAAACCCAGGCCACTGTTCAACAGCCTTCTGCCGTACCGGGCTCGCCTTTGATGCAGGTCAGCGGCGCGCTGTTGGGGATCATCCTGTTGATCCTGGCGGCCGCCTGGGTAATCAAGCGCCTGGGTTTTGCGCCGAAAGGCGGCAGTACGCGCGGCCTGAAAGTCTCCGCCAGTACCTCATTGGGTCCGCGCGAACGGGTAGTGATTGTTGATGTTGAGGACGCACGGCTGGTGCTTGGCGTGACGGCGTCAAACATCAATGTGCTGCATACCCTCCCCCCAGCCCCTGTAGTGCCAGAAGAGACACCGTCTGCTCCTGCCGATTTTCAGGCCATGATGAAGAGTTTGCTTAAGCGTTCCGGGAGATCCTGATGCGCCGTTTGTTATCCCTTACGCTGACCAGTCTGTGGCTTATCAGCCCCGCCGCGCTGGCGCAACTTCCCGGTCTGGTGAGCCAACCGCTGCCCGGCGGCGGACAGAGCTGGTCGCTTCCCGTCCAGACGCTGGTTTTTATCACCTCGCTAACCTTTATTCCGGCCATTTTACTGATGATGACCAGCTTTACCCGCATCATCATCGTCTTCGGCCTGCTGCGCAATGCGCTCGGCACGCCGTCCGCGCCGCCAAACCAGGTGCTGCTGGGACTGGCGCTGTTCCTGACCTTTTTCATCATGTCGCCGGTCATCGACAAGATTTATGTTGAGGCCTATCAGCCGTTCAGCGAAGAGAAAATCTCGATGCAGGAAGCGCTGGACAAAGGTGCGCAACCGCTGCGTGAATTTATGCTGCGTCAGACCCGCGAAGCCGATCTGGCCCTGTTCGCCCGTCTGGCAAACAGCGGCCCGCTTCAGGGACCGGAAGCCGTACCGATGCGCATTTTGCTGCCCGCCTATGTGACCAGCGAGCTGAAAACCGCGTTCCAGATCGGCTTTACGATTTTCATCCCTTTCCTGATTATCGACCTGGTGATCGCCAGCGTCCTGATGGCGCTGGGGATGATGATGGTTCCCCCGGCAACCATTGCCCTTCCCTTCAAACTGATGCTGTTCGTGCTGGTTGATGGCTGGCAACTGCTGGTGGGTTCACTTGCACAAAGTTTCTACAGTTAGAGGCGAAAAATGACACCCGAATCGGTCATGATGATTGGCACCGAGGCCATGAAAGTTGCCCTCGCGCTTGCCGCCCCCCTGCTGCTGGTCGCGCTGGTGACGGGGCTTATCATCAGTATTTTGCAGGCCGCCACACAGATTAACGAAATGACGCTGTCGTTTATCCCGAAAATCGTGGCGGTGTTTACGGCGATCATTGTGGCCGGGCCGTGGATGTTGAATATGCTGCTGGATTACGTGCGTACGCTGTTCACCAATCTGCCGTACATCATCGGGTAAGACGACGGATGTTGCAGGTAACCAGCGATCAATGGCTGCAGTGGCTGAGCCTCTATTTCTGGCCGCTGCTGCGCGTACTGGCGCTGATCACCACCGCCCCAATTCTCAGTGAACGCGCGGTTCCAAAGCGGGTGAAACTGGGTCTGGGGATCATCATCACCTTCGTTATTGCCCCCTCTTTGCCGCCAAACGATGTGCCGATTTTTTCGTTTAACGCGTTATGGCTGGCAATGCAGCAAATCCTGATCGGCATCGCGCTGGGTTTTACCATGCAGTTTGCCTTTGCGGCCGTGCGTACGGCGGGTGAGGTTATCGGTCTGCAGATGGGGCTCTCCTTTGCCACCTTTGTCGACCCGGCCAGCCACCTGAATATGCCCGTGCTTGCCAGAATTATTGATATGTTGGCGATGCTGCTGTTCCTGACCTTTGACGGTCATCTGTGGCTGATTTCGCTGCTGGTCGATACGTTTCATACCCTGCCCATTGGCGGTAATCCGGTGAACAGCAACGCGTTTCTGGCGCTGGCCAGAGCGGGCAGTCTAATCTTCCTCAACGGGATGATGCTGGCGCTGCCAGTCATCACCATGCTGCTCACGCTGAACCTGGCGCTGGGATTACTGAACCGTATGGCGCCGCAGTTATCCGTCTTTGTGATTGGTTTCCCGCTTACCCTGACCGTTGGGATATCGTTAATTGCGGCATTAATGCCGTTGATTGCGCCATTTTGCGAGCACCTGTTTAGCGAAATATTCAATTTATTAGCTGATATTGTTAGTGAATTGCCCGTTAATAATAGTCCATAATGTTTATCTTGTTTTTATAAGGATTATCCTAAAGTCATTCAGTAAAAACATCTACCAGGATAACTCTCGCGCGCTTTATTTGTTTTTATCTCACTCACATAACGCAACATTTACTTTACTTTAAGACAATTCCAGGCAAATTATACGTAACTTTACGGGATAGTAAGTCCGCCTGAAAACCGCAAACGCGTCTCATTAGGTGAAGCATTCGGTTCCGTTAAGTTGTGATGAGATATTCAGGTAAGGGGAATTATCGTTACGCATTGAGTGAGGGTAAGCCATGTCAACGATTATTATGGATCTATGCAGTTACACCCGGCTAGGTTTGACCGGGTATCTGGTAAGCAGAGGGGTGAAAAAAAGGGAAATCAACGACATCGAAACCGTTGACGAACTCGACATCGCTTGTGATACACACCAACCTTCTGTGGTGTTTATTAATGAAGACTGTTTTATCCATGATCCAGCCAACAGTCAGCATATAAAGCAAATCATTAATCAGCATCCCAATACGCTATTTATTGTTTTTATGGCAATTGCCAATGTGCATTTTGATGAATACCTGTTAGTCAGAAAAAACTTATTGATCAGTTCAAAATCAATAAAGCCAGAATCACTGGACGATCTTCTTGGCGATATTCTGAAAAAAGAGACAGACACCGCCGGGGTAATAAATTTACCGACGTTATCATTAAGTCGTACTGAGTCCAGCATGCTGCGCATGTGGATGGAAGGCCAGGGAACAATTCAAATTTCGGATCAAATGAATATCAAGGCGAAAACAGTGTCATCCCATAAGGGGAATATAAAACGAAAGATAAAGACGCATAACAAACAGGTTATCTATCATGTCGTCAGACTGACCGATAACGTGACCAACGGTATCTTTGTCAACATGCGATGAGACGTCCCGACTGGTGGATGTCCCACCAGCCGGGTTTACATCGGTCGTCGCAACTCTATTCTACCTTCTCCACAAAGATACCATCCTGATGCCCTGACTCGTTAAAGAACCAGATGCCGAGCGGGTAGTCTTCCAGCGAAACCAGGTACATTGTGCCTTCACTAAACTCTTCCACTGCCAGTACCACGCCTGGGCGACGCGAACCGCCGTCCGTTTTGACTGTGACCCGATCTTTCACCTTCATCATTATCCTCCTGTGGCTTTGTGCCAGTGTAGAACAAAAACCGCCGCCTGGCAGCGTCTGAGCGGTTCGATTGCGGGTTTTCTCAACGGTCTATACTTAGTCTGTGGCACGGTTAATGACGAGGTTGAAATGAAGACCGCGAAAGAGTACAGCGATACCGCAAAACGTGAAGTCAGCGTCGATGTTGACGCGTTGCTGGCGGCGATTAATGAAATCAGCGAGAGCGAGATTCATCGTAGCGGAAACGACCCGAACAGAGTCAGCGTGGATGGGCGTGAGTATCATACATGGCATGAATTGGCCGAGGCGTTTGAGTTGGACATCCATGACTTTAGCGTGACGGAAATTAATCGCTGACCGGCAGCGAAAAAAATCCCGACCCTGACGGGTCGGGATGAAACTTGCTTATGCAAGAAGCACTTGAAAATTCGTTACACCAGGAAATCTGATGTACGCTAAACCTTATCCGCAATTTTTTTGCATGACAAGCAAATATTTTTCAGACAAATGATTAATCCTTCTAATGGTTGGGACAGACAGGTTGTCAGCACTCATGATGACGGGATCGATCCCATTCTCCTGTCAGGCCAAATGCCCTGCTTTTAGGATTTTTCCGGAATACGGAACTTTATGACGGGGACAAAAATGCTATCACTCGACGATCCGCTGCTGATTTTTACCGATCTGGATGGCACATTGCTGGACAGTCACACCTATGACTGGCAACCTGCCGCCGCCTGGCTCGCCCGTCTGCGTGAACGCGATATTCCCGTCATCCTGTGCAGCAGCAAAACGGCGGCAGAAATGCTGCACATCCAAACGCAGCTCAACTTACAAGGACTGCCTCTGATTGCTGAGAATGGCGCCGTGGTTGAACTGGACAGTCGCTGGCAGACGCATCCTGACTTTCCGCGCCAGATAGTTGGTGCCTCGCAGGCTGAAATCAGCGCCGTGCTGAATAAACTTCGTACCCAATCCTCGTTTAAATTCACGACGTTTGATGATGTCGATGAGTCCACCATCGCCGAATGGACCGGCCTGACGCATGCCCAGGCCAGCTTAACGCGCCTGCATGAAGCCTCAGTCACGCTGATCTGGCGCGACAGCGACGAGCGTATGGCCGAGTTCGCCCGGCAGCTAAACGATCTGGGACTGCAGTTTGTCCACGGTGCCCGCTTCTGGCATGTCCTGGATGCTGCCTCAGGAAAAGGCCATGCGGCAAACGAGCTGATCGATCGCTATCAGCGCCAGTGGAAACGACGTCCGGTCACCATCGGACTGGGCGATGGCCCAAACGACGCCCCGCTGCTTGAGGCGATGGACTATGCGGTGATCGTCAAAGGACTGAGTCGTGAAGGGGTGGTTTTGCGCCCCGATAGCACCGTGCAGGTTTACCGCACGCAGCATGAAGGACCCGAGGGCTGGCAGGAAGGGATGACCCACTTCTTCGCCACACCTTAGTCCGAATCCACAGCACAAACCCGATTACGTCCCGCCTGTTTTGCCTGGTAAAGTCGGCGGTCTGCCAGCGACTGAAGTTGCTCAAAATCGTAGTCCCCGGTTTCCTGGGTACTGCTCACCCCGAGCGAGGCGCTGATCCGCAGCGTGGCGCTCTTCGCCACCAGAATCTCTTTCTCATTCAGTCGCTGGCGGATGCGTTCGGCTATCTGCTCTGCCTGCACCAGAGAAGTTTCCGGCAGGACCACGCAGAACTCCTCCCCGCCGACACGACCGGCGACATCATAGGTACGCAATGTCCCGCTGATTAAGCCTGCGGCATGCGTTAACACCCGATCCCCGGCCTGATGACCAAAGCGGTCATTGATACTTTTGAAGTGGTCCAGATCGATTTGAATAACCGACAACGGTTGTTTTTGCGTTCGGCAACGCTGAGTCAGTTGCTTAGCTTTTTCAAACAACGCGCCGCGGTTATATAAGCGGGTCAGCATATCGTGCCAGGCCTGCCACTGGAGTGAACTTTGCAGCACAAACATATTGCTGACCATATGGCGGATAACCACCCAGGAGATGAGCAACATCGCGGTGAACAGCGCCCACAACAACGCCAGCGCGATACTGATGCTGCCGAAATCGCCGTGTACCCCTTCACTTAAGGTATGTACCCGCACCAGTACGCCATCAAAATGGTCCAGCCGTTCCCAACTGATGTAGCGGCTCCCCATGCGCAAGCCGCCTACCGTATCCTGCTCGATATCATGCGCCAGCATCGCCAGTTCACGCTCATCAAACGTCTTGTCATTTCGCAGTCCCGGCGTTGAGGCTGCCAGCAGTTTCAGTTTGCTGTCGTAGAGTTGATATTCCCCTTCCACGTCCTTGTCGATGGCTTCATCCATAAACCGTTCCACCGCCGAAACGGGGATAGTCATCGCCAGTACACCGAGCCAGTAATGGTTATTGTCCAGCGGCACGCTGACGGTTACGCGCTGCTGATCGTAGTGAAGTTCAGGTGACGGTGAGGTAAACCAGCGCACGCCACGCATACGGTTGTTTCGCTGCGATTGCCCGGTAAACCAGGGCTGAATCACGTAATCGTAGTAGCGGGAGGTTATTTCGCTGGAAAGCGATGTCGGCAGCGTGGAGACGTAAAATCCTGCGCGCGAGACGTACATCGCCTGTTGCGACAGGGACGTGCGGGTGTTCGCTAAACGTAACAGATATCCCACCTCCAGCGCGGCAGTCAGCTCGTTATCCAGCGATTCGCTGTCACGTGAGAGCAGCATGGTTTGGTTCACAAACGAATCAGAAACACCATTCAATGGCAGCGTCCGTCGCTTATCCAGTTCAAGTTGCCAGACGCGCGAATGACGTAACTGTTCAAAATGGGTAACCGCATCTTTTAAGGCGGAAAATCCCAGAGGGGTGATCAGCGCCTCGTGCATGCCGTCACGAAGAAAAAGCAGTTTATCGACGTTGAATTGCAGTTGCTTGTCGAGGGCGTTGGCGACATTTTCCAGATGATTGCGCTGACTGGAGATATAGGCTTCTTCCAGAACGACCACTTCACGCCAGGTCAACAGGGTCGAAAAGAACATGACGATCAGAAAGCAGAGATTCACGACGTGGCCAGGGCCGAGTCGCCGCGCCAACATTTTCAGCCAGCCCCAGTTTTCCATCGTTGTTTCGTGCGGCACGCTGACCACTCCCTACGCTTTATTGCTTTCCTAATCCTGGCATAACGCAGTACGTTACGTATTGTTGCCGTCACGCTTTTTTAAGAAAACGCCCGACTGTCGCCGGGCGTTTTGTCATCAGGCTTCTTCACACAGTTGCCTGGCATCACCGGGAACGAGTTCACTCTCATGGAATGCTTCTCGCTTGACGCCAAACCCATCATACCACCGACACTCCACCATACCGCTGGAATAGCCGGTGACAATCATGCGCGGACCGCCCTCTTTCACAGTCACTTCCTCACTGACCGAAAAAACCATGTTACCTCCTGTATACAGTGAACGTTTTCACCTTAGACGAGGATGTCTGGTTTTGCGTAATTCAGGAGAAGACTTTTAGTGCGCAGCCCCGCGCACTCTGGCCACCGCTTTTACCAGCAGCACAACAATCGCGCCAATGATAAAGCCCAGCACCAGATTCAGAAGCGTCGGCAACATCAGCGCCACCGCGGCACTTTGCTGCTGGGCAAACTGTTCAATGGCATGATGTAACGGCGCAATACCGTGCACCACAATCCCACCACCCACCAGAAACATCGCCAGCGTGCCCACCACCGACAGTGATTTCATCAGCCACGGCGCGACAACCAGTAACCCTTTACCTAACGTCTGCGCCAGCACGCTGGTTTTTTCCGCCAGCCAATAGCCCATGTCATCCAGCTTAACAATCAGCCCGACCAGACCATAAACGCCAATGGTCACCACCAGCGCGATCCCCGACAGAACCAGCACCTGGTTGAGCAATGGAGCTTCGGCCACAATCCCCAACGTGATCGCCACAATCTCTGCCGAGAGAATAAAATCGGTTCGCACCGCGCCTTTGATTTTATCTTTTTCAAACGCCAACGGATCCTGCGCCGCCAGCGCTTCAAGCCGCCGCTGTCGCTCAGCCGGATCTTCTTTATGTTTTCGCGACTCGAGGGTGTGCAGGACTTTCTCTACGCCTTCAAAGCAGAGAAAGGCACCGCCAATCATCAACAATGGCGTAATGGCCCAGGGAATAAAGGCGCTGATGAGCAACGCCAACGGTACCAGGATCACTTTGTTGACCAGCGAGCCTTTTGCAACGCTCCAGACCACCGGCAACTCGCGGTTTGCCCTTACTCCCGTCACCTGCTGCGCGTTAAGCGACAGATCATCCCCCAGTACGCCAGCGGTTTTCTTCGCGGCCAGTTTGCCCATCATCGAGATGTCATCCAACAGCGTGGCGATATCATCAAGTAAGGTCAGTAAGCTACTTCCTGCCAAAATTATTCCCTCATTTTTTTATTCTTGAAGCGTTAAGTATGGAGTAAAACGCGCGAGGCCGAAACTGGCGTTATTCGTCAACATTTTTCTAACAAGATGCGTGAATTATATCGCTCGCCAGCCCGATAGTTTTCGCGTTTACTATGTCGCTTGTTAGCGTTTCTCACGTGAGGGATTATGCGTTTCAGGCAGTTGTTACCGCTTTTCAGCGCACTATTCGCGCTGTATATCATCTGGGGTTCCACCTATTTCGTCATCCGTATCGGCGTGGAGAGCTGGCCACCGTTGATGATGGCAGGCGTTCGCTTTCTCGCGGCCGGGGGATTGTTAACCGCTTTTTTACTGCTGAGCGGCCATAAACTGCCGCCGCTTCGCCCTCTGCTTAACGCGGCACTGATTGGCATTTTGCTGCTGGCCGTCGGCAACGGTCTGGTTACCGTGGCGGAGCATCAAAACGTCCCTTCCGGTATCGCCGCGGTCGTGGTGGCGACGGTGCCGCTATTCACCCTGTGCTTCAGCCATTTCTTTGGCATTAAAACCCGCAAGCTCGAGTGGCTGGGGATTGCCATTGGGCTGGCGGGGATCGTGATGCTCAATAGCGGCGGTAATCTGAGCGGCAATCCATGGGGAGCGATATTAATTCTGATCGGTTCGATCAGTTGGGCGTTTGGCTCTGTCTACGGTTCGCGCATTACGCTGCCAGTGGGGATGATGGCAGGCGCAATTGAGATGCTCGCCGCCGGGATCGTGCTGATGTGTGCCTCGCTGCTCAGCGGTGAAAAACTGACTGCGCTGCCGTCGCTATCAGGTTTCCTGGCGGTCGGTTACCTGGCATTGTTTGGTTCCATCATTGCCATCAACGCCTATATGTATTTGATCCGCAACGTCAGCCCCGCGCTGGCGACCAGTTACGCCTACGTGAACCCGGTCGTTGCGGTGTTACTGGGGACGGGACTGGGCGGTGAACGTCTGGCACCGATTGAATGGCTGGCACTGGGGGTCATCGTCTTTGCGGTGGTTCTGGTAACGTTGGGGAAATACCTTTTCCCGGCCAAACCGACGCCTGACGCGGTGGAAAATAAAAAAACGTTACAGTAAATGCATCCCCTGAGTGTCGATCTGCGCGGGCGCGCCAGCGCCGCAGATCCACTCTTCAAGACGTTCTGACAGCGCGGCGTCGCTTAGTTTCTCCCGTCCGCGCAGCGCACATTCCCAGACGATCAGCACCCGCCAGCCCAGTTCCCGCAGACGCTGGATATCGCGGCGATCGCGTTCCACGTTCTTACCGATCTTATCCAGCCAGAAGTCTGTGCGCGTTGCCGGTACCTTGAACAGGTAACAGTGATGGTGATGCCAGAAACAGCCGTGGGTAAAAATCACGCAGCGGTATTCATCCACCACAAAATCGGGACGCCCAGGCAGCGAGGCATCCTGAACGCGATAGTCGAGTCCCTGCTCCGACAGCAGCCCCGCAAGCCGTTTTTCAATGGCGGTATCGCGGGTCGCAATCGCCCGCATATTTTTACTGCGCGTCGCCTTATCGTGAACGTCCGCCATGCATGCTCTCTTGCTGACGTAACGCGACCGCCGCGTTAATTTTCTCTTCCAACAGTTTCGCCACAGCGGCGAACGCCGGCACCACAACGGAGTTACCAAACTGACGATAGGCCTGGGTGTCAGAAACAGGGATACGGAACTGATATCCCTGCGGCGACTCAAAACCCATCAGTCGTGCACACTCTCTCGGTGTTAAGCGACGCGGACGATGCTGCTGATTTTGCGGATCGTCGAAATTTACTTCCCCGGCGGCGAAATCCCAGCCGCGGTCGATCAGAATTTCAGCGCCATCTTTGTAATAGCGCGCGGAAAGCGTACGCGTCACGCTGTTCGGATTTGAGGGATAAACCATGCCGTAGCCAAAACCATTCCCCTTCGCCTGATGCTTTTTCGCGTAGCGGTAGAGATATTTCCACAGCACAGGCGTCAGCACATATTTGGCTTCCACTACCGGTTCCAGCAACTCCGCCAGCGTCGTGCGCCGCTGCGGATAACGCGTACTGATATTGCGCAGGGTAAAATCGCGCTTCAAATTCAGATCACGGCGAAATCCGACCAGCACAATGCGCTCCCGGTGCTGCGGCAAGAAATGTTTGCCATCGATGATTTTTGGATCGTCCGGGCCGTTATCCTCTGCATCGGCGACGTCATAGCCCAGCTCGTCCAGCGTTTGCATAATAATGCGGAACGTTTTGCCCTGATCGTGGCTCTTCAGGTTTTTCACGTTTTCCAGAACAAAAATCGGCGGGCGGCGGGCGTCAATGATACGCACGACGTCAAAAAACAGTGTCCCCTGGGTATCGCAGGCAAAACCGTGGGCGCGGCCCAGCGCATTTTTCTTCGACACCCCGGCAAGCGAAAACGGCTGACACGGGAAGCCTGCCAGCAGAACATCGTGCTGCGGTACATGCTGGCGAATATGCTCTGCCGCCTGACTGTCGCTAACGCCTTCGCGATGGCTGAGCGTGATATCGCGAATGTCTTCATTAAAGTGATGGCTGGCCGGATCGCAATAATAGTTGGCTTTGTAAGTACGCACCGCATGTTTGTTCCACTCGCTGGTAAACACGCACTGCCCGCCTATCGCCTCAAATCCGCGACGAATACCGCCGATACCGGCAAAAAGGTCAATAAACCGAAAGGCATAGTGAGGATGGTGCGCAGGCGGAGTGGGCAACAAGGTGCGCAAAAACGTCGACTCTCGTTCGCTGAGTCGATGCCATGCCGAGGCATTCACCGCCACACGCTTCAGAATAGCCGGACTCCAGTTATTCTCGCCAATTCCATTCAGGTGAGCCACCAGCGTTTTAACATCATAAATTTCCAACAATTTCGCTAACAACCCCTGCGCAACATCAGCATTGCTGTCTGTTGCGGGGACCAGCGAATCTGTTACTGAAAGATTTTGCTGCATATCGTCAACCGGCCAATAAAGAGTGTTGTCAGGTTAACATAAAATTGGCGTTACGAGTGGCTGGGGCGGAATGCTTGGATCACCGTCTGATCGACGGACTCATAGTCACCTTTTAGCTCAGCGCTCAGCTTTGCCATGTAGTTCACCAGGAACTCCGCGTTATGTCTGGCCAACTCACGTCCACGTTCGGTTTGCATGGTGTTGGGCAACGCCAGTAATTTGGTCTGGAAGTGATCGAGAGCGAACTGTTTATCGTTGAGTGCACGCCGCTCGGCAAAGGGATCGTCACCATCAAAAAGCGCGACGCCTAAGGCGCCAGAAACCGCAAAGACGCGCGCCAGCCCTATCGCGCCCAGCGCCTCAAGCCTGTCGGCATCCTGAACGATTTTGGCTTCCAGAGTGAGCGGAGCAATATTCGCGCTAAAACTGTGGGCCTCAATGGCATGGCAAACGGATGCCAGTCGCGACTCGGGGAAAGTCGGGAAATCATGGATGAGAATACGGCGAGTTTCTGCGGCAGCCAGAACCGACGAGCGATTACGGTCTGGATGATTTTTAGCAAGGCTGACAATGTCATGAAAATAACAGGCGGTCAGCACGACCAGCCCATCCACCTCCTGCCCTTCCATCAACTGCCGGGATGTCGCCCAAACGCGGCGAAAGTGAAAGATATCGTGCGCGGCATCCTGTCGGGTGTGATGGTGACATAACCACGCTTCAAATTGTGATTGCCAGTGCTGAAGATCCACATTGCCTCCCGGACGTTAAGAAAGGCTACAGTAGCAAGTTTCTCCGGCGTCTTCACGTTGTCTGGCGGCGCGGGCGTGTATACCAGGCGATGCCGCCGAGGATCAGTCCCACCAGCCCGAGCACCAGAAAACCCAGCAGTGCCCCCATCCATTTACCGCTGGTTGAGCCAAGCGAACTTTCGAATCCGGGGACCGGAATCGACTGGATGTGGCTGATCACCCACGCGTAGCGCAGCATGGCCCAGGCGAAATAGGCGCAGAAAGCGTAAAACACCCACAGTGCCAGTTTGCCCCCCAGACTCCGTGTTGCCCTTTCTTCCATTGTGCTCAAAGGAAACTCCATTTTGGTGATATAACTCGAAAGATATCTTTGCTTGTTTTTGTGATTATAGTCACATTTTTCTGTTCTGTGCGTCACAAGATGTCCGCCAGTCATTGATTTTGCATATGTATTGATCCAGGGCAATTTTAGTTATGTCACAACAAATTCTGTTATTGTGACTCATTTTCAGAATTCCCCAAGATTTCGTTTATTAACTCATATCGCAAACAGATATAACATTCACTCTGTCACTCCAGTTTCTGTTTTATATTATCCACGCCATTATGATCATGTCATTAGCCTTTTATCCGTTAATTATTCCGTTTTTATCATCAGCATTTATGCCGGTTTTTTTATTCAAATATTAGGCAGACTGCCACCGCTTTTACTCGAAAAAACATTTATACAATCAATGCCACCAACAGAACCATAACCACATGATATCAAAACATAATAAATGTGTATTATTTTTATATGAAACATATTAAATGAATTATAAAAAATCAAAAGGAAATATTTTGAAATATTTAAAATACAATTGTTACATGTTATTTTTAAAATAAAATGAACTCTATCGAATAGTATCCAAACGTGCTCTTTTGGAAAGTAGCATTTATTCATGACAATTATTATCATAAGGGAATACATAATGAAAAGAAAAGTATTGGCAATGCTTGTTCCAGCATTACTTATCGCTGGCGCAGCGAATGCTGCCGAAATTTATAATAAAGACGGCAATAAAGTAGACCTGTACGGAAAAGTAGATGGTCTACACTATTTCTCTGACGATTCTGGCAGCGACGGCGACATGTCCTATGCGCGTCTGGGCTTTAAAGGCGAAACTCAGATCATGGATCAACTGACCGGGTACGGCCAGTGGGAATACAACATTAAAGCCAACGGGACTGAAGGCGATAAAGGCGATTCCGCAACTCGTCTGGGCTTTGCCGGTTTAGGTTTCGGTCAGAACGGTACCTTTGATTATGGTCGTAATTACGGTGTGGTTTACGACGTAGAAGCGTGGACCGATATGCTGCCGGAATTCGGCGGAGACACCTACACCCAGACTGACGTGTATATGCTGGGTCGTACTAACGGTGTCGCCACCTACCGTAACAAAGGCTTCTTCGGTCAGGTTGATGGCCTGAACTTTGCGCTGCAATATCAGGGCAACAATGAAAAAGCAGGTTTTGGGCAAGAAGGTTCGGGTAACAGCGCCAACCGTAAACTGGCTGAAGAAAACGGTGATGGCTTCGGTATGTCTACCTCCTATGACTTTGACTTTGGTCTGAGCCTGGGTGCAGCCTACTCTTCTTCTGACCGTACAGATGATCAGGTTGCTCGCGGAGCGAGCGATCGTACCCGCGCCAACAACTACGCCGGTGGCGAAACCGCAGAAGCCTGGACCATTGGCGCAAAATACGACGCGAACAATATCTATCTGGCCACGAAGTATGCTGAAACCCGCAATATGACCTATTACGGCGGCGGTAAAGGTGAAACTACTGGCGGTATCGCCAACCAGACCAAAAACTTTGAAGCGGTCGCACAATACCAGTTCGATTTCGGCCTGCGCCCTTCCATCGCTTACCTGGTGTCTAAAGGTGTTGACCTGGGTGGTCAGGATCTCGATGGTGATGGTAACCCACGCTTCACCGACAAAGATCTGGTGAAATACGTTGATGTGGGTATGACCTACTACTTCAACAAAAATATGTCCACCTACATTGATTACAAAATCAACCTGCTGGATAACGATGATCACTTCTATGCCGACAACGGTATCGCGACTGATGACATCGTTGCCATGGGCTTAGTGTATCAGTTCTAATTTCCAGAATAATTTCGGGCCCGCTTCTGGCGGGCTTTTTTATGCCTCCCCCTCAGACTCTACCCGCGTATAAATTCATTTACAAAAAGATGCTGCTGATACTTTTTTGTATTTTCTTATTGTTGATGATACGTAAATCATCCGTACGCTAATGTTTTTGTTTAAAACAAAATGACGACTTAGAAAAGTCCAAATATCAATAAGACTTTTACCAAAAATACGCCCCCTGTGATATGACTGAATTTTTGACAACATTTTTTGGCCTATTTATAGTCGCTTAGTGGAATAAAGGACGATTACAGGCGTGAGAACAGTTTATTCTTGACTCGCTCTCGCAAGAGGGTAATTAATTACCCCTCTGCTTTACAGCCCTTCTGATTGCTCCCGGTAGCAGATGATTATTCTCCATCCCCTCGTCTGGACGCCATTACATCAATAATCTGCTAGCAATGAGAGCACATTATTACCCAGCTTATGCAAATTGACAGGAATCATGGTCCCCGGGTCCGGGTACTGTACAGGAGTGGTATGGACATCAAACGACACAATGGAAATGTTGGGGTCGATCGCCTCGCTGAATTAAAAATACGTTCTGTTTCAATTCAACTGGTAACGATCGGTGCTATTGGTTTGAATGCAATTGTCTTTTCACCATTAGTGCAGGCTGCAGATTTAGGCAGCCAGAATGGCACCAATATTACCGTTAATGATGGTGACAGAATTACGGGTGATAGCGTTGATCCCTACGGTGGCATTTATGGCGTGATGACCCCAACAGGCAATACACCCGGCAACATCAACCTGGGTAATAATGTTACCGTCAATGTCAACGCCCCTTCAGGTTATGCCAAAGGGATCATTCTGCAGGGTAACAATAGCACCCTGACCGCTAACCAACTGGCAGTAGACGTTGTCGGTCAAACCTCTGCCGTCGGTATTAATATAAACGGTAACTCTGCACATGCTGACTTAGGCACAGGCAGCACCATTAAAAGTAGCGGTGACGGCGTTGTTGTTGGGCATAGTTCAACGTTATTAGCCAGCCAACTCTCCATTGAGAGTGCAAGCGGAACGGGCTTAAGCATTAACGATTATGGTAGTAGTGTCGATCTGGGTAGCGGAAGCCAGATCAAAACCGACGGAGGCACAGGGATTTATATCGGGGGTCTCAACGGTAATTCAGCCAACGGCGTTGCACGTTTTACGGCGACAAACCTGACGATTGATGTTCAGGGTCACAGCGCCTCAGGCATAAACGTACAGAGGAACTCTGTTGTCGACCTGGGAACAAATAGCACAATTAAAACTAATGGTGACTACACACACGGCATCTGGAGTTTTGGCCAGGTTAACGCGGCTGGACTCACTGTGGACACGAATGGCACGAGCGCCAATGGCATCGAAGTACGTGGTGGAACGACCACTATCGGTGCCGACAGTCACATTTCTTCCGCCCTGGGCGGAGGGCTCGTGACCAGCGGTACGGGCGCAACGATCAATTTTTCTGGCACGACAGCACAACGGAACAGCATCTCCTCCGGCGGCTCTTACGGTGCCTCAGCTCAGAGTGCAACAGCCGTTATAAACATGCAAAACACCGATATTACGGTTGATCGTAATGGCGGCCTGGGGCTGGGTTTGTGGACGCTGAGTAGCGGTAAAATAACCGGAGATAATCTGACAATCACTGGCGCGGCGGGAACCCGGGGGGTTTACGCCATGACCAACAGCCAGATCGATCTAACGAACGATCTGGTTATTCAGATGGCCACCCCCGACCAGATGGCCATCGCGACCCAACATAATGCAGGTTATGCCGCCAGCCGAATCAACGCTACAGGACAGATGTTGATCAACGGTAGCGTTCTTTCCAGAGGTGGGCTTATCAATCTCGACATGCGTTCCGGATCGGCCTGGACGGGTTCCTCCCTCAGCGACAATGTCAATGGCGGGAGACTGGACGTCGCAATGGACAGTAGCGTCTGGAACGTGACGGAGGATTCGAATCTCGACACGCTGACGCTGACTCATTCAACGGTCGATTTTGCCAGCCGAGCCTCTTCTGCCAACGCATTTACCACATTAAATGTGGCGAACCTGAGTGGTAGCAGCAACTTTGTTATGCGTGCCGATGTCGTTGGTGAGGGGGATGGCGTTAATAATGCAGGGGATTTACTGAATGTCAGCGGAAGCAGCTCCGGCAATCACGTATTGACGATCAACAACCAGGGCAGCGAGGCGACAACCGGAAATGAAGTTCTGACGGTTGTACAAACTGCTGACGGTGCAGCCTCATTCACCGCCTCTTCTCAGGTTGAACTGGGGGGATATCTGTACGATGTGCGTAAAAATGGGACCAACTGGGAGCTTTACGCATCCGGGACGGCTCCGGAACCGATTCCCGATCCTGAACCTGTTCCCACGCCGGATCCCGCTCAGCCCCCCATCGTAAAACCCGATCCAGCCCCAACGCCTAAGCCAACCACGACAGCAGATGCTGGCGGCAATTATCTCAACGTTGGCTATCTGATGAACTATGTCGAAAGCCGTACGCTGATGCAGCGGATGGGCGACCTGAGAAATCAAAGCAAGGAAGGTAATCTCTGGCTTCGCGGGTACGGAGGAAGCCTGGACTCCTTCGCCAGTGGCAAACTGAGCGGCTTTGATATGGGTTACAGTGGCATTCAGTTTGGTGGGGATAAACGCCTCTCTGACGAAACGCCTTTGTACATGGGCCTGTTTATTGGTTCAACACACGCGTCACCGGACTATCGCGGAGGTAACGGTACAGCACGTTCAGACTACATGGGAATGTACGCCAGCTATATGGCGCAAAGCGGCTTTTACAGCGATCTGGTTATAAAAGCGTCACGCCAGAAAAACAGCTTCCATGTACTGGACAGTCAGAACAACAGCGTCAGCGCTAGCGGTAGCGCCAGTGGATTCAGTGCCGCTCTGGAAGCCGGGCAGAAGTTCAGCCTGAATCAGTCGGGCAATGGGTTCTATATTGAGCCGCAGGCCCAATTCACTTACAGCCAGCAAAATGACATGGATATGAAGGCAAGTAATGGTCTCAATATCCATCTGAGTCGCTACGAATCGATGTTAGGACGCGCCAGCGTAGTAGTGGGGTACGACGTCACCACCGGTAACAGCAAGTTAAATATGTATGTGAAGACCGGAGGTATCAGAGAATTTTCAGGAAATACCGATTATCGCCTGAACGGCTCCCGGGAGAAGCACAGCTTCAAAGGCAACGGCTGGAACAATGGTGTGGGTGTGAGTGCGCAGTTCAACAAACAGCACACGCTCTACCTTGAAGCCGATTACACGCAGGGAAATGCCTTCGATCAGAAACAAGTCAGCGGCGGATATCGCTTCAGCTTTTAAACGCAATGTTGGCAGTGAATCCTGAATAGGCAGTAAAAATACTGTTCTGAAAAGCGTTAGCGACGTGTTGTACTACGTTGAAATATATCTACTTGCAGGTAATCAACATAATGTGGAGGTATATTCACGTCTCCACATTTCCCACCACAGCGACATTGATGCAATATCATTTCGCTGAAACGTCCCCCTCTTCTTTCTTTCCTTCTACAGATCCTGGACACGCTAAAAGCATGTTCATGTTCATGTTCAGGATCGCAAAGTAAGAAAATTCGCAGCCCTGGATCTTCCCGTTTTAGCTAAATCAGAAGATGATTAAGGCGAGAAATATACTAAACGAGTATACCAACACTATACCAAGTGTGACGGGTGTCGTTGAATGGAAGTAAGCTAAGTGTTTGAATAGTGGCGGAGAGAGGGGGATTTGAACCCCCGGTGGGGGTGCCCCCACTCCGGTTTTCGAGACCGGTCCGTTCAGCCGCTCCGGCATCTCTCCGTTTTGATGGTTGCCATCATGCCAGGTAATTTGGCATTTTAACAGACCCTGTCCCTTCAATTTTGTTCAAGTGACGAGTTTGCGAGCAAAACGATGATTAAGTGGCCCTGGAAAGCGCAAGACACCGCACAAAACGAGTCCGCCCAGTGGGAGGAAGCGCTTGCGATCCCCCTGCTTGTGACCTTAACTGCGCAAGAACAAGCCAGACTCATTGCGCTGGCAGAGCGGTTCCTGCAGCAAAAAAGGCTGGTCGCCCTTCAGGGGTTCGAACTCGACTCGCTGAAAAGCTCGCGCATCGCCCTACTTTTCTGCCTGCCTGTTCTGGAACTGGGTATCGAATGGCTGGATGGCTTCCATGAGGTGCTGATCTACCCTGCCCCCTTTGTCGTCGATGATGAATGGGAAGATGATATTGGCCTGGTCCATAACCAGCGCGTTGTGCAGTCCGGACAAAGTTGGCAGCAAGGGCCGATCATCCTGAACTGGCTGGATATTCAGGACTCCTTCGACGCCTCCGGATTTAACCTTATCATTCATGAAGTTGCCCACAAACTGGACATGCGCAATGGCGATCGCGCCAGCGGTATTCCGCTGATACCCTTGCGGGAAGTGGCCAGTTGGGAACATGACCTGCATGCCGCAATGAACAATATTCAGGATGAAATTGATCTGGTGGGTGAAACAGCATCAAGCATTGACGCCTACGCGGCAAGCGATCCGGCGGAATGTTTTGCCGTTCTGTCGGAATACTTCTTCAGCGCCCCGGAGCTCTTTGCGCCACGGTTCCCCGCGCTGTGGCAACGATTCTGCCAGTTTTATCAACAGGACCCTCTACAACGCCTTCGTGATGGCGAAGACGATGATGTGTATAACCCCGCGCAGGTTCACTGATCCCTCATATTGGGGATTAATTAACCACTTGAAAAGGCGTGCTAATTTTACTGTTGACACGCCGTAATGAGGTCAGTATTATGCGCCTCGTTCACACGATTCCTCTGTAGTTCAGTCGGTAGAACGGCGGACTGTTAATCCGTATGTCACTGGTTCGAGTCCAGTCAGAGGAGCCAATTTCCTGTTTGCATGCATCTTTGCGAATCCTTATCTGATATTGATTCAAGAGGTTAGCGTGAAAACTCTTCCCGGTGCATTTTGATTTTACCCTCCGCATCGGGAAAAATTGGTGGTCAAATCTGGGGTCAGGTTAGTTCGATGACGGAGTGACCCCCAAATGCCCCTTAACGACTCAAAAATCCGCACCTTAAAACCATCCGCAAAACCCTTCAAAGTTTCTGATTCTCACGGTCTGTACCTTCTTATCAAACCAGGCGGCTCACGTCACTGGTATCTAAAATATCGTATAAACGGCAAAGAATCCCGCATTGCCCTGGGTGCCTATCCTGCCGTCTCCCTGTCTGATGCCCGCCAGCAGCGCGAAGGTATCCGTAAGATGCTGGCGCTGAACATCAACCCGGCACAGCAGAGGGCTGCTGAACGCAGAGCCTGCACACCAGAGAAGGTGTTTAAAACAGTGGCGCTGGCATGGCATAAAAACAATAAAAAGTGGTCGCAGAACACCGCTGGCCGTCTACTTGCCAGCATGAACAACCATATCTTTCCTGTAATTGGTCATCTGTCCGTCACGGAGCTTAAACCCCATCATTTCATTGACCTGCTGAAAGGCATTGAGGAAAAGGGCCTGCTGGAAGTCGCGTCCCGCACGCGGCAGCACCTCAGTAACATCATGCGCCATGCGGTCCATCAGGGATTTATCGACACCAACCCGGCAGCAAATCTTGATGGCGTGACGGCTCCCCCCATGAGACACCACTATCCCGCCCTGCCGCTGGAGCGGCTGCCTGAACTGATTGAACACATTGAAGCATATCATCAGGGCCGTGAACTGACCCGGCTTGCTGTCCTGCTGACGCTGCATCTGTTCATTCGCTCCAGTGAGCTGCGCTTTGCACGCTGGTCAGAAATTGATTTCATAAACAGAATTTGGACGATACCCGCCACACGCGAAGCCATTGTGGGTGTGCGTTATTCAGGGCGCGGTGCCAAAATGCGCACTGCTCATATCGTGCCCCTCTCACAGCAGGCTATAGCTATTCTGAAACGGATTAAGGAAATATCCGGGGCTTACGAACTGGTCTTCCCCGGCGACCATAACCCGTACAGGCCGATGTGCGAAAACGCGGTTAATAAAGCACTGCGCCTTATGGGATTCGACACGAAACAGGACATCTGCGGACATGGCTTTCGGGCAATGGCATGCAGTGCCCTGATGGAGTCTGGCTTATGGTCGCAGGATGCAGTGGAACGCCAGATGAGTCACCAGGAGCGCAACACCGTGCGTCTGGCTTACATTCATAAGGCTGAGCATCTGGAAGCCCGCAAGGCGATGATGCAGTGGTGGTCAGATTATATCGATACATGCCGGGTCGCATACGTACCACCTTTTAACACAGGGCGGAATAAAAACAACGAAGCTGCATGAACAATAACAAAAAGCTGTACCAGCATACCCTGGTACGGCTTTATTCATTTCTGATGGCTTGCCAACCCCTCCACCCCGACCCGTCGCTGCCTGTAGAAAGCTGTTACACAATAACAACACGCTTGCGCCGTCAGCCCTGGCGTGCCATTTCATTTGAGAGCAAGGATCATCCCTACTGCCCCAGCGACGAGAACGGCATCAATGAGAAGCTCGAACGTATGCGTCTGGAGTTTCTGGACGAGACGTTTCGCAATCATCGAACCGACGAACAATGCGATGCCGATGGCAAGTCCATATGTGAGGACAGGCTGCGCGAGTGCGCCCGATATACCGAACGTAGCTAGCTTGCCAGCGTAGAGCAGGATTGCGCTTGCCGCCTCTGATCCCAAAAATACGCCTCCACTCATTCCGTACCCGGTAAATACCGGCACGCTGAGCGGCCCGGTGGACAGCACGAATCCTGTCAGAAACCCGACAATCGCCCCGGCAAAACTCATGTGCCAGAGATTCAAGTGGAGGTTCGATCGTCTGATGAGACGGCGCAGCGGGATCATCGCAAGGAAGAAAGCTGCCAGGAATACCTCCACTGTGCCAGGAGAAATCGTAAGTAACGTGTTCGCCCCGAGAACAGCCGCAGGAACTCCCGCCAACGAATAGGCAAACACCGGTCGCCAACGAATCTCATGCCACCAGACAATCACCCGTCCGATGTTGCCGAAAAGGGAGGCGATCGCCATAACAGGCACAGCAATCCGTGGCCCGTACGTGGCGACGAGGACGGGCAGCATGATTAACGACGAGCCAGTGCCGACGACACCGCTGAGTACTCCGGCACCGAGAGCGACGAAGAAGAGAAGTAAGAGTGCAATCATCGGCTTTAGGATCAACCAGGGCCATCGCTCGCAGCCGCAAGAAGCGGCACCAGGATGTCGCTGATCGGCGTTGGAATGCTGTGAACCCGGCCGCGACGCGCAATGACGCCGTTGCGGATATCCCATTCAAGCGGTCGGCCAGCTTCTCGATCCGTGAGGATGGAGGTGCTCATGTCTGCAGGAGCCGCCCGGAACTTATCGAGGATCTCCTGCGGCACTTCGTCTCCGAGTTCAGCGCCCTCTGAACGTGCCACGGCCAGGCATTCCTGCAGATAAGCCAGCGTAAGCCTGGCGATATCAGCACGGCCAAACATGCCTGAGCGGCGGTGCGTGAGTGCCATGAGTCCAGCCACCGCATTCTGCATCAGCTTGCGCCAGGCCAGGGAGCTGAAATTCGCGGCCAGATCTACGGAGCACCACGTGCCTTGCAGCGCTGCGGCCACTACACGGGAAGCTGGTGCGTCTGGCACGCTGAGGCGCGCCTCACCACGCAAGCGTACCGAGCCATCGGACTGCGCTTGCGCAGGGAACCACACGACAGCGGGAACGCTCTGTCCGGGCAGAGAGTACGTAGCGAGCCTGTCCAACTGTTCGACCCCGTTCTGGAGCACGCATACAACCGTCTCCGGGCCAGTCAACGCCCTGAGCCATTCTGCTGCCGCGTCGATTTGTGTGGACTTGACTGCCAGAAAGATAAGATCAACCGTGCGAGTGATTTGTGCCGGATTCGTCTGTACCGGACCGGGTACGGTGATAAAGCGGTCGCCATCTTGCAAGGTCAGGTGATCGCGGGGAGTACGTCCACACAGCAATGGTGTGCGGTCGACTTCGTGTAACGCCGCCGCGACTGTTGTGCCGATGGCACCTGGACCTAAAACAGCAACAACTGTATTGATTTCAGTGTTCATGAATGCGGACTCCTTGCAACAGAATCTAATTACGTGGTGGTTGTGCCCTTCCCAAAGGACATGTAATATATTACATATGAATAAAGAAATTGGTAATAGAATTTCAGAAGGTGAGCAGCGGTTACAGCAATGGCTTGGCAGCATTCACGCCCGAAGCGGCGACCTCGCTGCAAGTGAGGCTAAAGTTGTCGACCTCCTGCTTGTCGATCCTTTATTTGTCGGTACAAGCACGGCAGCACAGGTTGCCACCCGTGCTGGTGTATCACCGCCGACAGTAATACGCGCTGCACGAGCGATCGGGTTCACCGGGTTCACTGAACTTAAGATAGAGATTGCCCGGGCTCGTGGCACTGCCCAATTCTTTGCCCCGCCTGAAGTTCTTACAGCGGATGCGACGCTGGCATCAGTGCTGGAAACATCAATTCGTGCTGGTGTAGACGCACTGACTGCGCTCAGCGGTGCTATCGAAATCTCCGCCCTTGATGAGGCGGTCGATTTAATCCAGAGCGCACGCCAGGTATTTGCATTTGGTGCTGGTCCCTCTGCGACGGTTGCCGCTGATGCGGTCTTTCGTTTGCGGACGGCGGGTGTGATAACCGTCAGTATCCAGGATTATTTATCAGCGATGATTGCTGCTCGTCTACTCGGTCCAGGCGACGTCATCATCGTCGTCAGTTCAACAGGGCGCACATCATCCACACTCTCCATCGCTGATGCAGCATCCTCGGCAGGAGCATCGCTTATTGCAATAACTAACCAGTACGATACCCCACTGGCGACACTCGCCAACGTTTCGCTCGTTGTTGGCGGAATGCCACTCCCGGCACAGATGGCCGCTGCCGGGAGTCGACTGGCCCAGCTCGTCGTTATTGATACGCTGGTCGCTGCTCTCACTCTGCGGGATAAAGAACAAAGTCGCCGGGCTGAACGGGCGGGTATTGATTTGCCCGATATGTCCTGATGCAGTTCAGCACGGTAGCAATGATTCTTACTGCTGCGGTAGCCCATGCAGTATGGAATATAGCCTCAAAATACAAGAGGGAAGACACTCTTGTGTTCGTCTGGGCGTACAGCTGTGCCTCAGCATTGCTGTGGGTCCCGTTCAGCCTCATTCTGATAGTTGAGGGACAACAGGAGCTCGACTGGAGACTCGCTGTCGGCGCAGTTATCTCGTCTGCACTTCATATCGCTTATTCTCTAATCTTGCAGGCTGGCTACGAGCGCGCCGAACTGGGTGTTGTTTATCCGATTGCCCGAGGAAGTGGACCAGTTCTGACGATACTGTTTGCAACCCTTCTCATGGGAGAACGGCTTTCACCAGGCGCTTTACTCGGCGCCTTTATCGTTATCGCTGGTATTTTCGTTGTCACCGGCAATCCGTTCAGGAGCGGAAGCCGGCCGCTACAAGGAATGCTTTGGGGGGCAGCGACAGGCACCGCCATCGCTGGCTATACACTCTGGGACGGTTATTCGGTAATCTCTCTGCACCTGGATCCAGTGAGCTACTACGCCAGCACACTCCTGCTACAGAGTCTGATTCTTACCCCTGGTGCGATGCGGCGACGAAATCGCATTCCAACTGCTGTACGTGTGGATATCATCCCAATCCTTATCATTGCTGTATGCTCTCCCCTTGCCTACATCCTTGTACTGACAGCCATGCAGAGCATGCCACTGGCACTCGTCGCTCCTCTCAGGGAAACATCCATTATTGTCGGCTCTCTTCTTTCGTACTGGCTGTTTCGTGAAAATCATCTGGCACGCCGGATTGCCGGTGCAGTGGTGGTGCTGACCGGCATCGCAATAATTAGCCTTTGATCGCTTCGTTGGATGCCAATCGTCGTCTCATTGTCAGCGTGGATCGTTCGTCGATATACTCTGTTTATGGTACAGGTATCAAGTCCGCTTCCTCTGTCTGTGGCTGTTAGCGCCATTGAGATAAGACTGTATAAACCGCCATCAGTTCTGGTATTGGCATCCCGTACCACCATTATTTAAATGTTCGGACACACGCTGTTATTTGAAGGTTAATCCCTAGTCGAATGATTATCCATGTGAGTGCTTTTCCAGCCATGCCTGATGGGATATGGCTGGCATAGATAGTTCAGTTTTCATCACCAGTTTGATCGCAAAGCTATGCCACATAGCACTATTGGCTTTATAATCATTAACGGTAAAAGTGGTATTGAATAGTGATACTCCGGTGCAACACATTCAACATGTAGCCTGATTCTGATAACCGCTTTCGTTAGAAATGGCTTACTCCATAGCGAGAGTTCGTGATGCTCAAAACAGAAGATCTCAACACTATGATATCAATTGATGAGATTCACTTTGCTGACTGGCAAATCTGGCCACAGCTAAGGATTCTGTTACATCGGGGTAAGCCAGTAAGAATTTCTGCCAGAGCTTTTGATGTTCTGGTTGTTCTGGTGAGTGCCAGAGGTAAAGCGGTAAATAAAGAATCTTTACTTACGCAAGTGTGGGGAAATGAAATCGTCGAAGAAAATAATCTTCAGGCACAAATTTCAGCTATACGCCGCATACTGGGACATGACCGCCATCTACTGGTTACTGAATTTGGTTGTGGTTATCGCTTTAATATCAACAATTCGCCAACTGAACCGCTCTCTAAATCAAAAATACCTGAGCCCGCTATTACCCCTTTTCTAGCGTCGATTCTGGGGCGTGATAAAGCTGTGCAGGAATTATGCGCCTTATTGGATCAATACCGTCTGGTGACGATTACAGGCTCAGGGGGCGTGGGTAAGACTCGTCTGGCATGGGAAGTCGTCAGTCTTACACACACGCATTTTCCTGATGGAATATGTGTGGCTGAACTGGCTCATATCACCGAAGCATCCAGCTTGCTATCCGTTATTTCACAAGCGCTCCATCTTCCATTAGCTGCCATTCATAATGATGCCGATTTACGGCAACAGCTTGCACGGCGTCGATGTTTACTGCTGATTGATAACTGTGAACATGTAATTAATGAACTTGAACCAGTGATTACGTTGCTCCTGCACCTGGCTCCCCATATCAAACTGTTGTTGACCAGCCAGGTAGCGTTGCAGGTTGCCGGCGAGCAACAATATCTACTACCACCATTACAAGTTCCTGAGAGCGAAGAGGCTGATACCCACGAGTTACTAACTTTTTCCAGTGTCCGCCTCTTTATCGAACGCGGGCAGGCCAATCGACATAATTACCATCCATCAGCCAGCGAACTGTCTTTGATTGGCGAGTTATGCCGTCATCTTGACGGTCTGCCGCTGGCGATTGAACTTGCGGCCTCCCGTCTGCCAGTCATGAGTGTCAAAGAGATCTATAGCCGACTGGAAGACCGTTTCCAGCTATTGAGCAATACGCACAGATCTCTGGAGCCCAGACATCAGAAAATACTGACCGCGCTGGAGTGGACTTATCAGTTGCTCAACACACGTGAACAACGATTATTTTGCTCTCTGGGGATCTATACCGATATGTTCAGTGTGAAATCAGTAAGCGACCTTCTGCTGATTAAAGACAAGCATCGCTGGCAGGTTGTTGACGATCTGCAAAGATTGCTGTCTTTATCCCTGATTCAGGTCAGTACTCAGGTACCAGAGACCCGTTTCCGCCTGCTGGAAACCATGCGCCAGTTCGCATGCGATAAACTCAGGCAACAGGGTGAATATACTGTTCTTGAGGCCCGTTTTGCCGACTATTATAAAGTTCTGGTAAAAGAGGCACAAGATGATTGGTTTATGCTGCCAACAGGACAATGGCGTGAACGTTATAGCCATATACTTAATGATTTGCGGAGTGTATTACAGCAAACGTTGATTGAGGGAGCTGATCCCTCTAAAGGGCTTGAGATCTTACAAGCTATGACCCCTTTTTGGATTGAATATTCACTATACGATGAATGTCAGCGCCATATTTATCCTCTGCTTTATGAAAATACTTCGCAGGTAGTATTAACGCTACGCCAGAGAATGAATCTCAGCGCTGTAGCAGGTAAGGCGTCAACCTGGACAAAAGGCCCTACGCCTGAAACACATTCAGCCTGGAAAACCGCGCTGACAATTGCAGAAAAGCTCGACGACAAAGAAATACGTTTACAGGCACATTACGGATTATGGTTGTATTATCTGCGTACTGGCGAGTTGGATAAAGCGCTTGAGCATGCGCAATCTATGTGCGAGCTAGCACGGTCCATTACCGACGAGGAGGCGATGGCAACCGGGCTGCGTATTCTCGGTGTATCCCTGCATTTTTTGGGCCGTCATGATGTCGGGCGTGATTATCTCCAACAATCTCTTGATTGGTATGAACATGGTGAATTAAGCCACTCTTTCCGTTTTGGTCTTGATCAAGAGAGCGCCGGTCAGGCCTTTCTGTCTCGTTTACTCTGGTTACAGGGTGAGTATAAGGCCGCGAAACAGATGGCATGGCGCGGTGTTAAAAAAGCCGCTCGTTTGCAGCATGTCTGTTCTCTTTGCTGTGCACTGGCTGAAGGCGCTTGTATGACAGCAGCACTGGATCGTAATCCGCGTTGGGTTATAAAGGCCGCAAACTGGCTTATTCATCTGGCAAAAAGGCATGATTTATATTTCTGGAAGACATACGGCGAGCTGTTTCTTGTTTGGGCTAAACAGTTCAGTCATACCGATATTAGTCAAACCACACTATTTAGCTCGTTGCGGGCGATGGGATTAGACTGGCAATATTCCCCCTTGTTGTCAGAAATTGATACCGGGGTATCACTGAGAGCCACCCGCCAGGATCATGAAAACTGGTGCACGCCTGAGCTGATGCGTCTTTCTGCCACTCAATTACCTCCTCAGAAGCAACGCCTGCTGTTGGAGCAGGCCCTGGACAAAGCGCGCCAGCAACAGGCTTATGGCTGGGCCCTCCGTATTGCTTATTCATTGGCGACATTGCAGGCTGAAGCCGGGGAAAAATGGGCTGCTAAACAATTGATACAGGACGCTTTAAATGATGTTGATGACTCAGACAATGCGACGGATGTAAGAAGTGCTATTGCGTTATGTGCCCGAATAGGGGCCTGAATATTTACGTCTTACGGCTATCAACATCCCCATGATCACGAGTCCGCCCCCTGCTGAAGAAATCAGCGCCCAGCTATGAGTTGTCTCCCATAACCAGGTGGCAGTCAGTGAGCCACATGCTCCGCCAATAAACATAACGCACATAAATAATGTATTAAGACGGTTTCTGGCATCCGGACGCAAAGAATAAATCGTGTGCTGATTAGCTATCAGTACACATTGCTCACCCGCATCCAGTAGTAGAATGCCCACCACCATACCCACAATACTGTTCCATCTCCAAAAAACAGTCCAGGCTAGCAGCATGAGTATCACACCAAAAACAACCATTCGGAATGGTCCCTGACGATCGCTGAAACTTCCCGCCAGAGGCGCACACAGAATACCGATTAACCCCAAAGCAGCCAGGGTGCCGGTTATCCCTGCACCGTAATCGTAGCGATGAGCTAACCAGAAAGGGAGCACGGTCCACAGCACGCTGAAGGAGGCAAACAGCATTGCTTGTGTAAGAGTTGCACCACGCACCTGCGGCTCGCTTTTCCACAGCTGTCCTAATGAACGTAATACCGCCAGATAGTTAAACTTTGGCGTTGGCAACGACTGAGCAGGCAAAATGCGCAAGATGAAAAATATAGCCAGCAATGTCATGATCGCGCCGGACAAAAAGACACCGCGCCAGCCGAAATACTGACCAATAAGGCCTCCGATAGCCCGGCCAGCAAGGATACCTGCCAGGACACCGCTCATCACCGTACCCACGGTTTTACCTCGTGCAGAAGTTCTGGTGAGCGAGGCGGCAAGCGGCACTATCTGTTGGGCTACTGTTGCAGCCATCCCGGTAAGGAAGGAGAAGAACACCAACACTGTCGCCGTTGGCGATAACATCATGCCGATCAGTGCCAGGAAAAGCACCTGCGCTTGACGCAGGATAAGCCGCTGACGTTCAATATAATCGCCCAGTGGGATCAGAAAGAATAAGCCCACCGCATAGCCTAACTGGGTGCCCATGGGGATCAAAGAAACAGCCCCCCATTCATTGGGAAAGGATCCGGCAATTAAATTCAGGACAGATTGATTAAAATAAATATTAGCTACAACAATACAGCAAATAATCGCCAGCATAAGAATCCTGGCAGAAGAAAGCTCATGATTGTCCGTTCGCATTGACCACTCCTGGCTCTAAACTCAATATCGTCTGGAGTATAAGCAGACGGAAATCCCAACTCTTTGACCGCTTTTTTCAGACGTCTGAATTCTGATGCACAAGCTCCTGAAAAAGAGATTTGTTACTAATACTGCTCATGTTATTAACTGTGCTTAACTTGAGGAGCAGCAAATGGATTTAAAACTGACTGGAAAAGTGGCTCTGGTAACCGGAGCCCGAACCGGAATTGGTTTCAGCATTTGTGAAGAACTGGCCATGAATGGTGTGCATTTAGTCATGGTGGCCAGACGAGAACCTGAGCTGATTCTGGCTGCGAAAAAAATTTCAGAGAAATACGGTGTTTCGGTGCTGCCTGTTGCCGGGGATGTGACTGATCCCAAACTACCTTCTTTAGTGGTTGAACAAGCGGAAAAGGTTTTTCAGCGTATTGATTTACTGGTTAACAATGCCGGAAGAGCCCATGCGGGCACGCTGTTAACCACTTCGGAAGAAGACTGGCAGATAATGACTGAGACCAAATTATCCGCCATGCGACGTTTTTGTAAGGTAATCATCCCCGGGATGCAGAGACGAAACTGGGGGCGTATTGTCAATATCTCATCCATTGGCGGTATCTACCCTAATCCGCAACTTACCGTCTCACACGCACTGAGCGCCGCTATCAACAACCTGACCCGTAGTTTAGCACTTAGCGTGGCTCCGGATGGCATTCTGGTCAATGCGATCGGAGTGGGTGCTGTCGCGACGGATAACTGGGCGCAGAACATGCTACCGAATGTTCGCAATCGTCGTCCTGAACTGGTTGACAGAACAGACGAAGAGGTAATGGCATTACTGGGTAAAGAGAAAACGCCTGTGGGCCGCTTTGGACTTCCTGAAGATATTGCTGCAATTGCTGCGTTCCTACTTTCTGGGAGGAATCAGTTTGTTACTGGACAGACAATTGAAGCATCAGGCGGAGCAGACAGATTTATGTAATGTCTTCCATTCAACTTAAATAATGTTTGAGGATTGAATTAGTTTAACCTGATATTTGTTCTTCTTTTCAATCACTGCGAAATATGAGGCCGGACATGGGGGACTGAAACGCTAAGAAGCCCCCGCGTTAATATAATCCAAATATTATAACGCAATAGATCCCGCACCATGAAATTTATTTCACTGGAAAATTCATGGTGTTTTTTTTTAAAAAATAGAAATAGAGGCAAACCACTATGTCAAAAAAACAAACACTATCAAATACAAACTATAGTTCGCCTGACTGGCTGACTATCCGTGAAGCAGTCGAAGTGATAAATAAAAAAGGACTGAAAATTAAAAAAAAGTGACATTTACAGGTATGCATTACATGGCAGCATTCATCTCTCTATTTACTTCCAGTCGCCAATTACATTACGAAAAATACAGATGTCGGGCTACAAAGTAAGGTTCAGACCATCTGATATGTCATCAATAAATCGTTTATGCCTTCTTGACAAAAAAGCGTTTATTGAAGGACATAATTTTATTGTTAGCACTACTGGCAAATATATCATTCCCACAGAGAGAGTTATTGACACTCTATTGATTGGATATGAATATGTTCTAGTACAAAAATTACTTGCCCAATCTCTTAAAATACCATTACCTGTAACAGGAGCTATTGATTTTAATCATGGCATAACAGTTAGCTTACAAGGAGAACCATTTCAACTATTCGATAAAATGACATGGGAAGAAAGAATAATACAAAAAATTATGCAACTCCCTAAAAACATCTCACCAGATGTACATGAAGAGATATTCTCAAAGAAGATAAATAACTACCTGAGGAAAGAGTATTTCCCGGCTCATATTTTACCTCGGGATGCCTGGTTTGTTATTCGACATGCTGAACTTGATAAAGTCATTGACATCATAACCAATAGCAGAGTGCCCCCATTATCTGCAACGCGAATATCAACACCACTATCTCGTTTTTTCTGGCTGGCCTGTAAAAACAATGAAGTCATCCGTCCATTAATTAGTAAACCGTACAAACTACTATCTATTTTCGAACAATGGGCATCTGACGAAGGCATTACCGACAGACTCAGTGGTGATACGTTAAAAACTGCACTCGTACGCGGTTCCCCCACATCAATGTCGGATTGACGCAAGTGAATTTTACCAAACCCAAATGTCCGTATTAAGGGCTCTAAAATCAGTAATACGGACATAATTAGTTTTTTTGACTCTTTTTTCCTTGTCACCTCAAGGGATATTATATTTCTGCATTACGGGTATAAATACATATCATCAATTACCAAGCATTAGAAATGTAAAAATAAAACAGTACTTAAATGCTCACAACCCCACACATACATAAAAGCCACTCCTTATTCAAGGAGGATTTAGCCGACCTGCATAGGTTCGATCGAATCCAAAATGCGCAAAATAGATTAACCTTAATTTATCCAGCCATTAAATACACACATGGGTTCGTAATTATATTCCAATTAATGCATCCAAAATTTACTCACCAATACATTACACATGCAAAAAAACGAAAACATACATTGCACAGAAAGACTTAGATTCATTTACAATGAAATAAATGAGTGATTTCATTTCGTTCAACAAATCTATAACTGAGGTACTAAGGCCATGATTATTAGATGAACCCGTCCATAACCCAGATAATTACTAAAGATTTAAAAACTCATCCTTATGATACGAGTAATTACCTTGCTCCCTAGAAGACTTACTTTTAATACTTACGGCATTTTTTCTACACCGGTGCGGTGGGACATTATACCTTTTCCGAAATGCCCTGGTTAATGATTGCTGAGAGTCAAAGCCAAATCGCATCGCGATGTTTATCAAAGGTTCATTTGTTGTGATAACAGCCTCTAAAATAAGACATAATTTTTTCTCTCTGATAAAACCTCCCAGGCTCTGCCCTGTTTCAGAAAAAAACAGTCTCTGCAAATGCCATTTTGAATATCCGGACCTGATAGCCACATCATCAATTTTTAGTGGCATCTCTATATTTTTGTTTATCCAGATAATTAAGTCATTTACAAAATCTTTTCTGTTTTTCATAACCGAAACCTTAGAATTACTCTACCAGAAATAAATTTTCATCAGGCATATAGATCAAGAGCTGACAATCCCTAAGTTCTGCATAAATCCTCAATAGAAACCATACTTTTTATTATGGTGTGATGGATATACTCGCAGACAATCCAGCCACCAATTCAACTCCCTCCGGCAATCTGTCAATATGAATCCGAACCGGGATACGCTGCGCGAGCCGCACCCAGCTAAAGGTTGGCTCGACATTAGGCAGGCCAAGCCCCCCGGTCTCGTCATTGTTATCATCTATTCCGCGTCCGATACTCTCAACATGACCCGTGATCACTGGCTTAAATCCCATCAGCGTAATGTGTGCAGTATTTCCCGTGCGGATATGTTGCAACTTAGTCTCTTCAAAATAGCCAACCACCCAAAAACTATTGGCATCAATGATGGAAACTTTAGTTTCTCCCGCTGTGGCATAGTCACCAGGGCGAAGCCGCAAATGTGTGACATAGCCCGTAACCGGAGACCGAACAATAGCATGCGATAAGTTAAGCTCTGCAAGGTCCAGCGCAGCCAGTGCACCGTGGTAATTAGCCGCAGCGACGCTGGCTGCGCTGGCTGTTTGTTGTAAATCCTCGCTGGAAATCACCCCTTTAATCTGAGAGCGTCGCCTCGCCGCATCCTGGCGCATCAGCATTTCATGACGTTTCGCCTCAACATCTGCCTGTGCGCTGTCCACTGCCAACCTCAACCAGTGCGGGTCGATGGAATAGAGCACATCGCCCCGATTAACCCACTGATTATCGCGGACGGACACATTCAGCAACGGTCCGGAGACATTCGGCGCAATCTGTACCACATCCGCACGAACCCGACCATCGCGGGTCCAGGGGGTTTGCGCATAATGTTTCCAGAGAATAAAAGCCAAAAGCGTAGCCACCGCCACAGCGCTGAACGTCAGCACGTAGCGGCCCAGTAGAGAAAGTAACGATTTCATTTAAAAAATCCCAGTTCGGTCAGCCCCTGCAACAGCAGGTAAAAAGCAATAATGAAGACGGAAAAATCGATCATCGGTCTAAAGGGCAAGCGGCGGTAACCCTTGCTGAAAGAGAAAAGATGTACGAGAAATAGTGTACAGGTCAGTGCAACGAGGGCAATTACCAGCAGACCGGGTACAAAAACGCCCTCAATATTGAAATCATTGATCATTAGCAGGCTCCATTTTCTGAACGCTTAATGCGCAGTAAAGATCAACCAGTTGATCAACATAATGCCGCGATAGTTCATCTGTTACGCTCAAGCTGCGCTCAGTCAGACTGGCGATCCGTTGAAGTAAGGTGTCAATATCTGTCGAGTGTGTAAGAAGAGTGAGCACTTCTTTTATTTCTTTGTTCGCATGCGCATCACATCGGCGTAATCGCATAACACACAGCCCTATACGCATGGCGTACAACAAATGATGTGCCCGTTCCGGTGACTGTCCACTGCGCTGCAATCGCGGCAGTATCAACGCTGCCCGATCGATCATAAGGTTGGTCCAGAGGGTTTCGTCTGTATTCAGCTTACCTTCCACGCTGCGGTTAATATCTCGCTGGCATAATTGAAGCAGCCGTTTTATCGCCGAATCAGCCTGCACAGTTTGCAGTAGGCTCATGCCGAGCACTGCAAAACCAGTAGCAGAAAATAGTGCGATAGAGGTATTCACCGCCACGGCAAAATCCCCGCTGTAGTGGGCACCCAGCTCGCACAAAATAGGCAGCGTCAGTGTGATCCCCATAGCCATAAACGTGGTAGGCGGTCTGGCCTGGAGCGATCCGGCCAGCAGATATACCGGAGCTAAAACCGTTACCAGCACGATAAAATCACTGACTTGTGGTAGTAGAACGAAGCTGTAGATCAGGCTTATCACAACGCCCCAGAAGGAGCCGATAATGTACTTAACAATATGCGGGGCAGGCGTATCGAAGCTGCCAAACAATGTGCAACAAACGCCAAGGATAGAAACCGCCGTACCACCATCAGGCCATGCCGAGAAAATCCACACCAGACAGCCGCTCATAATGATGGCGAAAGCGCCCAGTGCGGTGCGGGCAGCAGTAAGAGGATCGCGGTGGAATACATATCCTTTCACGGTATTCTTTTCCGAGTGCGCAGGCGTCTGTTTCGCGTGATGAATGGCATCCGAAAGACGATAGCACTGCTGCACAAGGACAATGGCCTCTAACAGGTAGCGCATAAAACTTACACGCAGCGCTTCTTCAAACGTCAGCTCATACACTGAATAGCGCTGTAGTAATTTTTCACTCCTTTTTTTGAGCGCTTCACCCTCGCTTTTGAATTTTCCTTCATCTTTGCAGGCCAGCCAGACCTCAACATCACCCAGCAGAATTTGCACATCTACAGGTATCGTCGCTATCAGAGCTAAACGGTCGCGTAACTCACAGTTAACAATGACTAATCGCGCAAGCCTGTCATGAAGCCTTTTTCTCGCTTGCCGGACCGGTACAGAGTACGCAAAATCATAAGGGATATGATGGCTGATACCCTGCAGGAACTGTAATGCCAGTGCCATATGCAGCGGCCCGGAAACAGCGTCGGGTTTGCCTGCTAAAGTATCTGCGACACGCTGTCGCGCCGAGAGCAGCGTCTGCGACAATTTACTGTTGAACTGGCCCGTTATGCGCGCGGGCAATACATAGCGATGAATAAGTGCCGCGCAGAAGATACCGATCATGATTTCCTGTACCCGAACAATAGCGATGTTAAAAATCGCACCAGGATCGGATACCGCAGGGAAGCCAATCAGACTCGCAGTGTAACCAGCCAGGACAAAACCATAGGCGCGGGGCGTGCGTTCCAGCAAGGATAAATAGAGGCAGAAGGTGATCCACCCCGTCAGTATCACACTGAAAAATAAAGGCATATTCACAAAAGCAGGTACAATTAATACCATTATGCCCGCTCCGACTACCGTTCCCACCAGACGATACAGACTTCTGCTCAGCGACGCTCCGACGGAGGTTTGGGAAACAATATACACGGTGATAATTGCCCAGGAAGGCCGCTCCAGGCCAATTGACAGTGCAATGTAGTATGCGAGCATCGCTGCGGCAAAACTCTTCGCGGAATAGAGCAGAGCGTTCGCATCATTCAGTAGTGAAGGAGAAGCCATACCGCGAAGACGTTGGCATATCGTGTGTAAAAAATGAAAGTAACTCGCGTTAATTTTTTTCATGCCGGAAATTATTACCGGCTTGCATATCCACTTAAATACTCTATTCTGTCAAAAAATACCTAAATGTTGCCAATCTATGTTACCCCCACTCGCCAATACGCTATTTGATCCGGATGCCACCCCCTGCCCCGCAGTCGCGCGTCATTTGGATTTTGTCGATTACGCAGCCGAAGTGCCTGTGCATACGCACCGCAAAGGGCAATTGATTATTGCCCTCTATGGGGCGGTCATTTGTCGCGCCGAAAATGATATCTGGATCGTGCCGCCTGATTGTGCCGTCTGGATCCCTGGGGGAGTGCCGCACAGCGCCAAAGCTACCTGGAATGCGCATCTCAACTATCTTTTTATCGAGCCTGGAGCTGTCGCGCTGCCGGAGCGATGCTGTACTCTGGCAATTTCCAGTCTGATTAAAGAACTTGTTGCCCGTTTAACCCGCGAGGGCGTCGAATATCCACCGGAAAGCCATCCCGCCAGACTGACCAGAGTAACACTCGATGAATTAGCCACCATGCCTCAGCAGAAACTGAGCCTCCCTGTGTCGTCGCATCCTAAAATCCGCGCCATGGCCGATGCTCTGGTCAGTCAACCTGATGACCGAAGCACATTCAAAGCATGGGCAAAAAGACTGGCGCTTAGCGAGCGTTCTCTCGCGCGTTTAATGCTGCGCGAAACCGGGTTGACGTTCGGACGCTGGCGTCAGCAACTGCAACTGATAATTGCTCTCCGGGAACTGGCTAGCGGCGTTTCGGTTCAGAATGTTGCAGCTAATCTGGGGTATGAATCGGTTAATGCGTTTATCACCATGTTCAAAAAAACCATGGGCAGTACACCCGCACACTATTTTGCCGAACGGAAAACAAGCGCACACTTAACCGATATTTAGCGACATCAGGTTTTCCAAGAAACCAGAGGTGAGTCATAGAGCTGCCATATCCGTCTCCCTGTGCGGGGGATCACACTACAGAATCTTTATCGCATGGAACCTCCAGCCAGGACTATATTGCCTCAGCCGCCTTAACGATAACAAGAATCAAAGGACGGTATTATATCTGTTGGATCGGTCTATACATGATCGGGAAGCACAATCAATTCAGCATTGTGTTAAGGAAGTAGTTGAGCATATATGTTTCGACCACACAGAATACTTCTATGGCGATGCTTCATAGCGCATTACCGCCAGAGTGGTAACGCCCCCCTGACTGAAATTCACAATGAATGTATTTAACCGCATCTTTTTATTGTCCTCATTATCACGCTAAGCCATGACACCATTGCAGCAGCGAAACGCTGAAAACTACACAGCAGCACAACTATCCTTCTCCACATCCTTATACAACTAATAACGTATTATTTATTCACTAAAAAACCGTACTAAGGATCTTCCCATCAGTAATAAGGTGCTATCGGCTTTTCCTAAGCTTACTGCTGTGTTCTTTTATTTTCTCTGGACATGCACCAGTCATTCCACAATAGGAGAATACAATGACATCACATCAGTTATTACGTTTAAAACAGGTCGAAGAAAAAACCGGTTTGAAACGCTCTCAAATTTACTTGTATATGAAAAATGGTTCGTTCCCACGTTCAATAAAAATTGGCCCGGCCAGTGTGGCCTGGCTCGAATCGGAAATTGATGAATGGATCAACCTTAAGTTAGCCGGACGTTAGATCAGTTAAAAATGTCCGTTTATTTGCTCAACTTTTCCATATAGATTGAGGAGATAACAGAATGATTCCATTAATTAATTATACCATCTTAACTGATGCATTGCACGCTCTGAAAGAAGGCAATATTCGTCACTGTGAATCCCTCGGATTTACTTTCGACGAAATGAATGCTCTTAATCAGTTATCACTCGATGAGCTGTTTACGGTCAGCCGGGCGGCAGCTCCCTTTGTTTCGGTCAGTGTCCGCCATGATGTTCTGCATCATTTACTGGCGCAGGCCCGCCAGGAATACCACCATCAACAGGAGATTAACCGTGCTATCCGCCTGGGTGGCTCTATCTCGTTGCTCAACTACTATTTTGGCCTGACATCAAATGAAGTCTGCCTTCGCCGACGGTTGCTGGGTGTAAGCGTGCCGTATGGCCGAACGCCTGAACCGGATGAAGAGACGGATGCGGCTATCTGGCTGCAATGGCAGAAGTGCCGGGTGGAAAACCTTGAATCCCCCAACGCGCTGATAGCCATGATGCAGGTAACTGAAGTCCTACTACCAAGATTCCAGGGGCTGTCACTCACCATGGTATGGAGGCGTATCACGCTTTGTCAAAAGGGAGTTGCCGCTGACAGGAGGACGTCACATGCCGGATGAGATCGACCGCGATCAGGAATTTAATGAACAGCGACTGGATGAGATGATTGAACAGAGTCGTTTCAAACCAGGGCCAGCGCCATCATTATTCCACTGTCGTTTATGTGGTAAACCCATTCCAGAAAAGCGACGGCAAGCACTGCCGGGTGTAACCACCTGTACGGAATGTCAGGAAAAACTTGAACGCCTCAACCGCTGACAGGGTAACAAAGACGTGTGGAGATATTATATCCCTGCACGTCTTTATTATTCCCGGTGAATATTAATACAGCTCTGGTGTGTTTTTCCTTCCCCATTTTTCTCGCTGCATCTTAAATGCTCCGTTTATTTTTCTCTCTTCTTTTTGTTTTGAGTTTCTCATTCATATCCCGCGCCAGATATCCGAATCTGAAAGCGCCATTACCGCATTGTTGCCCTGATGGACGTTAATTCGCCCGGGCCGGGTATTGCTCTTTAACAGAATGGTTCGGGCTGTCACGTAACCAGAATTCAGGGTGCCGCTGAATGTTCTCGCTGACCCGTTAAAACCGGAATGCAGAACCGGGATGTGATTGGTTTATTTCATTTACTGTTTTTTGAACAAAGGAAATTCCATGAGAAAACCCGTTTATCACGTATTTGTCACCCAGGAAAGTCAGCCCGATGCACAGGGTGAAAAAAACACGTACTGGACAAAGGTTGGCGTGGCCTTCGCGCATAACGGCAAGCCCGGTCTGAATATCGTGCTGATACCCGGTATTGCGGTTTCCGGCAGGCTGGTGCTGCTCGAACCGAGAGAAGAAAGTGACATTTCACAGGATGCCGCTGCCGCTTAATCCATTTTCTCTTCTTCTCCACCGGCGGCGTACTTTTCTATAAGCCGCCTGTCTCTCTGTTACGAGGCCAGCATGCTTTCCACCACTGCCTTTCTGGCACTGGCGGTGCAGTGCGCCGCCAGTATTCCCTCGTCCACATCGCTTGATGTCGCACGGGTCGAATCTGGTTTTCATCCTTACGCCATTGCTGAAATCCTGCCAGACAGCCGGGGCGTGATTTCACATTTCCCCACGAGCCTGCCGGAGGCGATCCGCCTCACCAGACAGCTGGCGACACAGGAGCGACGCTATTCGGTCGGCCTGATGCAAATCACCAGCACCAATTTCCGCCATTACGGCGTCACGGCCAGCGACCTGCTTAACCCTTGCATCAATCTGTCGGTATTTGAGCGCATTCTCGCCGACTGTTACCGGCGCGGTGGCACCCTGAAACGCGCACTCAGTTGTTACTACTCCGGCAACTTTGAAACCGGCCAGCGACCGGAATCCGCCTTTAACCAGACCAGCTACGTGCAGCGCATCGGCTATGCCGTGCCGTCCACGCGGGAAGACCGGCAGAGCGTCCCTGACCGGAACGAGCCGACGCCGGTTCATTATCCCGCCATTGTGCTGCGCGGCGAGCCTGCCGCTGCACCAGTTCTGACTGGTCTGCACTATCCCGACGCCGTCATTCGCGGCGCGGTTCCCGTTATCCCTGATGAGGAGAAATGATCATGCGTAAACGCCGTTACTCCGCTGTTGCTTCCGTCCTGCTGTCTGCCCCGGCGCTGGCGGCCGACAGTGGTTTTAACAAGGCCAGTGAGACACTGAGCAATACTTCGACCGGCCTGCTGGGACTGGCCGCCGTCACCATCACGCTGGCGACCATGTGGGTGGGCTACAAGGTGCTGTTCGACGGCAAAAGCCTGCACGACATGCGTAACGTCATCATCGGCGCGATCCTGATTGTCGGCGCATCCGGCTTCGGTGCCTACTGGGCGTCATAAGAGAGGCAACGATGGCTACGCTGAATAAAGCACTTACGCGGCCTGCCGCCATTATGGGTATTCCTCTGGTGCCGTTCGTTCTCGTCAGCGGGGCCATCGTCCTGCTGGCGGTCTATGTCAGCTATTACCTGGCGCTTCTGCTGATCCCGGCCTGGGCGGAAATGAAAAATAAAACCCGAAAGGACATTCATTATTTCAGTCTGCTCTGGCTGGCGTTTAAAACCCGTGGACGAATTTTCACCAATATCCATTTTGGCGCGAATGCCCTTCTGGCGAATCAGTACGATAATATTGATGTCTCGGAGTTTATTCAGAAAATGAAATTAAACGAGCGTATTACGCTGGATAAATATATTCCGTATTCCTCCCATATGCACCCTTACGTCATCAGAAACCGTCACCGTGATTTTGTTGCCACCTGGGAGCTGGGCGGTACCGTCTTTGAATGTGAAGACGAACATCACCTGACCCTGATGGCTACGCACCTGAATAACGTTATTCGTTCGTATGAGGGTCTGCCGGTAACATTCTATATTCACCGGCTCCGTGAAAAATACCATGATGCTTTTGAAGCCTGTTCGGGTATTCCCTTTTCCGATGAGGTAACACGTCGGTATTACGAGTCGGTAAAAGAAAAACCGTTCTGGCGGCACCGGCTGTTTTTCACCGTCTGCTACGCGCCGTTCTCTCAGATTGAGAAGAAAACCATGAAAGCGCAGTCGCACGGTAAACACCAGGCAGCACTGGATGACGCACTCAAAATCATGCTGGAATACCGTGAAGCACTGGAATCCTCATTATCCCGTTATACGGCAACGCCGCTGGGGATATATGAAGAAAACGGGCGGGTGTATTCCTCGCAACTGGCGTTCTTCCACCGCCTGATCACCGGACAGTGGCAGAAAGTGGCCGTAACGCGCTCGCCGTTTTATGAAACATTAAGCACGCCGGACGTGTTTTTCACCACCGACACCGGTGAATGCCAGACGGTCAGCGGTTCCCGCTTCTTCCGCAGCATGGAGATTAAGGATTATTCCCCGGAAACCCATACCGGTATGCTGGACGCACTGTTGTACGCCGAAAGCGAGTATGTTCTGACGCAGTCCTTTACCTGTATGGCACGGGATGAGGCGCAGAATCATATCCGGCTGGCGGAAAAACGGCTTAACTCCACGGACGACGACGCGACTTCCCAGCGCGAAGAGCTGATTGTCCTGCGCGACCTGCTCCAGTCCGGACATGTGTCGTGCGGTAAATTCCACTTTTCCCTGCTGATCTCCTCAGACAGTGCCGGACAGGTGGTGAAGGACACCAACGTTCTGGCCCAGCCCTTCGCCGATCTGGGTATTATGACGACGCTCTCCACCCTGTCACTGCCCGCCGCATATCTGGCACAACTGCCGGGCGTCTATACGCTGCGTCCCCGACTGGTGGCCGTCAGCAGCCAGAATTTTGCCGATATGGCCTGCCTGCATAACTTCCATCCTCACAAACGCAGCGGTAATCCGTGGGGGGAAGCCATCGCCCTCCTTACATCTCCCGGCGGTGGCGGATATTACCTCAACCTGCATGACAGCCAGGCCGGGCGGGATGACACCGGAGAGAAAACGCCGGGGAATACGGCGATTATCGGGAAAACCGGCTCCGGTAAAACCCTGCTGATGACCGTCATGCAGCAACTGATGCAGAAGTACCGTAACCCGGCGACGTTTGCGCCTTCTGCCACCCTCAAACGGCTGACCACGGTGTATTTCGATAAGGACCGGGCGGCGGAGATGGCGATCCGCCAGGCGGGCGGGCGTTATTTCCGTATCCGTACCGGCGAGCCCACCGGCTTCAACCCGTTTGCGCTGGAGCCAACCCGCCGGAACATCAGTTTTATCAAACGGCTTGTACGGATGCTGTGCCGCCGCAACGGTAAGCCGCTCGATCCGCGCGATGAGGAGCGGATCAGTGCCGCCATTGACACCATCATGCTGGACTATCCGCCGGAGTACCGCCGGTTCGGGATCACCCGGCTACTGGAAGTGCTGCCGGAGCCGCCGACCACAGACGCCCGCACCAACGGGCTGCGTATTCGCCTGAAACAGTGGGCGCAGGGGGGCGAGTTCGGCTGGGTGTTTGATAACGAGGCCGATACATTCACCATCAGCGATGTCGATAACTTTGGTATCGACGGCACCGAATTTCTGGATGATGACGATATTCGCGGCCCCATCACCTTTTACCTGCTGTACCGTGTGACCAGTCTTCTGGACGGTCGCCGCCTGGTGATGTTTATGGATGAGTTCTGGCGCTGGCTGGCCGATGTCGAATTTTCCCGCTTCTCGCTCAATATGCTGAAAGTCATCCGCAAGCTGAACGGTATCTTCGTTCCGGCAACACAGTCACCGGATGAAATCGTCAAACACCCCATCGCCCCGGCGATTATTGAGCAGTGCGGTACCCAGATTTTCCTCGCTAATCCGAAAGCCAGCCATGCGGATTACGTAGAGAAAATGAAAGTGCCGGACAGCGTTTATGACACGGTCAGGAACCTGGATCCGGGCGAGCATTATATGGTCATCCTGAAAACCCCGTTGCGGGCCGGGGAAACCCGCCCGTTTGTGGCGATGGCGAAAATGGATCTGTCCGGGCTGGGTAAATTCACCCGGCTTCTCAGCGGCAGTGAGGACAACCTGAAAATATTCGATGCCATTTATCAGGACGGTATGCGACCTGATGAATGGAAAGATACGTTTCTTGACCGGGCAATCTGAAAGCCAACCGGAGGTAATATCAATGCGTTACCGGGATCACCTTCTGGCATTATCGTTATTTTTCTCAGCACAGGCGTTCAGCGCCGGAATACCGGTTTTCGACGCCGTGCAGAATACCGAATCCATTAACCAGTGGATGCAGAAACTACAGCAATGGGAAGCTACGGTTACCCATTATAAAAGTGAACTTGATGCATATAAGAAACAACTGGCTACCGCAACCGGCGTACGGGATATTCAGGGTTTTCTCAGTGATGCCCGAAGCCTGAAAACCGATATTGATAATCTCCGTAAGAGCGGTATTTCACTGGATGATCTGCTGACCACGCAGAACAGTTCATATTCTTCTGAACTGCAAAACCTTTACAGTAAATACAAATCGTTCAGCGTATGCAGCCCGGAACAGGAAGGAATAAAATCTCAGTCTCTGGCCGACAGTTGCAAACAGATGATCCTCAATCAGGCAATGGCGATTGAGAATACCACTGACATTGAAAACAGGATCAACAGCACACTCAGCGATATATCAGACTTATCTGACCGTATATCGAATGCGCAGGACTCGAAAGAGTCTCAGGATCTGGCTAACGCCATCGCGGCGAAAAGCGTACAGTTAAATGCGCTGACGAATCAGTGGGAGATGTCTGTCAGACAGGCTGAACAGCGAACGACATTGCTGGAACAGCAAAGACAGAAAGCCTTTGAACAGCAGCAGCTGACGGCACCTGTTGCTGACCTTAATAATTTATAAGGAGGTTATCCGTGCTCAGATCCTTATTCACCTTATGCACACTCTCAGGCGTTATCGTGCTCTCCGGCTGCAAGGAAACCAAATCCGAAGCCTGGTATAAACAGCATCCTGACGAAACTTATGCGGTTTATACGCAATGCCTGAAGGATGGCGAGGCAAGCGATAACTGCGAATTTGCCCACCGGGCAGCACTTATGTTTGCACAGGAAGGCCAGCCCGGGGTTAAGGAGAAATTTGAGGCGATATTTCAGCAGGAAGCTGAAAAACGAAATGCTGTGACACAGTAATTTTTCCTCCAGCAAAACAGGGAATTCTCCCTGTTTTTTATTTCCTTTCTTTATATATCAGGTGAGGCACCATGTCCGGTGGTATTTTTGTTGGTATGGACAAAAACATCATGGATGGACTGAATGCCGTACTGGAAGGCCAGTCTTCCACTTACGGCACAATGATCAGCGCCATCATTGTCAGCTCTTTTACCTTATTTATACTCTATCGCGGTTATCAGACGCTGGCTGGCAAACTCCGGACCCCGGTTGAAGATGTCGTCTGGGATGTGGGGCGAATGCTGCTTATCACCACCTTTGTGTTAAACCTTGATGGCTGGCTGGATATGGCGGTAGCGGCAATCCAGGGACTCAAAGACGGTATCAGCGGCGATGATAACATCTGGGCGCTGCTCGATACCGTCTGGGAAAAGGCACAGGCGCTGGGGCAAAAGTTATTTAATATGGACACCTCAACTTACGTCAAACTGAATGGCGGCCTTGCCGAGGTGCTGGTATGGGGCGGCGCGATTGTCCTGCTGATGGCCGCCACTTTTGCCAACCTGCTCGCCGAAATCACCATCCTGTTAATGACGACCACCGCGCCGCTCTTTATTTTCTGCCTGCTGTACGGTTTTCTTAAACCGATGTTTGATAACTGGCTGAAAACGATTTTCGCGGCAATACTGACGATCATGTTTTCCGCCTTATCCATCCGTATCGCCATTAATTACCTGAATAAAATACTGGATACCGCAGCAAAAACATCCGCAGAAACCAATATGGTGACGCTGGCGGCGCAGTGCCTGCTGGCCGGGACAGCGGCGGGTGTGGTGGTCTGGTTCTCCGCAAAACTCGCCAGCGCACTCAGCGGAGCCGCCGTACAAGCGGTACTGCAGGGCGCAGCCATGAGTGGCCTGGGCGGACTGGCGAACAAATCCGCCGATCTCGCCGGACCCGGTATAAAAGGCGGTGCCCGGATGGCCGCCAGAGGTGGCATGGCCGCCGCCACGGTGGCTGGCAGGCTCATCAGCGCAGGCGCGGGTAAAACCGTGAACGCCTGGCAGAAACGCGCCGCCGCCATCGAAAGCATGAAACGCCTGAACCGGCAGCGTCACCGTTAATCCTTCCGACCGTTAATTTCCTTTCCCCGTCACGCCGTGGCCTGCGCCACCGGTGCGGCATTCCTGCATCCCTGTAATAAGGAGTTTCCATGAAATTCAGAATCTTCCTTCTGATGCTGTGCGTGCTCACGGGCTGCGCACGGCATCAGGGCGACCTTCCGCCGGTATCCGGCGAACCCGAGCCGGTAAATTCCCCCGCAATCATTCAGGAGCTGACTCACCATGTCTGATATTCAGAACATTGTTAATGTTTCCCGCTCTTTTGAATCCATCCTGCTGGAAAAGGAGGAGAGTTCCCGAAAAACCGCCTGGCGGATGGCTGCTGCCGGGCTGATGCTGGCCGCAATGGCGATTGCGGCCATTATTATTCTGCTGCCGCTGAAAACCACCGACATTGAGTTATGGTCGGTGGATAAACAGACCGGGCGTTATGAATATATGACCCGCGTGAAGGAGCGGGATATTTCTTCTGAAAAGGCACTGGCGCACTCACTGGCAGCACACTATGTCAGACTCCGCGAGGGATACAATTATTTCTTCCTTCAGCGTGATTATGACGACGTACAGTTATTTAACAGCGACAGCGTGAACCGGGACTATCTGGACTGGTTTAACGGCGACCAGGCACCGGACGTAATTTTTAACAAGGCGGAATATGTCGTTTATATCGATATTATTTCCAATGTGCATGCGCCCGCCACCGGGCCGGATAATCTGGCGACCCTGAGAATTAAACGCACGATCCGCCGCATTGCCGATAATTCCGTGAAAACGGATGTCTGGAATATCCGTCTCACTTACCGCTATGTGCCACACCAGCAACTGACCGACAGCCAGCGTGAAGTGAATCCGCTGGGCTTCATCGTCACCAGCTACCAGCGCGATAAAGAGCTGAGGGGGGAATGATGCTGAAACACATTCTGCTCCTCACGGGGTTACTGGCGTCATGCGTGGCATGGAGCGCGGCGACACCACGCGGCAGCACGTATGACAGCCGGATGCAGAACGTCACGTACAACAGCCAGAATGCCACGGTCGTCCGTACCCGCCCCGGCTACGTCACCATGCTGGTGTTTGACGATGGTGAAACCGTTATCGATGCGCAGGCGGGTTTTCCCAGAGGCTGGACCGTGACGAAAAGCGACAACCGGGTGGGCGTCAGCCCGAACCCGATTACCCAGCCGGTCACGGACGCCAGCGGCAACAACATCAGTCAGGTGTTTCTGCCGACAGAGAAAGACTGGAAAACCAACCTGTTCGTGGTGACTTCGAAGCGCGATTACAGCCTGGAACTGAACGTGCTGGACCGCGACTCACCCGCTCAGGCCTTTGTTATCCGCTACCACTATCCTGATGAGCAGCGGAATAAATCCGCTGCCGCCAGCGCCACCCGCCAGCAACGACAGCAGGAAGCACTGGACCGGCAGCGGATAGCGGCAGCATTCCGGCAACCGGCCTCGCCGCGGAACTGGCGTTACAGCAAACGAGTGGCCGCCGGTTCCGCCGCCATCGCCCCAGACTTTACCTGGGATGACGGTCGTTTTGCGTATATCGGTTTTTCCCCCACGAAAACCCTGCCTTCCGTTTTCCGGGTGGTTAATGGTCAGGAGCAGGCGGTCACGCCGCAGACAGTTCAACAGGGCAACTACACCGTGATGGTGGTTCCGGCATCGCCGCAACTGGTACTGCGTTACGGCACCTCGGTGGTGGGCGTGGAAAACGCCGGATCCGGGCGTATCCCGGTAACCCGCAGTGACACCGTTTCACCGTCCGTTACGCTGGAGGCAAAATGACTGACAGACCTTTCCCGGACGAACCGGAAAAAACCACCGCAGAGCGGGAAGCGGAAGCCCGTGAACGCGCCCGTTCGGCAATGGCGACGCAGACGCCGGAGCAAAAAACACCGCCCGGCCAGCCGGAAGTGACCCGTTTCCGTAAGGCGTCCGGTCACCGCACGCTGATCGTCAGCCTGCTGAGTCTGGCGCTGGTGATCGCCCTCGCATCCGGCGGCGATCGTCTTCTCAGCGCCCTGAAAAGGGGCGATGAGAAGGAAGCCGACACCGCACCGCCGCCCTCCACCGGGGCGACGCAGCATGAGCGTAAAAATCTGGGCATGGACAGTAACCCGTTTGGCCTGTTCGGACAGCGCAAACAGCAAGGCACAGACCCGGCCAGTCAGACCGTCACCAGCGCACCCGCCCTGCCAGCAGAGCCGCCCGCCCTGAACAAAGCGGCAGCACTGGCAGACGGGCTGAACAGCGGCAGTACAACGGCTGGCGGCAATGCCCGCGCGTCCCGTAGCGAACCGCGCAACCGCGCGGGAATGTCGGAGAGCCAGCCAGTCTCCACGGCGTACACGTCCTGTCGGTCGGTACTGGTCAGAGGGGCGGATGGCCGCCTGCGCTGCCCGGATCCCGCCGCACCGGAAACCGCGCAGGATACGGTTGACAGCGACAATCCGGGCGTCGCCCGTGTCACCGGCGTCAGACGGCTGGGCCTCGATCCTGATCTCTATATCCCGGTGGATCGTTATATTCCCTGTTCGATGATGCGGCGCTTTGTGTCCGATGTCGGCGGCCATATCTCCTGCCTGATTGGGGAGGATGTCTGGAGCGCCAGCAACCATGTGAAGCTGATCCCGGCGGGAACGGTCGCCCGTGGCGTCTACCGCACCGGGGCACTGCAACACGGGCGCAGCCGGATGTTTGTGCTGTGGACGGAGCTGCGCACGCCGGAGCCCGGCAGCCTGCAAATTCCGCTCACCGATACGCAGGCCACCGGCCCGCTCGGCGAGGCGGGGATTGCGGGCTGGATCGACAGCCATTTCTGGGAGCGTTTCGGCAACGCCCTGATGCTGAGTACCGTGCAGGACGTGGCGGCAGCGGCGTCAGAGGCCGCACCGGGGAAAGACCGCAATACCGACTACACCGAAAACACCCGCGCCGCTACGGCGGAAATGGCGAAAACGACGCTGGAAAACAGCATCAGTATCCCGCCCACGATGTACCTGAACCAGGGTGATGTGATCGGCATCATGACCGGCACGGATATTGATTTTTCCTCTGTTTATCAACTGCGACTGAAAAAGAAATGGTATGAACACTGAAAACCTGTCACTGGAGTTTATGAAAAACCGGTTGTTTGGTGATTTCCTCGCGCAGGAGGGCCTGACGGAAATTGCCATTAACCGGCCGGGTGAACTGCATACGAAAATCCGGGGGAAATGGCAAAAACATGACTCCCCGGTCACGCTGCGTCAGTGCCATGCCTTTGCCAGAGCACTGGCTTCCTGGCATGAGGATAATATTGACGACACGTCGCCGATCCTTTCTGCAACATCAGGAGCCGGCGAGCGTATTCAGGTGATTATTCCCCCGGCCAGCGAACGTCATACGGTGTCCGTTACGCTGCGCAAACCATCGTTTGAGCAGAAAACGCATCAGTCATGGATTGATGCGGGATTTTACCAGCGGGTGAGCGGTCAGGAGAAAACGGAAAGTCATGATGAGGCACTGATACGGTTATACCACAGCGGGGACATTCCCCGCTTTATGGAAAAGGCGGTGGAATACGGAAAAACGATTTTTATTGTGGGGGAAACCGGCTCCGGCAAAACCACCTATATGAAAACGCTGCTGCATTATATTCCGCTGCATCTCCGGTTAATAACGATTGAGGATAACCCCGAAATCCGCTTTTATCACCACGGCAATTATGTTCATCTTTTTTACCCTGCGGATGCCGGGGATAACGCCATTGTCACACCTGGCAGACTGATACGCGCCAGCTACCGGATGAACCCTGACCGGATATTACTGGCGGAAATTCGCGGACGGGAAGCGTGGGATGCGCTGAAAATTGTCGGTTCCGGGCATGAGGGTTTAATCACCTCCCTGCATGCGGGCAGCCCGGCGGAATGTATTGACGGGATTATTGACCGCTGCTATGAAAACCCCGACTGCCGGGATATTCCTTATGATGTGCTGTTACGTAAGGTGCTTAAAAGCATTGATGTCATCGTCAGTATTGATATACACGGCGATGTTCGCCGGATGCATAATGTTTACTTTAAACCAGTTCATTTAAATAGCATGAAAGAGGTATTCAGAAAATAACTCTGGCAAACAACATAACCAAAGATATGTAACCTTTCATTAATCATAACGGTGGCTGAAATGAAGAAAGTCATACTGTCTGTATTATTGTTCTGCGTTATGGCGTCATGTTCAACAACTGTAATGGCTGCTGATACCTGCGAAGTGGTGTTATGTATGTACGGTAAAGCAACCGGAAATGGCGGCGGCAGTGAATGCCATTCGGCTGAACGGGCATTCTTTAATATCGTAAAGAAGAACAGGCATGGTTTTCTGCCTGACCATACGGCTGATGCCAGAAAATCGTTTTTACTTGAATGTGATTCGGCAGCCCCTGCTGCTATCAGTCAGATCATCAGTAAATATGGCCCCGTTCGTGGTTAACACTGGCGAGACGGGCACAGAGCATGACGGTTTTCAGGTTTTTACGGCTTCTGTTTTTCGCGGATTAAGGAGCGAAGAAACAGGGGCCGTAAAAATGAGGCAGCGGACAGAATTATTTTCGCGGGTTAAGGAGCGAAAATAATTCAGGCACCGCGCCTCACCTGCAAACAGCCGCGCCCACGCGGATTTTGCAGGCCGGGGGGAGCCGGATAAATTTCGCCGCCCCGGCGAGCGAAAAGCTGTCGCCCACGACAGCGGTTTATCCGGGGGGCACAGCCCCGCACACCGTCGCCGCTAAGTCTCCGGCCCAAAGCCGGTAGCGTGGCGCGACCACCCTCTTTAAAGGTCAGCTTCCCTTTTATTCCCGCTGCGAGGAACGAGCAAAGGGAAGAAAAAGGCGAAAGCGACCGTCTTAAAGGGGGTGGTCGCGCGTAGCGGGCGACGGTGTGCCGCCTTTGACCCTGGGGAGTTTTGGTGCGGCGTCCAGCCACGACATTACCCCCATGTGGCAGGCAATAAGGGCGTCCAGCCCGCATGAACTGGCGCACGCAGTTTAATGCAGGAAAGCATGCTTCCCTGCATATGGCCGCAACGAGACCACTTTCTTCGTCCCTGACGCTCGCCCCGCCTTTTCGCCCGACACCGTGGGGCGAACTGATGGGGCGATGTCATGGGGCGAATAGCTGACGTAGGAGGCATCGTGATTTTGAATAAGCTGGCCGTTTCACTGTCGCCGATAGTGAATGGCGCGCTGAGCTTCATTGCTTTTATGCAACAGCATCAGCTGATGCTGGCGCTGTTATCGGGGCTGACGATGCCGTTTTTCGCGTCGATGAAAAGCGATGAACGGCAAAAAGCCCCGTTGTGGCAAAAGCTGATTATTGCTTTTTCCATGCTGTGTTTTCTTTCCGGTACGATGGCCCCGGTTGTTATCTGGATTTTCCAGTGGCTTTATAAAGGCCGTGTAGTCGCCAGCATTCCCGTTCTGGCATGGCCGGTACTGATTGCCTTTACCGTAACGGGTTTTATTTTGCATATTCTGCTGCGCAGGGTATTAACCCCTGAATTAGACAGAATAAAGAAACGCCTCGTCAGAAAGACAACGCTTGAACGGGAATTGCGCACCGATGTCCGCACGGTAAAATCACTGCTGCCGGAAACACTGCATTATAACCCGCTGGATTATATCGACCTCAACAAGGGTATTTTTATCGGTATGGACCGCGATATTCAGCCGATGTACCTGCCATTAAAAGACTGGCAAAAACAACACGCGGATATTATCGGCACCACCGGCGCCGGTAAAGGGGTTGCCACCGGGATATTACTTTATCAAAGTATTCTGGCTGGTGAAGGCGTATTTGTGATGGACCCGAAGGATGATGAATGGGCACCCCACCTTTACCGCAAGGCCTGTGAGGATGCAGGCAAACCTTTTGCCCTGATTGACCTGCGTAAACCCCAATACCAGTTAAACCTGATTGAAGAGATCACCGCCGATGAACTGGAAGAGCTTTTTGTTGCCGGGTTCAGCCTGGCAGAGAAAGGTCAGGAATCTGACTTTTATCGGATTGACGATCGGAAAGCGGCACGGATAGCCGCACAATTTGTCACCCGTAATACTGCCTCAACCATTCGGGATGTTTATAACGGCGACTACGTTCAGGGTATTGCAGATAAGATAAAAGCCTTTTTCGGGAAAATTGAAGAGCTTGCCTTGCTCAATGCCATCAATGCGCCGACAGGATTTTCGCTTAATACGATATTTGAGGAAGGCGGTTGCTGTTATGTGATTGGCTCAATGCGCAACAGCAAAATCATTACCGCTCAACGTATGTTGCTGGTTCGCCTGTACCAGCTGGCAGAAAGGCGCGAGCGAGTGAAAAACGTGCCCCGCGCCATTGCTATTTATCTTTCCGAACTGAAATACCATTTATCCAGGCCCGCGCTGGAGGGTTTAGGCGCGGCACGCGATAAAGGCGTGCATATTATTATGGACCATCAGTCGATTGCCGATTTAAAAGACTGTCCGGCAGATTTGAAAGGTGACGCCGTTGTCGGCGCTGTCGTTGAGAACGCTAAATTCAAACTGGTTTATCGTGTCATGGATCCGGACACCGCTGAATGGGTAGCCAGGATGTCAGGCACCATATTAGTCGATGATGAGGTCCGCAAAGCGAAAACCGACGCCGTGCTGACAGAGACTATCGACAGTGAACGCACCATCAGGCAGGCCGAGCGTTTCTTTACCGACAGCAATATGATCCTGAACCTACCCGATTTTGTCAGCTTCATCTTCACGACAAAAGCACTCCCCTCTGCTTCGCTGATTTCGCCCATCAGGGTGAAAAAACGCGAACTGGAGATCTGTGCCGTGTCGCCCGCGATTGCCGCCACCGCCGCAACGGTAAACATCGCCCTGGATTTTAGCGAGGAGGAAACCTCCCCCGGAACGGCACCAACGCCGGATATCACCATAACGCAGCCCGATCTTTTTTTTGATAATACGGACGAAGAAGACACAACAACACCGAACGCCGATAAAGAGGAAAACCCATCATTGATGGATTTTTAAAGGGGGAGTGATGCTTATCACCGCATACCGCGAACGCCAGACGCGACACCGCGAAAAAATACAACGACTGCTGAATTTCCTGAAAGAAGAAACGTACAGTGACTTTAAAACGCTGATGCTGCTATTCGGCTTCAGGGATCATAAATCGCTATATTCCCTGCTTTCAAAAGTCGAGGGCATGGGCTTAATACAAAAGCACGTCCTGGTATCGCGCACCATGAAAATTTCATTATGGGGCATAACCAGTGACGGACTGGCCGTTGTGTTAACCCCAAACGATACGCTTTTCCCGGCACGGTTTGAGCCTTCAAAAATCACCGGCTGGACGCTGGAGCATCACCTTGATAATCAGGCAGCCCGGATCATCCTTGAGCAAAAAGGCGCATCCGGGTGGATAAATGGCGACCGCACAACCTTCCTCAGCCGGTATCAGGTCGGTCATCGCCCGGACGGGCTGATCACCCTGCCCGGCGGCACCGTGATTGCCATTGAGACCGAGCGCCGTCTGAAAACCAAAGCCCGTTACCAGTCGATCATCGCCAGCCATTTGCTGGCGCGGACACGTAAAGACTGGATTTACGTTTTTTATATCGTGCCGGACCCGCAGAAAAAGCGCGGTCTTGAACGGCTGTTTGACAGTATCAGGCACGTCATCGTTAACCATCAGCACATCCCGCTGGAAACCCGCCACCGGCATGTCTTCCGCATCTACACGCTCGACGAGCTGCAACAGCTCGATGTAGGCCACTGCATATAGTTCTTCTGTATAACCAACTGCCCCAACCCGCCCACCAGCAGCGCAACGGCCTGAAATAATTCCCCTCGAAATACTCACCCAACATCAGAACAGACAGGACTCCAGAATGAACAGAGAAACTTACCGACTTGCTGACGTACTGACTGAAATGAGCGCCAAAGCACTGGTCACATGGATGACGCATTCCGCTTTGCAGGACATACCACGCGAAGCATTACTGACTCGCGGCAGCGATTTTGTCTATGCTCTACAGGCAAATTTTATGCTAATGCGTGATGTTCTGTCAGAAACACTGGAAGATATTGAGCAGCAAAGTCATGGTATTGAAGAAAGACTAGACAGCCTGGAACAACGCCTTCAGACGCTTCAGAAAGATACTGATAATTTGTATTAGCTCATCTTTGACCTGACACAACTACGACATAGGGCCAAACCTAATCTGACATGCAGCTTTGTGCCAGGAGCTGACGTTGTTAAGTCCGCCTTACATTGGCTAAAGGGGAGTTGGCCAGTTAGCGCTGTCCAATAACTTCGGTTTAACCATAGCTTTATCACTTATGTGCTGATGAATATGTGGATTAAAGAATCTTGCGTGATAATTTATCTAAGTGTAAAGTTCATTTAGAAAGCGCCTATTGTGTTACATAAATGAATATAAAATCTCGCAAGGAAACGACAATGGAAATAAGGAATATAAATACAAAGCTTAAAAGAATGATTTTTAGTAAATATAGCGGAAAATGTGCAATATGTGGCATATCAAACGAAGACACGCGACTGGAAATTAGCCACATTTATCCTAAATCTTTTGGTGGGGAAAGCACAGAAGAAAATTTAATTCTAGTTTGTCCAAACTGCCATTTTAGATTGGATCAGGCCATCCTCAACGAAAGAGAGTTCATAACTGCGCTTGTTGACCTTTTAAATAACTCCCCAAAATATAAGAATATTGAAACAAACAAACAGCTAGGTAATCAGATTAAGATCGAGGTTGATATTTACGCAGAATTGACGGAATCTCGTGAGGATAAAAAGGAAATAATTGTAGAGTGCAAATCATTAAGAGCAATTTCAGAATTTTATATAGATAAGGTTATTGATGAACTTGAAACAATAAGCAGCACACACCCTAGTGCGAAAATAATATTTGCAACACCTTCGAGAATACCAGGAAAAATAAAAGAAAGACTTGTAAAACATAATATTTCTGCTTGGGATATTGATTATATACTTAATGAATTTAGTGGTGAAATAGAAAAATCAAATAACCCATATCTAAACTTACTGATTGGGAGTATTGGCCAAAGAAAATCTGATTTTAAGATTCGAAATCTAAGTGACAGGCTTAAAAAATGCTCACCTGGAAAGAAAGAGTGGTCTATATATCAAAAACTGATAGGTGAAATTCTTGCTGAGATCTTTTGTCCTCCACTGCAACCCCCCATGCCTGAAAACAGCGATTACTTAAAGACAAATAGAAGGGATTTTATATTATCAAACTATGCCAAAGATGGATTTTGGGAATTTCTTCGCAGTAAATACAAAGCTGATTATATTGTAGTTGATGCAAAAAATTACTCTAATAAAATCAAAAAGGATGAGGTGCTTCAAATAGCAAATTATTTGAAATCTCATGGTGCAGGAATGTTTGGAATGATATTTACTCGCAAAGGCGGAGATAACCGCGGATGCGAAACCACATTAAGAGAACAATGGATTTTACATGGGAAGTTAATTTTAGTTTTTGATGATGAAGATGTTGAAAATATGCTAGTTGCTTCTTCCACTGGAACCACTACTGACATTATTGGCCAAAAAATAGAAAAGTTCAGGCTTTCAATGTGAATTTTCATTAAGTAGTGGCTAATTAGCTGAAGTGATTGTCCGCAGAAAGCTCATAGTTGCCGTTAAAATATCTCACATTCAGCATGAGCTGCGACAATCGCATCCCTGATTGAAGGCCTGAGCATTCAGGCCCATCAGCATTATTCAAATCAAACCCAAAGAAATTATTTTTAACTTATAACTCGTTCAAACGGTCCCTGACTCTTGTCGCACATGCTATGGGATCTGCCACAATATCCTTACCAAAGATCCTTATGCTGAAAATACCAATTTCTGCTAAGGACTTATCAATGTTACTGTCTTTATCAGTAGATTCCTTGGACGAATGATGTTCTTTAGAATCACAAAAAACTGCCAACTTTTGTTCAGGAAAATAAAAATCTGCATCTGTTATAGCATTCAAACGTTTACGTGAGCGAGAGTTTTCCCACAATTTATGCAAGCTAGGGATCGTGAGTCCATCTTTAGTAATTATCGTCTGAATTTCAGGTGTTAAACCTAGGGTATCCATTGCCTGAAGTAAAAAAAGTTCGATAGGTGAATCACAACCCCATATCTTCCTTGGTTTTATTTTGTTAAATTTCTTGAAGTATCTGTCCTTTCTATATCTTTTGTAATCAGCTTTTATTTGCGAATTATTGTCAATGGATTTAATGATTGGAGGTATGACATTATGGTAATTATATTTATCTGACAAGAGATACATGCTATTTACGAAACCAATCATATCTGATTCAATTCCAGAGTAGTCGACATGATTATAAACATATAATCCAAACGCTCCCTTGAATGGGTTAAATCCATAGTAAAACTTCGGCACGTTAGCATCCATCTCAAGATCCAATCTCTCAATCGAATCCGATTTAAGTGAAGTCAACTCACCTCTTTTACTTGCTGGGAAAAGTGATATGTTGTAAGGTTTGCAATGCATTACACCATCAATTTCTTTAAAGCCATAAGCATTAACTACTAAAAATACCATTTGAAAGGAATCATCTCTTTTTTTATAAAGCTCAAGGGACTCCTTTGATGGATTGATAGTAATTATCTCACCATATGTATCTAAGTGTTCTTTCTCAATCGGCTGTAATCCGAATAAATCCGCTATATCATAACTCAAAAAATCACCAGCCATACCCTCCAAGTCAACTTTTAAAGGAAGGTGAGGTAAATCTTTATAGAACGGAATACTGTAAAGCACCTCAGGTCTATTAGATATGTTTTCAATTTCGTCTTTATTCATTAAATAAAACCCCAACAAAACCAGTATTAAGTCAAAACAGCGACTAAACTAAAAATTTGAGATACTATATACCTATACAATGTGACCTGCCCCCAGGATTAGATACAACCTTCAGTTAGTAATGTCAGTTGGTTTTTCTTCATATTTCCCGTTTCGCCAGCCCGCTGCAAATTCAGCCGGCGTCAGGTAATTCAGCGATGAATGTGGTCGACACTCGTTATA
>DXKH01000124.1 GCA_019415335.1 Citrobacter sp. | reverse complement strand
GCGCTGGGCTTCACCTTAATTTCCGTGTTCACGCTTAGCGGCCCCGGCCCGCTTTCTCTACTGCGTCGTCAGGTGAATGAAGTCGCTTAAGCAATCAATGTCGGATGCGGCGCGAGCGCCTTATCCGACCAACATATCAGGACGGAATGATCGCAATGAACATGCCAATGACCGAAAGAATAAAAGCAGGCAAGCTATTTACCGATATGTGCGAAGGCTTACCGGAAAAAAGACTTCGTGGGAAAACGTTAATGTATGAGTTTAATCACTCGCATCCATCAGAAGTTGAAAAAAGAGAAAGCCTGATTAAAGAAATGTTTGCCACGGTAGGGGAAAACGCCTGGATAGAACCACCCGTCTATTTCTCTTACGGTTCCAACATCCATATAGGCCGCAATTTTTATGCAAATTTCAATTTAACCATTGTAGACGACTACACGGTAACGATCGGTGATAACGTATTGATTGCACCCAATGTTACTCTTTCCGTTACGGGACACCCTGTACACCATGAATTGAGAAAAAACGGCGAGATGTACTCTTTTCCGATAACGATTGGCAATAACGTCTGGATCGGAAGTCATGTGGTCATTAATCCTGGCGTCACCATCGGGGATAATGCTGTTATTGGCGCGGGTAGTGTCGTCACAAAAGACATTCCACCAAACGTCGTGGCTGCTGGCGTTCCTTGTCGGGTTATTCGCGAAATAAACGACCGGGATAAGCACTATTATTACAAAGATTATAAAGTTGAACCTTCAGTTTAAATAAGCACTGAAATAAATGTCGGATGCGCCATTGGGCACATCCGACAATAATTCACTCTTCCATTATCTGGCGAAACAAGCGTCGCATCATGCCTCTTTGACCCACAGCTGCGGAAAACGTGCTGGTGCAAAACGCAGGGTTATGATCATCAGCCCAACGACGCACAGCGCATGAAACGCCCAGTCCATCAAGTAATTGCCACTGATACTACGCAGCACACCAGAAAACCAGGGAGCAAGCCCGGCGATGATAAAACCGATCCCCTGCATAAACGCCACCAGTTTGCCAGCAATAGCCGGTTGCGCAGAGTGATCGAGCGCCAGCAGCAAACAGAGCGGAAATGCGCCGCCCAGACCTAACCCACACACCATTGCCCAGAAGACCGGCAATTGCAGCGGCAGCCAGATAAAGCCGCAGAACCCCACCAGTTGTAACGCCAGCGCCAGCATCAAAAGTTTCCGCCGATCCTGATGGCGAGCCATAGCAGGCATCAGCAATGCCCCTGCTGCTTGCCCAAGCGTCATCAATGCCAGCAAGGAACCGCTGTACTGCGCGCTGGCACCAATCTCAATATAGAAAGCGGGTAACCAGGCAATCAGGCTGGCGTAACCACCGTTAATCAGACCGAAGTAAACACCCAGCGTCCACGCGCGGGGAGTAAATACCACGCGAACCGGAGTGGTTGTTGTCTTGTGAGAAGAGGCGACCTCGCGGGCGTTTTGCCACCACCAGGCAAAGAGCGCAACAACGGCAGGCAGCGCCCACCAGGCGAGTGTTTGATACCAGGTTTCGCTATGTTGAACTAACCAGGGCGTAATGGCGGCACCAAGTCCACCGCCGCCCATCAGAGCCGCGGACCACAGCCCCATCACCAGTGGCGTACGGTGCTGAAACCGCCGCTTAATTACCGAAGGCATCACTGCCTGAATGATGCCGATCCCCACTCCACCAAGCAGTACGCTGCTAAGCAGCAGCGCACTTTGGGGGTAAAGCTCACGCATCAATGCACCGACGGCAATCAGTAACAAACTGATGGCGACGCTGCGACGTTCGCTGACATGCTGATGAAGCCAGCTTCCGGCCAGCGCCAGCCCGCCCATGGTAACCACCGGCAGAGCGGTCAACAGGGCAGCCACGCTAAAGCTCATTCCGCTTGCCTGGCGCAATTGCGGTAGCAGTGGCCCGACGGAGGTGAGCAGTGGTCGCATATTAAGACCAATCAGCACCAGAACCAGCAGCATCGTGAACGTCTTTTGATGGTTACGCATGGCTGTCAGAACGGTTTGGTCGGCAGATATTTACCATCTAAGGTGATGACCGCACGTTCGCCACCTTCCGGGTCCGCCACTTTCTTAACGTCGAGTTTGAAGTTAATCGCGCTGATAATGCCATCGCCAAACTTCTCATGAACCAACGCTTTCAGGGTTGTGCCGTACACCTGCAACATTTCATAGAAACGATACATCGTTGGGTCGGTTGGAATACGGTCATCAATGCAGCCACGCAGTGGAATCATCTGCAACAGTAGAATAGCGTCTTCGTCGAGATCCAGCTTCGCCCCGACCAGGCGGGCGGCGTCGGCAGGAAGCGCCTGCTGACCCAGCAAAGCCGCGGTTACGAAGGCTTCTGCCAGACCGGTGCCGTCGGCAATCTCGGCAAATGAGAGATCTTTTTTAGCTTTGCTGAGCAAAATGGCATCGGCAAGATCAAGACGAATATTGCGGTTAATTTGCGACTGAATCATGGTGGATCTCCTGATGGTTTAAAAATAAGGTTACGCTGCGGTCGGTTGGCGTAGCGGTATGGCACAAACTCGAGGATTAGCGGCCAGTGGCACAAACTGGCGGGTTGCGCCGTCAAAAGCTGCGATGCTGCCGCTTGCAATGTCGTAGACCCAGCCGTGCAGGGCGATCCGCCCCTCTTCGAGCGCCAGGCGCACCGATGGATGAGTTTGCAAATTAGCCAACTGAGCAATGACGTTTTCACGTACCATCGCCGCAGCTTTTGACGGTAAATCGGGATGCGGGCGCGCCTCATTAACGACGCGGGCTGAATCGGCATAACGCAGCCAGTGGGAAACGGCAGGCATATGGTCCATGCACTGACAGCTGGCAATGGAGGTCATCGCGCCGCAGTTGGAATGACCGCAAATCACAATGTCAGATACCCGAAGCGCAGCGACGGCGTACTCCACCGAAGCAGAAACGCCACCGGGTTCTGGCCCGTAGGAAGGAACGATATTGCCCGCGTTGCGAATAACGAACAGATCGCCAGGCTCACGTTGCGTCACCAGCTCAGGGACCAGACGGCTGTCGGAGCAGGAGATAAAAAGGGTGCGCGGGCTTTGCTGTGTCGCCAGCTGTTTAAACAAGGCTTCCCGCTTCGGAAATGCCTCGCGCTGGAATTTAAGGAATCCATCAATAATCTCTTTCACCGTTAACCTCTGTCTGTCTCTGGAATGAGAGGCAGACTACTCGCCGATTGTCATAAGGTAAAAGTCTCATTTATGATGAGTTCTATTGGATTTACTTATAGGTTGGCGAATGCTCTCTCGACATATCAATTATTTTCTTGCCGTGGCTGAACATGGCAGCTTTACCCGTGCCGCCAGTGCGTTGCACGTCTCCCAGCCTGCGCTTTCCCAGCAGATTCGCCAGTTAGAGGAGAGTTTAGGCGTGCCGCTGTTTGACCGTAGCGGGCGAACGATTCGTCTCACTGATGCAGGAGAAGTCTGGCGACAGTACGCCAGCCGGGCGTTACAGGAACTGGGGGCGGGTAAACGGGCGATTCATGATGTTGCCGATCTGACGCGAGGATTGCTGCGTATCGCCGTCACTCCCACCTTTACAAGCTACTTTATCGGCCCTTTAATGGCGGATTTCTATGCGCGCTACCCCGGCATCACGCTCCAGCTACAGGAAATGTCGCAGGAGAAAATCGAAGATCTGCTTTGTCGCGACGAGTTGGACGTTGGGATTGCCTTCGCGCCTGTGCATTCGCCGGAGCTGGAGGCAATTCCTTTACTGACAGAAAGTTTAGCGTTAGTCGTGGCGCAACATCATCCGCTGGCTGCCTGTGAACAGGTGGCGTTGAGTCGCTTGCATGATGAAAAACTGGTCCTGCTCAGCGCGGAATTTGCCACCAGAGAGCAAATTGACCACTACTGCGAGAAAGCGGGGCTACATCCACAGGTGGTCATTGAGGCGAACTCAATTAGCGCGGTTCTGGAGCTGATTCGCCGCACTTCCCTTTCCACATTGTTGCCAGCAGCGATTGCCACACAACATGACGGGCTTAAAGCTATATCCCTTGCCCCACCGTTACTGGAGAGAACGGCGGTTTTGTTGCGGCGGAAAAATAGCTGGCAGACAGCCGCCGCGAAGGCATTTTTACACATGGCGTTGGAAGAATGTGCGGATGTTGGCGGGCATGAATCACGGTAGCCACTGACACAGGTCAGTGGCTCTTCAACGCAGAGGAAATTACCGTTTGTAATCGATGGCTTCTGGCTGCTCCAGATATACGGTGGTTTGTGCTGGTTGGGTGCTGGCAATCACCTTACCGCCACGTACCGAATAGCGCACCGGAACCTGACGGCGCAGCGCGTCAAACCCATTTTCAGCCGGCAGGATAATCAGGTTGGCGCTGTTTCCGGCGGCAATGCCGTAATCCTGCAAATTCAACGTCCTGGCACTGTGGTGGGTGATTAAATTCAGGCCATCGTTAATCTGCCCGTAGCCCATCAGCTGGCAAACATGCAGCCCCATATGCAGCACTTGCAGCATATTCGCCGTTCCCAGTGGATACCACGGATCGAAGACATCATCGTGACCAAAGCAGACGTTAATGCCGGACTCCAGCATCTCTTTAACGCGCGTGATGCCGCGACGTTTTGGATAGGTATCGAAACGTCCTTGCAGATGGATATTGACCAGCGGGTTGGCGACAAAGTTAATACCGGACATTTTCAGCAAGCGGAACAGGCGCGAGGTATACGCCCCGTTATAGGAGTGCATTGCCGTAGTGTGGCTGGCGGTGACTCGCGCGCCCATGCCTTCACGGTGCGCCAGGGCAGCAACGGTTTCAACAAAGCGCGACTGTTCGTCATCAATCTCATCACAGTGAACATCGATGAGACGGTCGTATTTTTGCGCCAGGGCGAAGGTTTTATGCAGCGACTCCACGCCATATTCACGGGTAAATTCAAAATGCGGAATCGCCCCAACAACGTCTGCCCCTAAGCGTAACGCCTCTTCCAGCAACGCTTCACCGTTGGGATACGACAAAATCCCTTCCTGCGGGAAGGCGACGATTTGCAGATCAATCCACGGCGCGACTTCCTGCTTCACTTCCAGCATCGCTTTCAGCGCAGTCAGCGTTGCGTCCGAAACATCGACATGGGTACGCACATGCTGAATACCGTTGGCAATCTGCCATTTCAGCGTTTGCCAGGCGCGTTGTTTCACATCGTCATGGGTTAATAACGCTTTGCGCTCGGCCCAGCGTTCAATGCCTTCAAACAGCGTGCCGGACTGATTCCAGTTCGGTTGTCCGGCGGTTTGCGTGGTGTCCAGGTGAATATGCGGCTCCACAAACGGCGGTATAACTAAACCTTGTTCGGCATCCAGGCTGTTTTCAGTTATGGGCATCACCCCGGATTGCACATCAATGGCGCTGATTTTTCCGTCGTGAAGATGAATCTGCCACAGCCCCTCTTTGCCGGGTAACCGGGCGTTAATAATTGTTTGTAAAGCGTTATTCGACACTGTTAGCCTCCACATGCGTCATTGCTGCTGTCGTTTTACGATTCAAAATCGGGTTAAGGATCAGATAGCTCAGCGCGCCACCTAATACCGCGTTGACCGGAACAATTCCCGGTAACCAGTGGCCTGCGGCAATCCCCAGCGCGACAGCCAGAATCGCCACCCAATTGACACTCATCATACGCGTGGTCGCAAAGTGCTCATAGCGGCGACGGTTCATCAGATAGTCAGCGATGATCACGCCCCCTACAGGAGGAATAGCTGCCGAAAGGAAGGTCAGCCAGCCGACAAAATTGTTATACAGCCATAATGCGCAGACCGTACCGATAATACCGTTAATCACCGAAAGGGTTTTACTCGACATACCAGTAATGTTGGCGAAACCTAAACCCGACGCATAGAGCGCGTTATCGTTGGTGGTCCAGATATTTAGCCCCAGCACCACAATCGCAGGCAGCAGCAGACCCTGAGCAATCATCACATCAGAGATATCCGCCATCCCCAGTGCCGCCGCGCCCGCTGCACCGAAAATAAACATCAACGAGTTGCCGAGGAAAAAGGCCACCATCGCCACCAGCACCGCCAGTTTGGCATTACGACCAAACCGGACAAAGTCAGCGGTGAGCGTGCCCGCACTGATAAATGACCCCACAACCAGCGCCAGCGCGACATTGAAATCTAACGGTTGTGCGGGAACGACCGCTTTTAATGCCTCCAGGCCGCCCATGCCGTTAACGGCCAGCCACACGGAATAACCGCCCAGGCAGGCGATAGCCGGAACTGCAATCACCGAAAGAACCGTCAGCGCCGAAATACCAAAGAAGACGGTGACGGTCATCAGTACACCGGAGACGGCAATCAGCAAATTAATATCCAGCCCGGTTGCCTTGCCCACCGGAATAGCAAACATCGCCACGCCAACGCCAAACCAGCCAACCTGAGTTCCGCCCAGTAGCAGTGAAGGCAGCCATGAGCCTTTAACACCAAAAGAGAAGCGAGCAAGAAGATGAGTGGTCAGGCCGGTTTTTGCGCCAATGTAACCAAGAAATGAAGTGTAAATACCGAGGAGAAGATTACCGATGAGGACTGCGAGGAAGAAATCATGATAGCTAAGACCGGTTCCGAGAGTGCCGCCGGTCCACATACTGGCGGAAAAGAAGGTTAATCCCAGCATGACGAACGTCAATGCCAATACCCCTTTCCGCGCCGACTGCGGGACTGGCCCCTGGCTAAAGTTGTTATCTTGCGACACGAAATTCCCCCTTTTTGCTGTTTGAAACCCAAAAAATCCGCCGCATTCTATTCATCTGAAGATAAAAAGCAATCGTTTTCGTGGGGAAATATATTTTTTATATGAATGAGTGCAAAAAGGTGGGGGAAAAATTATCGGTGTAAAAACAGTGGGTAGGCATAATAAGACGCGGTAAGCGTCGCATCAGGCATCGGCGCATGGTGTCGGATGCGCCAGGCGACGCATCCGACAATAACCTACTCTTCCATCGCCTGGCGGATCTGATCCAACGACGCTGGATCATCAATGGTCGTCAGATCTCCAGGATCGCGTCCTTCGCAAATCGCCTGGATCGTGCGGCGCAGCATTTTTCCGGATCGCGTTTTCGGCAATTGCGAGACAAACCAGACGTGCGCCGGGCGGCCAAAGTTGCCAATCTGGCTGTCCACCAGCGCCATAATCGCCTTCTCTTGCGAGTGCGCCACCTCACGATCTTCCAGACTATCGCTCTCTTTCGGAATGACAAACGCCACTGCCACCTGCCCTTTCAGCGCATCTTTCACCCCAACCACCGCCACTTCGGCAACGCCCGGATGACTGGAGATACTCTCTTCAATCTCGCGCGTCCCCAGCCGATGCCCGGCAACGTTAATTACATCGTCAGTGCGCCCGAGAATAAAGTGATAACCGTCAGCGTCACGGATGCCCCAGTCAAAGGTGGCGTACACCGGGCGGGAAAACAGCGACCAGTACGTCTTCACAAAGCGGTCGTCGTCGCCCCAGATGGTCTGAATACACCCCGGCGGCAGCGGCCCTTCCACCACCAGCATCCCTTTCTCGTTGACGCCACACGGTTCGCCGGTGACTTCATTAAGCAACTGCACGTTATAGCCATACATCGGCACGCCGGGGCTTCCCAGACGCGTCGGCCTGTCGTCCAGACCGCGAGCAATCGCCATAATCGGCCAGCCGGATTCGGTCTGCCAGTAGTTGTCGATGACCGGCACATCCAGCGTATTGCTCACCCAACTGGCGGTCGGCTCGTCCAGCGGTTCTCCAGCCAGATAGAGCACTTCCAGCGACGAGAGATCGTGTTTGCGAATTTCAGCGGTAGGGAATTTTTTCAGCACGCGAATGGCGGTCGGCGCTGAGAACATGCGGCTAACCTGATATTTCTCGACAATTTTCCACCACACGCCGCAGTCCGGCCAGGTCGGTAATCCTTCGTAAACGATAGTCGCCATCCCCGCCAGCAGCGGCGCGTAGACGATATACGAATGCCCCACCACCCAGCCGATATCCGACGCACAGAAGAACACACCGCCCGCTTTGCCGCCAAAAATGGTGTCCATCGAGGTCGCCAGCGCCACCGCATATCCGCCAACGTCACGCTGCACGCCTTTAGGTTTGCCGGTCGTGCCGGAGGTGTAGAGAATGCAGGAGGTTTCGTTGGATTCCAGCCACGCCACCGGTACCCGCGCGCCGATGTGTTGATGGCGCAACGACGCGAAATCGACATCCCGCCCGCTGACGCGTGCCATTTTCGCCAGCCCGCGATCCACCAGTAAAACGTGGCGCGGCTGATGCTGCGCCTGACTTATCGCATCGTCGAGCAATTTTTTATAAGGAATGATTTTGCCACCGCGCGCTCCGGCATCAGCCGAGACAATCAGCACCGGTTTAGCGTCATCAATCCGCGCCGCCACGCTGTGCGAGGCAAATCCACCAAACACTACCGAGTGAATAGCGCCAATGCGCGCGCAGGCCAGCAGGGTAATATGCGCTTCGGCAATCATCGGCATATACACCAGCACCCGATCGCCACGCCGTACGCCCAGTGAGCGCAGCATTGACGCCACTGCGTTCACTTCGTCATGCAGCTGACGAAAGGTAAAGGTGCGCTCTTCTTCTGTTTCCGAAGAGACGGCAATCAGCGCCAGCGCCTCTGGCTGTTTCTCCAGCCAGCGGTCGATAGCGTTGTGACACAAGTTGGTTCGGCCTTCACAAAACCAACGGGCAAACGGCGGATTGCTGTGATCGAGTGTTTGCGTAAAGGGCGTCTGCCAGTCAATACGCCGGGCCTGCTCGGCCCAGAACTTCTCCGGTTCGTTAATCGAACGCTGATAAAATTCGCTAAAAGACATAATGCTCTCCTGTTGAACTTACGCCTTACCGCTGTTTGCTTAAATGACGTACAGGTCGAGATACTCATTGACCGGCATCTGTTCCAGGCGAGTTCTGTCGAGAGAAACCTCCAGAATGCGCTGCTGTTGGCGAGTCGGGAACTGGCGCGCGAGGTTGATTTTGAATTTATCGACCAGTTTCGGAATACCGTCATGGCGGCGACGAGCATGACCAATGGGGTACTCCACCACCACTTCTTCAAAGCGCGTGCCGTCGGTGAACTCAAGGGTTATGGCATTGGCGATGGCGCGTTTTTCCGGGTCGTGGTAGTCAGCGGTAAACACCGGATCTTCAAAGCAATTGATCTTCTCGCGCAGGGTGTCGATGCGTTTATCTTGCGCAACGTTGTCCTCGTAATCTGCCGCCGTTAAGCGCCCGAACAGCAGCGGGATCGCCACCATGTACTGAATGCAGTGGTCGCGGTCTGCTGGGTTGTTGAGCGGCCCTTTTTTGTCGATGATGCGAATACAGGCTTCGTGGGTGCGAATGGTCACTTTTTCGATATCCGCCGCCGTTTTGCCTGCTGCCTGCATCTGTTCATAGAGCGTCATCGCCGCTTCAACTGCTGTCTGGGAGTGGAACTCTGCCGGGAAGGAGATTTTGAACAGCACATTTTCCATAACGTAAGAACCGTATGGGCGCTGGAAGCGGAACGATTCACCCTTAAAGGAGACGTCGTAGAAGCCCCATACCGGCGCGGTCAGAGCTGACGGGTAACCCATTTCGCCCGTTTTTGCCATCAGTGCCAGACGTACCGCGCGGGAAGTAGCATCGCCCGCCGCCCAGGATTTACGCGTGCCGGTGTTCGGCGCATGGCGATAGGTGCGCAGCGACTGGCCGTCCACCCACGCCAGTGAAACGGCGTTGAGAATTTCCTCGCGGGTCAGGCCGAGCATTTCGGCGACCACGGCGGTGGAAGCCACTTTCACTAACAGAACGTGGTCGAGACCAACGCGGTTAAAGGAGTTTTCCAGCGCGATGCAGCCCTGAATTTCATGGGCTTTGATCATTCCGGTCAGCACCTGTTTCATGGTCAACGGCGCTTTGCCGCTGGCGACCGCGTTGCGCGAAAGCCAGTCCGCCGTTGCCAGAATGCCGCCGAGGTTGTCGGAAGGATGCCCCCACTCCGCCGCCAGCCAGGTATCGTTGAAATCGAGCCAACGGATCATCGCGCCAATGTTAAATGCCGCCTGGACGGGGTCGAGCTGAAACTGAGTTCCGGGAACGCGCACGCCGTTGGGTACGACGGTGCCGGGGACAATTGGCCCCAGCAGTTTTTTACAGGCCGGATATTCGAGAGCTTCCAGACCGCAGCCGAGCGTGTCGAGCAGGCAGTAATGTGCGGTGTCGTAGGCTACTCTGGAGCTGATTTCGTAGTTCATCACGTAATCGACGATATCAACGATTTCACGATCAAATTCCGGGCGAATGTTGTTGATTTGAGCTGACATTGGGTACGTTTCCTTATTGTTATTCGTAGAGGTTTACTGGCGCTTATCCAGCGCGACAAACTGGCGGTCTTCCGGTCCAACGTAATTGGCGGAAGGACGGATAATTTTGTTGTCCTGACGTTGTTCGATAATGTGCGCCGCCCAGCCAGTGACGCGGGCGATAACAAACAGTGGTGTGAACATCTCGGTGGGAACACCCATCATGTTGTAGGAAACAGCGGAGAACCAGTCGAGATTGGGGAACATCTTTTTGCTCTCCCACATCACTGTTTCCAGGCGATCGGCGATGTTGTACATCTTCAGCGAGCCGCCTTCCTGCGAGAGCTGCTTTGCCACGCGTTTGATCACCTGGTGGCGCGGGTCGGCAATGGTATAAACCGGATGACCAAAACCAATCACTACTTCTTTGTTTTCCACCCGCTTGCGGATATCAGCTTCGGCTTCGTCCGGCGTTTCGTAGCGTTGCTGGATCTCCAGCGACACTTCATTCGCCCCGCCGTGTTTCGGCCCGCGCAGTGCGCCAATCGCGCCAATAATGGCGGAATACATATCAGAGCCAGTGCCCGCAATCACCCGGCTGGTAAAGGTGGAAGCGTTAAACTCGTGTTCGGCGTACAGCACCAGCGAAATATGCATCGCCTTTTCCCAGCTTTGCGACGGCTTTTCGCCGTGCAGCAGATGCAGGAAGTGACCGCCGATAGAGTCGTCATCAGTTTCCGGCTGGATGCGTTCGCCGTTGTGGCTGTAGTGATACCAGTAGAGAAGAATCGAACTAAGTGACGCCAGCAGTTTGTCGGCAATATCGCGCGCGCCAGAAACGGTGTGCCCCTCTTTTTCTGGCAGCGTGCAGCCGAGCGCGGAAACGCCGGTGCGCATAACATCCATCGGGTGTGACGCCGCCGGTAAGGCTTCCAGCACGGTACGCACGTTAGCCGGTAAACCACGCAGGGCTTTCAGTTTTGTTTTGTAAGCGGCGAGTTCGTCACGGGTCGGCAGTTTGCCGTGGATCAGCAGATGCGCCACTTCTTCAAATTCGCAATGTTCTGCGAGGTCGAGAATATCGTAACCACGGTAATGCAAGTCATTGCCGCTTTTACCCACGGTACAGAGCGCCGTATTGCCCGCCGGAACGCCGGAAAGTGCCACCGATTTTTTCGGTTTAATGACATGGGTACTGTTTTGCAGGATCGTTGTGTCGCTCATATTGTCCTCGTCATTTGTAGGGTCGAGATATTTTTCGTTGTGTTTTATTTCGCCTGGCTACGGGCAAACAGGTCGTCGAGCTTCTCTTCGTACTGGTAGTAGTTGATGCTTTCGTACAGCTCGTTGCGGGTCTGCATGGTGTCGATGACGCTTTTCTGTGTGCCTTCCTGACGCAGGATGTTGTAGACATGTTCAGCGGCGCGGTTCATGGCGCGAAACGCTGAAAGCGGGTAGAGCGCCATTGCGACATGGGCGCTGCGTAATTCGTCGGTGGTAAAAAGCGGTGTTGCGCCAAATTCGGTAATGTTGGCGAGGATCGGCACCTGCACCGCATCGGCAAACTGGCGATACATGGCGAGTTCGGTAATCGCCTCCGGGAACAGCATTTCGGCACCCGCTTCAACATAGGCCTGCGCACGCTCGATCGCCGCATCCAGCCCCTCTACCGCCAGCGCATCGGTGCGCGCCATGATCACAAAATCAGGATCGGTTTTCGCATCCACCGCCGC
>DXKH01000123.1 GCA_019415335.1 Citrobacter sp. | reverse complement strand
GTACCAGTGCGATAATGTCTGCTTCGCAGGCACTGACCAACAATGCACTGTAAAGGCTGCGGTTTTCGAGGTATTCGCCTGGTGTATCAATGGTGGTCGGGGACCAGACGATTGCCTGCGTTTTCTGATAATGGATATTTTCGCCACGCAGACATTGCGTGAGTGACGTTTTTCCGCACTGGCTGGGGCCGATAAGCATCATACGTTGCATAACGTCAGGTCCGCGTAATGGGGCAGGTGGTAAAGCGCATCATTTCACCCAGCGTACGGGTAACCTGGCTAAGTGCATATTCAATAGCAGAAACATCACCAGTCAGCACTACGGCACCGGTAAAACGATCAAGAAAACCGATCTCTACAGCGCCTGATTTTGTGGCGATATCGCATGCGATGATAGATGCTTCGCTGGGGGTAATCGTCAGAATGCCAATAGCAGAAACGGTGTCTGGTAAACCCAATTTCTTAAACAGATCCTTCCCAGGATTGGCGATGACATGTGCCAGCGTGACCTGCTTACCAGGGACATATTCCTGAATCATCCGTTCAGTTGTGTGCTGAGTTGTCATTATCCCTCCACCATCTGACGCCACATGGCTTCATGTGGACGGGCAATCACCGACCGATAGACCAACAAACCTTTTTCTCCCGCACGCTCGCTGGCGACAGAGACCGCGTTATTAACATCTGAAATATCGCCAGCAACCACCATGTAGCATTTTCCGCCAATGCCAAAAGCCATATGCACGCGAACGAGAATGACATTCGCAGCTTTGACAGCACAATCGGCAGCGTCAATGCAGGCAGCGACACTCCAGGTTTCGACTACGCCGACAGCCCGGTGCTGCTCAACATGGTTCAGTCCGCTGATTGCAGAAAGGAGACTGGGATGAATATTCGGCAGGACAAGACTGTCGACCAGCATTTCACCAGCAAGGGAAGCACCGCTGTTGATGGCCTGTTGCACCGCACCCACATCGCCACCGAGCATCAGCAGAAATTTTCCGGGGCATAGCGTTTTGCTGACCAGTAACTCAACGTTTGCGCTTTTCAGCATGGCGTCGCCGGTTTCCATCCCTTTCGCGATACTGCTAAGTTCTAAAATACCTACCGCTTTCGACATCGTTAACCTCTCACAAGCGTAATCGCGTTTTCTGTCACATCGCTGACCATGCCATCAATACTGGCATGAATCGGGGCACCTAATGTGCCGTGTGGAATTTGACCTACACATTGCCCATGAACGACGCGATCGCCTTTTTGTACACACGCAATTGCGCTGGCACCGATGTGCTGGCGTAACAATAACGTCACTTTTTCGGGCTGAGGCACCTGTTCAGACAATGGCGCATCCTGATACCACGGGATTAGGCCCAGTCTGGTTACCAGCCGTTTTACGGGAATCAGTCGATAATTTGCCATGGGATCCGCAGGATTTAAGGCACCTTCGTAGCGGAGATTTTGTGCGCGTAATTCCTGCTTAAGCAGGCGGTTTATGCGCATTGGTGAAATTCCTACCGGACAGGCGACGCTGGCGCAGACGTTGCACTCCGAACAGGTGAGCGCCGTCAGTAACAGTTGTGGCGTAGCGAGCTGTTGGTAGTTAACCGCACGTACTAATAAATGGGGGGCCAGTTCGTGACCGACTAAATGACGTGGGCAGAGATCGGTACACAAGCGGCATTGCTCACAAACAGTTTTCGCGACGGCAAGTACGCTGCGGTCATTCTGCATTCGACGTTGGATCAGTGAATGAGAGTTGGGTAAAACCAGCAATCCGCCAGTGGTTTTGCTGACGGGGGTGTCGAGCGATGTGATCAAACTTCCCATCATCGGCCCGCCATTGATAAAACCAGGAGCATCTATTGTTGCGCCGCCCGCCAGCGCCAGGACTTCACGTAAAGACATGCCGATGGGGACGGTTACCGTTATTGGTTTCGCCACTGCACCATTAATAGTGAGTGTGCGGCGCGTCACTGGATACTGTTGCTCGACGGCTCTGGCAATATTAAGTACGGTTTGAACATTATTGACCACCACACCGACGCTAACGGGTAATGCAGCGGGTGGAACGCGGCGACCAGTTGCCATCCAGATGGTCAGCACTTCGTCTCCTGCGGGGTAAACATCGGGCAAAATATGCAGGCGGATATCCGGTGGTAACAGTGGTGTGAGTGCGTTTATTGCCCGTTGATATTTCTCTTTCAGCGCGATGATTCCGCTACTGGCCCCGGTGGCTTTCATAGCATAGTGAACACCGCGAAGCAGGCGGCTGGCTTGCTGCACCATTAACTGTTGATCCACTTTCAACATTGGTTCGCATTCCGCCGCATTCACCAGGAACGTGTCAACACGCGCTTGTAGCTTAATATGGGTTGGAAAACCTGCCCCGCCAGCACCCACGACACCTGCTGCTTGTACTCGCTCGCGGATGGTCTGGTCGTCGCAGGAGGTTAACTCGACGTTCATAACAACTCCTCGAGCAGTTCTGCAATCGCGGAGGCATCAGCCGCACGCGGGTTGGTACACAACGTTGCATCCGCCAGTGCCGCCTGAACCATATCTGGTATGCGAACTGACCATTCTGCTTTTTTTTCTTTCAGCGCATTGGTAAGAGTCGGCAGCGTACAGGTTGTTTTAAGCTGTTCAATATGTTGAATAAGTGCATTCAGGCTGGCGGTGTCATTGGCGTTGTCCGGGCATAAATGGCACGTTTTCGCCAGCCGGGCGTAGCGTTTGGCTGCGCGCGGATCGCCAGCATTAAAGCGGATAACCGCCGTGAGCAGGAGCGCATTCGCCAGTCCGTGCGGCAGATGAAACTGTCCGCCGAGTTGATGAGCAATTGCATGGTTTAAACCGAGTCCGGCCTGGCTAAAGGCTATTCCTGCAAGCGTCGATGCATTATGCATTTTGCCACGGGTGGCAAGACAATCGCCTTTCTTCACTGCAGTGGGCAGGTATTGAAAAACAATTTGCACGGCTTTTTCGACCAGTGCATCCGTGAAGTCGCTGGCGCGGGGAGAAACATAAGCTTCAAGCGCATGGGTTAAAACATCCATCCCGGTATTGGCCGTTATCGCCGGTGGCACGCTGACGACCAAAGATGGATCAAGGATCGCGATATCCGGATAAAGTGCATTATCGAAAAGGGGATATTTAATCCCTTTCTCAGGATCGCTGATGACACAAGCACTGGTCACTTCGGAACCGGTACCGCTGGTGGTAGGAATGGCTACGCAGGTTTCAATTTCAATGCCACACTGGCGACCAAACCAGACAATCGCTTTTGCGGCGTCCAGGGCAGAACCGCCGCCAAAACCGATAACCACATCCGGGCGTAAAGTCTGCATTTGCGCAATGCCTTTCACCACGGTCTGGATAGTTGGGTCGGGCGTTATTTCGCTAAAAATACTGAGACGATTACTGTCGGGCAGCGCCTGATGCAACGTGTCAATGAGTGGTGAGTGTGCCAGAAAGACGTCGCAAATAATCCAGATGTGCCTATTCGTGAAACGGCTCAGTATGTTGAGACTTCCCGTTCCGCTGTATAAACGCGTCTGCAGTGAAAAAGTTTTCATTTCCGTTTCTCTAGCGAATGGAAAAGCCGCTGGTTAACACGCAGCGTCGTGAGCGGGCAAAAGTCCGTGCTGACGTTGTACCCTCTCCGGTCGGTGTTGCAATGGTAAAGGTCGTAAAGCCTTCGCCGCCGACGCCAATACCCGCCCAGGAGGGGCCGTTTTTGACAAAGATTGAGGTTTGCATAACGCGCGCGGCAAGGTTGAGCCGTGAGACGTTCTGCGAGTGCATAATTGCCGTGTGGTGCAAGCCGTCTTCCACTTTCAACGCCAGGGCGAGAGCGCTGTCAAAATCGTTGACCTTCACAATGGGCAGCATTGGCATCAGTTGTTCACACGTAACCCAACTATCATCGGCGTCAACAACAGCAATCAGTAGGCGCGGCGCTTTTGCGGGCAAAGGGAGGCCCGCTGCTTCCAGCAAGGCTGATGGGCTTTTCCCAACCAGTTTTTTGTTGGCGCTACCGTCTGGCAGGCAAATTGCACGCAATTTCTCCGTTTGTTCATGGTTAAGAAGAAGTGCGCCAAAGCTTTGCATCTGTTGAATTAAATAATCTGCCACTGACGCCACGACAATCAGGCTTTTTTCAGCGATACACGGTAGGTTGTAATCAAATGAAGCGCCGTTGATGATGTCCTCGGCGGCTTTCACAATATCCGCCGTTTCATCGACAATGCAGGGTGGGTTACCCGCTCCGGCACCAATCACTTTCTTGCCACTTTTCATTCCCATGGCGACGATCCCCGGGCCGCCGGTAATCGCCAGAACGCTGACTTTAGGGTGCGCCATCATCTGTTCGGTGGCAGCAAAGGTCGGTTCAGATACGGTAACGATCAGGTTATGAATGCCACTACAGCGAAACGCGATGTCTTCGATTGTGGTAATCAGTTTTAACGAAACGTATTTGGCTCCCGGGTGTGGACTGAAGTAGACGCTATTACCTGCTGCCAGCATGCTGATGCTGTTGTTAATGATGGTTTCCGTGGGGTTGGTGCTTGGCGTGACCGAGCCAATAATCCCAAACGGGGAGTATTCAAACAAAACCATGCCACCATCACCGGTTAGTGCAGTGGTGGTTAAATCTTCAATTCCTGGCGTATTATCGAGTGCCGCTTTGTTTTTTAGGTACTTATCTTCTTTATTTCCCATCCCCGTTTCTTTGGCGCTTTCTTCTGCCAGTTCGGTAAGGCGGGGCATTAATTCTTCGCGAATGGCGCTGATAATGGCGCTACGGGTTTTAAGCGGGCACTGTTGAAAGCGTAAAAAGGCCTGGTGTGCTGCGCAGACCGCTTCATCAACAGTCTGGAAAATAGCGTTTCTTTGCATTCGTGGTGTAGCGGGGACAAGTTGTTCACGCAGAATATTGCGGATCAGTGTTTCTAATTCAGAGTTATTCATTGGTTTACTCCCACGTTAATTGCCGCCATTGCGCTTTGGGCAATATCCATGTCTTGTTCAACGCTACCGCCGCTGATGCCAAGCCCGCCAAGCAATTTTCCGTCACGCCAGAGGGGGAAGCCGCCACCAAAAGTGACGACTTTGCCTTGCATATGGCTTTCGAGCCCGTAAAGCGGCGCGCCGGGTTGCACGGTATCAGCAAGTTTGTGGGTTGCCGTTTTCATCGCCACGGCGGTCCAGGCTTTTTTCGGTGCCAGTTCACTGCTGACCAACAGGGCATCAGGCATCCGCCAGGTAACACTTTCTGTTCCGTTGGCATCAACAATGCTGATGACAACGGGAATATGCAGTTCATCTGCGCGCATTGCCGCACTACGAATGAGCTGGTGAAGATCCTGAAAAGTGAGCGGCATTGTGCGTTCCTTCAATGCTGGTGTGTGGTTGGCTTCGTGATAACGTTTTGTGATTTCCTGAATCATCAGGTTTTGATGAGCAACGTTGTCCTCCACGCGGGCGAGGGCATACAGGCAATCGGAAAGTCGGTTGATATAGTGCAGCAAAACATTCCGGACGGTGGTTTCCGTTGTCAGTTCAACCAGACGTCTTTCAGCCCGTCGAGCCACCGTGCGGGCGAAATGCATGCGGCTTGCGGCTTCACATCGACCAGGCAGAATGAAGCAGTGAACCGGGGGGACGGCGTTCATTGCGCTATCGATCGCGTTTTCCAGCGCGGCAATTTCTTCCGTACCGATGTAACGCTGCTGCGCTGACGGCTGTTCGCTTTCACTGGCGAGTTCGGCGCTAAACCAAAATATCTGTTGTTGAATGGCTTCCAGTAAGATGCGATGGCTTTCGATGGCGGTGGCGCAATAACACAGACTGAGTGTCGCGTTCAGTTCATCCAGCGTGCCATAGGTTTCGACACGTAGATGAGTTTTGCTGACGCGCTGTCCGGTAAATAAAGACGTACTTCCTGAATCACCTGTTCGGGTATAAATTGCCATCTTTCAGCTCCTTAGCGCGAAAGCGTATCGACAATGCCGACCACTGCCAGGTCGATGGCTTCGTTAGGGCCGGAAAACACATGTCTGGCGCTGGAACCACTGCTGAGGAGTACCAACTCACCAACGCCTGCGCCGACTGAATCAACGGCAACTTCGTCGCCGGTTAATGGCGTGAGAGGCAGTTCGCCGTCAGCACTGACCCGGCGAACCAGCAGCAGTTTTTTCCCGATCAGAGAAGGTGATTTTTGCGTGGATACTACCGCGCCAGTGACTCGAGCCAGATGCATAGGTTACTCCTGCCTGATTAACTGAATATTTCGGGTAATTGCCGCGTCACGAGCCAGTGCGGTCACACAACATTTTCGCTGTAACACCAGTATTCCCGAGCTTAACTGTGCAATATCGGCATAACTTAAAAGTCGATCACGATGAAGGTAGATCGGTTGCCCTTGCTCGTCGCACCAGCTTAGCGGTAGACGGGCGAGAGTCTTCAATTCAATGGCGTTCAGGAAATGACGCTGCAACGACAATTGAATGTGCAATCCCCAGGCTAACGCTTCGTGTATCTGAATTGCTGCTCGATCTGACGTTTCGTTCCCCGCAAGTTGTCGTAGCAGCGGCAGATCGACATATCGGATTTGTAATGATGCATACTGATGAACTATCTCTTGAACGCTGGCGTCTCGCAGTTGAAAAACAGTCAGCACGAGTGTTTTTCCCGCACGTTGTTTAAGGCGAAAAACCACTTCGTCAACAATACGTTGCATCAGCATGTTATTCATGGCACTGACACCAGTGTGGCAAAAACGTCAGGGCTATCAGCCCCTGCGGCGTTGGCTTCATCGGTATCAATATGCATTTCAAGACGCATATCCGGAGAGACGCGAACAGCGACGTTTTCGAATATCAGTCGTCGCTCATCACCTTTAATGGCAACCGCCACTTTATCGCCATGCGTAACGCCATAAATCAGGGCATCCAGCGGAGACATATGAATATGCCGTTGCGCGACAATGACGCCAGATGTGATCTCCAGTTCCGCAAATGGGCTTATCAAACGAATCCCTGGAGTGCCGCTGAGATCGCCTGACATGCGTAGCGGGGCGGTGATCCCTAACGTTCTGGCGTCCGTCCGGGAAATTTCCACCTGGCTTGCATTGCGTAGCGGCCCCAACAAGCGAACGTTGTGCAATTTACCTTTTGGTCCCTCCAGCGTAACAACCTGTTCAGCAGCGAATTGGCCAGGTTGCATTAACGGCTTTTTCTCGCTAATCGGTTGTTCAGGAAAAAGACGCAAATAATCCGCTGTTGAAAGATGAATATGACGACTGGAAACACCCAGAGGGATAGGGCGCTCGCGCATCTCATCCAGAATCTGGCTCACTGTTTCCTGCAAGGTTTGTTTATCCACTGTTACTCCCCTCGCTTATTGGCGTGCAGGCAAAGTGAGCGGGGCTCACCTTTTTGCCGCTGACATGCCGGGTCAAGACACAAATTACAACTGATAATCTCTGAGATGACGGTTGTTGCTGGTGTTTCGCTTGTTTCAACCGTCACAGTCAATGCTTCAGTTGTGTGGGGCAGAATGCCGTCTCCCGGACGGGCAATCACTTTGTGTGCGACGAGGCCATTTCGCTGCCCGGCGAAACTGGCTCCCGTCGCGATCGCCGCATTAACCGAGGCGACGTCACCGGTGATTTTGATGAGCGTCCAGCCTGAGCCATTGGTCTTCTCAAGGCCAACCAGCGTGATGGACGCGGCTTTTGCCATAGCATCTGCGCAACTGATGGCGAGTGCCAGACCACTGACTTCAAGTAATCCCAGTGATTGCTTCACGCTGTGCTCCTTAGCGAATGGGGTTATGCTGATTTAGGTAAAATAGCCTCAACATCACTGTGTGGGCGCGGGATGACATGGCAGGATTTCACTTCGCCAACGGCGCTTGCGGCGGCGCTTCCTGCATCAACGGCGGCTTTTACTGCGCCAACATCGCCACGGACCATCACCGTAATCAGACCCGAACCAATCTTTTCATAGCCAACCAGCTGCACGTTGGCGGATTTAACCATGGCATCTGCAGCTTCAATTGCGCCAACTAACCCTTTTGTTTCAACCAGTCCTAGTGCGTTGTTCATACTGCGTTTCTCCTGTGGATTATGAGTGGAGTTCCCGGAAGGGAATCCCTTTTACCAGGCGGGCAGCGTTAGTGCCGATGCTGCGCCTGGCATGGTTATCTTGTTGATACATCAGCGTAAACAGTGGCGCTGATGCCGGTAAGTTTTTGTAATGCACAATCAGTTTTTCCTGATCGCAGGCAATGCCAACCAACAGGGGAGATTGACGAGCAGCCAGCCAGGCGCTATCGATAACTTCACCTGACGGAATGTGTTGAATGCGAAAGGGAATACCTTCCTCTTCAATGCCAAGAAGCACTTCATCCCATGTAGTGATACAGTCACCGATCTCCATGACAACGATGGCTGGTGCACGCTCTTTACTTTCCATGAATCGACTCCTTGTGCCAGGCGATGAGGAGCCCAGTAGCTACCGCATTGCGCGGACCTTCGCTACCACGGATATTCCCCCGCCCGGCGACCAGTCGATAATGTGCCAGCGCGTCGGTGACCAATTGCGGTACTTCGAAATCCAGCGAAGAACCACCCACCAGAACGACGAACGGAATGTCGCGAATATTTCCGGCAGGGCTTACCTGACGCAGCGCACGCAGGGCATTAGTTACGAAGACACGCTCTTTCGCACTGCGACGGACAGCGCGTACTTTTTCCAGCGTCAAATCACCGGGAATAGGCACCAGTTCGTCAGGTTTCACCACACAAACGCGGGCAAATACATGAGGGGATAGGGGAGTAGGGAAGAACTGAACGCTGCCATCTTCATGGCGTAAGTGGAACAGGCTTTCTACTTTTGCCAACGGGTACTTTTTGATTTCTTCTGCCAGATAACGATCATTTAAGCCCAGCTCACGAGCGATAATCATCGTTACCATGTCGCCCGCTCCCGCAAGGTGAGTGGCAACTATTTCCCCTTTCTGATTGATGATGGAGGCATCGGTAGAGCCTGCACCTAAGTCCAGAATTGCCAGTGGACGTGTCGTTCCAGGGGTAGTCAAGGCTCCCTGAATGGCGGCTTCTGCTTCTGCGCCTCCGACCTGAACATCAACATGCAGTTTTTGCTTAATTTCACTGGCGATCATCGCCATTTGCAGACGGTCGGATTTCACCATAGAGGCAATACCCACAGCCTGTTCCAGTGAAAATTCACCTGCCAGGCCACCGGTTACGCTGACGGGGACAGAGGTATCTATCGCCAGCAAATCCTGAATAAAAATTTCGTTGCTGGGTTTGTTGGTCAGTTCAGCCATAGTCTGGCGAACATGTTCCAGCATTCCGCCGATGTTGGTGCCAGGTTCTCCCGTCACGTTTTCCAGTTTTGGGCACTCACCGACCGCTTTCATAATGGCATCGGCACCAGCAGCTACATCAACCCGCGTTGTGCGCCCGGCAGAAAGCAGTTCGATATTCCCGGCGGGTATCGAACGGGCTTTAACGTCGCCAGAAGGCGTTTTCACTACCACTGCTGAACGGTTGCCGATTAGCGCCCGCGCGACAGGAACAATATTTTTAGTCTCTTCAGCATTGAGGGCGAAAACGGTGGCAATCCCATACGGGTTAGACAGGGTTTCGATAACTTTCCCGGGAACGGCAACTTCAATTGCAGCCAGCATGCCGAGCGGAATACGATCGATGTAGAGGACTTCATCAACAATAGGGAGAGGAATTTCCAGGCGGTTATTGACCAGTACGCCATCGTCGCGTTGCAGAATAACGCCAGTCAGCTGATATCCGGCTCGTACGGAGGCGTTTATCATCGTTGCGATATCGGCAAAATCAAATGCCGATGACACCACCAGAATGTAGGGTGTGTCCGCCGGGCATGTTAATAACTCTTGCGGAGTGATGGTGAGCCCTACGCCCAGCCCCACTCCGCCCGGAGTTTTCGGGTTGTGACCGATCATGGTTGATTCGGTGATGATAGTTTCAGTGATGGTTTCCATCGCCACATCACCAATGACCGGAGTTGCTTCGTTGATACGAATAAGCGAAATATCGCTAACATTGATGCCGACTTTTTTCGTTGCCTGTGCGAGCGCCTCCTGAATACCATGGACGTTACGCAACGTACCTTTAATTCCGGTGGTTTCCGCCAGGGCGCTACTCACGAACGACAACTCTCCAGTTGCACTGAGCGTTGCCAGCGCAACCTCTGTTGATGAGTTGCCGATATCAATGCCTGCTATATATCGCATAGTTCGTCCTTAATCGTCGCCTTTCAGTTTTTTGCGCTCGACATAAAGTTCCGCAGCTTCACGGACAAATGCAGCACAAATTTGGGCCTGATAACGCCGTTCAAGATCGTCAGCAATGGCAATAAGTTCTTGCTTAGTCGAACGATAAGGGCGTAACGCATTGTAGATTTCGAGGATGCGATCATCCGGTACTGAGGTAAGCTCAGCGGCGCGTTCAAAATTCATCGCCAGGCGATCACGACCAGCATCTCTGGCAATCGCGGCCTGAATACGCAATGTTTCAGGGGTAATGCGCATATCCTGGGCGGTGACGTTATCGCTTAGCACATTTTCCAGAGTGAAATCGTCGAGCGTTTTATTGGTTGCTGTTTTAACCCATTCCGGATGTTTATTTGCCAGCGGGTAATCCGTCACTTTGGCGTTCTGTATTGACGCGCTGGGGACCGCAGAAACAGGAGCTGCATCCTGTAAACTGTTCATGCGGTTCAACACGTCCCTGACCATCGACTCAATTGCATCGGTATTCATGAAGGTTTCCTTTGTTAAAACGTCACGCGCAGTTCTTGCGGTTTTTTGCCAGTGACCACGTACTTCGTCTCTTTAATATGCAAAATGGCAGATTTGGCCTGGTATTTCGGCCGCGCCATTTGATCGTTGAGGGTCGGCACCGGTTGTGGAGACTCGCGTTTCGCATAACGCGCGGCGTTTTTGCCAATCTGACGATAAGTATCCAGCGTCAACAAAGGCGCTTGTGGGAAAAGTTCCAGGTTAGACAAGGGAGGAAGTCCCTGCTGGTGGATAACCGTTGTGCCTTTCGACTGAATACCGATAGCAATACCTGAACCACTAAGACGATCTCCTTCGACTGCTACGAATGCGACATCGGACGATTTAAAGCAGCGAATCACACGGGCTTTAATGCCTTCTTCTTCGATACCGGCAATCACTTCGCGCAAAATGTTTTTATGCGGAATACCGATGATATTGACGGTTTGCGCCAGGCCGAACGCCGGGCCTACAGCAATAATGACTTCATCTTGCTGAGTGCCTTGTTGGGCTTCGCCAATTTCGGTCAGAAAATTTTCGGTATCTGGCACTGAAGAGACAGTTGCAGAGACAGGTGCGCGAAATGAAACGGACTTGTCGCTGGTTTGCATTTCTGCCAGCACGTCTTCGATAATCTGACGCAGTAATTTTTCGTTAATTTCCATTTCTCACCCTTAGTCAATTTCGTTGGGATCAAGTGCACCGGGAATATTTTTGATCTCTTCCCAGCGTTCCCCTTGCAGGCGGTAACCTGTAGCTGGTCCGGCGTAATCATTGATGTCATTGACCGCTGAGAGCACTTGTCCGTCATCGACGATGATGGCTGAGGTATGGAGATAATCGCCGGTCAGTTTTGCTTTTTGCATGTTGAGCATGTCCTGGGCGACATCGGTAAAACCGCCTTGCGCCAGGGCTTTCACCACTTCCAGGCTGTTACGGTTTTTATTGATAATCTCCTGGGCGAACTTGATGTCTTCCACAATATTGCGCTCAGGCATATCTTTCGAACCGTGGGCATAGGTCGCCGCTTCGACTTCTTCATCGGTAATTGGCGGTAGTCCCATACCGGCAAAGACAGCCTGTAAAGCGCGAGCGGCTTTATTGCGGATTGCGATAACATCTTCTTCGCGTACTGGTCGCAGCCCGCCATCAACCTTCAGGTCACGCTGAATGACGTTGTAATCATCGAAGTCTTCAGCATCTTCGTTTGAACCAGCAAACATGTTGTCGTAGTTCGGCACAGCGGAAAAACCGGAAGAGATAAAGTCGGTACCTGGCAGAAATTGCATCAGGAAACGTGCGGTACGGCGCATATCCGAGTGGGTAAAGGTCTGGTCATTACTGGAGGCGCATTCCAGATCCAGCGATGAGCAAATTAAGTTTTCCGCTAATACTGCGCGGATGCCTGATGGCACAGCTGATGGAACACCGATGCAGCTTACCGAACCATTCTGCAGACCCTGAACGCCTGCGGCTTTGGTGATGTAAATGCATCGAGCCTCGAGATAAAGCATTGATTTGCCTTCCGCGTAACCCATCTGTACTTCAGAGCCGGAGCCGGAAGTAAAGCGCATTTTTAAGCCGCGAGAAGCATAGGATGACGCGAGAAATCCTTTTGACCACGGGGTATCATCGCCATCGGTGAAAACAGGTTCTGTACCATAGACAGAAATTGTTTCGGCGTAACAGGTGTGGCCTAACATACCGAGTTTCAGTTCGGTGGCTTCTTCCAGTGAACACTGGGTCAAGACGCCCGGACGTCCCACCTGTGAGCCGACCAGCAGGGCGATGGCGTTGAACGGTGCATAGCGAGCAACGGCAACGGTGGTTTCCTGTTCATCAAACCCGCGCCATGCGCCTTCAGCTGCGTCGGCGGCAATTTGTACCGGGTTATCTTTGATGTTGGTGACGTGAGCCTGTTGTGATGGTGTTCGACGGGCGCGCATTTTCTGCATCGCCATCATCATCTCTACCACGTTCATCTGCGAAACCACTTCGACGATTTTTGCAGGCGTCATTGCTGTGGTAAGGGGAACGATATCGCTACGTTTGACATTTGGATCGCACAACATATTGGCAAGTTTTACCGAATCCATCGCGATGACTTCCTCTGCGCGCGCGAGATTGATGCCGTAGCGGGCGATAAAGTGGTCGATCAGGTCAAACTGACTGTCGGGTTTTCCATCCAGTTCGGTAACGACGCCGTTAACAATTTTGATTGACGGTTTAGGATCGTTCGGGCTTTCCATCGCAATGAAGCCTTCTTCAATCCACTCTTTAACGAAACCGTCCTGGTTGACCGGGCGTTTTGCCAGTGCTTCAAATCTTTTCGATCTCATAAATCTGCCTCAGAGAATTCAGATGTAGGAAGGGCGATCGTTTTTCGGTGTATCGCCGAGAGTCGAAAGCACGGTTTTACCGATTTCGCGTGCGGAGATGACCGCCTGGCGGACTGCGCCGGAGTCACCCGAGATAATCAGAATGACTTCGTTGCTGTAGCTGGTGCCTTGAGCGGGGGAGCTGTATGCCACGACATCCACATTGGCGGACTTCAGCGCGGTGTCGGCCATTAGAACACCCACCGCAGCCGGAGCGCCGACAATAACGCCGCAAGCCCGTCCCAGTGGAGCGCCAAACGCTTTTTCCAGTGCATAGCTGGCGCGGGCGGTGTATTGCAGTTCAAGATGCCCGGCTTCGTTGGCATAGACATCACCAAAGGTCCGATCGAGTTCTTTCAGGGCAACTTCAATACCGCGTTTCACGTCGGAAACATCGTTGCCACCTAAGAGGATCAATGAGCCGTGTCCGGCACCGCCTTTAGTATCGCGAGGAAGTTCAATGCTAATAACTTCAGTGTTGGTGGCTTTTACCGCTTCATCAGCGGCCATAATGTGTGGCCCTGCGCCAATACGCGCCCCCAGAATGCCAATGGAACGATAGCGTTTTTCAAGTTTCATCGCGTCCAACAGGGCGCTATCAACGTTCGCAATGACCAGACCTACAGTGTCGCCAATAGCGGTGCCAACAAATTCTGTTAATGTGCAGCTTTTTTCTGCCATAGCCGTCTCTCGTATTTGATGAGTGGTTTTCGGGAGAACCTCATGCTCTGGCGTCGCTACGCGAGCGATGACCTGCGCCATGATCTGTTCGACCAGTTCATTGCTGCTCATGGGTTAATTCCCTTTGGTAAGATTTTTTCGACATCGGTATGTGGGCGGGGAATAACGTGTACGGCTTTTACTTCGCCGACGTTACGCGCAGCTGCGGCACCCGCGTCTGTTGCCGCTTTTACCGCCCCGACATCACCACGAACGATGACGGTCACCAGCCCGGAACCTATTTTTTCGTAGCCGACCAGCAAAACATTTGCCGACTTCACCATGGCATCTGCGGCCTCTATGGCGGCAGTTAAGCCTTTGGTTTCTACCATTCCTAACGCTTCTTGTTGCATAAAGACCTCGCCTGGATTTTTTTGACGATATGACTATAAAAAAAAGCGAGGAAAAAGAATGGCTGACTTAATCGGCTAATGAGAAAAATTAATAGAGAACAAATATAATAAAATTGCTTTTATGAACTGTATGTTATTAATTTATTGGTTATTTTGTGGATATTTCAATGTGAATTAATTGCGTTGTCTAGTGAGTTTAATCGCGAGTAATATTTCGTTGAGTTTGGTTCGAGGAAGGAACTGTGATATTTGTTTCAATTTTATTATGTCATGATGGCAATTTTTTACTGTAAAAGTTTGGTGGGAATTATTACTTTCAACACTGATTAACGCTGTGTTGCATGATTCGGCAATGACAATAATTTGTTATGTTAGCACGATTTTTACACGAGTCTGTCATGCATGTTGGCAATATTTTCTGCAGAGCAATTTTTTATAGTTGCGCTCGGTATACACAACAATCAGCGCATAGTTGGCTGATAAAGAAAAACTCCGTAAAGAAGGTGTCACTATGAATGATTCACTCAAGGCGCAATGCGTTGCCGAGTTTTTGGGCACCGGACTGTTCCTCTTTTTTGGCATTGGTTGTTTGTGCGCCCTGAAGGTTGCCGGGGCAAGTCTGGGACTGTGGGAAATTTGTATCATTTGGGGATTAGGGATTTCGCTTGCTGTTTACCTTACGGCAGGTATTTCCGGCGCTCATCTCAACCCGGCAGTTACCATTGCTCTGTGGCTGTTTGCCTCTTTCCCAGCCCGTAAAGTGCTGCCATTTTGTGTGGCGCAATTAGCGGGTGCCTTTGGTGGTGCGGTTCTGGCATATTCTCTCTACAGCAGTTTGTTTACCGATTTTGAATCTGCTCACAATATAGTGCGTGGTAGCGCAGAAAGTTTACAACTCGCCAGTATCTTCAGTACTTATCCAGCAGCGGCGATTAATGTATGGCAAGCTGCGTTGGTCGAAGTGGTCATAACGTCCATGTTAATGGGGTTGATTATGGCGTTGACCGATGACGGTAATGGCGTACCCAAAGGACCGCTTGCGCCTTTACTCATTGGTATTCTGGTTGCTGTTATTGGTGCTTCTACCGGACCATTAACCGGTTTTGCCATGAATCCAGCGCGTGATTTTGGACCTAAAATTTTCACCTGGCTTGCGGGTTGGGGGGAAATTGCGATGACTGGTGGACGCAATATTCCTTATTTCATTGTACCCATTATTGCACCGATCATTGGGGCATGTGTTGGTGCGGCGATTTATCGCTATCTCATTGCAAAGAATTTACCTGTCAATAGTGTAACGCCTAAAGAAATCAGCGAATAACGAAATAATCTGGCAGTTATAAACGTTTATTTTTTTACTGTTTGTGATCTGCTTTCCGAACTTATTAAAAAGTCTCCCGCTTCACGGAGGCTTTTGTTATTGTCCTTTGTGCTTCTCGTCAGTAAATCATCAAGGATGATGTGAAGATTAAATGTAAAACAATTGTTTTGCTATAACAATAAATTAACTGGGAGGTTTTATCATGATTTCTGCGGCGACACTTAATTCAGAACTCATTAATAAAATCGCGCAGGATTTTGCGCAGGCGACCAGCCTTGCGGTTGTCGTGGTCAATATTCACGGCGATGAAATTTCCGAGCTGTTTAACTTCACTCCATTTTGTCAGATGATGCGGCAACACCCTCAGCTGAGCACTCGATGTCGCATGAGCGATCGTTGTGGGGGGCTGGAAGCCTCTAAATCCGATCAGCCTTGTATTTATCGCTGTCATGCCGGATTAACCGATTTCTCTATTCCACTGGTAATCGCCGGACATTTAGTTGGTTTTGTATTGTGCGGGCAAGTTCGTCTGCGTAATGATGATGTCGATTTGGTCGATATTCTGAATGTCGATGATTGCTGGCAGGCAGATCCCGAATTACTTAATGAATTTCGCAAAGTCCCTGAGATGGATTACTCAAGAGTTATGGCCTCTGCTGATTTGTTGAAGTTGATTGTAGAAAATTGCCTAAAAAAACAACTCAATTTTGTGGTTATTAAAGAGAACAAATCTCAGTCAGATTCGTTGCGCCAGACTCGTGCGCCTGGTCCCCACGACAATAAAATGAAAAAAGCTTTACGTTATATTGATGCGCATTTATCAGACGATTTGCGTCTGGAAGATGTCGCCTCGCACGTTTATCTAAGCCCTTATTATTTCAGTAAGTTATTTAAGAAATACCATGGAATCGGGTTTAATGCGTGGGTAAACCAACAACGGATGGCCAGCGCTCGTGAGTTACTGTGCCATAGTGACTGGAGCATCGCCAGCATTGCGCGTAATTTAGGTTTTTCGCAAACAAGTTATTTTTGCAAAGTTTTCCGTCAGACTTATCAGGTTACGCCGCAGGTGTATCGACAGCAAGTGAGTGATAATGCGGCGATGGAAACGGTATAGAGTAAATGCTCCAAAAAAAGAGGACGGTTTAAATAAACTCTGGAATGAATAATTAACGTTATTTACCTGTTATGGGAAAAGTGAAATCAGCTCATAACATACGCTGACAGGTGTGGCACATTTGTGCCTGGGAAGAGGGTGAAAATCCCTCGCAGCCCCCGCTGCTGTAATGCTGACAAACCCGAAAATGCCACTGATCGCGAGATTGGGAAGGTCGGGAGAGGATGACGCTAAGCCAGAAGACCAGCCAGTCAGTCAATACCAACAACTTCGGTGGGAAGTGGGTTGCCCGGAAGCGTCTGGTAGAGTACAGGCGCGTCTTTATACCCCTACCACCCTGAAAGGATCAGGGTATGGCGGCATCATTTAGTTCTTTCATCGCAGTGCCGACAGGCACCAGGGCTGCACTTAAGGTGTGGCAATCTTGCTTCATGGCTTATCAACCAGACCGCCATTACAGGAAATTAAGTGGAGGGCGAGGGGCATGAAAACGATAAAACCCGAATCGATAGCTCTTTTTTGCCTCTTATCTGGAGATGTGGATCTGGCGAAACATCTGGCGGAAATATTGCCAATAACCTGTTTTGTTGGTGAGGACTGGCAGCAAGATTTCCAGCCTTTTGACGGTGGGCCTGTGCAATCGTTATCAGATGCGTATAGCGATTATTCAGTGCTGCTATTGATAGCAGCTGAAAGCGAGATATCCGTACCAGAATGGCTCGCTCATTCTGAGGGAACGACGGTAATTTTGATTACAGAACACAATGCCCGTTTGCTGAATGGTCCGGCTGGTGGGGCTGTAGCATTAATCCATTATCTGAATGAAATCTGTCATGCCAGAGAAACCGCTGTCAATGACGCATTTTGTCGGACGTTAACACGAGGAAGTCTGGCTATTCCGCAATGCCATCTTCTTTCGTAATGGATTGAGAATGCTGGATTTTTAATTATATTACGCGCAGTATTAATCGCGTAAATGTTTTGCGGTCAGCAACGGTGGGGGATCCATTGTTCTGTTCAATGAATACCATCATACA
>DXKH01000122.1 GCA_019415335.1 Citrobacter sp. | reverse complement strand
GGTAGACACAAGGGATTTAAAATCCCTCGGCGTTCGCGCTGTGCGGGTTCAAGTCCCGCTCCGGGTACCATGGGAAAGATAAGAATAAAATCAAAGCAATAAGCAGTGTCGTGAAACCACCTTCGGGTGGTTTTTTTGTATTTGTATTTTGTTAAATGGCGGTAAAGTGGCGATGGTGTGGCGATATGCAGAAATAATGATAGTACACGTCTGTTTAAACTCTAAGGGTGAAGCAAAACTCTCCTGCAACTCATCTGCATTTCGCATATTGAACTAGGGCCTTGGTTAAACCAAAGTTTTTTCTGGGATCTTCCCACTCAACTTCATTTTTCCTCCTACCATCCACCAAAAGGTGTCTGCGCTACTCTATCTTTTTTAATCTGACAACATCCTGAGAAAAAGACAAATTCGTTAGATTTACTGTCTTTCTGCTGCCTCGAATGCTGATGTCTGCAGCACTGATAATAACTCTATCTCTTTGATATAGATCTTTTTTTTGATGAATTGCACGGCATATTATCGTGATGGCACCTTCTTGTTAAAGGTGTTGTACTCCTCATCTCGATTTTATGATGTGGGCTATGATTGGTTAGTAATAGAGTGTATCGGTATGCGATGTGGTTTATTAATGGCAATCTGCCTTTGTTTGGTATCTTTTAGTGGGTATGCAGCAACAGGAAAGTCAGATGCTCAGATCAAGAAAGAAATAATTAAAGAATCCATTGAATCTTATCCAGGCAATTGTGCGTGTCCGTATAATCATGCAAGGAATGGTAGTAGATGTGGTGGACGCAGTGCATATAGCCGTACTGGAGGGTATGACGTGGTATGTTATGAAAGTGATGTTACCGATGAAATGATCCGGCAATGGAAGCAGGAGAATGCTGAGTAATCTCTTTTAACTGATTTGTTGTGCGAGCATTATGTGCAGTTAACGGCTCACTAGCTAGTGAGAGTTCCAAAAAGAAACCCCGCAGTTTTTACGCTGCGGGGGTGTCATTCATGCCTATGAGATAGGGTGCCTTATCGGCCTTACCCTAACAACCGATTGACGGGGAGTTGCCTCCCCGTCGCGGTTTCCTTACTGCTTACACTGTAAGAACGCCGCAAACTCCGCTCCCCAGAAGCTCATCCGTATTTCACACAGCGAACCGTGCAGCATCCAGATGATGAGGATTACCGTCACGCAGAACGTGATGGCCGTAAGCGATTTTTGCGACATAGCGCTTGCTCCTTTGTTGGAGAGGCGCTAACCTATCACTTGCTAGGTTGACGGGTTAGGGCCTCGGTTAAACAGAAATGTTTTCCGGGGCCTTTCCACATCCGGTCTTCGGGTATTCCCTCCGACCATCAGCCGAAAGGCACCCGCACGTAATCTATCGCTTTTTTGTTACTCCGGCAATTCTGCCTGTTAATTCTGAGGTAAAGGCAAACTCATCTGATTGTTTCCCCTGTGTGAAGCTGGCAGCTCATGCCACGGGATACCTTCTGATGAGTGAACGCCGGAGGCGTGTTTCGATGTGAATTTATGGAAAGCTTCCAGTGTTGAGAAGCATACGCCGCATTCTAGGTTGTTACACTGGTAATACTTTTGCCGCACGGTGTTTGAATCATTTTCCGGACGACTGGTGCGGATACGGGCAGATGCGCCACAAAGCGGACAACGGAACATAGCGACCTCCTTTAACGTGGTGCTGCCGCTATTCTAAGTTGCTCACTCTGTTTCCGCTATCCATTCCGGGATTTTTGCCTCAAGCTCAAGCTGCGTGGTAAAGCCGCTGTTATCAATGGTGTGCTCGGCTTTTGCAATAATCCAGTCCTGATTATCAATCTCGCTTTTAAATCCTGTTACCGTGCCATGCATTTCGGGGTAGAGTTCTGCTCGTCCACGTGCCAGCGTGATGGAGAATGATGCGGCTCCGCGTTGTAGTTGTTGCCACTTTGCCGCCGCTGCGCGTCTTGCTGCCTGCTCGTTCTGATAAGTCTTGCGTAACACAAACACATTGCCTTCCGCGCCTTCCATATAATCACCTTCACGGCTGCTGCTTTTCTCTTTTTTCGGTTTTGGCGGTTTGCGGCGTTTCACGCTGACTTTTTTCTTTTTCCCGTAATTAAGATCAAGCCAGTAAGCGCGTACCCCCGTATACGCCTCGCGGTCAGCAATGCGGAACTGATGGCGATCGCCGCTACTGCGTGTGATGGCGAACGATGGCAACGGCTGGCCCTGTGCGTTCACGCCACCGCCGGGCATGATGAATAACAGATTACCGCTTTTTACCGTGGTGATTGCGCCCAGCATTTCCGCCATGCGCGTAAGGAAGGACATGTCACTTTCTTCGGTCTGGTCGGCGTGGTCGATTTCGATATCCATCAGCATTTCGCTGATTTGCGGTTTCAGACCGTACCGATGAGCGATGGCGGATACCACACGCTCAACGGTCACATCATGCCAGGACACCTCACGTTTAACGTTAAATTCATCCCGAAAATCTGCGCTTCTGGCTGAAACAGTCAGCCTGTCCGGCGGTCCTTCGTGAGCGATTTCATCAACAATGTAAGTGCCTTTTTCTGTCAGCGGTTCTCCTTTCCAGCCAATGAGAACCGTCAGGCGCGCGCCCCGTGGCGGTAGCTGCAACTGACCATCCGCATCATCCAGCGTGATGGTGAGCTGGTCCGCCTCAAATCCCCGGTTGTCGGTCAGCGACAGGCTCATCAGGCGCTCTGCCACGCCGGACAGCGTTTTACCCTCCGCGAGAATATCAAAATCCGGCATTTTCACGGGGTCTGTGCCCTGACTGAGCAATTGCATGGTGGTGTCGGTCATCTGTTCCCTCCCTGTGCGGCATGGTCGCATGTGCGTGCGGAGTGGGTTACTGCTTTTTGTTGTCGCCGTGGCGGGAGAATAGCGCAGGGGTGAGATTACGCGCGTGGTGGGTGATGATTGTTGCTGAATCATTTAACGGATACAAGGGGCTGAAGCTATGAGTGAAACTCGTTTTCATGGTGCCCGTGTTACGGAAAGTACCGACCTGGTAACAGCGATTAATGATGTTGATTCCAGTGTTATCGGTATCGTGGCAACGGCGGATGATGCGGATGCGGAGCTGTTCCCGCTGAACAAGCCCACACTGCTGACCCGCGTCAATGACGTGCTGGGAAAATGCGGAACAACGGGGACGCTTTATCGTGCGCTTAAGGCCATCGCAGACCAGGTGAGCACAAAGGTGATCGTCGTTCGCGTGGCTGAACACAAAGAAGAAGACGGAAAAACGCAGGATCAACTGGTTATCGGTGGTTCTGAATCTGACGGCAGCTATACGGGGATGTATGCGCTGCTTGTTGCAGAGCAGGATGAAAGCATCGGATACCGTCCGCGTATTCTGGCCGCGCCGGAGCTGGACACGGAGGCGGTAACAAAATCCCTGTGCGTGATTGCGGGTAAACTGCGCGCGTTTGTGTATGCCTCATGTCACGGCTGTAACACGATGGCTGAGGCGATGACCTACCGCCAGAAATTCAACGAACGTGAGGTGATGCTCTTATGGCCGGACTTCATCGCCTACAACCCGAAAAGTGGCAAAAACGAAACGTTCCCCGCGCCTGCTTATGCGTGCGGCCTTCGTGCGTACATTGACCATGAGCAGGGATGGCACAAATCACTGTCCAACGTTCCGGTTAAAAATGTGCTGGGGATGTCGAGGCATGTGTTCTGGTCGTTGCAGGCCGAAGACAGTGATGCCAACAGCCTCAACAACAAAGAAATCACGACCATTATTCGTCGCAACGGGTTCCGCTTCTGGGGCAACCGCACACCGGAAACGAACGCCTACATCTTTGAGGTGTACACCCGAACCGCACAGGTGCTGGCTGATTCAATTGCGGAAGCGCAGTTTGAAACCATCGACAGTCCACTGACGCCTGCGAACGTGAAGGATGTTATCAGTGCCATCAGGGCAAAACTGGATTCACTGGTTACTGCCGGGAAACTGATTGGTGCGGAGTGCTGGTATGACGTGGTGGATAACGGCACCACGAATTTACGTCAGGGGCGTGTGCGTATTCGCTACAAATATACGCCTGTTCCCCCGCTGGAAGACATGGAGCTTTACCAGTCGTTTACTGATGAATTCTTTGGTCCCGCATTTGCGGTGCTGGGAGGTGCCTGATGGCTGTACCAAAACATCTTCGCTTTTTTACGCTGTTTGTGGATGGTGAAAACGAAGTGGGTAAAGTGACATCCGTCACGCCGCCCAAACTGACGCGCAAAACCGACAGCTATCGTGGTGGTGGCATGATGGGGGCAGTAAGTATTGATCTCGGTCTGGACGACTCCGCACTTGATGCGAGTTTTGTCATGGGGGGAGCTGTTCGTGCGCTGTTCCTTAAATATGGCGGCACGATTGACGGCACGCTGCTGCGTTTTGCGGGTGAATACTACACCGATGCAGAAAGCGATCTGTATGAAATCGAGATGCGCGGGCGTGTGACGGAAATTGATATGGGGGAAGCCAAACAGGGCGAAGCCACATCACACACTTACGCTGTCAAAAACACCTACTACAAGCTGAGCGTTAACGATCGCCCGCTGTGGGAAATCGACCTGTTGAACCACATCTACCGGAAGGACGGCAAGGACATTGTGCCTGACCGCATCCGTTCCGCGCTTGGGCTTGGCTGATAAGTAATATGCAGGCGGCGCAGTGCGTTGCCTCTGACTGAAAGGAGTTTCCTGATGAAAGAGACGAAAAACATCGATACCGAAAACACGGTAGTTGCTGACACTGTGAAAGAAACCAGTGAGCGTGGCGTAAAACTTACCCAACCAATTGAGCGAGGCGGCGAAAAAATCACGTATGTGGAGATCACCGGGGCTATTGAGCAGGCTGGATCTCTGCGAGATTTGTCGCTGTCTGATGTGCTGAATCTGAAAGCGGAATCCATGTTTACGCTGCTGTCACGCGTGACATCACCGCGACTGGATGAAGTGACGATCAAAAAAATGGCATCCCGTGACTTTATTCAGTTATGTGTGGTTGCCGTAAATTTTTTGAGCGGTGCGGACTCTGGCGGGAAGAACGAACAGGCGACGGAAGCCTGATCACGGTTGTGTGCTTTGAGTACATAGAAGACTTTGTGGCGGATATTGCCGCCATTTTTAACTGGTCGCCCGCCGAAATCTTCATGATGACGCCCGGCGAAGTGGTTAGCTGGCGTGAGCGGGCGGCACTTCGCAGCGGGAATGCAGACAATGAAGACTCTTGATATCCGGGTCGCTTTCAGCGCCGTTGACAGGCTGACCCGGCCTGCCGAAAACGCCCGCCGCCTGATGGGGCAGTTTGGTGACTCCATCCAGCGAACGCAGGGGGCGATCAAAAATCTCGAGCGTCAGGCGCGTTCATTTGAGCGCGCCCGCGACGCTGTCAGTAAAGCGGATGCGGGTATCGTGAAAGCACGACGCCAGCTTAACGCCCTTAATCAGTTACAACGCACGGGTACAGTGCTCAGCGAAAAACAACAAAAGCTGATGCAGCAGTTAAGCACCCGGCTTGAACGCCTGAATGAATCGCGCACACGGGAAATTCAGAAAATGCGGGAACTTGGCGGAGAGCTGAAACGCCACGGCATTTCCCTGACAGGCAGCGATAACACCATCCAGCAGGCCATCAGACGCACCGAACAGTACAACAACCAGCTTGAACGCGAACGGCAGGCGCTTGCGCGTGTAACGCGGGCGCGTGAGCGGTATTCGCGCGTGCAGGAAACAGCGGGAAAACTGAAAACAGGTGGTGCGCTGGCAATTGGTGCGGCAGCGGCTGGCGGCTATGCTGCCGGGCGTTTTTTGCAGCCTGCGATCGGGTTCGGGAAAGAGATGTCCCGCGTTCAGGCACTGACGCGAATCGACAAAAACAGCCCGCAGTTTAAGGCGCTGCGTGAGCAGGCGTTAAAACTTGGCTCTGAAACGCAGTTCACCGCAGGCGATGCCGCCAGTGGGCAGGCATTTCTTGCAATGGCTGGCTTCACTCCGCAGGCCATTCAGGCTGCGCTTCCGGGCGTGCTGAGCATGGCAACGGCTGGCGGCATGGATCTCGGCGAGACGGCGGATATTGGCTCAAATATCCTGACGCAGTTCGGCCTTTCTGCTGACCAGATGGACCGGGTTGGCGACACGCTCACCGCAGCATTTACCCGTACCAACACTGACCTTCGCGCACTGGGCGAAACCATGAAATATGCAGGTCCGGTGGCGGGTAAGCTGGGAATATCGCTGGAGCAGGCCGCAGCGATGGCGGGCGTGCTGGCGAATATGGGTATCAGGGGGAGTGATGCCGGGACGGCAATGCGTGCCAGCCTGGCTCGTCTGGCATCACCGCCAAAGGCAGCAGCAGAGGCGCTGAAAGAGCTTGGTGTGGCAGTCTCTGACGCGAACGGCAAAATGCGCCCGATGGAGGATGTGCTGGCCGACCTTTATAAAGCCACCCGCAAATACGGGGAAGTTGACCGGGTATCGTTCTTTAAGGACATTGCCGGAGAAGAGGCTTTCACATCGTTTATGGCGCTCGTTGATGCAGCGGGTGACGGTTCCTTACCTAAACTGAGAAAAGAACTTGAAGGTGCGCGCGGTGAGGCTGAACGCACAGCAAAGGTTATGGCCAACAACCTTGACGGCGATCTGAAATCACTCGGCAGTGCATGGGAAGGGTTGCGCATCCGCATTGCAGATCTGATTGACGGTCCGCTGCGTTCTGTCACGCAGTGGCTCACGCGGGTGGTATCAAGGGTGACGGCGCTGGCGCAGGCCCATCCAACACTGACGCGCCAGCTACTGATAGCAGGCGGTGCGTTGCTGGCAATGACTGCAACGGTTGGCTCGTTGTCGCTGGCTATTGGTGTGCTTGCTGGCCCGCTGGCAAAACTGCGTCTTGGTTTTTCTCTCCTGACCGGATCAATGAATGCTGTCAGGGTCCTGCCAGCACTATGGGGAATGGTGACGGGTTCCGTTTCTTTGCTGGGAGGTGCTATCGGGGCGCTGTTCAGTCCGGTTGGTCTTATCGTGGCTGCGCTTGCCGGAGCTGCCGTTCTTATCTGGAAATACTGGGATCCCATCAGGGCATTTTTTGCCGGGGTGTTCAGTGGGATTATGGAGCGGCTGGCCCCGTTGCGTGAAACCTTTGAACGGTTTGGCCCTGTTTTTGACGCAATCGGAAGCGGGATCAGCCAGGTGTTTAACTGGTTTAAATCGCTGCTGTCACCGATGGAGTCCAGCAAGGAAACGTTGGATAAATGTACCAGTGCTGGCGAGATATTCGGTAACGTTCTTGGTGGCGCGTTACAGCTTGTTCTGACGCCTGCAAAAATGTTGCTGGATACGCTGGCGTGGATACTTGAAAAACTCGGTGTTCTTCCGGATGAAGCGGAAAGGGCGAGAAAGAAAATCGAAGACGCACAGCGTGCGGCCATTCTTCAGGACAAGGTTGCCTTGCTTCAGGGGGACCTGGCGAAAATCAATCCGCCGAAGCCTGTAGAAAATGGCAATGGCACCGGAGGTGATAACCCCAAAGACAATAAACCGCTCACAGACAGCAATACCGGTACGCTGCGCAGACTCAGCAAAATTGCTGATAACACAGGTAAGCTGGTTGAGGAGACGAAAAAACGCATTGGCCCCGGCGATATTGTCTTTAAAAACCTGCCCCGAGCACTTGCTGTTCGTGGGGAGTGGCAGGAGCGGAAGATTGCGCAGGTCAGTAAGCCTGCCCCCGCAATTAATATCACACCCGTGGTCCCGGCTCCGCTGCCTCCGGCGCTGGTCCCTGTTGTTGCGGCCAGCTCCCGTCCGGTGGCGGAGGCCATACGATCTCCAGTGGCATCAGTTCCTGTAACTTCCCGTAACCGGGAGCCTGTTGCCTCCGGATTTGGTGGTGAAATTCATGTTCATCTGCATAACGTTGTTACGCAGAATCCCCGCGAACTGGCGAAACTGGTCGGTGAAATGGTCAGGGCAGAAATGGAACGGCGCGCCCGTGCCGGGCGTGGCAGTTTTTACGATAAAGATTGAGGAGTCATGGCCATGATGATGATCTACGGCATGTTTGTTTTTGAGCTGCGCACGCTGCCGCATCAGCAGTTACAGCAAAACAAAAGCTGGCGGCATGTGAAAAATGAACGCGTTAACCGTTCAGCAAGCTGGCAGTATATCGGTGCAGGTGATGATCGCATCGTTCTTTCTGGTGTGCTTTATCCTGAAATTACAGGTGGCGAAGTGTCGCTGTCGCTGCTGACCACGCAGGCGTATACAGGACGACCCTGGCCTCTGATTGATGGCGTCGGGCAGATTTACGGCATGTATGTCCTGACCGGAACGAATACGACCCGTTCCGAGTTTGATCGCTACGGTAAGGCGAAAAAGATAGAATTTTCACTGACCCTTGAACGCTGTGATGAGGATTTGCGGGAGCGCCTGCAATCCTCATCGTTCAGCGATATGCTGTCCGGCTTCAAAGATAAGGTGACATCATCTCTTAACAGCGCGGCCAGTTCAGTTAAAGGGCTGTTCTGATTTAACACAAAAACCGCTAATGGTCAGATTAGCGGTTATTTTGTTTTCTGACTCTTCTCTATTGTTCCGCTTGATTCTCCTGCGGGGTGGTAACGATAAATCGTCGATGTACCAATGCCGTAAATTATTGCCAGTTGTTTTCTGTCGTGACCGTTTTTAATCAGCCTTGCTATTTGCTCATGCTGTTCTTTTGTCAGCTTCGGTCGACGTCCGCCTGTGCGCCCCCGTGCGCGCGCTGCCGCCAGTCCGGCCAGTGTACGTTCAACAATTAATTCACGTTCCATTTCAGCCAGGGCACCCATCACGTGGAAGAAGAAACGCCCCATTGGAGAAGATGTATCTATGCTGTCGGTCAGACTGCGAAAATTAATCCCTCGTTCCCGTAGTTCCCCGACGAGAGAAATCAGATGTTTCATGCTTCGCCCGAGGCGATCCAGTTTCCAGACAACCAGCGTGTCACCTTTTTGAAGGCGCTTTAAAGCGCGTTTTAATCCCGGTCGGTCTGTCTTTGTCCCGCTTAATTTATCTTCAAATATTTGTTCACATCCTGCACAAACAAGAGCGTTTCGTTGCAGGTCTGTATTCTGGTCATTTGTTGATACCCTTACATAGCCAATCAGCACGCTGAATCTCCCGTCCAAAAGCGTAAATCATGCCATGCAGGTCAGAAACGGCCATTATCTAAAACCTCGGTTTACAGGAAACGGTAAATCAGGCTTCTGGCGCATTACAGAAAAACCAGAACGGCGCAGATATTCCAGGAAAAGATACCTTCACAAAAAATATTGGTGCATGTCGCGCTTTTCACAGTGCTATTAGTACAGGGGCAGGGAACTGGACAACGGCACAATTGATTGAATGGCTGGATTCTCAAGGGGCATTCAATCACCCATACTGGATGTGCAAATGTTCATGGTCATACGGCAATAATAAAATTATTACCGATACTGGCTGTGGAACTATTCATCTTGCAGGTTGCGTTATTGAGGTTATGGGTAATAAAGGTGCCATGACCATCCGTGTAACCACCCCGAGCACTTCCAGCGGTGGCGGAACTACTAATGCACAATTTACTTATATAAACCACGGTGGAGATTATGCGCCAGGCTGGCGGCGTGACTACAGTACCAAAAATCAGCAGCCTGCATTTGCTTTAGGGCAGACAGGAAGCACTGTTGGAAATGACAAAGCTGTTGGATGGAACTCAAATAGCGGCGTTTATAATGCGACTATTAGTGGAGCGTCAACATTGATTCTTCACTTTAATATGAATGCGGGGAGTTGCCCGGCGGTTCAGTTCCGTGTGAATTATAAGAACGGCGGTATTTATTATCGTTCAGCGCGAGATGGTTATGGATTTGAGGCTGACTGGTCAGAGTTTTATACCACAACCCGCAAACCCTCTGCGGGAGATGTTGGTGCATATACCAAAGCTGAATCGGATTCTCGCTATGTACGAGATATTCGCCTGGGCACTCGTGTTGTTCAGACCATGCAAAAAGGCGTGATGTATGAGAAATCAGGTCATGTAATTACAGGGCTTGGCATTGTCGGCGAAGTTGATGGCGATGATCCGGCAGTATTCAGACCAATACAAAAATACATTAATGGCACATGGTATAACGTGGCGCAGGTGTAACTTATGCAGCATTTAAAAAACATTAAGTCAGGTAATCCAAAAACAAAAGAGCAATATCAGCTAGCAAAGAATTTTGATGTTATCTGGTTATGGTCAGAAGATGGAAAAAATTGGTATGAGGAATTAAAAAACTTTCAGGAAGATACAATAAAACTGGCTTACACAGTTGAGGGAATAATTGTTGCTATGGACAAGGATGTATCGGCAATTAATCCAGAAGGTTTAAGTGTCGTTGAGTTGCCTGATATTACAGCAAATCGCCGGGCTGATATTTCGGGTAAATGGATGTTCAAAGATGGCGTAGTGATAAAGCGAACTTATACCGAGGAGGAACAGAGGCAGCAGGCAGAGAATGAAAAGCAAAGCCTGTTGCAACTTGTCAGGGATAAAACCCAGCTATGGGGCTCACAGCTACGGCTGGGCATCATTTCCGACGAGAATAAACAAAAATTAACCGAGTGGATGCTCTATGCGCAGAAAGTCGAATCTACAGACACCTCCAGCCTGCCAGTAACATTTCCCGAACAACCTGAATGAGACAAGGCCCGATAGCGGGCCTTAATTTTTATTCAGGCTTTTGTGGCCATTCAGGATTTGCCGTATCCACACGGCTGACCAGAACACTGTAGCGTTCCCATGCTTCCAGTCGTGTGCGTTCCTCGTCTGTTGCCATATTCAGCCTGACAGCGCGTTCCAGCGGCTGGATGACTGATTCAGCTTCGGAAAGCAATGCGGCCTTTTGTGATTCGGCTTGTTGTTGCTGTTCGTCTGCCGTATAAATCCGTTTAACCACAGCTCCATCCTTAAACATCCACTTTCCTGAATCATCAGCGCGGCGGTTGGCTGTAATATCTGGAACCTCAACGACGCTAAAACCTTCAGGGTTAAGCGTGGAGGCATCTTTAGTGATGGCGACAATAATATTATTTGCATCGTAAACAATCTTTATTGTGTCTGGCTGAAAGTTTTTCACTTCCTCATACCAGTTTTTTCCGTCCTCAGAGTAAAGCCAGATAACTCCGTGTTTCTTTGTTAACTCATACTGTTCCAGTGTTTTAGCGTTACCCGCTTTTATGTTCTTTAAGTGCATCATATTAAACGCTCGCTACATTATACCAGGTGCCATTTATATACTTTTGAACGGGTCTGTAATAAACGCCCGCTATATTATCGGCAGAGTTGGCCCCTGTATCCTGAACATTAATACCAGACAATACATGACCTGACGGGCACTGGAAATTCCATGTTTGCCAGTTGTTCACTCCATAATATTGCTGTGAACCAAGTCGAACATCTTTCACATATCTGGAATCAAAATTGCCATAGTTGCCGGGAATAACTTGCGAGCCGCAAAGCCAGTTCCCGTTATTATCCATGTACGCCTGACCATCGGTACCATTGGCTGTCCTTGAGTTATTAATCATGTAGATGCCAAATTGCTTATTCCCCAGTCCACCAATCATAAATTTGCGATCAGCGTGGTCCTGACGAAGTAATGCCTGCGCACCATCGGTGGATACCGCATTGCGTCCCAAAATAACATTCTGGTCACGCATATGAATCCACATGCCGGTACTACTGTTAATTGCAAAACGGTTTGCAAATATATCCCCTGTAACATCAAGACCATGCCCCATGCTTATCCGACCAGTTCTAAGGTTAATCGTAAAGGGGCGTAATGGCCCTATATCACCATTTTCTCCCTCATTCTCTCGTGTAGGGATGATATGCAGGCATTCTTCAGAACGGCGAAAAATGGCACCAAAAGATGAATTAAATATCCTCAGTGCATTGACTGTCGATATTTTTACTTCACTGCTGAAAAGGGCTTTAACAAGAACAGACAAAGCATCCCATTTAAGATTCATCAGGTCTTTTGTTGTGGTGCTTTGTTTGCTTCTCCATTTGAAATATTCATTGCCGTTGTCGCCTGTTTCAAACCACATGTATGAATCAGTGTCACCATCGGCATCATTTTTAAATCCAATCTTCGCCCAGTCAGTATTTCGAATCCAGGCAAGGATTGAGTCATTTTCAAAAGTAAGCCCACCGGACAAGGTATCGCCATTTTTTTGCACGGCGTTACCAGCCCTGTTTACCGTTTCCTGTAAACCGAGGTATTCGATAACGGCAGCAACGGTCGATTTCGCAAGAATATCCCGCCCGACTTTTGTCAGGGTTGCCAGGCTGGCGACATCATTCCCCGTAAAATACGGAAACTTGTCTGCAGCAGTAGCAAGCCCGGCCAGCGCCGTCAGGGTGGCATCTTTCGGTTGCTTACCCGCAAGCGCGTTAGTCATGGTGGTCGCAAAATTCGGGTCGTTTCCCAGCGCCGCCGCTAACTCGTTCAGCGTATTCAGTGCGTCAGGTGACGAATCTACAAGGGCGGCAATCGCAGCCATAACGAAAGCCGTGCTTGCGATTTGGGTATTATTCGTTCCCTGTCGCGCAGTTGGCGTTGTTGGCGTTCCGGTCAACGCAGGACTGTTTAAGGGCGCTTTCTTGTTCGTTTCATCCATTACCGCCTTGACCGCTTTCGATGTCGCGGCCAGTGTTTCAGACGTGCTGTTGGTGGCACTACTGAGCTGGACTATCCCTTTTTGTGCCGTCGTGGCGTCCTGAGCGGTATATTTTGCGTTAGCAAGGTCATACGCGGCCTTTACTGCTTTCGGCGTTGCAGCCTGCGTTTCAGACGTGCTGTTGGTTGCACTGCTGAGCTGGACTATCCCTTTTCGTGCCGTCGTGGCGTCCTGAGCGGTATATTTTCCGTTAGCCAGGTCATACGCGGCCTTAACCGCTTTCGGCGTTGCAGCCTGCGTTTCAGACACGCTGTTAGTGGCGCTACTGAGTTGAACAAAGCCTTTTGCGTTCAGCGAGGCGTCCGGGTGACGTCGTGACTGTTCATGCTCTTTCAGTTTGTCATCCACGTAATCCACTGTGGCCATCACCATGGTGTTATCCACGGTAAGTGCCACGGTGGCAGTGCTGGATACGGTCAGAATGGTGCGAAATGTTTGTGCACGACCGGACCCTTCGGCAACGGCTGGCTTGTAACTTTCGGCAGTATTGCCCACCGCGATTAAATCGCCGTGCTCATCAAATACACCAATTTCCCGGATCCAGAATCCGCCCGTTTCTGGAGGAATAACCAGCTCTGCAATAATGCGGTTCTGATGTGTTGCGTCCAGGATGACGCGATTAACAGTATGTCGCCACACCTCATGCACCAGACGGGTCTGCTTACTGTCTGGCGTGGGCAATGTACCGCCACCGTCGCCCACGGCCATATGAGTCAGGCGGACAGGCTTACCATCTGGCGCGGCTGCCTGAGCTAATTTTTTGGCACCCGTATCGGTGATAACGGTTTTAAATTTACGTGTTGTGGTACTCATGCTTAATCGTCCGGATAAATGGTAATGACTTCACCGTCGTAAGTTGCTGCCGCCGCGAAAATATCTCCCGGGATCTCCTGAATGATATTCAGCCCTGTCATGTGGCGGCTGACCGGGCGGGCATCAGCAATCAACCGCTCCATTTCCAGATACATTTCCTCCGTCACGCCACTGTCCAGCGTGCCGACTTCAACGGTAAATGTTCCCGGTTCTCCGCCGAACTCCCACCACTCAGACACGCGAATGAGGTACCCCAGCGGCTCAATGGCCCGGCGCAGTGCGCTGATGGTTCCCTTGTGTCGGTGTATCAGCCATGCATCACGAATCACCTGTCGCTTTGTCTCTTCCGGCCAGTTGCGATCCCAGCGGTCAACGGAAAATGCCCAGGCGAGATAAGGCAGCAGATGCACCGGGCAGGTGTCCGGCGACCACAGCGTGTTGAGGTCTACCGGAATGTCTGTAATGCGCGCTCCGACAGCTTCGGCGCAACGCATGAAACTGCTGGCTGATGGCGGTAACAGTGAATTACTCATTACGCCCACCTTCGCTGATGGTGAATGACTCACAGCGCGCCGCCTGTATGTCGCTGATGGCCATATTCTGTGTGGGTTCGATTATCTCCACGCGTTGCACACCGTGCACATGCAGTGCGGCAGCAATGGCGGACAACGCCACGTCCTGACCGATAAGCCCCTGCTCAGCCAGCCACTTCCTGAACGACGATTCAGCCGCAGCCAGAATAGGTTCGGATTCCGGGCCGGGATAAAAGTACAGTTTTGCATTCAGCCGCCATGTCACGATTCTTGCACTCTGTACGGTCAGGCGGTCGGCCACCGGGCGGGTATCCTCTGCATTCAGAACGGCGCGAACGGTATTAAGCAACGCCTCCGTTGCTGTGCCGTCGCCTTCAGTGGACAGGATGGAAACCGTCACATTTGCCGGAGACGGACTGATAGCCCGCGCATCACGCACCAGACCGCTGGCGCTGCGGGCAAAATACTCGTATGCACCTGACGGGCCAGCAACACTCAGGCCGTCATACGCCCGCTGCGCCCGCAGTCTCAGCGAGGTGTCGCTCTCCATCACCGCGTCGGTGGTATCCGTTGCCGGAGTGATAACCAGGCGCTTTGTGTTCATATTGCCCGCGAGGTTGTCCAGGTTTGTCCCTGAACCGTGGCTTAACATACAGGCGCGTGCGCCCTCGTTAACCCGCTGGCGTAACAGCATTTCACGAAACGACATGGTTTGAGCGATAACGTTAAGGGGTTCCGACTCCAGCTCCAGCGCGGCGGAAACGGCTTCACGCTGTTCGGCGGGATAGGACGCAATCATCATGGCCTTTGTGTCAGCCAGAATTGCCTCAAAGTCAGGCTCCGCGATGATGGCGGGTTCCGGTAACTGTGAAAGGTCAACGGCGGGCATGATTTACTCCCTCAGCGTGATGGTTAATTCAACATTCTGCATGGTCTGCATGACAGTGCCCGACAGCGTCACCCCGGCGCGGCCTCCCGCTTTCCAGACAACGTCGATGGCATCCAGGGCAATGCGGGGTTCCCATCGTGTCAGCGCAATCACGGCAGCACTCATGCATTGCAGACGCGTGGTGTTATTCATGGGTTCGTCAATCAAATCAGGCACAAGGCTGCCATATTCCCGTCGCATAACCCGGCTTGCCAGCGGGGTGGTCAGGATGTCCCTGACTGACTGTTTCAGGTGCTCCGTATCGTTCAGGTTTCCCGTTCCGTCCGGGTTCATTCCTGTGTAGCGGGTTGTCACTGCGGGCCTCCTGTCGAATCGCTGCCACCTTTAACGCCACCGTGTTTATGCGTATGCACAGTGATGCCGTTTGAGGTGAAGTCGCCGCCGCTGTGCGTGATATTGCCGCTCATCTTTCCCCCTTTTGTGACGTCAATCTCGGCTGTTTTCAGAAGGTTTGTGCATTCCACGACAGGCGTGTCCAGTGTCACACTGACGGATGCCTGCAGGGTGGCTGTTTTCATGCCGCTGGCGCTCAGTGCGCCTGCGTCTGCGTCGTAGCGGAACACCGCGCCATCCGGCGCGCTGACCACGATTTCTTTCAGGCTTTTGCCGGGGGCAGGAATGGCATCACTCCACAGGCTGCCGATTATCATGGCGGTTTCCGGATTGCCGCCGATGCAGGCAATTACCACCTGTTCGCCAGGTGATGGCGGCAGCCATACATTGAAGGCTCCCGCGCGCGTGGTGCTCCAGCGCAGCCAGCCTGTTTCCAGTTCGCCACTGCGAACGCGAACGCGCCAGGACTTCTCATCAACTTCAGAGATGATCCCGGTGCGGATGATATTGCTCAGCAGTCGCATGAGTTCTGCGCTCACCGTACAGCCTCCGCAATCCGGCCCAGCACCGTGTTATAAATCAGGCGTTCATCTGCCTGACTGATACCCAGCAGCTCACGTACCGGGTAATCGGTGAAAATGCCCGGCGCAACCTGATCGCGCTCGCCGAACTGATGAACGCGTGCAATACGTGCGGCCACGCCGCTGTAACCCACCGTCACACCGGAAGCATCTGCACGGGCTTTCAGGTAGCGGGCGGTGCGCAGTTTTACGAACATGGGGACGCGCTTTGTGCTGTCCTGGTTGATGCGCCGGGTGCGTATTTCCAGAAAACGGTCGATGTCATCCCGGTAAAACGTGCGGATATTGTTTTTATCCTCATCCCACCCGGTAATGGTTCGCCCGTATTTCCCCGTGTCGTGATGCCAGTTTTTCAGCGTGCGTGCTTCGTTATTCCAGATAAAGCGAATGCGCTCCTGTATCCGGGTTACGCGGCGTCTGCGTGGTGTCCATGCAGTCCCGTCCGGCGCTTTCTGTGACCGGATACGTGCCTGCTGGGCGCGACGTAAATCCTGTGCCAGCTTTCTGGCGATGTTATTGATGGCCTGCTGATTCAGGCTGTCGCGGATAGCCTCAAAGGTTTCATCCACGCGGGTGAATGCCTTATCCATCGCTTTCACCCCACGTCACATCCTGGAATACATGCGACCAGTCGCCTTCGGAAGATGGCAGGCGGGGTTTTGGCTCCGACAGGTGTTCTGCTTGCGGTGTGCCCTGACTGCTGCGCGTGATGCGAACGCGTTCCCGCAGGGGGAGCGTAAACAGGAGATCGGCGCTGTCATCGTCATTGATAACGGCGGAGAATTTGATGTCCTGATTACGCTCAGGGTTGAGCAACAACTGTGGCTGATTTTCGGATAACCACGCCAGCAGCGGCAGCGTGAGGTCGTCCAGCTCCCCGGCGTAATCCATGACAAACATCACCATCTGATAGCGGTAAACAAACGAGGGAGTTTCTCCGGTCGTTTCAATGTTGCCGCTCTCCACGAAAATGGTGAATTTTTCCGGGTTGGCCTGACACCATCGGCATGAACGGGTCATGGCTTCACGCAGGGAATCAGTTTTCAGCATGGTTGTTGTCCTCGTTGTTCAGTCGTTGCAGCCTGCGCTGTTCCAGTAATTCAATGGCCCGTTTATCTGCGTTACAGGTTTCCAGTGCATCCAGAAGGCGGTCGCCCCATATACCGAGATTTCCCCATGTGGGAGTGTCAGGGAAGGGGGGAGGCGTTACCGGTATGGTCAGCGTCTGCGGTATAAGCCGGACTGACGGCGCTGGCCGTGGCGCGTTCTGCGTGCCTGCGCAACCTGTCAGTAAAACGAGCATCAGGCAAAGCGTGGGCGCATTCATCTTTTGCAATATCGTTGCGTAGCTGTTCACGTCTGGCTTCTCCGTCCTGATTGCGTTGCTGATTTTCCACGCGGAGTTGCGCCAGCACCTGCTGCATATCCTGTACCCCGGTGCTGATGATATTCAGGGTGTCGACGGTACTTTTCAGGGTGCTGGCCTGCGCTTCGTTTCTGGCGTTCTCCCGGCCCAGCGACCACGACAGACGCATGGATGTTCCCCATGCGGCAATCAGAAGAAAAGCGACGCCCAGAGAAGCCCATAACTTCATGCTGCCACGCGTTCCTTTATCCAGCCGTAGACAAACGATTCGTTGGCTTCGCGTTTTTCCGCCAGCTCCAGATAGCGTTCACCCTGTGTACAGTTCAGTGCTGTTAACATCACCATCTCGCCGTCCCGACCGCGTTTTTCCAGATATGCACGCAATGCGTTAATCGTGCGTGGGCCAGTGCGTCCGTCCGTGTCCATATCGGGATACAGTTTCCCGCCCTGATTGAATGCGTTCAGCCAGCGCTGAAGCATTCTGGTTGCCACAGACGGTCCCATATTTACTCCGGTGTCACACAGTTCTGCGGCAATATCCGGGGACAGCTTCGCTATCTGATCAAAACGCGGTCCGTACCAGTAATCAGCTTCAAGGATTTCCAGTGCCTGTCCGCGCGTTAAATCACGCATATCGCCACGGTATCCGTGCGCCCGTGCCACCTTTTCAGTGATGCCCCATTTTGTCGGACCGCCTCTGTCATCCGGGTGATTGACGTAGCCGCCTTCTTTGCCCAGAACGGCATCAAAAATTTCGTCTTTCGATTTCATTTCGTCACCCCTGTGAACAATTTTTATGGTGATAGTCAGCGTTAAGTCTGTGACTTATTCATCCTCGCTTTTGGTTCTGCGATTAAAGGCCGCAATAACCTTGTCGCGTGCTTTCTCTGCGCCCATAAAACCGATTGATGCGCCGATAAACGTCACGGCATCTTCAGGAAAACCGAAGAAGCGCAACGACCCGGCCACGGCCATGGCAAGAACGCCGCACGCCAGCGATCCCGTTACGGTCTGAACCAGTGTTCGTCCGTCATAAAGACTCATCAGCGCGGAAATGCTGACCGCCGCGCCTGCTGCATACACCGTTGGCAGGTGGTCAAAGAGCCACGCAATAACCTGCTCTGTGATCCCTGTTTGAATGGTGCTCACTGCTACTCCCCCCACAACTGAATCATTTCTCGTTTCTTCTTCTCCGGCTCCGGCATCTCCACTTCCTGCCCGGCGTCCAGAAATACCTGCTGACAGAGTCCGGGGTTGGCATCCAGCACCTTTTCGGTGACGCCCTGCGTCGTGCCGTAGTACCGGAAACAGAGCGAATCCACGGTGTCGCCTTCCAGTGCCTTCACTTTCATCAGCACAACTCCGCAAAGATTCGCGGGCGGCACAGAATGTCAGAGATGGCCCAGCTCACATCACGCCACAAATCCGATGTCTGTATATCCAGAGCGTCCGCCCGGCGGTCGCCCTTGTCCGTTGTGTCTGCATCACGATAACGCTCCAGAATCAGGGCGCGCGTGGTGGTATAAACAGCATTGCGCCAGTGCCAGAGATTGACGCTTTCTCCGTTAATTACGGGTGCCGGAACATCGGCCAGCGTCTGATGGCCAGCCGCCTGCTGTTCCTGCTGCCATGTTTCCAGCTCGCGGGTAACGTGTGCCACAGCTCCGGTGGCGGTATGCAGCAGGCGGGAGGTGGTCACGCGCCCCGGCAGTCGTACCGCCAGACGCAGCTCGCGCAACACAATATCCGGCCAGAATGCACCCGCTGAAATGCGGGTATCGCCATCATCGGTATCGGTGATGTCGTCCTCTGCGGGTCTGGGTTCAGTTCTGGCAACCATACTCATGGGGTTCACTCCTGAAAAAAATCGGGCGGTGGGTGCGCGGTGTAAACGGTCACGGAGTCAAACCGGAACACCACGCACGCCGCCCGCTGACGGGGTCAGTCGTTAACCGCGCTTCGCCTTCTGCGTCGCGGTGGTTTTTCGTGTTGCAGGCTTCCGCGTTGTCTTTTTACTTTTGCTGCTTTCGTCCTGCGCCTGCTGTGCGCTGGCGTCTTCTGGTCCGGCTGCGGAATCGGCTTTTTTCAGGGCGCGGGAAAGGGTTGCAATCTCGCGTTTCACACCTGCGTTCGGGTTCAGGTGCATCGCTTCGCGCAGCAGCTTCAGTGATGAGGCCATGTTGTCTGCATCGGTCAGACCACGACGGGCAAAGGCGCACGCCTTGCATAATTTGGCGCGCACTTCGTCCGGCATGTCCTGGTCGGTGACAATCTCCCGGAGGGTATCCAGTGGTTCGATAAAGGCGGACAAATCCGCGTCGGCATCCGTCCCGGCCTGCGTCAGTACCGGGTTGCAGATTTCTTCGGTCAGCACTGTGGCAGCCGTACGGCCAAAGTTATCCGGCATAATGAGGTTATGACGGACCACATACGCACCAATACGCAACGCCAACGGAAGATTGCCGCAGTCAATCGCCCACACCATCAGCGTGGCAATCACTTCGTCCTGCTGCCCGCCGTCAGCCTCCAGCGTTCCCTCAATCCAGCCGGAAAAGTCCGGCAACAACTCTTTTTTGATGGCGGCTTTCGCGCTTCTGGCCTGTACGCCCTTAAGCCGGGCCTGTACCAGACGCAGACGATACAGCACCTCTTCATGCGCGGTACGCGCGGCATGGTCCACGCCTTCATTCGCCCGGCCTGCGCGCTGTGCCATCACGTTCTGCCAGTGTTGCTGTGCAGGAGTAATCATTTTTTCTCTCCGTTACAGGCGGGCATGATGCCCGCCGTGAGTTGATTAGCTGTCGGCGAACTTCAGGCCAGTGACCATCGCGCACTTGCCATAGTCTTCAACGACATAAGCGTCATTGATGGACTGGTAGGTGGCGATGCGGTTGTATTCCGGCTCGTCTTTCATCAGGCGACGCATTGAACCTTTCTGCCAGTAAATCGACAGGTTGTTGAACGAGGTGATAAGCATCGTTGCATCCGGGAAGAACGGCGCAAGGAACACGCCCAGCCCGCCAATGGTGCGCGATGACAGGATGAGCTGCCCGGCGAGTAATTCCGCATTGGGATTCTGGCCGCTGATGCTGTTCAGCACGGGCAGACGCAGCGAGTTAAACAGGTTGCGCCCCATAATCACCACGAGGTCGTCAGCTTCCTTGTGCCATTCATCCAGCAGGGATGAACGCGCGTCCTGTACCAGTGCATCAGCATTCGCATACTTACCCGCGTGCGCCACGGTGTTGTCCATGTTGCGGGAGGTCAGCGTCACGTCATTCATAACGCGTTCGCTGGCGTCGGTTCTGATGTGCTCCAGCCAGCCCACGTTAACGTCCTGAAGCAGCTTGTTGGTGCTGAAGTTGGACTCATCCGCGTGAGACGTGCCGTTGAAACCGATCATGATGCGGTCAAGCGCCACCTGTCGGGCAATCTGTGCGCTGATGCGGGACTGAAAATCAGGGTGTGCCGACCAGGCATCAAGCTGCGGATACGAAATAAACGTGTCGTAGTTCACCTGTTCACACTGATATTTGCGGTTTTTCAGATCAACCACGTTATTCGGGTTACGGCGTTTTGTGCCGTCATAACTGGTATTCGTGCGTGCAATTGGCCCGGTGGTGTCCAGGAGGATTTTTTCGCCTTTCTGGTCGGTCACGCCGATCACGTTAATTCTTTTTGTAAATTCGGTGCTTTCCTTTGAGGCGTTTTCAAAACGCTGCTGCACCGAGGGTTCCACGGTAAATCGCGATACCAGTGCGGAAACCGGGATATTATTAAGCGACGCCTGCTGCGCCATATAGCAACCCAGCTTGTTGCGGGTAATATCTGACATCACCAGATTCATAAAAAATTTGCTCCTTTGTCTTATCAGAAGTCAGCCAGCTGGTCGGAGGCTGCGCCCGTTGCGGTGAACCGGTTCTGCGGATCGCCGTCCTGCGTGCGCAGTTTTTCCTTCAGTGCTGCCAGCTCTGTGGTCAGTGACGTAATTTTCTGGCGGTCCTGCTGATGGCGGGTTTCCAGCACATTAAAACGGTCGATAATGTCGGCCTGTGACGTTGCGACGCCTTCCACCGCTTCCTGAATACGGGAAAAACTGGCGTCATCCGCTTTGCGGCCACGGCCAATAATTCCCATTACGCGGTTAAACCACTGGGTGCCTTCTTCCTGGCGTTGTTCTGCCATTTCGATGATTTCAGACTCGATGGCTTCGGAGATAAGCGGTGCTTCACCCTGGATACTGTTGAACGTCATCACTGCCTGACGTTGCTGTGCCGTGAATTTCAGGCGCTCAGTGCCCAGGCTTGCCGGGGTGTCGGTCATCGCCAGCCCGACCAGATAGGCGCGCCCGTTAACGGAGAACTGCGGGTGCAGTTCGATACTGGAATAGATTTTCTTGCCGTCAGCGACAAGCTGCTTCATGCGCTCGGTCGGTTCGATTTCTGCATACAGCGCAGTACGTCCGGCCAGCGGGCCTTCCGTAATATCTTCCGTACTCAGCGCGGTGACATCGCCCATTGCGGAAAATTCGCTTGACGGGCATGGCGAGAGATAGTGCTCAACGTTCACGCGGGCAGCGTAAACATCCGGGTTGAAGTTCTCGGCAGCTTCACGCAGATGTACCGGACTGATTTCGCGTCCATCAACAGTTGATCCGGAGACAGCCACGCGAAACTTTTTGCGGGATGTCTTTTTTTCATTAGCCATAGTTTTTGCCCCTCTGACTGGTTCTTCAGTCATGATGGCAAAGCGTAACAGGCTGATACAAAGGGCTTTTGTTGTAAGAAAACGGCCAGAACAGGGGGTTAAGGAGAACGGTTTCGCGCGCGGGTAATCTTCCTGTAATTACTCAGGGGGAGCAATGATTCAGGACGCTTTTGTGCGCCAGCGTGCGCGTCAACTTTACTGGCAGGGTTATCCGCCCGCAGAAATATCACGTCTGATGGGAATAAACCCGAACACGATTTATGCGTGGAAAAAACGCGACCAGTGGGATGAAACGCCACCCGTGCAGCGTGTCACGCAGTCCATCGATGCGCGCCTCATCCAGCTCACTGAAAAACAGAATAAAACAGGTGGTGACTTCAAGGAAATAGACCTGCTGACCCGGCAGCTTAAAAAACTGCATGATGGCCAGCCGGATGCGGCGGCCACAGGAAAGAAAGGCCGGGCGAAAAAACTCAAAAATCATTTCACGCCGGAACAGATTGCCGCACTGCGGGAAAAAATCATCAGCAGGCTGGAGTGGCATCAGCGGGGCTGGTTTGACTCCCTGACCCTTTGCAGGGAAGCCGGGATACGTAACAGGATGATCCTGAAATCCCGACAGATTGGGGCGACCTGGTATTTTGCACAGGAAGCTCTGCTGATGGCGCTGCGTGACGATGTGGCGCAACCTTACCAGCGTAACCAGATTTTTTTGTCTGCTTCGCGTCGTCAGGCGTTCCAGTTTAAAAGCATTATTCAGAAGGCTGCGGCTGAAGTTGATGTGGAGCTGAAAGGGGGCGATAAAATCATCCTCTCCAACGGCGCAGAGCTGCATTTTCTCGGCACTTCTGCTGCGTCGGCACAGTCCTATACGGGCAATTTTTATTTTGATGAATTTTTCTGGGTCAGTCGCTTTGCTGAACTGCGCAAGGTGGCTGGCGCTATGGCAACCCTCAGCGGACTGCGGCGCACCTACTTCTCCACGCCATCCACCGAAACGCACGAGGCATACGCCTACTGGAACGGCGACCGCTGGAACGAGAAAAAGGCCTCGCATAAACGCCAGCGTTTTTCTGTTGACTGGAAAACGCTGCATAACGGGCTTATCTGCCCTGACCGGACGTGGCGGCAAATTGTCACGCTGGAAGATGTGGTTAATCACGGCTGGAAACACACCGATATTGACGAAATCCGTGATGAAAACACCGAAGACGAGTTCCTCAATCTCTATATGTGTGAGTTTGTCCGCGAAGGGGAATCGGCATTTAACCTGAATATCCTGATTGGCTGCGGTGTTGACGGATACGACGACTGGAAAGACTGGAAACCTTTTGCTCCCCGCCCGATGGGGAATCGGGCGGTATGGATTGGGTATGACGCAAACGGCAGCAGTGGCAACGGCGACAGCGGCGCTGTGTCCGTGGTGGTTCCTCCGGCTGTTCCTGGTGGCCGTTTTCGAACGGTGGAGACGCGACGCGTTCAGGGGCTGGAGTTTGAAGAACAGGCCAGAGTCATTGAAGAGTTCACGTGTCGCTACAACGTGGAACACATCGGCATTGATGTGACGGGCGGGAACGGGGAGGCTGTTTATCAGATAGTGAAACGGTTTTTCCCTGCTGCTATTCCGTACACCTTCACGCTGTCATCAAAACGGTCGCTGGTACTGAAAATGCTGCAAATAATGCGTGCCGGGCGGTGGGAATACGATCGCGCCGAACGCGAGCTGGTCGCGGCCTTTAACGCCGTGCGTAAGGTGAAAACACCGGGCGGCTTTATCACTTACGAAACGGACCGCGCGAGGGGGATCAGCCACGGCGACCTTGCGTGGGCAACCATGCTTGCTGTCATTAACGAACCGATTGGCGGCGAAGGAGAAAACGAGCGTTTCACGGTTATGGAGTTCTGATGAGCAGAAAAAATAAAAAAGTGCGAATGAGTTCACGCATTGATCTCGCTGATGCGCTCAGGAAAGAATCATCGCTCAGTGCATTCACATTTGATGGTCCTTATCGCCTGACCGGGCATGACCTGCTGGACAATATGTACTGTGCTGATAACGGGCGGTGGTATGAAACCCCGGTGGACTGGTACGGTCTGGCAAGAGCAGCCCGGCAAACGTCCTGGCATCAGTCTGCGCTTTACTTTAAGCGCAATGTATTACTCGGTTGCTACATCCCGCACCCGCTGCTTTCCCGGCAGGATTTCTCGGCGCTGGCGCTGGACTGGTTTGTGTTCGGTAACGCATTCCTTGAGCTTAGAAGCAATATGCTCGGCGAACCGCTTAAATTACGGCACGCACTGGCGAAATACATGCGACGCGGAAGCGATCTTGAATCATGGTGGTATGTGCAGGATGGCAAGGACGCGTTCCAGTTTCGCCCTGGCAAAGTGTGCCACCTGATAAATCCGGATATTAACCAGGAAATTTACGGCATGCCGGAATATCTTGGCGCATTACTCTCGGCCAGCCTGTCTCATTCGGCGGACATGTTCAGAAAACTGTATTACGACAATGGATCCCACGCCGGGTGCATCATCTACATCGGAGCAGCGCAGGTAAACCGCGAAAGCATGGACTCCCTGAAAGAAACGTTACAGGGTGCGCGTGGTGGTGGCGCGTTTAAAAACGTGCTCATCCATGCGCCCAACGGGGGCAAAGAGGGGGTGCAAATTTTGCCGTTCCAGCAGATCACCGCAAAGGATGAGTTCATGAATGTTAAGGCGGCATCCCGTGATGATGTGCTGGCTGCGCACCGCGTTCCGCCGCAACTGATGGGGGCGATGCCGGGCGAAAAAAGTGCGTTTGGTGATGTGGAGAAGGCCGCGCGGGTTTACGCAATTAACGAGCTGATGCCCGTCATGGAGGCCATGAAGCACATCAATGACTGGCTTGGCGAAGAGGTGATCCGCTTTAACCCTTACGCACTGTTAGACACCCAGCCCACATCCTGACGCGCTTCGCTTGTCTGCTGCTTCGCCGGGGCATAAAAAATTTATGCCCCGACTCTCCAGCTCCTGTATCAGTCAGATAATTTCACGACGCCTTCCGGTTTATCGCCACCATCGACGGTCAGACTCTTACGCAATCCCACCGCGTTGACTGCATGTTCTCGCCGCCTCAGTGCGATTTTGACGGCCTTACCTTTCACCCCATCAAATCAGAATCCCTCACGTCTTTTTCACGCTCAGCGTGAGAAATACGGCCATTCTGTCGTGTCGCTGCGACATCGTTAAGGGAACGCTATTTACCCCCTGAAACGCGGGCTGTTCCCCCGTCACCTGCGCGCAGAAAAAACGCGTTTTTTTGTGCACGCACGGATCCTTGACGGATCCAGCCGCCACGCGGGCTGGAAGGGTAAAAAGTCGTTCAAAAAAATTGTGCAAATTTGTGCACTATTGTGCATTGAAATAAACGCCCTGGAAGAGGGCGTTTTGGCTCATTTCTATAGCTTTGATGCAGGCTGGGCTAGATGTAAGGGTTGGACATACCAGCCTTTTGATAACCAACTCTCTGCAACATCTTTACTCCTTGTTATTGCTGGTATTCCGATGCCGTTATTTACATGCATCCATGCTACTGGCTCTGCTTCCAGCGATGCCAGCACAATTCGTGCCAGCTCACGCACTACTTCCGGGGGCGCGTAACGGTCATTCAGGTCATCCCACAGGCGTAGCATGTTATCGCTACCAGGGTGAACATCCTCGTTAGTTCCGGCAAGCGCACTAATAACCTCATCGGCTGCCTCAATAATTTTCAGAGCTTGTTCTCTGGTAATAGTGGTCATTTGTTAATCCTCAAAACTTTATGCCCGGGCGCAAAAGCACGCGTTTTGTCTTGACTTATTCGCCACCCGTCTTTACGGGCCTCTTTTGCACAGCCAGCCCATGACGTACCGATATATTCACCAAAGTCTGGCGTTTGATATTTACCATTTGTACACTGGCGACAATCACAATAGAGATGCATGGTGTAACTTGCGGCAATAGCCATATCAGTCTCCTTTGATGCCAGTGTTTACAACCTGACAAGCCTCTTTGAGCACCCAGTCAACAGCGTCTTTCCATGCTCCGGTTTCGGCTGGCGGATTCTCACGCTTTACCAGTTCATAGAAATGTACTGCTCTAACCAGTCCATCTGACGGTTTTGCCTGTAGTGCAGCCTGAGCTATGCGGTATGCCTGGAGCATACGGGCGTCGTTGATATCCATTCCGAACGGAATTTCTGATGATTGTGACTCTGCATCTTCAAGCCTGGCAATTTCTTTACGTAAGAAGTATTTCAACTCTTGTTTCTGTTTTCTGTTCATGCGTTTTTTTCCTTTTTGTCTGTCACTTCTTTCCTGATAATTTCATTGCACAAATCCACGCACTCATTGCAGATGTAAACAGACGGTCCGGCAATCACCTTTGTGACTTCGTACTGGGATTTATTGCAGAAACTGCAATAAACCGTCTTCTCGCCTGAAGTCCATGTTTTGCTGGTTTCGCCAGACATCAGTTGTTTGAGGTCTTTTTCACGACGAAGAACTATCTGGCCACATTCAGCTATTTTTTGGATGTTGACATTTTCTTCTTTCGCCAGCGCTTCCATCCGCTCAATCAGTCGCTGCGCTTTTTCTCTGTCAATGTGTTGCATTGTGTCCCCCTTGTTTATGCTCCCGGGTTAAAGTCATCAGGGCGGATGCGCCCTGATGTTGTGTTATTCGGGAAATAACGCCCGGATATTTCCGGCCATCTGACTGGTTATCTGTGCGGCTGATACTGGCTGTGACGCGGGGCGTTCTGTCCTGGTTTGTGTCATTGATAACGCCTCATCATCAGCCCATGCAGCCAGTCGGTAAGCCTCTGCCGGATTCATTTTCAGTAGTGCCAGCCCGGCCAGAAAAGCCACGCGTTGACCACTTTTGCGGGCTTCTGGTGTAAGGCTGTCCAGCCAGGCGCATGCTTCGCCTTCGTTCTTGACGGCGGCGGGCTTCAGATAGAAACTTATCCGTCTGGTTGGTGTCGTCATTGGTTTACTCCTTGTCCATTGCGTACAGCCCATTAACCAGAGCAAACTGTGGCACCCCGTCCGCGATGAAAGTCGCATTAACTCCGCAGGCTTCGCGGATAGCGGGTGCCACAATCTCTGCCCCGCCACCGACAACCATCACCCGCCCGTAACCCGAAAAACCCGCCAGCGCGCGGATCACGCGTTGTTTCAGTGTTTCTTCCTTTTCACGAATAACCGCCATCAGGCTGGCGTAATGCGCGTCATTGTGGATGTGCTGGCGCAGCCAGGCTTCATCATGGCGATGTTCGATAATGGTATTGGCGATGTGGTGACTGGTACGCATACCGTTAGTGGCCATCACCGACAGTACGGCATCGGCCATCAGGGAAACGCCTACGTGTGGATCGCAAAACACCTGGCTGATACCTGCCAGTTGTCCCTGAACCTTTGCCACATCCAGCGTGGTTCCGCCTAAATCCACAATCAGCAGGGATTCAAACGGACTCATGTCAGCCAGTGCTTTAAAACCAGCCGGTATGGATTCAGGCATAACCCGTACGTTACGGATAGTGAATGCTTTTCCGTTCTGGTACGCCACCGGGCGCATGACGTTTGCTTTTTTGCGGTTGATGTTGGCTATGTCCGGCTGTGCGTTTGTGTCGAAATACTCGCTCAGTGGCAGGGTGACAACCACATCCACCTCCTGTGGCGTGATGCCTGATTTGACCAGCGCGTGATGAATGGCAATGACATTCACATCGCTGTACTGGTATTGCGTATCGGTCGTCTGGACAAAGCGATCGCTGACCGGATCAAAACCATAGCGCACGCCATCAAGCATGTAGTTCGCGGGCTGCGTGCCACCGAACGGCGCAGACCATTCCGACTTGAAGCTGTTCGGGCTGATGGCGTTGCGGCGTTCGCCGTTCTCAGTCCATGCCAGCTTGATGTTGGTGGAGCCGTCGTCGATACAAATTTTCATGTCGCTTTTCCTTATGTTGAATAATTAATCGGTTACAGGATTTTTAAATCCCGCTTTTGCCTGTTTTGTGCGCGCTTCATATATCGCGGCACGTTTTTGCTCATTTACGGGATTTGTGAGTCCCGTTTCTGTCTGTTTTTTGTTTCCACTGGTCAGGCTACCCCGCAGCAGGTCTGCTTTGCGGCGGGCGCGTTCAGTGGTTTCACTGATTCTCTGTGCGTGCTCTGCGTCACGGATGGCGCGCAGCATGTCAGAAAGCATGGTAACGGGGGTTTTCATGGTGTTCTGGCCCTGCTGAAGTGTGGATGCCAGGCGTGCGGTGGCTTCGGGGTCTGATGCCCCCAGCTGTTCCAGATAGCTGGCGACCGGGTTATGGCGGATCTCCGTGCTGCTTACGCCGTGGTTACGGCTCAGACGCTGCCAGAGCTGCGTGATCCGGCTGTCCGGTCGGGTATCCGGTTTGCGTACAATTTCAAATCCCTGAGGTGCAATGATGCTGCCGTCAACGTACAGACTGCCGCCCCGTAACAGGTGCTGCATCTGCTGTTCACCGATATGCAGGCCGAGAGATTCAGCAGACTCCCGCCATTCTTTAGCGAGTAATTCGTGGTTATCAGGCAAAGGCCGCTGCTGTTTGCGGCTCTGTGTCCAGCTCTGCATTTCATCACTGCTGTTTTTTGCCTGTTTGTCACGAAGCGAACGCATCAGCGCCCGGCGTTCGTGCCGTTTCAGTGAGCGCATCCATTCGTTCACTTCAACGCCGTCAAGGAGCTGCGGCCATGGTGCTGGCCGTTCTTCCGGCTGTTCTGTCCCGTTGTTGTCCGTTTCCTGTACACGGGGACAGTTATTGCCACGAGTCCAAGGGGCGGCAGGGCCGCCCTGAAGGTCAAAACCATTTTCGCGGGCACTGTCTTCCGCTTCCGGTTTGCGTCTTACCAGCTTCCAGTTATCCGGATGCGTGCACACACGGGAGGATTCCCCGATGAGTGGTGACCAGATCCCGTAAATCTGTACGCTCTGTTCGCCGTAATCGTTTAGCTCATCGGCGAGGTCGTAGGCGGTGCGAATCAGGTAGTCTTTGCGTGGAACAAGTACGCCGCCCTGTTTCTCTATGTAGGTGGCAAAACATCCGGCATCAGCGGCGGCAAGAACCGCATCCATTGCGTCATCCTTTAGCCGTTGCGGGCCTTCCGGGTTGCGTGCCATCTGGCTGGCAAGGCGGCGCAGTTCACGCCATACCTGGCGGGAGGGGATGCCAAAGAACTGGAACTGGCGGACCCGGTGAAGGCGCGCCCAGCCGATGGCGCGTTCCACGCTCTCGGCCATTGATTTTCCGGTTTCGTGGTCAACGCGTGGCTTGCCCGTTTTCGGGTCGATGCCATCCACGGCACGGCTGTCCAGGTTTTTCCCGATGTAGGTGGCGATGTAGCTGGTCGGTGTGCCTTTTGAGCCGTCGACGTACTCCGCCTTAAAGCGTGGGGTAATATCATCACCCAGCTCGTGACGATCTTCCTGAATGGCAATATCGCGGGTGTGGGACACAATAGTGTCGATTTCTTCCGGATGAGCAAAGACCATCATATGCCAGTGCACGGTGCCGTCATGGTGAGGCTCCACCGTGCGGATGCCATACCAGCGCAGGCCGTCGCGGTTCAGTTTCTTGCGGACCGCCGCAAAAAACGTGTTAACCAGGTAATCGCTGGAGTCGCGCATGGTGGCCCCGTTCCATTTGGGATTCGGATGACCGTTCTCTGTTGTGGCGTGGTATTTTGACGGGCAGGTGACAGTCAGAAACACCGCTTTGTCGCCACGGGCTTCGGCCAGAAGTTCCAGCCCCTTCATGGTGGCCATCATTTCTGCCTTACGGTGAACCGGGTTACTTACTCCCGCGTAATACACTGTCTCGAGATCAATCGTGAACCCATCTTCGTTTTCCAGCATGAAACTTTTCAGGAAATCGCGTGTTTTCTCGCGCTGTGCGCGAAACTCGCTTAATGCGTCCTGGCTCAGATAGGGCGATGTTTTTCTGGAAACCAGACAGGCGGCGCGGAGTTGTTCTTCTCTCCACTCGCAACGTAACAGCCACAGTTTGCGTTTCCACCATTCCGCACAGGTCAGGCGAAGGATTGCGCCCGGCAGCAGCTCCGTGTCCGGTCCGTTCCTCCGGTCTTTATCTGTTGTCAGTGCGTCATAATGTGGAGGCATGATGTGCAGGTGTAACGCCATGCGGGCCAGCATCTGATACGCCTTCAGCGTTACATCCATGGTCAGTTCGCCATCGGTCGCGCCAAAGCCATCGCAGAGTTTTTCGAAGGTGCTGCTGAACATCGCCGCCGTCATGGTGGCCAGCGTCTGTATCTGGTGTTTGTTGAGCTGCGGCAGGTAAAGCAAATCGTCCAGGCGTTCGCGTCCGGCAAGGGAGCGATAACCCGGTGTCAGCCAGCGCCCGTCAGTGCGATCCAGACGTTCGAATATTTTGCGCAGGGTTCCGCGTGTATAGCGTTCCGCCTGCCAGCTCTTTTTGCCTTTCTGACGATCGGCTTCCTGCTTCTTGCGCAGGAAAGAGAGGTGGCGGCTCAGAGGTTCTCGCAGATAAACGGGAAGCACCTTCAGTGTGGCAAAGGCACGGGCTACCGGGTCTTGTTCTGTTGCCCGGCGCTTACTGATGATGCTCTGTGCCAGCTTTTCACGCTGTCCGGCTTCCTCAAGGGATGCCATGAGTTTTTTACCCATGGCGGATTGTGCGAAAAAGGCTTCTTCCTTCGCTTCCTGTTCTTCCTGTGCCCTTTTGTCCGCCTCAAGGTAGTAACGGATGGCGCGTTGCAGGTCGGTTTCAGTTTCCTGCCTGCGCTCCGTAAATCTGGCCGGATCAATAGCTGGTCGTGGTTCATTCCAGCTCCATGCAAACGCACTCATGGCTGGTATCCCGTCACGCGCTGCCACTCCTGCGAGAAGAGGGCGGAAAGGCGGTTAAATTCAGCGGTGTATTCACTCAGCGAGGCACACCCGCCAGCAGTGCGATGCGCCAGCATTGCTGCAAATACGGAGGCCGGGGAGTCGTAATACGCCAGCAGTGATTCGCCGTGCGGTGTCAGGC
>DXKH01000121.1 GCA_019415335.1 Citrobacter sp. | reverse complement strand
AAAACCATGCCATCTACACGCTATCAAAAAATCAATGCCCATCACTATCGCCATATATGGGCCGTTGGCGACATTCATGGGGACTATCAATTATTACAATCCCGCTTACATCAACTCTCTTTTTGTCCTGAAACCGACTTACTTATTTCGGTAGGCGATAACATCGATCGTGGGCCGGAGAGTCTTAACGTGCTGCGCCTGTTAAACCAGCCCTGGTTTATCTCCGTCAAAGGCAACCACGAAGCGATGGCGCTTGAGGCATTCGAAACTGGCGATGGAAATATGTGGCTTGCCAGCGGTGGTGACTGGTTTTTCGATTTAAATGATTCAGAGCAACAAGAGGCAATAGATCTGTTGCTGAAATTCCATCTCCTTCCACATATTATTGAAATCACTAACGACAACATAAAATATGTCATCGCACATGCAGATTATCCGGGGAAGGAGTATCAGTTTGGCAAAGAAATAGCGGAGAGCGAATTACTCTGGCCTGTTGATCGTGTGCAGAAATCACTTAATAGCGAATTACAAAAAATAAACGGCGCCGACTTCTTTATATTTGGTCATATGATGTTTGATAACATTCAGACGTTCGCTAACCAGATTTATATAGATACCGGATCGCCGAAAAGCGGGCGGCTGTCATTTTATAAAATAAAGTAGTCTCATGCTTCTTCTGTGAAGCATGAGTAACCCGGCGTTATTGCAGGTCATTATTCATTTTTCGCTACCAGCAAAGAGAGATCCAGCTTCGCCAGCGCGCGGCTGGCACTCTCCGGCAGACCGTCGTCAGTAATGATCTGATCAAACTCGCTTAATGGTAACGCCAGCCATGTCGCCACCTGTCCATATTTCGTCGCATCACAGACCAAAACTCGCTGGCGGCTGGCACTGGCAATCGCCCGTTTCACCGTGACTTTATCTTCTGCTGGCGTAGAGATCCCCCGCACACTCCATGACGATGCAGAAATAAAAGCCTGATCAATCATCAGGCTACGCAGCATGGTCGCAGCGGCTTCCCCAACACAGGAACGGTTTTCCCGACACACTGCGCCGCCAGTGTGAATAATTGTGCAATTACTGTTGTCGAGCAAGTAGTCCGCAATAACGAAGTCGTTAGTAACCACTGTGAGTGGCTCCATGTGAATCAGATGCTGTGCAATCGCTAACGTGGTCGTTCCCGCATCCAGATAGATACAACGTCCCGGCTGAACAAGACTTGCCGCCAGCTTGCCAATAGCCGCTTTTTGCGTCATTGCCAGCGCAGTTTTTACCTGATGAGAAGGTTCATGCGCCACGCGTCCCGGAGACTGGACGCCCCCGGACACCAGCACAACGGCTCCCTGCTGCTCCAGTTTTTGTAAATCCCGACGAATGGTCATATGTGACACATTCATTCTGTCCGTTAGTTCAGCAATACTAACAATGCCTTTTTCAGCTACCATCTCAAGGATGATTTGGCGACGCTCTACGGGTATCAACTTTTGCTCCTTCCTTTGTCCTGCTGACATTCTACGCTATTTGCCTGCGAAACGTGCGCGGCGCAACTAACGCTTAGTTCACATAAAATAACACACAATGTTAATTTTTGTGAATCAGCTCACCATATCGTTATCTTTCCGCGCTTATATTCACAACATCAAACAAAATATCACTTAAATTAACAAGGAGAGCAGATGAAAACGGGATCGGAGTTTCATGTCGGTATCGTTGGCTTAGGGTCAATGGGAATGGGAGCAGCACTGTCATGTGTCCGCGCAGGTCTTTCTACCTGGGGCGCAGACCTGAACAGCAATGCCTGCGCTACGTTGAAAGAGGCTGGTGCTTGCGGGGTTTCTGATAACGCCGCGACGTTTGCCGAAAAACTGGACGCTCTGCTGGTGCTGGTGGTCAATGCGACCCAGGTTAAACAGGTGCTGTTTGGTGAAAAAGGCGTTGCACAACATCTGAAACCCGGTACGGCAGTAATGGTTTCTTCCACTATCGCCAGTGCTGATGCGCAAGAAATTGCTACCGCTCTGGCTGGATTCGGTCTGGAAATGCTGGATGCGCCGGTTTCTGGTGGTGCGGTAAAAGCCGCTAACGGTGAAATGACTGTCATGGCCTCCGGTAGCGATATTGCCTTTGAACGACTGGCACCCGTGCTGGAAGCCGTTGCCGGAAAAGTTTATCGCATCGGTGCAGAACCGGGACTGGGTTCGACCGTAAAAATTATCCACCAGTTGTTAGCGGGCGTACATATTGCTGCCGGCGCCGAAGCGATGGCGCTTGCAGCCCGTGCGGGGATCCCGCTGGATGTGATGTATGACGTCGTGACCAATGCCGCCGGAAATTCATGGATGTTCGAAAACCGGATGCGTCATGTGGTGGATGGCGATTACACCCCGCATTCAGCCGTCGATATTTTTGTTAAGGATCTTGGTCTGGTTGCCGATACCGCCAAAGCCCTGCACTTCCCGCTGCCATTGGCCTCAACAGCATTGAATATGTTCACCAGCGCCAGTAACGCGGGTTACGGGAAAGAAGACGATAGCGCAGTTATCAAGATTTTCTCTGGCATCACTCTACCGGGAGCGAAATCATGATCAAGATTGGCGTTATCGCCGATGATTTTACCGGCGCGACGGATATCGCCAGTTTTCTGGTGGAAAACGGTCTACCAACGGTACAAATTAACGGTGTTCCAACAGGTAAAATGCCGGAAGCAATTGACGCACTGGTGATCAGCCTGAAAACGCGCTCCTGTCCGGTGGTTGAAGCCACACAGCAATCGCTGGCGGCTCTGAGCTGGTTGCAACAGCAAGGTTGCAAACAGATCTATTTCAAATACTGCTCTACTTTCGACAGTACGGCGAAAGGGAATATCGGCCCAGTTACCGATGCATTAATGGATGCTCTCGACACACCGTTTACGGTCTTCTCTCCGGCCCTGCCAGTCAACGGACGTACGGTTTATCAGGGGTATTTGTTCGTAATGAATCAACTGCTGGCCGAATCCGGAATGCGCCATCACCCGGTAAATCCCATGACCGACAGCTATCTTCCCCGTCTGGTTGAAGCGCAATCCACAGGGCGCTGCGGCGTCGTTTCAGCACATGTTTTCGAACAAGGTGTGAAAGCCGTTCGTCAGGAGCTGGCTCGCTTACAGCAAGAGGGCTATCGCTACGCGGTGCTTGATGCGCTGACCGAACACCATCTGGAAATTCAGGGGGAAGCCTTGCGCGATGCCCCACTGGTAACGGGCGGTTCTGGTCTGGCGATTGGCCTGGCCCGGCAGTGGGCGCAAGAAAACGGTAACCAGGCTCGCGAAGCAGGGCGTCCGCTCGCTGGGCGCGGCGTAGTGCTCTCCGGTTCATGCTCTCAAATGACCAACCGCCAGGTGGCACATTACCGTCAAATTGCACCAGCCCGTGAGGTTGATGTGGCACGCTGCCTCTCAACCGAAACTCTGGCCGCTTATGCACACGAGCTGGCAGAGTGGGTTCTGGGCCAGGAAAGTGTACTTGCTCCACTGGTTTTTGCCACCGCCAGCACTGACGCATTGGCAGCAATTCAACAGCAATACGGTGCACAAAAAGCCAGTCAGGCAGTAGAAACTCTGTTTTCTCAACTAGCGGCGCGGTTAGCAGCGGAAGGCGTGACACGCTTTATTGTCGCAGGCGGTGAGACCTCCGGCGTAGTCACACAGAGCCTGGGCATAAAAGGGTTTCATATTGGCCCAACCATTTCCCCCGGCGTGCCGTGGGTAAACGCACTGGATAAGCCTGTCTCACTCGCCCTTAAATCTGGCAACTTCGGTGATGAAGCCTTTTTTTCACGAGCCCAAAGAGAGTTTTTATCATGAGCGATTTCGCAAAAGTAGAGCAGTCTTTGCGAGAGGAGATGACGCGGATTGCCAGTTCATTCTTTCAGCGCGGATATGCAACCGGTTCGGCTGGCAATCTGTCGCTGCTTTTACCTGACGGGAATTTACTGGCGACACCGACAGGTTCATGCCTGGGCAATCTCGATCCGCAGCGGCTTTCCAAAGTCACCGCGGATGGCGAATGGTTAAGTGGTGACAAACCCTCGAAAGAGGTGCTCTTTCATCTGGCGCTGTATCGCAACAATCCGCGCTGTAAAGCGGTGGTGCATTTGCACAGTACGTGGTCGACGGCGCTTTCCTGCCTGGAAGGGCTGGACAGCAATAACGTTATTCGTCCGTTCACACCATACGTGGTGATGCGGATGGGAAACGTCCCGCTGGTGCCCTATTACCGACCGGGCGATAAACGCATCGCACAGGATCTGGCGGAACTGGCAGCAGACAATCAGGCTTTTTTACTGGCAAATCATGGCCCAGTGGTTTGCGGTGAAAGCCTGCAAGAAGCCGCCAACAATATGGAAGAGCTGGAGGAAACGGCAAAGCTGATTTTTATTCTCGGTGACCGCCCGATCCGTTATCTGACCGCAGGTGAAATTGCGGAATTAAGGAGTTAATGCAATGCCTCGTTTTGCAGCTAATTTATCCATGATGTTCACCGAAGTGCCTTTTATTGAACGCTTCGCCGCAGCGCGAAAAGCCGGGTTCGATGCTGTGGAGTTTCTGTTTCCCTATGACTACTCCCCCCAGCCAATCCAGCAGCAACTGGTGCAAAACCATCTGACACTGGCGCTGTTCAATACCGCTCCCGGAGATATTAATGCGGGAGAATGGGGATTATCCGCCCTTCCCGGACGTGAGCACGAAGCACGCGCAGACATCGACCTGGCACTGGAATATGCATTGGCGCTCAATTGTGAACAAGTCCATGTGATGGCAGGCGTCGTGCCCGCTGGCGAAGATGCTGAACGGTACCGGGCAGTATTTATTGATAATCTCCGCTACGCTGCCGACCGCTTTGCGCCACACGGCAAGCGAATATTGGTTGAAGCACTCAGCCCCGGCGTTAAGCCTCATTATCTCTTCTCCAGCCAGTATCAGGCACTGGCTATTGTTGAAGAGGTTGCGCGAGATAACGTGTTTATTCAACTAGATACTTTCCATGCGCAAAAAGTAGATGGCAACCTGACACATTTAATCCGCAACTACGCCGGGAAATATGCGCACGTACAAATTGCCGGACTACCTGATCGACATGAACCGGACGATGGAGAAATCAACTATCCGTGGCTGTTCCGCCTGTTCGATGAAGTGGGATATCAGGGCTGGATCGGTTGTGAATACAAACCTCGTGGCCTCACCGAAAAAGGGCTTGGCTGGTTTGACGCCTGGCGCTAATTCGCTCAATCCCTAATTACAACGTACCCATACATCCCCCCATCTACGGATGGGGTAGGTTAACTATAACTTTCAGACAGGGTTTCCCATGTCCACAATTACATTGTTATGCATTGCGTTAGCTGGCGTAATCATGCTGTTGCTACTGGTCATCAAGGCAAAGGTACAACCATTCGTTGCTCTGCTCCTCGTCAGCCTGTTAGTCGCACTTGCGGCGGGTATACCGGCGGGCGAAGTGGGTAAAGTGATGATCGCCGGGATGGGCGGTGTGCTTGGTTCCGTCACTATTATTATTGGTCTTGGCGCTATGCTGGGGCGTATGATCGAACACTCTGGTGGTGCAGAGTCACTGGCTAATTATTTCAGTCGCAAGTTAGGTGACAAACGAACTATCGCTGCGCTGACTCTGGCAGCGTTCTTCCTCGGCATTCCCGTCTTCTTTGATGTCGGCTTTATTATTCTTGCGCCAATCATTTACGGTTTTGCCAAGGTTGCCAAAATATCACCACTCAAATTTGGCCTGCCTGTCGCTGGGATCATGCTCACTGTTCACGTGGCGGTACCGCCGCATCCAGGCCCTGTCGCCGCAGCGGGATTACTCCACGCAGACATCGGCTGGCTAACCATCATCGGTATTGCGATTTCTATTCCCGTAGGGATTGTTGGCTACTTTGCAGCGAAAATAATCAATAAGCGCCAATATGCGATGTCGGTCGAGGTACTGGAACAGATGCAACTGGCTCCGGCCAGTGAGGAAGGCGCGACAAAATTAAGCGATAAAATAAATCCACCGGGCGTCGCGTTGGTCACCTCGCTAATTGTTATTCCTATCGCGATTATCATGGCGGGAACGGTTTCTGCAACACTGATGCCGCCTTCGCATCCCCTGCTTGGTACGCTACAGTTGATCGGCTCACCAATGGTAGCTCTAATGATTGCGCTGGTGCTGGCATTCTGGTTATTGGCTTTACGTCGCGGCTGGAGCTTACAACACACCAGCGACATTATGGGCTCTGCCCTTCCCACTGCGGCGGTAGTGATTTTGGTTACTGGTGCTGGAGGGGTATTTGGCAAAGTGCTGGTGGAATCGGGCGTCGGTAAAGCCCTTGCCAACATGTTACAAATGATTGACCTGCCTCTGTTACCAGCCGCATTTATTATTTCACTGGCGCTGCGTGCATCGCAGGGGTCAGCAACCGTAGCAATCCTGACAACCGGCGGGTTACTCTCAGAAGCGGTGATGGGATTGAATCCGATTCAGTGCGTATTGGTGACGCTGGCAGCCTGCTTTGGTGGGCTTGGCGCGTCACATATTAATGACTCAGGGTTCTGGATTGTGACCAAATATCTGGGGTTGTCGGTAGCAGACGGTCTGAAAACCTGGACAGTGTTAACGACCATTCTCGGTTTTACCGGATTCTTAATTACCTGGTGCGTATGGCTCGTCATCTAATAATCCAGATAAGATATGATGTATCGTTTAAGTGCCTGATAAGGGTGTAATGTATGCCAATATTAACCTCGGTAATATCTCGCTACCGAGGTTAATTTTCACTTTGCAATATAATTACAGTCTCTTGCAAGTTGATTTTATCTTAGTAATAAGAACCGACCAACCTTATTGCCATTTCGATATTAGCAGGCATAGATGCGTCGTAGCCATACATATGGCCATATTTCGGACGTAATACTTCAGTTACTTTCTTAATAATTGCTTCGCGCTGGGCTCGCGCAAAATCAGCATGATTATTTGCCGTTTTATTCATAAATTTACCAAAACTTTCTTCTTTTCTGACTTTAATTGTCGTATCCCGAAGATCATTAAGAAACTGGCGTTGAAATTTGAAATCATCGTGTGAACCAATATTACCATGCCCGCCAATAAAATATTTCCAGTCAAGCATTTCAACCTGACGCAAATTACTGTCATGGTAAACCAACGTATCCGATACGGCGAAGCCCATCATCGGCAGTTGGTCAGGATTCAGGAGATCCGGGCTGTGAGCTACTTTTTCCTGTTTTAGCAACCATACAGAATGGTCGTCGGTATGTCCTGCTTTAACAAATCGGTGTAATTCAATGGTCTGCTTTTCAAATTTAAACTGGTCATCTTTTTTACTTAAAACCTGAGTGGCGACGGGTAAGCGACTGTTCATAAATTGCATTTTTTCAGCAGTGGCTTTACTGGCAATAATACGCAGATTCACGCCTTCTTTCTTCGCCTCATCGTTCCAAAATGGACTATCGCCAATGTGATCCACATGGTAATGAGAATAAACCAGCGCTGTTACGGGTAATGGAGTCACATCACGAATTGCCTGTAATAAATATTTACCGCGACCCTCCGGAGCATCAAACAGCAAAACCCCTTTATCTCCGACATAAAACGTAGTGGAATAAAAATAGCGTTGAACATAATAAGTTCTCTCGCCAATTTTTTGTAAAATATAAGGCTGAGACATATTTCTTTCAAAAAGGTTATTGAGTTTATCGCTTGGCGATATTATTTTTTCCGCTGAAGGTTCAACATAACTTGCATTAACTGTAGACGAATTTGCAGTCGAAATTTCCGTTTGAGCAAAAACACTACCAGATATAAGAGAAGAGGCTAGAATTGTATATATTTTAATGCCTTGCATACGTAGTCCTTTATTAATGTGTTGTTGATTTATAGCATCTCTGAACAGACTGTTATTTTAGATATTACTACGTTACGAGATTCATTTTTCTTCGAATATTATGTTTATCTCATTCAAAAAATATGTTCATCATTTGATGGTTTAAATAATATCTGCAAGGCATAATACTCCACATCTTTAAAACCTGCCTCAAAAAATCATTCATTAGTAAAAAGGATATTTATATGCAAAACATAGCTGTGGTTTATTATTCAGGATATGGTCACACTAAACTGGTTGCTGAAAAAGTGGCACAAGGCGCCCATGCAGATTTAATTTCGATTGATAACGAAGGAAATATCACTGAGCAGGAGTGGGAAAAACTGGACGCAGCCGATGCCATTATCTTCGGTGCTCCCACCTATATGGGCGGTGCGCCATGGCAATTCAAGAAATTTGCTGATGCCAGTTCCAAAGCGTGGTTTACACGTAAATGGCAGGATAAAGTCTTCGGGGGTTTCACCAACAGCGCCAGCCTGAATGGCGATAAACAAGTTACGCTGATCTATCTGCAAACGCTGGCTTCACAGCATGGCGGTCTGTGGGTGAGTTTAGGTCAGGCTCCTGCCAATGTGCTTGCGTCAACCAGGGAAGATGTAAACAATCTGGGCGGTTCGGTCGGTTTGCTGGTGCAATCTCCAGCCGATGCGGGTGCAGAGCAAATCCCTACGGGCGATCTGGATACAGCCGTGAAATATGGTGAACGCGTGGCGACAATTACTGCGCGCTTAAAATGATGATTGCCGAATGTGACGCTGACGCGTCTATCCGGTCTTCTACATCTAAAAAGTGCCGTCCCCTGGTCAGTCAGATAAAGTTTTAACGCTGTATCCGATAACAGTTCAACATGTACCATGTACCAAAAGAAAAAAGGCCAGCCTCGCTTGAGACTGGCCTTTCTGACAGATGCTTACTTACTCGCGGAACAGCGCTTCGATATTCAGCCCCTGCGTTTGCAGGATTTCGCGCAAACGGCGCAGGCCTTCAACCTGAATCTGGCGAACACGTTCACGGGTGAGGCCAATTTCACGACCTACATCTTCCAGTGTTGCCGCTTCG
>DXKH01000120.1 GCA_019415335.1 Citrobacter sp. | reverse complement strand
CGGTTCAACTTACACGCCGCTGCAACATATCCATAACGGCCAGGGCGCGTTCCGCGTCTGGGACTCTGTACTGTCTGAAGAAGCCGTACTGGCGTTTGAATACGGTTATGCCACCGCAGAACCACGCACCCTGACCATCTGGGAAGCACAGTTCGGTGACTTCGCCAACGGTGCACAGGTGGTTATCGACCAGTTCATCTCCTCTGGCGAACAGAAATGGGGCCGGATGTGTGGCCTGGTGATGTTGCTGCCGCACGGTTACGAAGGGCAGGGGCCGGAGCACTCCTCCGCGCGTCTGGAACGTTATCTGCAACTTTGCGCTGAGCAAAACATGCAGGTTTGCGTACCTTCTACCCCGGCACAGGTTTACCACATGCTGCGTCGTCAGGCGTTGCGCGGGATGCGTCGTCCGCTGGTGGTGATGTCGCCGAAATCCCTGCTGCGTCATCCGCTGGCGGTTTCCAGCCTCGAAGAACTGGCGAACGGCACCTTCCTGCCAGCCATCGGTGAAATCGACGAGCTTGATCCGAAGGGCGTGAAGCGCGTAGTGATGTGTTCTGGTAAGGTTTATTACGACCTGCTGGAACAACGTCGTAAGAACAATCAACACGATGTCGCCATTGTGCGTATCGAGCAACTCTACCCGTTCCCGCATAAAGCGATGCAGGAAGTGTTGCAGCAGTTTGCTCACGTCAAGGATTTTGTCTGGTGCCAGGAAGAGCCGCTCAATCAGGGCGCATGGTACTGCAGCCAGCATCATTTCCGTGAAGTGATTCCGTTTGGGGCTTCTCTGCGTTATGCAGGCCGCCCGGCCTCCGCCTCTCCGGCGGTAGGGTATATGTCCGTTCACCAGAAACAGCAACAAGATCTGGTTAATGACGCGCTGAACGTCGAATAAATAAAGGATACACAATGAGTAGCGTAGATATTCTGGTCCCTGACCTGCCTGAATCCGTAGCCGATGCCACCGTCGCAACCTGGCATAAAAAACCCGGCGACGCAGTCGTACGTGATGAAGTGCTGGTAGAAATCGAAACTGACAAAGTGGTACTGGAAGTACCGGCATCAGCAGACGGCATTCTGGATGCGGTTCTGGAAGATGAAGGTACAACGGTAACGTCTCGTCAGATCCTTGGTCGCCTGCGTGAAGGCAACAGCGCGGGTAAAGAAACCAGCGCCAAATCTGAAGAGAAAGCGTCCACTCCGGCGCAACGCCAGCAGGCGTCTCTGGAAGAGCAAAACAACGATGCGTTAAGCCCGGCGATCCGTCGCCTGCTGGCTGAACATAACCTCGACGCCAGCGCCATTAAAGGCACCGGTGTGGGTGGTCGTCTGACCCGTGAAGATGTGGAAAAACATCTGGCGAAAGCCCCGGCGAAAGAGTCTGCTCCGGCAGCGGCTGCTCCGGCGGCGCAACCGGCCCTGGCTGCACGTAGCGAAAAACGTGTGCCGATGACTCGCCTGCGTAAGCGTGTGGCAGAGCGTCTGCTGGAAGCGAAAAACTCCACCGCCATGCTGACCACGTTCAACGAAGTCAACATGAAGCCGATTATGGATCTGCGTAAGCAGTACGGTGAAGCGTTTGAAAAACGCCACGGCATCCGTCTGGGCTTTATGTCCTTCTACGTGAAAGCGGTGGTTGAAGCCCTGAAACGTTACCCGGAAGTGAATGCTTCTATCGACGGCGATGACGTGGTTTACCACAACTATTTCGACGTCAGCATGGCGGTTTCTACGCCGCGCGGCCTGGTGACGCCGGTACTGCGTGATGTCGATACCCTCGGTATGGCAGACATTGAGAAGAAAATTAAAGAGCTGGCTGTTAAAGGCCGTGACGGCAAGCTGACGGTTGAAGATCTGACCGGTGGCAACTTCACCATCACCAACGGTGGTGTGTTCGGTTCCCTGATGTCTACGCCTATCATCAACCCGCCGCAGAGCGCAATTTTGGGTATGCACGCTATCAAAGATCGTCCGATGGCGGTGAATGGCCAGGTTGAGATCCTGCCGATGATGTACCTGGCGCTGTCCTACGATCACCGTTTGATCGATGGTCGCGAATCCGTGGGCTTCCTGGTAACGATCAAAGAGTTGCTGGAAGATCCGACGCGTCTGCTGCTGGACGTGTAGTAGTTTAAGTTTCACCTGCACTGTAGACCGACGTGGATAGGGTGTCGGTCTACGGTTTAAAAGATAACGATTACTGAAGGATGGACAGAACACATGAACTTACATGAATATCAGGCAAAACAACTTTTTGCCCGCTATGGCTTACCAGCACCGGTGGGTTATGCCTGTACTACTCCGCGCGAAGCAGAAGAAGCCGCTTCAAAAATCGGTGCCGGTCCGTGGGTAGTGAAATGTCAGGTTCACGCTGGTGGCCGCGGTAAAGCGGGCGGTGTGAAAGTGGTAAACAGCAAAGAAGACATCCGTGCTTTTGCAGAAAACTGGCTGGGCAAGCGTCTGGTAACGTATCAAACAGATGCCAATGGCCAACCGGTTAACCAGATTCTGGTTGAAGCAGCGACCGATATCGCTAAAGAGCTGTATCTCGGTGCCGTTGTAGACCGTAGTTCACGTCGCGTGGTCTTTATGGCCTCCACCGAAGGCGGCGTGGAAATCGAAAAAGTGGCGGAAGAAACTCCGCACCTGATCCACAAAGTTGCGCTTGATCCGCTGACTGGCCCGATGCCGTATCAAGGACGCGAGCTGGCGTTCAAACTGGGTCTGGAAGGCAAACTGGTTCAGCAGTTCACTAAGATCTTCATGGGTCTGGCGACCATTTTCCTTGAGCGCGACCTGGCGCTGATCGAAATCAACCCGTTGGTCATCACCAAACAGGGCGACCTGATCTGCCTCGACGGCAAACTGGGCGCTGACGGCAACGCGCTGTTCCGCCAGCCGGATCTGCGTGAAATGCGCGATCAATCGCAGGAAGACCCGCGTGAAGCGCAGGCAGCACAGTGGGAACTGAACTACGTCGCACTGGATGGCAACATCGGCTGCATGGTTAACGGCGCAGGTCTGGCGATGGGCACCATGGACATCGTGAAACTGCACGGCGGCGAACCGGCTAACTTCCTTGACGTGGGCGGCGGCGCAACCAAAGAGCGCGTGACCGAAGCGTTCAAAATTATCCTCTCTGACGACAACGTTAAAGCGGTTCTGGTTAACATCTTCGGCGGTATTGTCCGTTGCGACCTGATCGCTGACGGCATCATCGGCGCGGTAGCGGAAGTGGGTGTTAACGTTCCGGTGGTGGTTCGTCTGGAAGGCAACAACGCCGAACTCGGCGCGAAGAAACTGGCTGACAGTGGCCTGAATATTATTGCAGCGAAAAGTCTGACGGATGCAGCTCAGCAGGTTGTTGCCGCAGTGGAGGGGAAATAATGTCTGTTTTAATCGATAAAAACACCAAGGTTATCTGTCAGGGCTTTACCGGTAGCCAGGGGACGTTCCACTCCGAACAGGCGATAGCTTACGGTACGCAGATGGTTGGCGGCGTAACGCCAGGCAAAGGCGGCACCACACACCTGGGCCTGCCGGTATTCAACACCGTGCGTGAAGCGGTTGAAGCAACCGGCGCGACCGCAACGGTTATCTACGTTCCGGCACCGTTCTGCAAAGACTCTATTCTGGAAGCGATCGACGCAGGTATTAAGCTCATCATCACCATTACCGAAGGTATCCCGACGCTGGATATGCTGACCGTGAAGGTGAAACTGGATGAGGCTGGCGTACGCATGATCGGCCCGAACTGCCCGGGCGTAATCACCCCTGGCGAATGCAAAATCGGCATCATGCCGGGTCACATTCATAAGCCGGGTAAAGTGGGTATCGTCTCCCGTTCCGGTACGCTGACCTATGAAGCGGTTAAGCAGACCACCGATTACGGTTTCGGCCAGTCCACCTGCGTGGGCATCGGTGGTGACCCGATCCCGGGCTCTAACTTCATCGATATCCTGAAACTGTTCGAGGAAGATCCGCAGACCGAAGCGATCGTGATGATCGGTGAGATCGGCGGTAGCGCGGAAGAAGAAGCGGCGGCTTACATCAAAGATCACGTGACCAAACCGGTTGTTGGCTACATCGCCGGTGTGACCGCGCCGAAAGGCAAACGTATGGGTCACGCAGGGGCCATTATCGCCGGTGGTAAAGGGACTGCGGATGAGAAATTCGCCGCGCTGGAAGCCGCTGGTGTGAAAACCGTTCGCAGCCTTGCCGATATCGGCGAAGCGCTGAAAGCCGTTATTAAGTAAGACTCAAATAAGCAATAAAACAGTCTACTCCCCTTCATTTACCCGTGAGTGAAGGGGCAAAGACTGGTCCGTTTTCGACATGGTTGGCCATCAGATGATGGCCTTTTTTTTTGCCTGTCTGTTTGCCGGATGGCGCTGGCGCTTATCCGGCCTACGGGGGAGTGTTGACTTGATGGGCTATGCGCTTTCCGCCAGCGTTTTCAGCCAACGGATGCCACTTTCCGGAGAGGTCATTACCGGGACGGGCGGAGACGGAAGCTGCTGCAGAACGCGCGCCATCGACGCTTGCGCCAGCATGACCACATCGGCTTGCTTATATGCGCTGTGCAAGCCTTCACTGACGATGCGGTCGTGGGTTTCCATATCGCCCGCCAGCAGGGCATGGAAGGCCTCTTCCATTAGTATCGGCGTCACGGTGCATTGCTTACCGCTGGCCTGTACTTTGCGCTGCACATACTCCAGCGTGGGTTCCATGGTCGTGGCGACGGTGGCCAGCACGGCAATGTTCTCACCCAGGCTAATGGCTTTTTCCACCATCGCGCAGTCGATACGTGCAAGCTGCAGCGGCGTCATAAACTGACACTGCTCCACCGCGGTACCAATAGACGAGCAGGCGGTGATGAAAATCTCACAGTCGGCTTTTTCGGCAATGTGGACGTAGTCGGCAATGCGTGCCGCAATGTTCGGCGTCACGCCACCGGCCTTCATCACCTGCTTAATCATCGACTCTTCGACCAGGTGCATCACGTCCGCTTCTGGCATGATGTCGCCGATCAGTTGTTGCATCATGGCGAGCGTGGCGGAACTGGTGTGAAGCATAGCGATCTTTTTCATTCTGCGATCTCCTTGAGCAAACATTCGGCTACGGCCATGGCCGCATCGTGATCTTCCTGGGCGGACAGTCCGCCAACCGCAACGGCCCCCAGGCATTTACCATTGTGAAGAATCGGTACGCCGCCGGGCAGCGCGGTAAAACGTGGGTCAGCAAAGTAGCTGATATCCAGCGACTCGTTTTGCAGACGTTGTAAAAACGCCTGAGTGGTGCAGCCTAAACGGCTGCTGGTGCGCGCTTTGCGCTGCGTCAGCTCAATGGTCAACAGTTTGGCGTTATCCATACGGGCAAAACTCAGTAACTCGCCGTGAGCGTCGCACACTGCCGCGCTGAGTGGTCGTTGTGCATAACGGGTAGTGGCGAGATCGAGAGCACAATCCACCGCGCGTCGTGCCTGTTCCAGGGTTAAGGTCATCATCGTTAATTATCCTTTTGACAGAGGTTCTGATACCGGCTGAGCAGGCGGGTTCTGACTCAGGGCCTGTGCTTGTCGGGCATCTTTTTTGCGCCAGTAGTTAGCCAGCAGCGAGCCGCTGACGTTGCCAAGCGGCGTCATGACCGCAGAGGCGAGACCAACGGTGGCCAGTTTGCCCATCGCGGCAGCAAGACCCGATGCCATACCGCCGTTTTGCAGACCGACTTCAAAGGCCACCGTCCGGGCGGACTGGACATCCATGCGGAAGATCCAGCGGCTCATCAGATAGCCAATCAGGAAGCCGCCGAGGTTGTGCATCAGCATGGCGAAGCAGAGCAGGAAGCCGACCTGGACCAGGTTGTCGCGCCCAGCCGCCGCCGCCGTGGTGGTGAAGAAAATGATGCCCATCATTGAAATGGTCGGCATGACTTTCTTAACGCCGTCCACACGTCCGTACAGCCAGTTATAGAACAGCGCCCAGATGATCCCGCCCGCCACAAAGTTCAGCACCACCGCATACATTTGCGCGTCGGCGCTGGCGCTGCCAAACAGCGAGTCCCAGCCGCCGGCAATCATATACAGCAGCCAGATGGCGCTGATCCCGGCCAGAATTTGCACGGTTCGACGCCCCTGCGCACCGGCATAGGTTTTCAGGTAGTCGTGTAAAATCGCTGCGCCAATCGGGATCAATACGATTTTCACAACGTCCATCACCATCGCTGTGAGCTGGATGTCGATCATCGAACCCGCCAGCAGATTCACCCACAGTGGGGTCATCACTGTCGCCGCCAGCGTCGAGACGGCGGCGATAGAGACCGCCAGCGCCAGGTTGGCGTTGGCGATATACACCATGACGGTGGAGGAGAGACCGCTGGGGCAGGAACCAATCAGCAAAATGCCCACCGCCACTTCCGGCGGGAAGTCGAAGATCAGCGTAATGCTCAGGCCGAGCAGAGGCATGATGACGAAATGGCAGAAGGTGCCGATAAACACCGCCCATGGCATTTTGGCGACGTCGATAAAGTCCTGAATCGTGAGTTTGGTCCCCATACTGAACATAGTCGCCTGGATCACTAAAAAGACGATCCACTTATGGGTGATGTTGAATCCGCCCCAGACGATCAGATCGGTTGACCAGGTCATCGCCGCGACAAAGCCGGCAATGATCCACAGGGTAAACTGATAGCTGCGAAGATTTGTCCAGTAGCCCGCGCCTGCCGCGAAGCCCGCTGTCAGCATCACCAGCCCCGGTTGCCAGAGGGCGGGAGACTGCATCAGCGCGCCAATTGCCGCCAGTGCGCCACCGGCGATACAGACGCCCAGACCGGTTTTGTGAATAACGGTTGTGATAGTCATGATGAAATGTCCTTTCTCTCGTTATTACTGCCGTGGTGGAATCGCTAACATTTGCCGCGCAATATCCGGCGTGGCGACTTTTTTATCCATACTGCGAATAAGCGTGGCGAGTTTGGCAACCTGCTGATAATTATGCTGGGCTTTCTCTTCGGCGCTTAAATAATAGCTGTCTTCAAAACCAATTCTCACTTCGCTGGCACCCATGCCGACCGCTGCCGCAATAATATCGAAATTCTTACGGCCAAAATGAGTAATTCCCCATAAGGCATCGCGTGGAATCATACTGCGTAGCGCAATTAATGCATCAACCGTCGCCGGTGAACTTCCCCGATGTCCGAGAACAATATTAAATAACATGGGTTTTCTGAACGGTATCTTTTCTTCCAGTGCCAGAATGTTATTAATCATCCCAATTTCAAAGACTTCAAATTCAGGAATAATGTTACGCTGAGTGATTTGTCGGGAACAATATTCGACGTCCGGTCCGGGATTAAAGTACACGGCATCGCCGAGGTTAACGGAGCCGACATTCAGCGAGGCCATTTCGACACCGGGACAGTCCAGCGGGGCACAGCGCTCGGCAATCGACATAGAGGAGACGCCACCGGTGGAAGCCTGAATAATCAGGTCGGAATGGCGCATGACGTGGTCGATCGTCGCCTGAAAATCTGTCGTGTCCGGTGTCAGGCGACCCTGCTTATCGCGAACGTGTAAATGCACGATCGCCGCACCATGTTCGACGCTGGCCAATATTTCCTGGGCCAGTTCTTCGGGTATAACTCTGGGGCAATCCGCGGCAACGGGTGCCAGCGAGATAATAACAGTATCCGACATAGGTTCCTCCGGTTTTCCGGTACAGAGATATTAAAATTATAAGTACGGTGTCATCCAGCGTAACGATTCGGGCCCTGGTGTTGACGGTTTATATTCACAACCTATCCAGCCCTGATAATCTGTCTGTTTAATAAAATCAAAAAGCCATGCTTCGTTTAATTCTCCCGTTCCCGGTTCATGGCGACCGGGTACGGAAGCAATCTGAAAGTGTTTAATGATCGGTAAATAGCGTTCAATAAAATGCGCAACATTCCCGTGTATTTTTTGGCAGTGATAAATATCAAATTGTAAACCGATATTTTTCCTGCTCACGTCATTAATCAGACTTTCAGCCAGCGGAAAACTATCGACGAAATAACCAGGCATATCTTCCGGGTTTAATGGTTCAATCAGCACGTCGATTCCAGCCTCGACCATGACGTCACAGGCGATACGCAGTTGGTCTATCAGTCGTGCGCGCTGGTCGCTGGTGGAAAGGCCGTCCACGCGCAGTCCGGCCATAACGTGCACCTTGCGACAACCCAACGCCGTGGCGTAATCGCGGGCAACCAGCAGACTGCGATGAAACTCCTCGTCACGTCCCGGCAGGGAGGCCAGCCCGCGTTCGCCTGATGGCCAGTTACCTGCCGGCGCATTCATCAGCGCCACCGGCAGGCCAGTTTCCCGTTGTGCCGCCAGCAGCACATCCAGCGGATGCTGCCAGAGAAACAGCCCTTCAACGCCGTGAAAACCCGCCGCCTTTACCGCCTGAAAGCGCCCGGCAATGGAGTATTCGCAAAACAACCAGTCGAGGTTAGCCGCTAACTTCAGCATGATGCGTTCCCTCCCGGCAATCCACCAGGTGTAGTTTTACGCCCTGGCTGGCAATGGTGTCCTGCGCCACGTCGGGCAACCGGTTATCCGAAATAATATCGGTCAGTTGATCCAGCGAGCAGATGTGGAACATCCCGTATTTGCCAAATTTACTGCTGTCGCAAACCAGTACCCGACGGCGGGAGACGGTAAGCACTGCCTCTTTCACCGAGGCTTTGCCCTCGCTGGGGGTCGACATACCGCGCTCGGTATCCCACGAGGACGAACTGAGAAACGCCACGTCGATGTTTATCGTGCGCAGAAAACTGGCGGCGCTTTTCCCGAGGCAGGAACGGTTGCGCTGATCCACCAGTCCGCCGGTGTGATACAGTGTGATGTGCGGCATATCCATCAGGTAGTGGCTGATGGAAAAATCGTTGGTCACCACCGTCAGGTTGAAGCAGTGACTGGCGGCGACGGCTTTCGCCACTTCAAACAACGACGTTCCCGCATCGAGATACAGCGTTTGCCCTGGCTCTATCAGCATCGCAGCAAGCTGCCCCATCCGCCGCTTCACGTCATGATGCAGTTCGGCCTTTTCCCGCCACGGCAGCTCCGATTTCAGCAGATTGTTGAGTTTCACCCCGCCATTGATCGAGATGACTTTGCCTTCTTCTTCCAGTAACTGAATGTCGCGACGCACGGTCATGTGCGACACGCTCATCAGATCCGCCAGCTCATTAAACGAGGCGACGTTTTTTTCATGTACGTAACGGTAGATAAAATCACGTCGTTGTTCGGGGATCATCATTTCACCTCACACTCGCAAGGATGACTGGAGTTCGGCTACCGCTTCCGCCGTCAGCGGCACGTAACCGAGTGGTTTTAAGGTCAGCCAGATGCGGGCGCTGTCTTCCAGCTCTTCGGCATTAAACACCGCCTCGCGGAGTGAGCGACCACTGACTACCGGACCATGATTTGCCAGGAGCGCGGCGATATGGTCCGCCGCAATTTCGCTTAGCGCACGGGCAATGCCTTCATGACCAGGTTTGAAATAGGGCAGAAGCGGTAACTGCCCGACGCGCATCACGTAGTACGGCGTTAACGGTGGCAGACAGTTTTCCGGCGTGCTGCATGGCAGACAGGACAGGGCGGTCAGCCACGGCGAGTGCAGATGGACCACTGCACCACAGGCCGGACGATGACGGTACCAGGCCAGATGCATTGGCACCTCTTTCGAGGGTTTATCGCCACTGAGGTGAACGCCGTTGGCATCCAGTTTGCTGAGCGTGGCGGCGTCCAGCTCGCCCAGACAGGAGTTGGTCGGCGTGACCAGATAGCCACCGTCCGGCAGCCTTACGCTCAGGTTGCCTGAACCGCCGCTGCTGAAGCCGCGCATAAACAGGGAGCGACCGTAATGCACCAGCTGTTCGCGGAGTTGCTGTTCGTTAAGCGGGTTCATGATGCGTACTCCTGCGCGGTAAAAAAGAAGTCTTCGTCACCGAAGTTGCCTGACTTCAGCGCCAGCGCCAGCGGTGGTTCGGCGGAAAACACCCAGGGGACACCGGGCGCGATAGCGTTGCCGACCGTCAGTCGCGTCACCTGTAACGCTTCCACCACGGTGCCAGACGTTTCGCCGCCCGCGACGATAAATCCGTTCATGCCGGCGGTCTGCAGTTTGGCCGTCAGTCTGGCAAAGGTATGTTCAATCGCCCGGCTGGCGTGCTGCTCGCCGTATTCCTGCTGAATACGTTTCAGGGCTTCCGGCGGTTGGGTGGCGTAAATCAGCGGGGCGAGTGCGTCATTGACATGCGCCATCGCCCACTGCGATAGCTCATCGCTGTAACGCTCTGCCTCTGTCAGACAGCGCGCCACGTCGAGTAAACAGGAAGCGGCCTGTGCTTTGTAGCGATTCACCTGGCGGTTGCTCATAGTGGAGCAGCTTCCGGAAAAGACCACTGTTTTTGCCGGCTGCGGGAAAGGATGCACCCTCTCCTGTCCACGCGGCGGGGTGGCACATGCGGCCAGCGCGCCACCCAGCCCGGAACCCCCCGCCAGCAATGGCGCATGACGTAAGGCCTGAGCGAGGGTTTGTAGATCGGCTTCGCTAAAGGTATCCACGATCACATGGCGTACACCCTCAGACTGGCAGCGGTCCAGCGCGTGAGTGACCGCTTCCACACCTTTTTGAATCGTGCGCAGGTCAATGCGCCCGACGGTGTGGGGAGTTTGCGCCGTGAGCAGGCGAATCAGGTTCGCGTCGGTCATCGGGTTGAGCGGATGTTTCTCCATACCGGACTCGTTCAGCAATACGCCATTCACAAACAGATGACCGTGGATGACTGTGCGCCCGTTTTGCGGCAGGGCAGGACAGTGAACGATGTACGGCGTGTGCATCGCCTCCATCAGCGCATCGCTGACCGGACCGATATTCCCGGCAGGGGTGGAATCAAAGGTGGAGCAATATTTAAAGTAAATCTGCTGGGCACCTGCTGTGTTATGTAGCCATTGCCAGCAGCGTAATGATTGATCGATAGCCTGGTCAGCCGGTAGAGAACGGCTTTTCAGCGAGATGACAATCGCGTCGACCTCTTCATTCCACGGCTGTGCGGCGTCTGGCATACCGGGTAGCAGCGCGACCCGCCAGCCTTGCTCAGCCATAAAACTTGCGATATCCGTTGCGCCGGTAAAGTCGTCGGCGATAACACCTGTCGTGACGGGCATACATCCACTCCGTTCAGATTGTCTGGTCATTGAGCCTATTATTCAGGAGGGCGTTTCACATTCACATGATGATTCTCACAAATAAACACATCATAAAATCGCATGAGTTTGTGATAACGAATTGAAAATAAAAGTTAAAATTAAGAATGATGCTGAAATAAAGCTCACAGGAGGATGTGAAGATTCGTTAATCTTTGGGAAAAGTTGTCACAACAATCGCTGAACCGGTTCTGAGGAGATGGGGCACCGCTCTTGCAATTTGATCATAATCACCTGAATAAATGAGATTATTTTTTGCGGTCAGGGTCATTTTTTCACCGGGATAAATTTTGCATATTAGCGACGTTATCCAGACCACTGGCGGAGCGTAACGTGCCTCAGCATATTCAGGACGATGTCTTACACACTTTTTACTCACTGGCAGAGGTGTTTTCTAAGGCGACCGGACTCGCCGCCGTGGTGGTGGACATTAATGGTCGGGAAATTTCCGCCTGTCATAATTTTAATTCTTTCTGTTCATTACTGCGCAACAATCCGCAATACCAAAAAAATTGTCAGAAATGTGATAAATATTGCGCTTTTGAAGGGCTGAAAGAAGAAAAAATCAGAATACTCTGCTGTCATGCGGGGTTGAGTTTTTTCTCAATGCCGTTAATTCATCAGGGACATCTGCTGGGATTTATTATTTGCGGTCAGGTGCGTGCAAAGTATCCGGAATATAAAACCATTGTCATTGATGACGATCGGCAGTGGGTTTTCGATCCCAAAATTAAATCAGCCTGGAATCAGGTCGCGATTGTTGAAAATAATCATTTGGTGGCGGCGGCAAATCTGCTCAGTTTTATTATTAATAATCTCAATCCGGTCCAGCGTAACACGATGGACACCGCTGATGTGCAGTTGAGCGACTTGCGCCTGTCGGCAATGGAACTTTCTCGCCACGAAAAGAAACTGGTCGCCGCACTGCGCTATATTGATGAACACTTATACGAGGAATTGACGCTGGAGTCAGTGGCGGCACATGTCTGTTTAAGTGCTAACTACTTTAGCCGCTTCTTTAAGAAACGGCAGGGCGTGAATTTTAAAACCTGGGTGAGTCAGAAGAAAATGCAGCGGGCGAGTGAGTTGTTGTGCGATCCGACGAACTCTATCGACAGCATCGCCCGGAAACTTCAGTATGCACAGACCAGCTACTTTTGTCGGGTATTCCGGGCGGCTCACCAGACTTCTCCGCAATCATTCCGTCATGAACAGCTTTCGCTGTAGACGCGCTCCATCACCGCTGGAATAAAAGAGAGTCGGTCGCTCAGACGGACAACATCGCCAACTACAATCAGCGCCGGCGGCACAATATTCGCTTCCTGCGCTTTCGCGAGTAATGTGCCGAGCGTACAGGTTAAGCGCCGTTGATTTTCCCGGGTGGCAGACATCACAATGGCGGCGGGCGTCTCCGGTGATTTGCCCCCCATCAGCAATTCTTCACAGATAAATGGCAGATTAGCGATCCCCATGACAATCACCAGCGTGCCATTGAGCTTCGCAAGTTGCCGCCAGTCCTGCTGCTGATTGCCTTCGCGGGTATGTCCCGTCACGACATGAAAACCCGATGCCAGATCGCGGTGGGTCACCGGGATCCCGGCGCAGGCCAGCCCGCCAATGGCGGAACTGATCCCTGGCACCACTTCGAAGGCAATACCTTCCTCGACCAGACACTCCACCTCTTCGGCACCACGACCAAACACGTAAGGATCACCGCCTTTCAGGCGCACAATGTTCCGCTGCGATTGCGCATGATGGATAAGCAGGGCGTTGATCTCTTCCTGAGGAACGCAGTGATAGCCCGGACTTTTGCCAACGTTGATACAGGTACAGCTTGCTGAGCACCAGTCGAGTATTTTGGGGTTGACCAGCCGATCGTAAATAATCACATCAGCCTGTTGAATGCACTGCAGGGCTTTGAGGGTCAGTAAGCTGATATCACCCGGGCCTGCGCCAACCAGCCAGACTTTTCCGGAATTTTTCATATGTCGTCCTTAATTATTGTCGGGAAAAACGGTAAAAGGCGTAAAAGCAGATGGAAAAACGCCATCGTTTGCTTATCGTTTAGTGAACTGAATTCTCCTGAAATAATAAGTAAATAATATTGATTAAACCCGCAAAGTTTTTTCTCCGATAAACAAGTTGTCTTGAAAAATTATTAAGAACTTATTGGCGCTATTTGTCGCAAAATAACCTTAATTAAATTGTGTTTATGGCCAGCCTTGCGTATTATCGGTCATTATTTGTTCGCCTCCTGTGTGAATAAATCATGGAGTGGATCAATGACATCCAGGTAGGAAATAAAATATAACTCTCAGGCCAATCGGGAGTCGGTTGCATTTATTTTTTATAAATTAAACTAGTTTTGTACGCGGCATATGGAAGACGTTATGAGAGGAAAGATACCAAAGACTGAATTACTGGTGACGTTTGAAGTAGTGGCACGTCATGAAAGCTATACGCGTGCGGCGGAGGAGTTAGCATTAACGCAAAGTGCTGTATTTCGCCAGGTGAATGCACTTGAGGATTTTCTGCATACTGCATTATTTAGTCATGCCAAAAAGCGGATTTTTTTAAACGCGGCCGGTAAGCATTATTTGAGCATTGTTAAGGAAACGCTAAATAAACTTGAGCGTGATACGAATACCATTATGACCTGGCAGCCCACGGTCGAAGTCATTGAACTGGCGGTCAATCCGACGTTCAGCACCCACTGGCTGATCCCCAATCTGCGTGAATTCAACAAACTTAACCCCGATATTATCGTCAATATTCACTCGCTGGCGAACATGGGCGATTTCCTCAACCGTGAATATGATGCGGCCATTATGCGTGAGGACTTCTGTTCGCCGTGGTCAGAAGTGGAGTATCTGTTCGAAGAGGAAATTCTACCGGTTTGTAGCGGCAGCCTGCTGTCGCAGCCCAACCAGAAACTGGCGGTTGAAGAGTTGCTTAATGAATTTCCGTTGCTGCATCAAAGTACGCGAATTAACGGCTGGCAGGAGTGGTTTGCCCTGTCGGATGTCAGTAGCCCACTGGCTAACAAAGGCCCACGCTTTGATCTGCTGTCGATGCTGATCGCGGCGGTGCGGTCTAATCTGGGGGTCGCACTGCTCCCGCGTTTTGCGATCCAACACGATCTGGACAACGGTGACATGGTGATCCCTTGCGATGTGCCCATGCGTACCGGTAATCGTTTCATCATGACCTGGCGGGAAGAAAAAGCGGAATCCCGTCATTTACAGGTCTTCCGCGACTGGCTGTTGCAAAAATCAGTGGTCTCACCTCTGGACCGCTGATCGCGGATGACGGGCGAACGGTAGGCCGGATAAGCGCATGCGCCATCCGGCAACGACGTCACTACCAGTCAATTCCCGCCTGTGCCTGAATACCGCTGTCAAACGCATGCTTCACCGGGCGCAGTTCGCTCACCGTATCGGCAAGCTCCAGTAACTGCGCGTGACAACCCCGCCCGGTCACAATCACACTCTGCTGCGCCGGACGCTCCCGGATAGCGGCGATCACCTCTTCGGTATCAAGATAGTGATACGCCAGCATGTAAGTGAGTTCGTCCAGTACCACCAGATCGTAATGTGCGTTGCCCAGCATGCGCTTGCTCTCTTTCCAGACGGCAAGCGCCGCTGCGATATCTGACTCGCGGTTTTGTGTTTCCCAGGTAAACCCGGTGCCCATAATGTGGAACTCAACACCCAGCGGATGCAGGGTGTTGTATTCGCCATTATCCCACTGGCCTTTGATAAACTGCGCGACGCCAACGGTTTTACCGTGTCCCACCGCGCGTGTGGCAGTGCCAAAGGCGGCGGTGGATTTTCCTTTTCCATTACCGGTGAAAACGATCAAAATCCCTTTTTGTTCCGTGGCGGCTGCCACGCGAATATCCACCTGTTCTTTTAGCTTTTGCTGACGCTGGCGATGACGGTCGCCATTGGCTCGCGCTTGCATAAACGCTCCTTAATGTCCTGCCGGGCAGGATGCACAACGGTGCTGTTGTTCAAACTGGCTGAAGAAGTTGTTTCCTTTGTCGTCTACCAGCACGAAGGCAGGCAGGTTTTCAACTTCCATCATCCAGACCGCTTCCATTCCCAGTTCGGGGTATTCGAGGCAGCGCAGGCTTTTCACGTATTGCTGTGCCAGCAAGGCTGCGGCACCGCCGATGCTGCCGAGGTTGAATCCGCCGTGTTTATGGCAAGCCTCGGTCACCTGCGAACTGCGGTTGCCTTTTGACAGCATGATCAGGCTGCCGCCAGCGGCCTGGAAGGCATCGACATAGCCGTCCATGCGACCACCGGTGGTTGGCCCGAGTGAGCCACAGGCCATCTGATCCGGCGTTTTGGCCGGGCCCGCGTAGTAAACAATGTGATCTTTCATGTACGCTGGCATCGCTTCGCCGTTGTCCAGACGTTCTTTGAGTTTGGCGTGCACGATGTCGCGGGCGACGACGATCGGGCCGTTTAACGAAAGTCGCGTGCCGACCGGCAGGGCGGATAAATCATGCAGGATCTCGCGCAGCGGACGGTTCAGATCGAGATTTACACTCTGCGTGCTGTTCTCGATGCGGCTGGATTCAGGGATAAATTTGCCCGGGTTATGCTCGAGTTTTTCCAGCCAGATCCCGTGCTTGTTGATCTTCGCTTTGATATTGCGATCGGCGGAGCAGGAGAGGGCCATCGCGATCGGGCAGGAGCCACCGTGGCGCGGCAGACGAATCACGCGAATATCATGGGCGAAGTATTTGCCGCCAAACTGCGCGCCAATGCCAAATTCACGGCTGGCGTTAAGCAGCGCAGATTCCAGCGCCGTGTCACGAAACGCCTGGCCCAGTTCGTTACCGCTGGTGGGCAGGTTGTCGTAATACTTGGTTGAGGCCAGTTTAGCAACCTTGAGCGCCTGATCTGCGGAGAGACCGCCGACAACAAAAGCGATGTGATATGGCGGGCACGCTGCCGTGCCCAGCGATTTCATCTTCTCGATCAGGAAGGCGGTGAGCTTTTCCGGTTGCAGGATCGATTTGGTCTCCTGGAACAGCGCCGCTTTGTTGGCTGAGCCGCCGCCCTTATTGACGAACAGGAAGCGATATTCGTTACCCGGCGTGGCGCTGATGTCGATCTGCGCCGGCAGGTTGGTGCCGGTGTTGACCTCGTTGTACATATCCAGCGCGGCGTTTTGCGAATAGCGCAGGTTATTCTCTTTAAAGGTCGCGTAAATCCCTTTGCTGAGCGCTTCGGCGTCATCACAGCCGGTCCATATCTGCTGGCCTTTGCTGGCGACCACCGTCGCCGTACCGGTGTCCTGGCAGTTAGGCAGCACGCCTTTCGCCGAGACTTCTGCGTTACGCAAAAGCTGCAGGGCGACATATTTGTCGTTACTGCTGGCCTGCGGATCGTGCAGGATGCTGGCGATCTGCTTTAAATGTCCGGAGCGCAGGAAGAACGATGCTTCATAGAATGCCTGTTGCGCCAGCAGCGTTAATGCTTCCGGCGCCACTTTGATGACCTCTTCGCCATCTAATTCTGTCACCGTAACATGCTGATTACTCAGTAATTCGTATTCCGTACTCTCTTTGCTTTGTACAAAGAGTTCTTGCCAGACAAAGGGTTTAGACATGTTACTTCTCACGTTAAGGTTGATATCGCCGGAGGGCGGTAGAGTGCCGTATCCGACCAACAAAAAAGCCTGATTTGTAGGCCGGGCGCGCATGAGCGCTCGCCGGCATCCGCTTAATGCGCCATAAAGAGATTGGCCTGCGTTGCATGGGCAACATATTCAATGGTCTGCTGGGCGCGCACGCTATTCCCGGCGCTGTCCAGCGGCGGTGAGTAAACGGCGATGGCGTATTGTCCCGGTACTACCGCGACCATCCCGCCGCCGACGCCGCTTTTCGCCGGAATACCGACGGTGTACAGCCATTTTCCGCTGCCGTCGTAGAGGCCAGCGATAGCCATTTCGGCCAGCACATGCGGCACATAGCGCTCATTGAGCAACTGTTTGCCGTTGAACGGCGATTTGCCCTTGTTGGCCAGCACGGCACCCATTTTGGCGAGCTGCTCAACGGTGATATCCACCGAACACTGGCGGGTGTAGATCTCCACGGCCTCCTGCGTGTTGCCGTAGAAGCTGTTATACGATGCCATCAATTGTGCCAACGCCTGGTTGTGCTGGTTGGTCTCCATTTCCGATCTGAACACCGGTTCATTGACCGTGAGCGTGGCGTCGGCCCAGACGTTCAGGTTGGCGAGGATTTTGTTCCAGCGGTCGGTTTTGTCTTTGGCATCAATCAGGCTGACGGTACTCATGGCACCGGCATTGACCAGCGGATTTTCTGGCGCGCCCTGGGTGAGTTCGACGGCGAGGCCGGAATTAAAGGGCAGGCCGGTGGCATTGGCACCGAGTTTATCCAGCACTTCCTGCGGTCCACGTTGTTCCATCGCCAGTGCGAGGGTGAAGACTTTGCTCAGCGATTCCATCGGGAATGCTTTGTTGATGTCTCCAGCCTGGTAAATTTTGCCGTCAATGGTGGCGAGGGTAATGGCGAAGTTGTTGGGGCTGTAAGTGGCAAGGGCAGGGATATAGTCGGCGACTTTGCCGTCGTGGTTACTTTTATATTTCTGGTGTGCCTGTTCGACCAGCACAGCGTAATCCGGCACGGGTTGCGCCAGCGTCGTGGCGCTAAACAAGACGCTGAAAGTAAAGAGACTCACACCGATAATTGTTTTATTCATTGTGCATTCCAGGTGGTGTTGTAGGAAAAACTATCCTGTAGGCCGGATAAGGCGTTTACGCCGTCATCCGGCGTAAACGCGGCATCATTGCCGGATGGCGACGCTACCGCTTCTTATCCGGCCTACGATGAGTCGTCCTTTCGCTATCAGGACATCACCACTTCTGACGGTTCAGTTGCAGGACGCTCCTGTTCCGGCGTTTTGACCGGTGCTGTGCCCCGGCAGCCTGAACCGAAGTGTTCACCTTCCCAGCGACCGACAATCGCGGCGCCCATCGCGTTACTCATGACGTTGGTCGCAGAGCGGCCCATGTCGAGGAACGGATCGACGCCCATCAGCAGGATCAGACCGGCTTCCGGAATGTTGAACTGATTGAGGGTCGCGGCAATGACCACCATCGAGGCACGCGGTACGCCCGCCATACCTTTGGAGGTCAACATCAGGATCAGCAGCATGGTGATCTGCTCGCCCATGCTCAGCTCAATGTTGCACGCCTGTGCGATAAAGACGGTGGCAAACGAGCAGTAGGCCATTGAACCTACCAGGTTGAAGGAGTAACCGATAGGCAGCACGAAGCTGGCAATCTTGGACGAGACGCCGAATTTTTCCAGCTTATCCAGGGTGCCCGGGAACGCGGCTTCAGAACTGGACGTGGTAAACGCCAGCAGCGCGGGTTCGAGGATCGCTTTCGTCAGGCGACTGATGCACGGACCGACAATCACCGTGGACAGGCCGATGAGGATCGCCCACAGCATACCCAGCGTCAGGTAGAACTCACCCATAAAGATCCCGGCGCTCACCATCACGCCCAGTCCACGTTCTGCGATAAGCCCGGAGATGGCGGCGAACACGGTTAACGGGGCGAACAGCATGACGTAGCCCGTCAGTTTCAGCATGACGTGAACCAGTGAGTCGAGCACCTTCACGATCGGCTCGGCTTTCTCGCCAATGGCGGCCAGGCTGCACCCGAGGAAAATCGAGAACACCACGATTTGCAGGATTTCGTTACGCGCCATCGCATCCACGATGCTGGTCGGTACGGCGTGAGAAATAAACACTTTCAGCGTGAACGGTTCTGACTGAACGGCCGCTACGGCCCCGGCGTCATGGGCAACAAAGTTAATGCCCGCGCCCGGCTGGAACAGGTTGACGATGACCAGACCCAGCGCAATCGACAACAGTGAGGCGCAGATAAACAGGAAAAAGGTTTTCGAGAATATACGTCCCAGCGTTTTCGCATCGCCCATTTTCGCGATACCGACGACCAGGGTTGAAATAACCAACGGCGCGATAATCATTTTTACCATACGTAAGAAGATGGTGGTAAAAATAGAAATATCCTGCGCGTACGATTTTGCTGTATCTGCCGATGCCATATTATTAATAGCCACCCCGGCAATCATGCCGAGTATCAGGCCTAATATGATCATTTTGGTTAGACTTATTTTCTTCATTATTACTCCATCGGATCAAGGCTGGTCTGTGAAGTGTTGTAGGGTAGCGTGCGCCTGAGCCAGGACAGCAGATCAGGCGCACGCTGGTTGTGACCAACCGCATGAATTATCTGGAATACAGTGATACAGCGAAATCCTGTACGCCAATGGACGTTGTTGTATTTTATTTATTACAGATCGAACTCAATACTTAATAACGGCGCATGCTGCTGCGCGCCATAAACATCATTGTCACCAACGTTGCCGGAAATAATATCGCGAGGCATCACGATTTTTACGGCATTTGCCGGGTCAAACCAGACGATGCGATGAATAAAATCAGGTTCAACGTTATATAAGCGGGCAATTAACTGCGGAGTTAATTGCTCAGAACGTTTTACCCGCTGATAGTCTTCGCGCGTTTTAAATAAAATATCTAACACCAGTTCATACGGTCCGGCGTTTTTGGAACGAATGACCTGCGCCAGGGTGCAAATAGCGTGTTTCATGCCTGAACTCCTTCTGGCGTCACCTGTTCGATATGGAAGTCAAAACGCAGGGCGTCGCTGGCTTCGATCAGGTGATAGATTGAGAACTCATACACCGGCCCGCTTTGAATGTCGGATGGCGAGAACGGGAAGGCGAGGTTGCCTGCCGTGGCGATCCGGTTTTCGTAGCCGTAGTGCAGCAGGGTAGAGCGCACCAGCGAACAGACGCTGTTGGCGATATCCTGGGTTGGCGCGACCACGTCCAGCAAAATGCCCAGTTCATGTCCGGCGGTTTGCACCGGTTCATGATTACCCATCACGCCGTTCTTGCCGTACAGGTGGAACGTCATGCGGATGCTGTCATCATTCAGCGAGAGGTTGCGGGCGACGCTGGCCTGAACTTCTTCGAGAATGGTGTCGATGCTGGCAATCATGATCGGATCGCGGGTACCGGCGATGGTCAGGCAACGGAAGCCCACCTGACGCGCGCCTTCCAGTTTCAGCGCATACGGCGTTTCTTCATGACGGGAACCGCTGACGTACACTTCGCCATCGTTTACCGCTTTGAAACTGCACCCTTTCAGGTTCAGTACGCCGCCCGGGCCTGGCAGGAAGTACGGATCGGATTTCTCATACAGGGTGTGTGCCGCCGCCGAGGTTTCGGTGAACTTGCGTTTCGGGTTGAACGTCTTCAGCGTAAAGCCGTTGTCGTCGATAATCCCCATCGCACAGTCAGAGCCGGAACCTGGGGTGGCGGCGATGGCCGCACATTCCAGGATCTTGCCACAGTGCAGCGCCAGACCTTCGTCGAAGCCCTGCATAATCGGCAGCGCCGCGAAGCAGGCCGGATCGTAAGCCCGTCCGCCCAGTACCACCTGCGCACCGGCTTCCAGCGCACGCTGGAACGGTTCGATCCCCATCTGCGCCACGATGTAGGTGCTCTCTTCGATCGCCTCGTGGGTCAGTGCCGGAACAAAGTCCAGCGCGGTGATTTTGCCGTTATCCAGCGCCTGATGAACCACCTCTTTATTCACATCCGATGGGATCAGCGCCATTGAGAAGGACAGTTTTTCTTCCTGCGCAATCTCAAGGATAATCTGCCGACACCACTCAAGGTGCGGTGCAGCGCCGGATCCCCCGGCGGTGCCGATCACCACCGGAATGTTGTTCTTAACGCCCGCCGTGATCATATAGCGCAGATCGCGTTTCACTCCGGCCCGATCGGTAAACGGTTTACCCGCCCCCAGGTAGTGGGGGCCAGGATCGGAGGAGCCTGCGTCAACCGCGATCAGATCCGGTGACTCTTCCATGGCTTTACGAAAGCTCTCTTCCGGGAAGCCATAACCCAGGATAGCCGTCGGCGATAAGATCTTAAATGTGCGTGCCATCTCTTAATCCTTAGTCTGCAACAGCGCGATGGTGCGGTTCATTTCGTTAAACACGATATTGAGACCTTCATCGAAGCCCATACCCGGCTTGATCAGCATACGCATCGGACGGGCGGCGAGAGCCACGTGTACGCAGGTGCGGGCGCTGATTTCGGTTTCGTTGCAGGTACCGCCCTGGTAGGCTTCCATCCCGTGTTTGTTGCAATACAGCACCGCGTCAACGATGTTGTGAATGCCGCCGAGATCCGGAGTTTTAATCTGCACCATGTGGCAACTGCCGGCATCAGTGAAGTCCACGATGTCCTGATAGGTGTTACACCATTCGTCGGCGACAATTTTTACGCCAGAACCCAGACGGGTTAGCTCTTTGGTGATGGCCGTCAGCATGCGGATCTGATCCGGTTTGTTGCCTGCATCGACCGGGCCTTCAATGTACAGCGGCAGACCCTGGGCTTCTTTTTCGAGGCTGGCGATGTACTCGGCGCAGCGGACCGGGTCCATATCGAAGATCAGACCGATGGTGCCATACACGTCGATATGCAGCGTCGGATGATAACGTGGGCTGGTGCGCAGGCTGAGAATACGGTCGGACAACCAACGTACGTACTCACGCAGTTTTTCACCTTTGAAACCGAGCTTTTCTTCAACGTTGTTGATCAGCGCGTGCGGCAGGACGTCAACGCCTTTGAGGATCATCTTGTCGACGGCGATATAGCGGTCGTCGCCACTCTGGCCAAATAAAGGAATCGCTTCCGGTACGCACGGCAGTTGCCATTCGTCGCACACCACTTCCGTTTTCAGGCGGCCTGAGGCCAGCGCGGTAGCGTCAAGGAGTGCCTGTGACAGACCGTAACGAACGGCGGTATGCAGCAAATTACCGTCGATGCGCAGTTTGTCGAAGAAACGGGCGTTCGGCAGAAACGCATCCACGTCGCGGCCTTCGAGCAGCGGTTTAATGTGATCGTTGAGGAACGGAATAAAATGTTCAGCCAGGAACAGCGGATCGCGGCCACCGGCACCGGAGTATTGCACCGCAGCGCAATCACCCACTGCGACCGCACCGTTTTCCAGAATCAACTGTACGGAAACGCACTCGCCAGCCTGGCGCACAGAGGTAAAGCCCGGGGTAACCGGATCGCCGGTATAAATAAACCCGTCATGACCTGCGCCATTTTTGATCGCCTGCTGGTCATCAAAATAGAATGAGGAGTAGCCAGCGGTGAAAAGCGCCTGTTTAATTTTCATTATGGTCTTCCTATTAATTGACTGTGGGATACAGCGTTGATGTCATCAACAACCATCTGGAATGAGGGTTTACGTCCTTCGTAATGGGCACGCTCGGCCACGTAGTCGTGGTGCAGAGCGAGAATGTCTTTCGGCAGCGGAACCGAGCCGGCTTCCAGAATACGGATCGCACCGGAGTTGTCGCGAACCGGCAGGATTTTGCCAGCGTTACAGGAGGCCGGGGCGAAAGGCACATCCAGCACGCCCGCTTCGAAGGCCAACACGGTGCCGCGCGCGACATCGCCGTTGCCCAGTTCAAACACTTTCTTCAGGACCGCGCGAACTTCGCTCTTAATCAGATCCACTTCCTGTTCCACTGCGGCACACGGCGGGAATTTCTGGTCGCTGACCATGTTGAGCATCTGACGTGACGCGCGCAGCCCCTGGGCGTTTGCCGCCGCCGTCGGGATACCGAAGGCTTCATGTGGGCTCTTGGTGATCACTTTGGTGGCACCGGACATACCGGCGACCGCCGCGCCCCAGGAGATAATGGCGAACGCTTTAGATTCGTCTTCCGGGAAACCGCCCATCCACTGGTGGAAAACGGTGCTCAGCTCGTAATCATTGAAACCGTAATTCTGGAAATACTCGTGGGACAGTTCGCGCAGTGACTGGATTGCCGCAATATCCTGCGTCAGGCTACCTACCTGGCCGTAGCCAACGGTGATGGATTTCACGCCCTGTTCCAGCGCCAGCAGACCTTCGATAATCGCCACCGCGTGAGACATGAATGGCGGGATCAGCGTGCCGGTCAGTGGGCCAAACGGTTCGCGGTTAATGCGAATGCCGTGTTCTTCATACAGCCCCATCAGGCGGTCACAGTACTGCCAGTCGCGAATGGATTTTTCCAGCGTGACGCGTTTGGCGTAAGGAATGTTGTAGGAGATACCGCCGCCTTCATAGCTGGTGAAGCCGCTGGCCATGGCGATCTCTGCCAGCAGACGCGCATCCGGCGTACCGTGACGGACCTGAATGGGTTTCTCCAGCGCTTCGGTCATCCGACGACAGGCCGCCACACCGTGGTTAACCACCGGCAGCCCGTTGAGCTTCGAGGTTCCGGCTTCGATGGATTTCTGGATCCCAATGGCGGCTTCTTCATAACGATTCAGACGGGTGTAGGCATCGATGGTGCTGGGCAGCAGGTCGCACTCTACCTGCAGGGTTTTCAGCAGTTCGATGTGCTCATCCATCAGCGCCACACCGGCACGCGGTTGGCTCAGGGTTTTCCCTTCCTGATCCGCCTTCAGCAAGGCGTGAGAGAAACGTTTCTTCTCAGGAATGGTCTGCTGATATTTCACGCCATCTTCAAAATGTTCGACGTCCTTGCCGGTATGCCACGTCTGCAACACCTGATGCCGCTCGGTCATAAATTCGTCATGGGTTAATTTCTTATTTCGAAGTTCCATTCGTCGCTGCCTTAGGTTTTATAGGGTTAAACAGTGAATGCTGGTGCGTGCAGCGGCCTGGGGATCCAGTCTGGCAACGTTTGCCAGCAACGGGAGCAGACCTTTTGCATCGCGGTAGTACTCAAACTGAGTGGGTAAAAGAATGCGTCTGCCGTCGTCGTCCAGTTCGCGATATTTGAGCCAGTGATGGATATCAAACTGACTGGCGCGGGAGAGCCAGCCGCCTGAGCCAACCACTTTGCGCACGGTGGTCAGGTCGCGTCCCATCTGTAAATCGACGTTGCCAACGCAGGTACAGACCTGCTTTTTGGTGCCTGCGTGACGCTCGGCGGCGTAACCGACGCACAGTCCGGCTAGCAGAGAATCAAAGTATTTCTCTTCCTCGCCCTGCGGCAGATAATCGGGATGGGCCACCAGATGGCGCAGGTAGCCATAGAAGGTCTCCTGGCGCGCCGGTTGCTGAGCGAATACCACCTTCACCAGCTCCTGGGTGCTTTCGCCTACCACCACGGCGGAGACGCGCATGCCGAGATCGCCTTCCACGGTGCGCTTAACAAAGGGCTCCGGGACACCGTGCAGCACGGTATCGGGCGAAAGGGTATTGGCACTGGCGGAATAAACGTCGGTGGTCGCGCCGCCCATGTCGATGAGCATGAACTCTTTCCACGCGCTATCGACTTCACTGATGGCTTTAACCAGTTCGTACACCGTCCAGGGCGTCGGCATGGGTTCTTCGCCGGTTTCACCGACAATGACATCCAGACCTTTGCCTTTTACGATGCGGGACAGGAAGACATCACATATCGCCTTGCGGGCGGCGAAAGGATTCGGGTGATCGAGGTCGGGCAGAATGTTGTCTACCGTGGTCAGATCTTTGTGTCCCAGAATCGCCTGGACATCGTCCTGAATATCGCGGTTTCCGGCGTAGATAATGGCGCAGTCGAGGCTGGACTCTGCCAGCGCGCGCGCATTGGCCAGACCATAACTCTCTTCACCCCCGTCGGTGCCGCCGGTAAACAACAGAATGTCCGGCGGTGAGGCTTCCAGTGCCTGAATATCATGGCGATTCAGCTTGTACGAATAGTACTGGGCGATTTTTGCCCCGGCGGAGTGGGCCGTGACTTTCGCCGATTCCAGGGTGATCGACGGCACCAGTCCCATTGCGGCGACCGCAAGACCGCCTTTCGCCGACGAGGAGTATTTCAGCGTCACTTCACCGCGGTTGAGCAGCGGGCGCGCATCGGCAACGTTCAGCACCTGGTTCAGACTGGCGAAAAAACCGTCCGCCAGATGATGGGTCGTCGTCGGAGTCAGAACGTGGTTAACCAGTGTTAACGCATCCCCCTCCTTAGCGAAGAGGGCAGCTTTGGTCCACGTCGAGCCGATATCGACAGAGACGGTTTGCATCAGATGGCCTCTTCCAGACAACGCTGTTCGATACCGTGGCGCTTGTTGATATCCGTTGCCATTAACTGACAGACATCTTCGAGATCGTGGCTTGGGGCAAAGACGCGCTGGAAGCCCATTTCCTTAAATTTGGCTTCGACGTCCGCGAAGTCATGCTTCCCGACGACTAGGTTGCCGCCGACGTAAAGCAGGATATCGCCAATGCCGCGTTCGATGCAGCGCTCGCGCAGCCCCAGGCAGTCAATGTCGCCGTGACCATAAATGGAGGAGACGACAATCGCATCGGCGCCGGTTTCGATCGCGGCATCGATATATTCATCCTGGCTCACCATTACGCCCAGATTGATTACGCGAAAATCATGGGCAGTAAAAACGCGGTCCAGAACTTTATTGCCTACTGCATGGCAGTCAGCACCAATGACGCCAATAACGAGTGTTGATTTTTTCATGGGTAATCCTCTCCAGGACTCAGGGTAAGAAATAAAATGTTTTTAAATGTTTTAATAGGGACGGAGTGTCGTGGGGAGGCGCAATGGATGCAATTGATCTATTTTCAAAATATCTTTCGAAAAACGACTGTTCTATGAATGGAAATTAAAAGTCGTTTATTTTCATGTGGTTGTGATTGTGTTTGCACATAGTTAATATTTAAATAAAGAGGTGTCTATTAAACGGAGTTTCATGTTTGTGATCTGAATCTTGTTTATTTGTCTTCGCGTAAATGGGTAATTTAAATAATTGCAGAAGAAGAAGTGTGAGATAGATAACGGAATTAACTGAACCCTTAATATAGAGATAAAAATAACTGTTAATAAAAAGATAATAATTTGTTCTGTGTGCGTTTGTATTATTCTGTTAAGCGGTACACCATTCCAGGCAACAGCGCATCGCATTCCGGGAATGTCTTGTCGCTTCCGGCGAGTGAGTTCCGCAGACGTAGCATCATAAGAGGGGTGAGCGCCTGGCTAAACGTGAACGCATACTGGCGAGAGGAGAACGATTCCTCGTCCCCATTCTGGACAGGTCAGACATACCTGGCGGAATAATCAGCAAACAGATCGATGCTGCGCATGGCATCATTTTATTGTTAACGGAATAATAACAATGAGGTGTTAATTCATTTTGCTGTAAAAGTAAAATAATTGTGAATGTCGACATGCAAATTCTTTGTCTCTGGAAAATAGCCGAAAATTGACTACGCTAAATTGAGCGGGTCAGGGCCAGGGAAAATGCCGTTGCCGCGTTAATTAAAACACTGTCTTTTTATATATACATTTTCACATGGTAACCACTCCCACCCGTAAAGATACATGTTAGCAACATGTTTTTCACTACGATCACTCAATTTAAACGCGATTAACAAAAAACACTGTTTTTGATTTAAGTCAATGTTTAAACGTTGGAAAAATGATGTCAAACACGTTAAATTGTCGCCGATCAAATTGGTGGAAAGGTGATAAATTCGCTATAAATTGATCACTGTCGAAAAATGCAAATCTTCCTCAATAAAAACCTGTTTATTGTAAGGATTTTGCGGCGTAATATAATTGCGGGATCAATTTGAGTTTTTTATTAACATGTTTGTAACCTTTCGCCCTTTCTGTTTCCTTCTCCAGGAAAACGATAACGGCGAGAGCGAACAAATAAATTTGTATTGGGGCATGCGTGTGACCCTTTCTAACGGGGTCACTCTCGGAGTCTTCATGCGATGAGCAAGGAGTCATGATGTTAGATATAGTCGAACTGTCGCGCTTACAGTTTGCCTTGACCGCGATGTACCACTTCCTTTTTGTGCCACTGACGCTCGGTATGGCGTTCCTGCTGGCC
>DXKH01000012.1 GCA_019415335.1 Citrobacter sp. | reverse complement strand
TTCAACGTGGTGCGGGACATTCAGGATTTCGAAGATTTCGGCGGCGAACTGCATGGTAGCCCAGTCGCTTTTGGACCCCATCACGATGGCGACACGCGCCGGATTATTGCGGGAAGACATGCGTCTTAAAACTCCTGTGGTACACAACTCTCGGCTTTAGAGGGCACAGAGAATAGCACGGAAAGAGAGCAAGGAAAACGGTTGCGTGGCTGTGAAATCAGCAAAGTTGCGGGTTTTTTAAAAAGGAAAATGAATCAGCTCAACGTCATCCGCCGTGACTTTTACCATTGAACCTTCAGTATGCCAGGCACCCAGCACGACGCGGAAAGCAGGTTGCTGATTGGCGATAAGTTCATGTACTGCCGGGCGATGGGTATGCCCGTGAATCAGCCATTGCACCTGATGTTTTTCCATCGCACTGACCACCGCGTTTTGGTTAACGTCCATGATCGCCAGCGATTTACTGCTGTTGGCTTCTTTGCTGTTCGCTCGCATTCGCGCGGCAATGCGTTTGCGCACAAACAACGGCAGGGCGAGGAATAGCGTTTGCAGCCAGGGTTTGTGGACTTTGGCGCGAAAAGCCTGATAACCGGCGTCATCGGTGCACAGCGTGTCGCCATGCATAATCAATACCCGGCGACCATACAGTTCGAGCACCTTTTCTTCCGGCAATAACGTCATGCCGCTTTCACGGGCAAAGCGTTTGCCGAGCAGAAAATCACGGTTGCCATGAATGAAATAACAGGGAACACCGGAATCGGACACCGCTTTGATCGCTGCCGCCATCTGGCGATGGAGTGGGTTGGGATCGTCGTCGCCAATCCACGCTTCAAACAGATCGCCAAGAATATACAGCGCGTCGGCCTTGCGGGCTTCCCCCGCTAAAAAACGCAGAAAACCGGCGGTGATCGCCGGTTCTTCCGCGCAGAGATGAAGATCTGCAATAAAGAGTGTCGCCACGATTACTCGCTAACGGTCACGCTTTCAATGATAACGTCTTCTTTTGGCACGTCCTGGTGCATACCGCTACGACCGGTTGCCACACCTTTGATTTTGTCTACCACGTCCATGCCTTCAACCACTTCAGCAAACACGCAGTAACCCCAACCTTGCAGGCTTTCGCCAGAGAAGTTCAGGAAGTCGTTATCAACCACGTTGATGAAGAACTGTGCAGTTGCAGAGTGCGGTGCCTGAGTACGGGCCATTGCCAGTGTACCACGGGTATTTTTCAGACCGTTGTTCGCTTCGTTTTTGATCGGGTCTTTGGTGGCTTTTTGTTTCATGCCCGGTTCAAAACCGCCGCCCTGAATCATAAAGCCGTTGATAACACGGTGGAAAATGGTGTTGTTGTAAAAACCTTCGCGGCAGTAGTCCAGGAAGTTTTTAACTGTTTCAGGTGCTTTATCGTCAAAAGTTTTGATGACAATATCGCCGTGATTGGTGTGGAAAGTAACCATTTTTGCATCCTGTTCCGTTTGATTGGTGCTTCAACCCGGTTCGGGTCATATATAGGGTGGTGTTATAGCATAACCGCACGATCGGATCATCACGCAATGTATGCTGATTCGCGCGGGAAATATGGGTATTATACGCAACTCAATTACCCACACATGTCTAAACGGAATCTTCGATGCTAAAAATCTTCAATACTCTGACACGCCAAAAAGAGGAATTTAAGCCTATTCACGCCGGGGAAGTCGGCATGTACGTGTGTGGAATCACCGTTTACGATCTCTGTCATATCGGTCACGGGCGTACCTTTGTTGCTTTTGACGTGGTTGCGCGCTATCTGCGTTTCCTCGGCTATAAGCTGAAGTATGTGCGCAACATTACCGATATCGACGACAAAATCATCAAACGCGCCAATGAAAATGGCGAAAGCTTTGTAGCGCTGGTGGATCGCATGATCGCCGAAATGCACAAAGATTTTGATGCTTTGAATATTCTGCGCCCGGATATGGAGCCGCGCGCGACGCACCATATCGCAGAAATTATTGAACTCACTGAACAACTGATCGCCAAAGGTCACGCGTATGTGGCGGACAACGGCGACGTGATGTTCGACGTCCCGACCGATCCGACCTATGGCGTGCTGTCGCGTCAGGATCTCGACCAGCTGCAGGCAGGCGCGCGCGTTGACGTGGTCGACGACAAACGCAACCCGATGGACTTCGTTCTGTGGAAGATGTCGAAAGAGGGCGAACCGAGCTGGCCGTCTCCGTGGGGCGCGGGCCGTCCTGGCTGGCACATTGAGTGTTCGGCAATGAACTGCAAACAGTTGGGTAACCACTTTGATATCCACGGCGGCGGTTCTGACCTGATGTTCCCGCACCACGAAAACGAAATCGCGCAGTCCACCTGTGCCCATGATGGCCAGTATGTGAACTACTGGATGCACTCCGGAATGGTGATGGTTGACCGCGAGAAGATGTCCAAATCGCTGGGTAACTTCTTTACCGTGCGCGATGTGCTGAAATACTACGACGCGGAAACCGTGCGTTACTTCCTGATGTCGGGCCACTATCGCAGCCAGCTGAACTACAGCGAAGAGAACCTGAAGCAGGCGCGTGCGGCGCTGGAGCGTCTCTACACTGCGCTGCGCGGCACAGATAAAACTGTTGCGCCTGCCGGTGGCGAAGCGTTTGAAGCGCGCTTTATTGAAGCGATGGACGACGATTTCAACACCCCGGAAGCCTATTCCGTGCTGTTTGATATGGCCCGTGAAGTGAACCGTCTGAAAGCAGAAGATATGGCAGCGGCGAATGCAATGGCATCTCACCTGCGTAAACTTTCCGCCGTATTGGGCCTGCTGGAGCAAGAACCAGAAGCGTTCCTGCAAAGCGGCGCGCAGGCAGACGACAGCGAAGTGGCTGAGATTGAAGCGTTAATTCAACAGCGTCTGGATGCCCGTAAAGCGAAAGACTGGGCGGCGGCAGATGCGGCGCGTGATCGTCTTAACGAGATGGGGATCGTGCTGGAAGATGGCCCGCAAGGGACCACCTGGCGTCGTAAGTAATTGCGCTATTGCCGGATGCGAGTTTTCGCATCCGGTTATCGCCTGCGCCACCACAACATTCCCATCAGTAGCATCCCCGGCAACCACACCCACATTAATTCAGAAATAATCACCTGATGCCCGTACGGCGTGGTGTAACGAGACAATGCAAACGGCGCGACTTTAATCACCTGCCAGGGAGCGAAAAAGCGTTCATCTGACCACGGCCACAGCCAGCCAACCCCTTTACCGCCAGTGGTTACCGAATCCAGCAAGCTGTGCGATAGCAACGAGACGGTTAAAAACAGCCAGCAGCGAATCAGCCCAGCCCTGAACCATCGACGTCCAATCAGCACACATAACAGCGGGACAACAAACGCAAACACCAACGAATGGGTAAACCCGCGATGACCAAAAACATTGCCGTAAGCAACGCCAAATTTAAATGACAATACGTCGGCATCGGGCAGCATCGCCAGGACGATTCCGGCAAATAACAGGCGCGGAGGGATGACTTTTGAACCCAACCCTAAACCAATGCAAAGGGGAACGGCGGCGTGCGTAATAACGGTTGGCATGATGATCGCTTCGGCAAAATATCGATGCTATCAGCATGGATGAACGAGGCGTAGGGGGCAACAGTCTGAAAAGAGAACCGGCCTGTTGATACAGGCCGGGAAAGGGATCAGGCAACAACCTGTACGCTGTGACCTGCAAAACTTACTGTCTGCCCGGCGACAATTTTGCAGCGTTTGCGCGTTTCAACCGCACCGTCGACTTTCACCTGGCCTTCGGCAATCGCGATTTTCGCCTGCGCGCCGCTTTCGCTCCAGCCTTCCAGTTTCAGCAAGTCGCACAGCTCAACGTGCGGATGTTTACCTAAAGAAAATGTCGCCATGTTACTCACCCTGTGGATCATGATATTCAACGCACGCCTGTAGCGTGTTTTCAATCAGCGTGGCAACCGTCATCGGGCCAACGCCGCCGGGAACAGGCGTAATGTATGAGGCGCGTTTAGCCGCGTCTTCAAACACGACGTCGCCCACAACTTTGCCATTTTCCAGACGGTTGATGCCGACATCAATCACAATTGCGCCTTCTTTGATCCAGTCACCAGGAATAAAGCCCGGCTTGCCGACGGCAACGATCAGTAGATCGGCATTTTCTACGTGGTGACGCAGATTTTTAGTGAAACGGTGAGTCACGGTGGTGGTGCAACCTGCCAGTAGCAGTTCCATGCTCATCGGGCGGCCAACGATATTCGATGCGCCAATCACCACGGCGTTGAGGCCGAAGGTATCAATATTGTAACGCTCAAGCAGCGTGACAATACCGCGCGGGGTGCAGGGACGCAGACGCGGCGCGCGCTGGCACAGGCGACCGACGTTATAAGGATGGAAACCGTCTACGTCTTTGTCCGGATGAATACGTTCCAGCACTTTGACGTTATCAATACCCGCCGGTAACGGCAGTTGAACCAGAATGCCATCAATGGTGTTGTCGGCATTCAGCGCATCGATAAGCTCCAGCAGCTCCGCTTCGCTGGTGGTTTCCGGGAGGTCATAAGAGCGGGAGACGAACCCGACTTCTTCACAAGCCTTGCGTTTGCTTGCGACATAAATTTGCGATGCAGGGTT
>DXKH01000119.1 GCA_019415335.1 Citrobacter sp. | reverse complement strand
CTCTGTCGCGAGGTCCCGTATATTACGTTTTCCTCTTTCAGAGTCAATCTTTTTTCAGGATTTTTCTCTTCAATCTCACTGGCGTTTTTCTGTGAAGTGATTCACATCCGCCGTGTCGATGGAGGCGCATTATAGGGAGTTGACTCAGGAAGACAAGCGGAAAAATGCAGATTTATTTCAACCGCTCACCTTTTAACCATAGCGCTTATTTTTGCTGCTTTTTTATCGCCAATGGCAAGTCAGCAAGGCTATTTAATACCCAATCTGCCGCATTTTCTGCTTCCGGGGTGATGGGCTTACCGGTACGTACTAACACTTTTGTCCCGACACCTGCCGCCGCAGCCGCCTGCATATCTTCTACTTTGTCGCCCACCATATAAGACGCTGCCATATCAATGTGCAGAAAATCGCGGGCCGAGATGAGCATACCTGGATGCGGCTTACGGCAATCACAAACCTGGCGGTACTCTTCCACGCTACCCTGCGGATGGTGTGGGCAGTAATAGATACCGTCAAGGTCGACATCGCGATCGGCCAGTGACCAGTCCATCCACTCTGTTAATGTCTCAAACTGCGCTTCGGTAAATTTGCCGCGCGCAATCCCTGACTGGTTGGTGACAACCACCAGCGCATAGCCCAGGGTTTTAAGCTCGCGCATGGCATCAATAACGCCGTCGATAAATTCGAACTCGTCGATTTCATGTACGTAGCCGTGATCGATATTAATTGTGCCGTCACGGTCGAGAAAAATTGCGGGTACGGACTTTGCCACCTTTTATAGCTCCTGAATAAGGCATGTGGCTCTAGTATCGCATGTTTCGGCAGGCAAGAAAGTGCTCATCGTAGAAACCCTGATTGATTTAGACGTCTGGATGCCTTAACATCCATTTTGTTGGCGGTTTTTGACCGCATCAGACAGACGAAAATGCCACGGTAACTTCATTACGATAAAAATAATCAATGATTAAACTTTCGAATATCACCAAAGTGTTCCATCAGGGGACCCACACCATTCAGGCGTTGAACAACGTTAGCCTGCATGTCCCTGCCGGACAAATTTATGGCGTTATCGGTGCCTCAGGCGCAGGTAAAAGTACACTGATCCGCTGTGTAAACCTGCTGGAGCGCCCGACTGAAGGGAGTGTTCAGGTCGGCGGACAAGAACTGACGACGCTATCTGAATCTGAACTGACCAAAGCGCGTCGCCAGATTGGCATGATTTTCCAGCACTTTAACCTGCTGGCCTCCCGTACCGTTTTTGGCAACGTCGCGCTGCCGCTGGAGCTCGACAACACGCCAAAAGAAGAAATTAAGCGCCGCGTGACGGAACTGCTCGATCTCGTCGGCCTGGGTGATAAGCACGACAGCTACCCTGCAAACCTGTCTGGTGGCCAGAAGCAACGTGTCGCCATCGCCCGTGCGCTGGCAAGCCAGCCGAAAGTGCTGCTGTGCGATGAAGCCACCAGCGCGCTGGATCCTGCCACCACGCGATCCATTCTCGAACTGCTGAAAGACATTAACCGTCGCCTTGGCCTGACTATTCTGCTGATCACGCACGAGATGGATGTGGTTAAGCGAATCTGCGACTGCGTGGCGGTGATCAGCAACGGTGAACTGATTGAGCAAGATACCGTCAGCGAAGTGTTTTCCCATCCGAAAACGCCCCTGGCGCAGAAATTTATCCAGTCAACGCTGCACCTGGATATTCCGGAAGATTATCTGGCGCGCCTGAAGGCAGTATCGACAGTCGACAGCGTCCCAATGTTGCGTATGGAATTCACCGGTCAGTCGGTGGATGCGCCGCTGCTTTCCGAAACGGCGCGTCGCTTTAACGTGAATAACAACATTATCAGCGCGCAGATGGATTACGCCGGCGGCGTGAAGTTCGGCATCATGCTGACTGAAATGCACGGCACACAAGAAGAAACGCAAGCCGCGATCGCCTGGCTGCAGGAACACCATGTAAAAGTAGAGGTACTGGGTTATGTCTGAGCCGATGATGTGGCTGCTGGTTCGTGGCGTCTGGGAAACGCTGGCGATGACCTTCGTATCGGGTTTCTTTGGTTTTGTGATCGGTCTGCCCGTTGGCGTGCTGCTGTACGTGACGCGTCCCGGGCAAATCATTGAAAACGCGAAGCTCTACCGCACGCTGTCTGCGGTCGTGAACATCTTCCGTTCGATTCCGTTCATTATTCTGCTGGTATGGATGATTCCGTTCACTCGCGTGATTGTCGGGACATCAATCGGTTTGCAGGCCGCAATTGTCCCACTCACCGTCGGCGCGGCACCGTTTATCGCTCGTATGGTGGAAAACGCCCTGCTGGAAATCCCGACAGGCCTGATTGAAGCGTCTCGCGCAATGGGCGCAACGCCGCTGCAAATTGTACGCAAAGTGCTGCTACCGGAAGCCCTGCCAGGCCTGGTGAACGCCGCGACGATTACGCTGATTACCCTGGTCGGTTATTCCGCCATGGGCGGTGCCGTGGGTGCCGGCGGTCTTGGACAGATCGGCTATCAGTACGGATATATTGGATACAATGCTACTGTTATGAATACGGTACTGGTATTACTCGTTGTTCTGGTTTATTTAATTCAGTTCGCGGGCGATCGCATCGTCCGAACTGTGACGCACAAGTAACGTTCTACAAAACACAATTATCACATTAAGGAAATAAGCATGGCGTTCAAATTCAAAACCATTGCGGCAGTCGGCGCCCTGATTGGTTCTCTGGCACTGGTGGGTTGCGGTCAGGATGAAAAAGATCCAAACCACATCAAAGTCGGCGTGATTGTCGGTGCGGAACAGCAGGTGGCTGAGGTCGCACAAAAAGTCGCGAAAGAAAAATACGGTCTGGACGTCGAGCTGGTGACCTTTAATGACTACGTTCTGCCGAACGAAGCGCTGAGCAAAGGCGATATCGATGCCAACGCCTTCCAGCACAAACCGTATCTGGATCAGCAGATCAAAGATCGCGGTTACAAACTGGTTGCCGCAGGCAATACCTTCGTTTATCCGATTGCGGGCTACTCCAAAAAAATCAAATCCCTGGATGAACTTCAGGATGGCGCACAGGTCGCGGTTCCTAACGATCCGACCAACCTGGGTCGTTCCCTGCTGCTGCTTGAGAAGGTGGGGCTGATTAAACTGAAAGATGGCGTGGGCCTGCTGCCGACCTCACTGGATATTGTCGGGAACCCGAAAAATCTGAAAATTGTCGAGCTGGAAGCCCCGCAACTACCGCGTTCTCTTGACGATGCGCAGATTGCTCTGGCGGTGATCAACACCACTTATGCCAGCCAGATCAACCTGACTCCGGCGAAAGACGGCATCTTCGTTGAAGATAAAGATTCCCCGTACGTCAACCTGATCGTGACCCGTGAAGATAACAAAGACGCGGAAAACGTGAAGAAATTCGTCCAGGCTTATCAGTCTGATGAAGTTTACGAAGCCGCCAATAAAGTCTTCAACGGTGGTGCTGTTAAGGGCTGGTAATTTTTAGGCGCTTTTCACAATTTGTAATATCATTCAGGATGGGCGTTTGCCCGTCTTGTCATTTATGCAAGCTCCTGATTCAATATGTGACAGTTAGATCATTCATTGAGGAAATATTATGCGTGCTTTACCGATCTGTTTATTGGCACTCATGCTGAGCGGCTGTTCCATGCTAAGCAGATCCCCTGTTGAACCCGTTCAAAGCACCGCAACACCGCCTAAAGCGGAGCCGGAAAAACCGAAAGCGCCGCGCGCGGTTCCCGTCAGAATTTATACCAATGCTGAAGATCTGGTTGGCAAGCCGTTCCGCGATCTCGGTGAAGTGACCGGTGAATCCTGTCAGGCCTCTAACCAGGATTCTCCGCCAAACATCCCGACGGCACGTAAGCGTATGCAGATTAATGCGTCGAAAATGAAAGCCAATGCCGTTTTACTGCATAGCTGTGAAGTCACCAGCGGGACGCCGGGCTGCTATCGTCAGGCCGTCTGCATTGGTTCTGCGCTCAACATCTCGGCTAAATGAGTCATTTTCAGTTTGAGCAAATCGGTGTCATTCGCTCGCCTTACAAAGAGAAGTTCGCCGTTCCCCGCCAGCCAGGGCTGGTAAAAAGCGTCAACGGCGAACTGCACCTGCTGCCTCCCTATAATCAGGCCGATGCGGTACGCGGTCTTGAAGCATTCAGCCACTTATGGGTGATCTTTGTTTTCCATCAAACGATGGAAGGGGGATGGCGCCCAACCGTGCGCCCGCCTCGTCTTGGCGGTAACGCACGGATGGGCGTATTCGCCACACGCTCAACGTTTCGCCCCAATCCCGTCGGCATGTCGCTGGTCGAACTGAAAAGCATTGTCTGTCAGAAAGATCAGGTTATTCTGCAACTGGGCAGTCTGGATCTGGTTGACGGTACGCCGGTCATCGACATCAAGCCCTACCTGCCGTTCGCGGAATCTTTGCCGGATGCGACCGCCAGCTACGCGCAACAGGCACCGCAAGCCGAAATGTCCGTGAGTTTTACCGACGAGATTGAGCAACAGTTTCCCGCACTGGAAAAACGTTATCCCCTGCTGAAGACGTTTATTCGCGATGTGCTGGCGCAGGATCCGCGTCCTGCCTATCGGAAAGGAGAAGAGACTGGCAAAACCTACGCAGTCTGGCTGCACGATTTCAACGTGCGCTGGCGCGTAACCGAGACGGGTTTCGAAGTCTTTGCGCTTGAACCCCGCTAATTTCACGCCCTTCTCTTTTGACATCCCTTTCTCGCTGGTAAACTGAGTTACTTTTTTTGTGTCAGGCTCGCATTGAGCCTGTTCGATCGTTCAACTGGAACCGTAACAACATGCGTACTAGCCAATACCTGCTCTCCACTCTGAAGGAGACACCTGCCGACGCCGAGGTTATCAGCCATCAGCTGATGCTGCGCGCCGGGATGATCCGCAAGCTGGCCTCCGGGTTATACACCTGGCTACCGACCGGCGTGCGCGTCCTGAAAAAAGTCGAGAACATCGTGCGTGAAGAGATGAACAACGCCGGGGCGATCGAGGTGTTAATGCCGGTGGTTCAGCCTTCTGAACTGTGGCAAGAGAGTGGTCGTTGGGAACAGTACGGTCCGGAACTGCTGCGTATTGCTGACCGTGGCGATCGTCCGTTCGTACTTGGCCCAACGCACGAAGAAGTGATCACCGATCTGATCCGTAACGAGCTCAGCTCTTACAAACAGCTGCCGCTGAACTTCTACCAGATCCAGACTAAATTCCGTGACGAAGTGCGTCCGCGTTTCGGCGTGATGCGCTCCCGTGAGTTCCTGATGAAAGATGCGTACTCTTTCCATACCTCTCAGGAATCGCTGCAGGAAACCTATGACGCGATGTACGCGGCGTATAGCAAGATCTTCAGCCGTATGGGGCTGGATTTCCGCGCGGTACAGGCTGACACCGGTTCTATCGGCGGCAGCGCTTCGCACGAATTCCAGGTACTGGCGCAGAGCGGTGAAGACGATGTGATCTTCTCTGATTCCTCTGACTACGCGGCCAACATCGAATTTGCTGAAGCCGTTGCGCCGAAAGAGCCGCGTGCTGCTGCGACGCAAGAGATGACGCTGGTTGATACGCCGAACGCAAAAACCATTGCCGAGCTGGTTGAACAGTTTAATCTGCCAATCGAGAAAACCGTGAAAACCCTGCTGGTGAAAGCCGTGGAAGACAGCAAGTCTCCGCTGGTCGCACTGCTGGTTCGTGGCGATCACGAGCTGAACGAAGTCAAAGCGGAAAAACTGCCGCAGGTAGCCAGCCCGCTGACGTTCGCGACCGAAGAAGAGATCCGCGCGCTGGTGAATGCCGGCCCGGGTTCTTTGGGTCCGGTGAACATGCCAGTGCCGGTGATTATCGACCGTACCGTTGCCGCAATGAGTGATTTCGCGGCGGGCGCTAACGTCGATGGTAAGCACTACTTCGGCATTAACTGGGATCGCGATGTCGCCACTCCGGAAGTCGCTGACATCCGTAACGTCGTCGCCGGCGATCCAAGCCCGGATGGTAAAGGGACATTGCTGATCAAACGCGGCATCGAAGTCGGCCATATCTTCCAGTTGGGCACCAAATATTCGGAAGCGATGAAAGCCTCCGTTCAGGGTGAGGATGGCCGCAATCAGATCCTGACCATGGGCTGCTACGGTATCGGGGTTACACGTGTGGTGGCGGCTGCCATTGAGCAGAACTACGACGATCGCGGGATCGTATGGCCTGACGCGATCGCCCCATTCCAGGTGGCCATTCTGCCGATGAACATGCACAAGTCCTATCGTGTACAGGAACTGGCGGAAAAACTGTATGCCGAACTGCGTGCGCAGGGCATCGAAGTGCTGATGGACGACCGTAAAGAGCGTCCTGGCGTGATGTTCGCGGATATGGAGCTGATCGGTATTCCGCACACCATCGTGCTGGGCGACCGTAACCTCGACAACGACGATATTGAATACAAATACCGTCGCAATGGCGAGAAACAGCTGATAAAAACCGGCGACATCGTCAACTATCTGGTCAAACAGATTAAAGGCTGATGTCATAAGAGGCTCTGATTTTCAGGGCCTCTTTTTTTACATGGATTGTATAAAATGGCTAAACCAACGGCGTATTACCGCCTGCTCCTCCCCTGCCTTCTTTTGCTTTCGGCCTGCACCGTTGACGTCAGCCCGCCGGATAAATCCGCCATCGCCATTGATGCGCAATCCAAAAAATGGGCGGTTAAATTCCAGCGGCAAAGCTCATTCACGGATAAAACCCTGGTCGACATTACCGATACCGATCTTAAACCAGGCGATCTCCTGTTCTCCTCCAGTCTTGGTGTGACTTCCTTAGGCATCCGCGCGTTCAGTAACGCTTCCGTAAGCCACGTTGCCGTTTACCTTGGAAATAATGAAGTGGCAGAAGCCACCGGGGCCGGGGTGCAAATCGTTTCGCTCGAACAAGCGATGAAGCATAGCGATAAGCTGTTTGCCCTGAGAGTTCAGGAACTGACCCCGCTGCAGGCCGAGGAGATCAAAACCTTCGCCTACAAAATCAAAAACAGCGGCTACAACTATCGCGGTATCGTGGAATTCATTCCGTTTATGGTGACTCGCCAGATGTGTTCGCTGAACCCCTTCTCTGCGGATTTCCGGCAACAGTGCGTCAGCGGACTGGCAAAAGCCCAGTTGAGCGATCCCCGCGAGGGAGAAAAAACGGCGTGGTTTTGTTCCGAATTCGTCACCGATGCGTTTGCCAAAGCAGGGCATCCGCTTACTCTGGCGCAGTCAGGCTGGATCAGTCCTGCCGACCTGATGCACATGCGGGAAGGTGACGTTGCCGCATTTAAGCCAGAAACTCAGCTACGCTATGTCGGTCATTTGAAGTTAGGGATTTATATCAAGACGGGACGTTTTGTGGGGCTGACGCGTTAAGCGCGATACACAGTAGCAAAACAGCGGTTAAAACGATAACTGTCCGGTCTCCCGGACAGCTTTCGTTTAGCCGATCACTCAGTCGGTGCAGCTCTTACCCGGGATAAATTTAATCTCTTTATCGGCCATCAGCGTTTTCACCGGCTCATGGGTATCCGGATTCGCCTCCAGCGTGAAGTGCCCTTCGACAGACAACAGCACTGGTTTTTCACTGGCACCACGCGCCGCAAGATAACCGCGTTCCAGCTCCGCGTTACTGGCAACGGAAACCTGCTTTCCGGTCGCGCAGTCGGTGAAGGTCGCGGCGTCCGCCATATAGAAATACATGCCTCGCATCGCCATCGGCGTCACTGGCAAGCTCGATTTCACCGGCGCAAGCGTATAGTTGAACTGAGACTCGATCGGATTACCTTCCCGATCCAGCATCTCCAGCGCGTCCCCTTTCGCACGATAGTAGGATTTCTCACCCTGACTGTCGGTCAGCACCAGTTTATCGGCAGTACGCGCCCAGGTGCCGTAGGAGGCAAAAGAAGACGGCTCTTCACGCACGCCCTGATAGCGTTCGTTCATTACCCACGTGCCATCTTTCTCCAGAAACAGGGAGGTCTCAATCCCTTCGCAATCGGCACAAGGCAAAATGCCCCGCCAGCTTTGCTGCATCGGTTTTAATTCTGCAACCTGAGTCGGCTGGATAACATCAACCTCTGAACGGTTGTTACAGCCAATCAATGCGAAGAGCGTAAATGCCGCCATCGCTGAAAGTAGTGTTTTTTTCACCCTGACTCCCTATCAATTTTTATTCCTGCCCGTCAGTCATCGCGACGGACTTTACCGCGAAGGGCTTTTACTGAGGATTTCTGCGCCTTCGAATTTAATCTTCGCTCTTTCGACGCCCGCGTCGGTCGGGTCGCGCGTCGGCTTTTTTGTTCTGCGGTGAGTTCTTTTATAACCGCCACCAGCCTGGCAAGCGCCGCTTCCCGGTTGAGTTCCTGGTTGCGGTACTCCTGCGCCTTAATAATCATCACGCCATCAGCGGTAATCAGGTGATGGCTGGCAGCCAGCAGACGCTCCTTATAATACTCTGGCAGGCTGGAGGCCCGAATGTCAAAACGCAAATGTATCGCCGTGGAGGTTTTATTGACGTGCTGTCCCCCTGCGCCCTGGGCGCGAATGGCGGTGATCTCCAGCTCATCGTCGGGGATCGAGACCGTTCGTGAAATGACGATCATGCCGGCTGTTGCCACGGTGCCAGATTAATTTCCAGATTATTCTGAGAATCAGACAGCCAGATCGCCCCGTCCTGAATCGTCGCCTGTAGCGTCATGGTACGGTTCGCAAAGGCGCTGAGCAGGGCCAGTTGTTCATCATCCAGATACCAGACCGTGAGATTCGAAAACTGCGCGCATTTGCTTTGATTCTGCTGCCACCAGATCTGCGCCGTCCGGCTATTGTAGGTAAACAGCGCCACATCAGCAGACTGCGTGCACGCTTTCTTAATACGGCGTTCATCCGGTAATCCCAGTTCGACCCACAAGTCGATCCCCAGATGATCGTTACGCAACCACGCTTCCGGTTCATCCTCTGCGCTTAAACCGCGCGTAAACTGGAGACGCTCATCCGCATACTTCATCCACGCCAGCAGACGCAGCATCATTCGTTCCTGGGTTTCTGAAGGGTGACGCGCCAGCGTCAACGCCGCATCAAGAAACTGGTTGCGGTCAAGGTCCGCCACGTTGACGACGGCTTTATAAATTGTCGCTTTAAGCGCCATGGAAAAACTCCTTTCGAATCAGGCAGCCATTGTAGCGAAAAAGGAGCCAAAAGGCTGTCAGAGGATCATCATCAGGCGCTGATATTGCGTGAATGGCTGTGGTATAGTCACCTTGCTAAACAGAGTTTATCTTCGTAGGCTTAGACTTGCATCCACGGTTAAGTCAGAATGCTGACAGGAGGGCATGTGGAAAAATATTGTGAGTTAATACGCAAGCGGTATGCGGAAATCGCCAGCGGAGACTTAGGGTATATCCCGGATGCGCTGGGTTGCGTATTGAAGGTGCTTAATGAAATAGCGGCAGACAGTGCCCTTTCAGAGTCGGTCAGGGATAAGGCGGCATACGCTGCGGCGAACTTACTGGTGAGCGATTATGTCAATGAATGATACATACCAACCCATCAACTGTGATGACTACGACAATCTCGAGCTCGCCTGCCAGCATCATTTATTACTGACGCTGGAACTGAAAGATGGTGAAGTTTTGCAGGCGAAAGCCAACGATCTGGTTTCACGGAAAAACGTGGAATATCTGATCACCGAGGTTGCGGGTGAAACGCGCGAGCTTCGTCTCGATAAAATTGTCAGCTTTAGCCATCCGGAAATCGGTACCGTGGTGGTTAGCGAATCCTGACCCCTTGTTGCCTGGTGGCGCTGCGCCATCAGGCATTTTCGCCGATCTGATCCCACACCAGTTTCACACCCGACTCCTCACCCGCCGCTCCGTCACGCGTTACAAATACCCCAGCAGCCGCAATCAGCGTTTCGCCGTAAAACAGTAATGGCGTGGTATCTCGTCGCCAGGAAGGTACATTCAACTCCTGCCAGATTTTCTTTAGCTTACGCCCACCGTTGCGGCCAACGATATGCAGCATTCCCGGCGCTTTAAAACGGATACTGATACGCTCATCCTCACGGGGCATACGCAATTCGCCCCCTGCCTGTAACCGGAGTTGACCCAGTCCGGCAGGTAGCGTGAGCGGCATCTGCCAGCAAGGCCAGGGCAATATTGTCTCACTCTGCCCGACAACAGATTTAATCCACCACAGTTGCCCCTGATAACGCCTCACCTCATACTCGCCGAAACGCAGGCACGGTGACGCATCTTCACGCGCCAGCGCCACCTCCTGCCAGAGACGTTCCAGTCCATCGCGTGAAGGCATTGGCGCATTTTGTGCAGCCAGCCAGCGGCGAAGTAGCGCTGCACGACGGGCACGGCTCATCGTCATGAGTGGCGTTAACGCCAGCGTACCGTTTGCCGTGGTGCAACCTGACAGTTCATCGGCAAGCAGTTCATCCAGCAGACTCTCCTGTTCGGCACACAGCGCAGCGCTGCGTGCCGCGGCATCAGCGAAATGCGGCCAGCGCTGTTGCAGAAGCGGCAGAACCTGCAAACGCAGGAAGTTGCGATCGTAGGCGTCATCCTGATTGCTTTCATCTTCAATCCAGCAAAGCTGATGTTGCCTTGCCCATTGCTCCAGTGCCACACGGGTTTGCGTTAGCAGCGGACGAATGAGTTGCGTGCCAGCAAAGGCAGAACTCTCCGCCATTGCAGACAGCCCCGCCGGTCCGCTGCCGCGTTTGAGCGCCAGTAAAAAAGTTTCACACTGATCGTCAAGATGTTGGGCAGTCACCAGCACCTCGCCGGGCAACAACGCGTCGGCGAACGCCTGATACCGCGCCTGCCGGGCGTGCGCTTCGATTCCCAGCCCGGCGTCCACCAGCGTTACCCGCTCCACCACCAGCGGCACCTGCCATTGCGCACAGACGGCTTCACAGTGAGCCACCCACTCATCGGCGTGAGCACTTAGCCCATGATGAATGTGAATGGCGCGAAGAGAGAGCGTCGGTTGCTGCGTCCGCCATTGCACCAGTTGGTGCAGGAGTACGGTAGAGTCCAGACCGCCGCTAAAAGCGACCAGTATCTGTCGGGAGGTGATAAGCGAGGTGTTCAGCGTGAGTGTTGTCATAGCGGTTATTTACAGTGACGTTGCCCGGCACGTTACCGGGCAATCATCGCAATAACAAGCCTTACTGCTCATACAATTCGAGCGGCAGGCCATCCGGGTCTTTAAAAAAGGTGAAGCGTTTGTTGGTGAAGGGATCAATGCGAATGGCTTCGCAATCAACGTGATTCGCCTCCAGATGCGCCACCGCGTTATCCAGGTCATCCACGCTGAACGCCAGATGGCGCAAACCGCAGGCTTCCGGATGACCAGGACGTGCTGGCGGGAAAGGAAATGAAAAAAGCTCAATCACATATTGTCCGTTCAGCGCCAGATCGCCCTTCCACGAGTCGCGTTCTGCGCGATAGGCTTCACTCAGCAGCGTAAACCCCAGAATATCGCAATAGAAGGACTTACTCGCGGCATAGTCTGTCGCAATAATCGCAATATGGTGAACCTGTTTTAATCCCAGCATAATGTCTTCATCTCCTTTATTTATCATCAGCACGTTACCCGCCCGAGTGCGCTGAAGGCAAGTCGTCATGCCGTTTTTAAGACTCGGACGAGGTATACGCCGTCGTCATCCTGTTTCGCCCCGTGAATATCCGTTTCAAAGCCCGGATAACGCTGACCGACAGAACAGAGCATCAACAGAAAATCGAGCACTGCGCGACTCTGCTCAGTGAGCATTTCTCCCGGCATCAGTAGCGGAACACCGGGCGGATACGGCAGGATCATATTCGCCGACACGCGTCCCACCAGTTGATCGAGGGGGACCGTTTCGACGTCGCCTTTGATCTGCCGCTGCCAGGCCTGATGCGGCGTCATGATCATTTCCGGCAACGTATCAAACGCACGCAACATCAGGCCGGAAAGATCGTGCTGGCGGATGAGCTTATGGATCCCTTGCGCCAAATCCTGGATACGCATGTTGCGATAAAAATCAGGATCTTCTGCATAAAGATCCGGCAGCATATTCTTCACACGCAAATTGAGATCGTAAGAGCGTTTAAATTCAGTCAGTCCACGCAGCAGCCCCATTGCCCGGGTTTTATCAATACCGATACTGAAGAGAAACAGCAGGTTGTACGGACCCGTTTTCTCCACCACCACGCCGCGCTCATCGAGAAATTTCGCCACCAGCGCGGCGGGGATCCCCTCGTCACTCATCTTCCCTTGCTCATCCATACCGGGCGTCAGAATCGTCACTTTTACCGGGTCGAGGAACATATGGTCATCGTCGGCATCGGTAAATCCGTGCCAGTCTTCACCGGGCGACACCGGCCAGCACACTGCTTCATCCACCTCTTCGGGCTGCCAGATATCAAAGAACCAGCCGTCAGACTCCTCGCGCAGTCGCTGTACCTCTTTACGAAAATGCAGTGCGCGTTCCACCGAGCGATTGATTAAACGCCGGCCGGAATTTCCCCGCAGCATCGCCGCCGCCGTCTCAATGGAGGCAACAATGGGATAGCTCGGTGAGGTAGAGGTGTGCATCATAAAAGCTTCGTTAAAGGTCTCTTCGTCATAGTCCCCTTTAATATGGATCAGCGACGCCTGCGATAACGCCGCCAGCATTTTGTGGGTGGATTGCGTTTCGAAAATCACCTTGCCAGGCACCCGTTCACCACTCATCCCGCTTTTCCCCTGATAAATGGGGTGAAAGTGGGTATACGGCACCCAGGCAGAATCGAAGTGGATAGAGGGGACATCCAGCGTCTGTTTGATCCAGTTGGTGTTATACAGCAGACCATCATAGGTTGAGTTGGTGATCACGGCGTGAACCGGCCACTGCGCCTGCGCCGTGGCGGCAACCTTGTTCGCAATGCTCTCTCGCGTGAACTCGCGCTTAGGAATACCGCCCAGAATACCGAGCGCATTACGCGTCGGTTTCAGCCAGATCGGGACAACGTCGCTCATCATCAACAAATGCGCCAGCGACTTATGGCAGTTACGGTCAATCAGCAGCGTACTGCCGGTCGGCGCGGCATACATCCCCACAATTTTGTTTGAAGTGGAGGTGCCGTTAGTCACCATATAACTCTGCTCTGCGCCGAAGGTTCGGGCGATGTACTCTTCGGCTTCCAGATGTGGTCCGGAGTGATCGAGCAACGACCCCAGCTCAGTAACCGATATCGATACATCCGCTTTCAGAGTATTGCCACCGAAAAAGTCATAAAACAGGCAGCCAACCGGGCTTTTTTGATAGGCCGTTCCGGCCATGTGCCCCGGCGTGCAGAAGGTATATTTCCCCTCTTTCACATAGGTGAACAGCGCTCTGGTAAAAGGCGGCGTGATATTGTCGAGGTACTCGTTGGTGTACTGGCGAATACGCGTCGCGATATCTTCCGCCTGCCCCAGCGCATACTCAAAAAACCATAACGCCATGCGCATATCGTGAACGCTGACGTCCATCGTCGAATGCGTGTTGATAAACGCATACAGCGGTAAATACTCATTGAGCTGGTTAATCTCACTGCACAAATCGAGACTGTACTCATCCCAGTCAAAAATCACCCCGCAAATACGTGGGTTGTGTTCGATAAATTTCAACAGGTCAACGCTGTTCTGTGGCCAGATAATCTGAAATCCCTGAGATTGCAGCGCACGCTCAAGCTCCTTGATGGGCTCATCTTTATAAAAAACCCCGTGCGGTCCCATGATGGCGATGATGTTCATGCGTTCCTCCTGGAAAAACCTATGCTAATCATAGCGTGTTCAAACCGCAGGTAAAAAAAAGGGCCACAAATTGTGGCCCTTTTCGGAATGGTCAACGCTTACGCGTAGCCGTAGCTCATCAGACGCTGATAGCGACGGTTTTTCAAATCTTCGGTGCTCAGCACATCGAGATCGGCCAGATCGGCCAGCAGTTGTGCTTTCAGCGAAGCCGCCATCACTTCCGGGTTACGATGTGCGCCACCCAGCGGTTCCGGGATGATGGAGTCAATCAGCTTCAGCTCTTTCAGACGCGGAGCGACGATACCCATCGCTTCTGCAGCCAACGGCGCTTTGTCCGCGCTTTTCCACAGAATGGAAGCACAGCCTTCCGGAGAGATTACGGAATAGGTGCTGTATTGCAGCATATTCACTTTATCACCCACGCCAATCGCCAACGCACCACCGGAGCCACCTTCACCGATTACGGTGCAGATAACTGGTACGCTCAGACGTGACATCTCGCGCAGGTTACGGGCGATAGCTTCAGACTGACCGCGCTCTTCCGCACCGACACCTGGGTAGGCACCCGGGGTGTCGATAAAGGTAATGATCGGCATGTTGAAACGCTCGGCCATTTCCATCAGACGCAGCGCTTTACGATAGCCTTCCGGCGCTGGCATACCGAAGTTACGACGGATTTTCTCTTTGGTCTCGCGGCCTTTCTGATGACCAATGATCATCACCGGACGACCGTCCAGACGCGCGATGCCGCCGACGATAGCTTTATCGTCGGCATAGGCGCGATCGCCCGCCAGTTCGTCAAATTCATCAAACGCCAGGCGAACATAATCCAGGGTGTAAGGACGCTGCGGATGGCGTGCCAGTTGGGCAACCTGCCATGCGCCAAGATCGGCGAAGATTTTGCGCGTCAACTCTACGCTTTTTTCACGCAGACGATGCACTTCTTCATCGATGTTAATATCCAGTTTCTCGTCCTGACGGCTCACCGCAGTCAGAGAATCGATTTTTGCTTCCAGCTCTGCAATCGGCTGTTCAAAATCAAGGAAATTCAGACTCATAGTATTCCTGTATTAGTCAAACTCCAGTTCCACCTGCTCCGAACCAATGAGGCCACGGAGATCGTTTAGCAAACGATCGCTCGGAGAGACACGCCACGTCGCACCAAAACGCAACCGCGCACGTGCATCCGCCCTCTGATAGTAGAGATGTACTGGAATTGTCCCCGAGCGGTGGGGTTCCAGAGACTGACGGAGTCGGTTTAAAAGCTGGTCATCAATTTGCCTGTCCGTCAGCGAGATAGCAAGCCCGCGAGCATATTTT
>DXKH01000118.1 GCA_019415335.1 Citrobacter sp. | reverse complement strand
AATGGCGCGGATCATCTGCGCACGTTCTGGCACCTGAATACCCATCGCGTTTTCCACCGACGTGGTGTAGGCGGTGCTGTGAGCAAAGCCGCAGATCCCGCACACACGGTCAGAGAGGAAGGTCACTTCGTTGTAACCCATGCGGGTTTCCGCCAGTTTTTCCATGCCGCGATGGACATAGAACAGGCGGTAGTCGGCGTCGATAATGTTTTCGCCATCGACGAACAGACGGAAGTGGCCCGGTTCGTCAGAAGTGACGTGCAGCGGACCAATCGGCACGACATTGTTTTTCTTGTCGCCCAGTTCGTTGATGAACTCGTAGGTTTCAGCATCGGTAGTCGGTGCCGGACGCTGACGATAATCCATGCTGTCTTTACGCAGCGGATAAAGTTCATCCGGCCAGTCATCCGGCAGCACCAGACGACGTTCATCCGGAAGCCCTACCGGAATCAAACCGTACATATCGCGCACTTCGCGCTCGCCCCACACCGCCGCCGGAACGCGCGGTGTCACGGACGGATATTCCGGTTTGTTGGCGTCAACTTCGACGCGCACGGTTATCCAGCATTTGGTGCCCTTCTCCATCGACAGCACGTAGTAAACGGCGTAATGACCATTCAGTTTGCGTTCGTCGTTACCAAACAGCACCGACAGCCAGCCACCCTGCTTGTAATAGAGAAACTCCACCACTTCCGGCAGGTAGTTTACCTTCACGGTCACGGTCAGCTGATCTTTGGTCTGCCAGGCGTGGTCCAGCACGACGCCCGGAAATGCCTCATTCAGCGCGGCGAGATAATGTTGACCTAATTTTTCTTCAGACATGCTCAAACTCTCTTTAATCACGCCGCCAGCAAGGAGACGAACGCTAAAAATGCAAAGCCAAACCCAGCCCAGGTAATGCGCGGAGTAATATCAAGACGCAGACGGGCCATGCTGTTTTCGAACAGCGCGATAACCAGTACGCCGACCACCAGTTTGACGATGGCAATCACCAGTGCCAGCAGCAGCCCACCGACGGTGAAGGTTTCCATTTGTCCCCACGGAATAAACACCCCGACGAACATCTGCAACACCACCAGCTGTTTCAGGCTGATGCCCCATTTCATGACGCCAAAACCGCTGCCGCTGTACTCAGAGAGCGGACCTTCCTGCAACTCCTGCTCGGCTTCCGCCAGGTCGAACGGCAGTTTGCCCATTTCGATAAAAGTGGCGAACGCACAGGCACAAAGCGCCAGCACCAGCGGGATGCTCTGGCTCAGTGGCCAGTGATAAACGGTGTCGGTGATGTTGCTGATGTTGGTGGAACCGGCAACCTGTGCGGCGACCCACAGACCAAGCAGCAGCATCGGTTCAACCAACACGCCAAGCATCGCTTCACGGCTCGCGCCGATAGCGGTAAACGGGCTACCGGTATCCAGACCAGAAATGGCAAAGAAGAAACGCGCGATGGCGAAGAAATACAGTAAGGTGATCAAATCGCCCAGTTGCGGCAGCGGAGAACCGACGGTCACCACCGGCAGCGCAGTGGCGATAGTCAGCATGACGCCCACCATCACATACGGCGTCAGGCGGAACACCCAGCCGGAGGCATCCGGGCCAACGCTCTGGCGACCCAGCAGTTTGATAATGTCGCGATACTCCTGCAACACGCCCGGCCCGCGACGGTTATGCAAGCGGGCGCGCGCCACGCGGGTTATACCGGAGAGCAGCGGCGCAACGGCAAATAACACCAGCGCCTGAATTAACGGATATAAAACACTCATTCTCAGGCTCCTCGTGAAACAATAATCACCACCAGCACCGCCAGTTCAACCAGCGCCATCCGGCGGAACAGCAACGCACTCCCCTCGCACTGCCAGCCCGGCACCAGCGACACCGGATTCAGCCATTTGCGTAGTTTCAGCACCGGCGCAAACGCCTGTTTCACCGGCATGGCAAAACCGTGAGCGGTAATCACCATTGATTTTTCATGATCGTAGCCGCACACCCAGGCCGCGCCGCGGGAACGCGACGGCAAACGATCGCCTTTGCAAATCGCCATAATGATGAATGGCAGCAGCGGGCAGGCAATCAGCAGCAACGTGATCATTGGTTGAGAAACGGTGGTGTTAGCAGGCTCCAGCGGCAGAGGTACAGCAGCAGAGAGCATCGGCAGTAGCCACGGCGCAGCAACACCGCCAATTACGCAGCAAATCGCCAGTGCCACTACGCTTACGCTCATCAGGAGCGGCGCACAGGTGGCGTTTTCGGCCTCTTTGGTACGCGGCGCGCCGAGGAAAGTAACGCCATAAACTTTCGCCATACACATCACCGCCAGCGCACCGGTAATTGCCAGCCCCACGGCAAGCAGCGGCCCGAGAAGACGGGCAACAAACGCGCCACTATTGCTCAGTTTGAAGAAGGATTGATAGATAACCCATTCCCCGGCAAACCCGTTCAGCGGCGGCAGCGCAGCCATTGCCATCAGCCCGACTAACATGGCGATGGAGATAACCGGCATTTTCTTGCCAATACCACCGAGTTTTTCGATATCGCGATGACCGGTACGGAACCAGACGCTCCCCGCCCCGAGGAAAAGCACGCTTTTGAACAGGCTATGGTTAAGCAGATGGTACAGACCACCAACCAGACCAAGGGCAATCAGCGCCGGTTGTTCGAGCGCGATACCCGTTACGCCAGCGCCCAGCCCCAGCAGGATAATGCCGATATTTTCCAGGGTGTGGTAAGCCAGCAGGCGCTGGATGTTATGCTCCATCAGCGCATACAGACCACCGACGAACGCGGTGATCATACCGAGCACCAGCAGCGCGATCCCCCACCACAGCGGTGCGTTACCGCCCAGCAGTGACAGGGTTAAAATGCCCAGCAGGCCAATTTTCATGACTACCGTAGAAAACAACGCGGCAGCTGGCGCAGAGGCGTTAGCATGTGCCTGCGGCACCCAGCCGTGCAGCGGAATAATCCCTGCCAGCAGACCAAAGCCAATCACACCGAGCAGCCAGATATCGGAACCGAGCGGCAGCTGTTGCATACGCATATCCAGCAGGCGCAGATCCAGCGTGCCGTAACGCTGCCACAGCAGCCAGCAAGCAATCGCCAGCAGCAGAGTGCCAAGACGCCCCAGAGCAAACCACAGTTTGCCCTCTTTGCTGTTGCTGGTGAGGAACACCGCACACAGGGCCATGATTTCGGCCATTACCACGAACATGCCGAGGTTGCTGGCGATGACGGCACAGACGGCGGCAGCCATCAACATATTGATCTGCAAGCCGTTGCACTTCACCTGCGCGTGGCGATGCCAGTCAATGTTGTAGAGGCTGATAAACAGACCGCACAGACCGAGCGTAATCAGCCAAATCGCGTTAAGCGGAGAGATTTGCACATCGTAGCTTACCAGCGACAGCGCACCGCTCACGCCAACCGCGCCAGTCAGCACTGTGAAGCCCGCGGCTGCCGTATACAGGCCACCCACCGCGCCGCCAATTCCGGCTATCCAGCCGCTTAGCGCCTTTTGAAAAGAAAAGAGAAATGCCAGAACAGCGGCGGCGACAAACCACGCCACGCCGCTATTGATCAGGGAAATTGCGCTCATTTAGCCTCTCCACTTTGAGCCTGCTGAAACAAGGTGAGATCGCCAAAGTCCGTGTTAAAAGTCAGCTCACGCTTACGTTTGCTGACGCGGGCGATATCGGTGTTATCCACCAGATGCAGGGCTTTAGTCGGGCACATCCGCACGCAGGCCGGACCTTGTTCATCAAAACTACAAAGGTCACATTTGACGGCGATCGCGCGAATACCTGGCACCCAGTCAAGCAATGTGCTGACACGCGCCGGAGCAGGCGGTGCCGGTGGCGCTTTCGGGGTATTGGCGTTTGCCGGAATATCCAGCGGACGGCTGCCGGAAAATTCAATTGCGCCAAACGGGCAGGCGATGCCGCACAGTTTGCAGCTTACGCACAGACTTTCATTCAACTGCACGGCCCCATCAACGCGGGTGATGGCGTTAACCGGGCAAACCACCGCACAGGGCGCATCTTCACAGTGGTGACAGAGCTGCGGCGCAGATTCTTTTTCATTGAGCATCACTCGCAGGCGCGGCATTGATTGCAGGCCGTGCTGGCGATGCGTCTCTGAACAGGCGGCCTCACAGGTGTGGCAGCCGATACAGAGCGTGGAGTCAGCAATTACAAAACGATTCACCAGGCATTCCTCAGGTGATTGTCATTTTTGACGAAAACATGCCGATGAAATGTCATTTTCGACACTCATCGACACGCCCATCCCCAAACAGGCGTAACGCCTGCAAAACGGGCAAAGCCTCAGCTCATGCTGCCGGGCTTTGTCCCTTTACCAGTTGGCTTAAATTCACCGGCACATTGTTTTCAATGGCGGTGTATAAGCTGTCGTAAACGCCAGCGATTTTTTCGAGATAGTGTTCCAGAACCTGTTCGCGATCGCGGATGTTGACCTTGCCATCAATCATGCCGTCAATGCTCAGTTGCGCCTGCGCAATCCGCTGTTTGTCTTCACCCTCTTTCGTTTCGACGTAATACTCGATGGTGTGGCTGTTAAAGCCATCCGCCAGGGTGACGTAAATACGAAAATGTTCAAAAAGGACGAAACAGAGTTCTTTGTCCGGCGCGCAGCTCATGGCGTGATGCAGGCGCGCTTTCGATAACGTGATCCCCTGAACCAGCGAATTGCAGTAGATGTGCCACTGGTCCTGTAGGCGACGATGCCGCTGTGCGATGTAATCGGCTTTCTCGCTTATTTCCCAAATAGTCATTGTCAGGTTACCCGTTTAACAGAGATGCCAGCTTTAAGCATTTTTTATGCCAACTTTTAATTCATTGTTATTAAAACGATTTTTAAGCTAAAGATGAATTTCGTCGCCGTGTCGACGTGTCATTTCGACATCATCGACATTATTCACCGCAGGGATAATCAACACTGGCACAATTATTGCTTGTAGCTGGCAATAGTTAATGGGAGGCGATATGCACGAAATAACCCTCTGCCAACGGGCACTGGAATTGATCGAACAGCAGGCCGCAAAACACGGCGCAAAACGCGTAACTGGGGTCTGGCTCAAAATTGGCGCATTTTCTTGTGTCGAAACCAGCTCTCTTGCCTTTTGTTTTGATCTGGTTTGCCGCGGCAGCGTGGCGGAAGGTTGTAAACTGCACCTCGAAGAACAAGAGGCCGAATGCTGGTGTGAAACATGCCAACAGTATGTGACGCTACTGACCCAGCGCGTCCGCCGCTGTCCACAGTGTCATGGCGACATGCTACAAATTGTGGCAGACGACGGTTTACAGATTCGGCGGATAGAAATAGACCAGGAGTGAGCGATGTGTACAACATGCGGTTGCGGTGAAGGCAACCTGTATATCGAGGGTGATGAACATAACCCTCATTCCGCGTTTCGTAGCGCGCCATTTGCCCCGGCGGCACGCCCGAAGATGAAAATCACCGGCATTAAAACGCCTGAATTTACCCCCAGCCAGACTGAAGAAGGCGACCTGCATTACGGTCATGGCGAAGCGGGCACTCACGCGCCGGGCATGAGCCAGCGTCGGATGCTGGAAGTCGAAATTGACGTGCTGGACAAAAATAACCGTCTGGCTGAACGCAACCGCGCGCGCTTTGCTGCCCGCAAGCAACTGGTGCTCAACCTGGTTTCCAGCCCTGGTTCCGGTAAAACCACCCTGCTGACGGAAACCTTAATGCGCCTGAAAGACAGCGTTCCGTGCGCGGTTATTGAAGGCGATCAGCAAACCGTGAACGATGCCGCACGCATTCGTGCTACCGGCACACCAGCGATTCAGGTGAATACCGGTAAAGGCTGCCATCTCGACGCTCAGATGATTGCCGACGCCGCACCGCGCCTGCCACTGGACGATAACGGTATTCTGTTTATCGAAAACGTTGGCAACCTGGTATGCCCGGCCAGCTTCGATCTCGGTGAAAAACACAAAGTGGCGGTGCTTTCCGTTACCGAAGGTGAAGACAAACCGCTGAAATATCCGCACATGTTTGCCGCCGCCTCGCTGATGCTGCTCAACAAAGTTGACTTGCTGCCGTATCTCAATTTCGACGTTGAGAAGTGCATCGCCTGCGCCCGTGAAGTCAATCCAGAAATTGAAATCATCCTTATTTCCGCCACCAGCGGCGAAGGGATGGACCAGTGGCTGAACTGGCTGGAGACACAGCGATGTGCATAGGCGTTCCCGGCCAGATCCGCACCATTGACGGCAACCAGGCGAAAGTCGACGTCTGCGGCATTCAGCGCGATGTCGATTTAACGTTAGTCGGCAGCTACGATGAAAACGGTCAGCCACGCGTAGGCCAGTGGGTACTGGTTCACGTTGGCTTTGCCATGAGCGTAATTAATGAAGCCGAAGCGCGCGACACTCTCGACGCCTTACAAAACATGTTTGACGTTGAGCCGGATGTCGGTGCGCTGTTGTATGGCGAGGAAAAATAATGCGTTTTGTTGATGAATATCGCGCGCCGGAACAGGTGATGCAGTTAATTGAGCATCTGCGCGAACGTGCTTCACATCTCTCTTACACCGCCGAACGCCCTCTGCGGATTATGGAAGTGTGTGGCGGTCATACCCACGCCATTTTTAAATTCGGCCTCGACCA
>DXKH01000117.1 GCA_019415335.1 Citrobacter sp. | reverse complement strand
AAAAAATGAAAATAGGCACACAGAATCAGGCATTCTTTCCGGAAAATATTCTGGAGAAATTTCGTTATATCAAAGAGATGGGCTTCGATGGTTTTGAGATTGACGGCAAACTGCTGGTCAACAACATCGAAGAAGTCAAAGCGGCAATCAAAGAAACCGGCTTACCGGTGACCACCGCCTGCGGCGGCTATGACGGCTGGATTGGCGACTTTATCGAAGAGCGTCGTCTTAATGGCTTAAAGCAGATCGAACGCATTCTTGAAGCGCTGGCCGAAGTGGGCGGTAAAGGTATCGTCGTTCCTGCTGCATGGGCATGTTTACCTTCCGTTTACCGCCGATGACCTCGCCGCGCAGCCTGGATGGCGACCGCAAAATGGTGAGTGATTCCCTGCGCGTACTGGAGCAGGTGGCAGCGCGTACCGGAACCGTGGTGTATCTCGAACCGTTAAACCGTTATCAGGATCACATGATCAACACCCTCGCCGATGCCCGCCGTTACATCGTCGAAAACGATCTTAAACATGTACAGATTATCGGCGATTTCTATCACATGAATATCGAAGAAGATAACCTGGCGCAGGCGTTGCACGACAACCGCGACTTGCTCGGTCATGTGCATATTGCCGATAACCATCGTTACCAGCCGGGCAGCGGCACCCTCGATTTCCACGCGCTGTTTGAACAGCTGCGCGCCGATAACTATCAGGGTTATGTGGTGTATGAAGGGCGTATCCGGGCAGAAGATCCTGCCCAGGCGTACCGTGATTCTTTGGCCTGGGTGCGTACCTGCTAAGAGGTCTTTGTGAAAAGTGCAATGACAAGCTCTCCGCTGCGAGTCGCGATCATAGGCGCGGGCCAGGTGGCGGATAAAGTTCATGCTTCGTACTACTGCACCCGCAACGATCTGGAACTGGTGGCTGTCTGTGACAGCCGCCTTTCCCAGGCGCAGGCGCTGGCAGAAAAATACGGGAATGCATCCGTGTGGGACGATCCGCAGGCCATGCTGCTGGCGGTGAAACCTGATGTGGTTAGCGTCTGCTCACCTAACCGTTTTCATTACGAACATACCCTGATGGCGCTGGAAGCGGGCTGCCATGTGATGTGCGAAAAACCGCCCGCCATGACGCCAGAACAAGCGCGGGAAATGTGCGATACCGCGCGCAAACAGGGCAAGGTGCTGGCCTACGACTTTCACCATCGTTTTGCACTCGATACGCAACAGCTGCGTGAACAGGTGACCAACGGCGTTTTGGGAGAGATTTACGTTACCACCGCCCGCGCCCTGCGTCGCTGCGGTGTTCCCGGCTGGGGTGTCTTTACTAATAAAGAATTGCAGGGCGGCGGGCCGCTTATTGACATCGGCATTCATATGCTGGATGCGGCGATGTATGTACTGGGCTTTCCGGCGGTGAAAAGCGTGACCGCGCATAGCTTTCAAAAGATCGGAACGCAAAAGAGCTGCGGTCAATTTGGCGAGTGGGACCCGGCAACCTACAGCGTCGAAGATTCGCTGTTTGGCACCATTGAATTTCATAACGGCGGCATTCTGTGGCTTGAGACCTCATTTGCACTCAACATCCGCGAACAGTCGATTATGAACGTCAGCTTTTGTGGTGATAAAGCCGGGGCGACGCTGTTTCCAGCACATATCTACACCGATAACAACGGTGAGTTAATGACGCTGATGCAACGGGAAATGGCAGACGACAACCGTCATCTGCGCAGTATGGAAGCCTTTATCAACCACGTACAAGGTAAGCCCGTGATGATAGCCGACGCCGAGCAGGGGTACATCATCCAGCAACTGGTGGCGGCGTTGTATCAATCCGCAGAAACAGGAACGCGTGTGGAATTATGACCAGGCCAGTAACGTTAACGGAACCCCATTTCAGCCAGCATACCCTGAACAAGTATGCTTCGCTGATGGCGCAGGGGAACGGCTATCTTGGGCTTCGCGCCAGCCATGAAGAAGATTATACGCGCCAGACACGCGGTATGTATCTGGCGGGGCTTTATCATCGCGCGGGGAAAAATGACATCAACGAACTGGTGAACCTGCCTGACGTCATAGGGATGGAGATTACCTTGAATGGTGAACTTTTTGCGCTATCCCGCGAAACGTGGCAGCGCGAGCTTGACTTCGCCAGTGGTGAATTACGTCGCAATGTCGTCTGGTCTTCAGCCAGCGGCGCACGTTATGCCATTGCCAGCCGTCGCTTTGTTTCGGCAGAACAACTGCCGCTGATGGCGCTGGAAATCAGCATTACGCCGCTGGACGCTGACGCGTCAGTGCTGATTTCAACAGGCATTGACGCCACGCAAACCAACCACGGACGACAACATCTCGACGAAACCCAGGTGCGGGTGTTTGGTCAGCATTTGATGCAGGGGATCTATACCACTCAGGATGGACGCAGTGATGTGGCCATCAGCTGTTGCTGCCAGGTGAGCGGTGACGTGCAGCAATGCTATACCGCCAAAGAGCGCCGCTTGCTGCAACATACCAGTGCACAACTACCTGCGGGCAAAACGCTGACGCTGCAAAAACGGGTGTGGATCGACTGGCGGGACGACAGACACGTCGCTTTAGACGAGTGGGGTAGTGCATCGCTTCGTCAGCTTGAAATGTGTGTACAGCAGAGTTACGACCAACTTCTTGCAGCATCCACAGAAAACTGGCGTCAATGGTGGCAGAAACGTCGTATCACGGTAAACGGTGGCGATGCGCACGATCAGCAAGCGTTAGATTATGCGCTTTATCACCTACGCATCATGACGCCTGCTCACGACGAGCGCAGCAGTATTGCGGCAAAAGGTTTGACCGGGGAAGGCTACAAAGGCCACGTTTTCTGGGATACGGAAGTATTTTTACTGCCGTTCCATCTGTTTAGCGAACCGACGATTGCCAGAAGTTTACTGCGTTATCGCTGGCACAACTTGCCAGGCGCGCAGGAGAAAGCGCGACGCAACGGCTGGCAGGGCGCGCTATTTCCGTGGGAAAGCGCGCGCAGCGGCGAAGAAGAGACGCCGGAATTTGCCGCCATTAACATTCGCACCGGGCTGCGGCAAAAAGTGGCCTCGGCGCAGGCGGAACATCATCTGGTCGCCGATATCGCCTGGGCGGTTGTTCAATACTGGCAGACCACGGGGGATGAAAGTTTCATTGCTCATGAAGGCATGGCGCTACTTCTGGAAACTGCAAAGTTCTGGATTAGCCGCACGGTGAGGGTTAACGACCGTCTGGAAATTCATGATGTTATTGGGCCAGACGAATATACCGAACATGTCAATAATAACGCCTTCACCAGCTATATGGCGTATTACAACGTCCAGCAGGCGCTGAACATCGCTCGTCAATTTGGCTGTAGCGACGATGCGTTTATCCATCGCGCCGAAATGTTCCTTAAAGAACTGCGGCTGCCAGAAATTCAGCCCGACGGCGTTTTGCCGCAGGATGATTCGTTTATGGCGAAACCAGCGATTAATCTGGCGAAATACAAAGCGGCGGCGGGGAAGCAAACCATTCTGCTGGATTATTCACGCGCAGAAGTGAACGAGATGCAGATCCTCAAACAAGCTGATGTGGTGATGCTCAATTACATGCTGCCGGAGCAGTACTCAGCGGCATCGTGTCTTGCCAATCTGCAATTTTATGAACCGCGCACCATTCACGACTCTTCACTGAGTAAAGCGATCCACGGCATTGTTGCCGCACGCTGTGGCCTGCTGACCCAAAGTTATCAGTTCTGGCGCGAGGGGACTGAAATCGATCTTGGTGCTGATCCACATAGCTGTGATGACGGTATCCACGCTGCCGCAACTGGCGCTATCTGGCTGGGGGCGATTCAGGGTTTTGCCGGGGTGAGTGTGCGTGACGGTGAATTACATCTCAATCCGGCGTTACCTGAGCAGTGGCAACAGTTGTCTTTCCCTCTGTTCTGGCAGGGCTGCGAATTACAGGTCACTCTCGACGCGCAGCGTATTGCGATTCGAACTTCTGCGCCTGTTTCACTGCGCTTGAACGGTCAGCTTATTTACGTCGCTGAAGAATCTGTTTTCTGTTTGGGGGATTTTATTTTGCCCTTCAATGGGACCGCTACCACGCATCAGGAGGGTGAATGAAACTGCAAGGGGTAATTTTCGATCTGGATGGAGTAATCACCGATACCGCGCATCTGCATTTCCAGGCGTGGCAGCAGATTGCCGCTGAAATTGGCATCAGCATTGATGCGCAGTTTAACGAATTCCTAAAAGGGATCAGCCGCGATGAGTCCCTGCGGCGAATTCTGCAGCACGGGGGTAAAGAGGGCGATTTTAACCCACAGGAACGGGCGCAACTGGCGTATCGCAAAAATCTGCTTTACGTCCACTCACTGCGCGAACTGACGGTTAATGCTGTGCTGCCTGGCATTCACAATTTGCTGGTAGAGCTCCGAGCACAGCAGATTCCGGTTGGGCTGGCTTCTGTCTCCCTGAATGCGCCGACGATTTTAGCAGCGCTGGAGCTGCGCGAGTTTTTCACCTTCTGCGCGGACGCTTCCCAACTCAAAAATTCGAAACCGGACCCGGAAATCTTTCTCGCCGCCTGTGCAGGGCTGGGCGTGCCGCCACAGGCATGTATCGGCATTGAAGATGCGCAGGCGGGCATTGAAGCCATTAACGCCAGCGGTATGCGCTCGGTGGGGATCGGCGCGGGCTTAACCGGGGCGCAATTGCTGTTGCCCTCAACGGAATCTCTCACATGGTCGCGGTTATCGGCCTTCTGGCAAAACGTATAGCAAAGGAATCAACATGGCTCAGCTTTCGTTACAACATATTCAAAAAATCTACGATAACCAGGTGCATGTGGTGAAGGACTTCAACCTGGAAATTGCCGATAAAGAGTTCATTGTCTTTGTCGGTCCGTCAGGCTGCGGTAAATCGACTACGCTGCGCATGATTGCCGGGCTTGAGGAGATCAGCGGTGGCGATCTGTTGATCGACGGCAAACGAATGAATGACGTTCCAGCCAAAGCGCGCAATATCGCGATGGTGTTCCAGAACTACGCGCTGTATCCGCATATGACGGTCTACGACAACATGGCGTTTGGCCTGAAGATGCAAAAAATCGCCAAAGAGGTGATTGATGAGCGGGTTAACTGGGCGGCGCAAATCCTCGGCCTGCGTGAGTACCTGAAACGCAAGCCGGGCGCGCTTTCTGGCGGGCAACGCCAGCGTGTGGCGCTCGGACGGGCGATTGTGCGCGAAGCGGGCGTGTTTTTAATGGATGAACCGCTCTCTAACCTTGATGCCAAGCTGCGCGTACAAATGCGCGCAGAGATCAGCAAGCTGCATCAGAAACTGAACACCACCATGATCTACGTGACCCACGATCAGACCGAAGCGATGACCATGGCGACGCGGATTGTGATTATGAAGGATGGGATTGTTCAGCAGGTCGGTGCGCCGAAAACGGTTTATAACCAACCTGCGAATATGTTTGTTGCCGGATTTATTGGATCGCCTGCGATGAATTTTATTCGCGGCACGATCGATGGCGATAAATTCGTTACGGAAACGCTTAAATTAACCATACCCGAAGAGAAATTAGCGGTTCTGAAAACACAGGAAAGTTTGCATAAGCCCATCGTGATGGGAATACGCCCGGAAGATATTCATCCGGACGCGCAAGAGGAAAATAACATTTCCGCCAAAATTAGCGTGGCAGAATTAACCGGTGCGGAATTTATGCTCTACACCACGGTTGGGGGGCACGAGTTAGTGGTCCGTGCTGGTGCGTTAAATGATTATCATGCAGGAGAAAATATCACTATTCATTTTGATATGACTAAATGTCATTTCTTTGATGCAGAAACGGAAATAGCAATTCGCTAAATACAGGGGGAAGGCATTCCCCCAGAATAATACAAGGAACAATAATGAAAAAGTTATTACCCTGTACCGCACTGGTGATGTGTGCGGGAATGGCTTGCGCACAGGCCGAGGAAAAGAACGACTGGCACTTTAATATCGGCGCGATGTACGAAATAGAAAACGTCGAAGGTTATGGCGAAGATATGGATGGGCTCGCGGAGCCTTCTGTCTATTTTAATGCCGCCAACGGGCCGTGGAGAATTTCTCTGGCCTATTATCAGGAAGGGCCGGTAGATTATAGCGCGGGTAAACGTGGAACGTGGTTTGATCGCCCGGAGCTGGAGGTACATTATCAGTTCCTCGAAAGCGATGATTTCAGTTTCGGTCTGACTGGTGGTTTCCGTAATTATGGTTATCACTACGTTGATGAACCGGGTAAAGACACGGCGAATATGCAGCGTTGGAAAATCGCGCCAGACTGGGATGTGAAACTGACTGACGATTTACGTTTCAACGGTTGGTTATCGATGTATAAATTTGCCAACGATCTGAACACGACCGGTTACGCTGATACCCGAGTCGAAACGGAAACAGGTCTGCAATATACCTTCAACGAAACGGTTGCTTTGCGAGTGAACTATTATCTCGAGCGCGGCTTCAATATGGACGACAGCCGCAATAACGGTGAGTTTTCCACGCAAGAAATTCGTGCCTATTTGCCGCTGACGCTCGGCAACCACTCGGTGACGCCGTATACGCGCATTGGGCTGGATCGCTGGAGTAACTGGGACTGGCTGGATGATATTGAACGTGAAGGCCATGATTTTAACCGTGTGGGGTTATTTTACGGTTATGATTTCCAGAATGGTCTTTCCGTTTCGCTGGAATACGCGTTTGAGTGGCAGGATCACGACGAAGGCGACAGCGATAAATTCCATTATGCAGGTGTCGGCGTAAATTACTCGTTCTGATAATGGGTTAAATTGCCGGATGCGGCGCGAGCGCTAAATCCGGCATACATTTATTTCAACGACATATGCGTAGCAACGGTAATATTTTGTGGTGACGGTTTTCCGGCAATTAGCTGGAATAATAACTCGCAGCTTTGTTGACCTAACTCCTGCGTCGGAACATCGATGCCGCCTGGTGCAGGCGTTAATATAAACGACAGCGTTTCATTACTATAACCCACCACCGCTAACTGCTGCGGAATAGCAATGTTTTTCTCTGCCGCCGCACGATAAATACTCATTAATTTCAGGCTGTCAGTAGCAAACACTGCCTCAGGCAACGGTGACTGGCTTAATAATTCCCGTGCGGCTTGCAAGGCTGTTTCATGGGTATAACCGCCGTCAACAATCCATTCATCACGCACTGCAATATTATGCGTAGCCAGGCTTTGCTTATAACCATTTACCCGATCCACTGAAACATGAACATCAAGCGGCGCATGCAGGCAGGCAATATTCTTATGCCCGCTTTCAATTAACGCATTGGTCAGCGCAATACTGTCGCCATAATTATCGGTATCGACGGAATAAACATGGCTGTATTGACCTTCAACTTTGCCAATTACCACTACCGGGATCTCGTATTTGTCGAGTTGTGCAAAGAAGGATTCATCGGCAGGCGAACTTAGCATAATAATGCCTTTAATCATTTTCTGCTTAATTTTGCTTTCGCATTTTTGCAGATCTTCTGCCGGATTGTGCGACGTTTGTAATATCACGTCGAAACCTTCTTCTTCCGCTTTGGCGGTGATGGCATGCAAAACTTCAGAGAAAAACGGATTACCCGCCGTAGTTTTGGTCGAACGGGTAGAAATCACCATAATGGCATCAAAACCCGAAGAGGTCAGCGCGCGGGCCAGCTTGTTTGGTTGATACTGTAATTCTTCAATGGCCCGTAACACTTTTTCGCGCGCTTCCGGGGAGATATTGGTTTGCTTATTCAGCACGCGTGATACGGTGGATTTTGATACGCCTGCAACCCTGGCAATATCATAAATAGTAGGGGACATAGGTCAGGAACTCCGTCCGAACGTGAATGTTGCACATCTTATGGAGTTCGCCCGTCGATGACAACACGGGCAGTTGATAATCAATGGCCTGGCCCCCACATTCATATTCTTACGAATGATTTTTTTCTGGTCTTCAGAGCAGCACAGGACAGCAATGAAGCGACTTAAAAATGAACTTAATGCGCTGGTGAATCGGGGTGTCGACAGACATCTGCGCCTCGCCGTAACCGGACTTAGCCGCAGCGGCAAAACGGCGTTTATCACTGCGATGGTCAATCAGTTGCTCAATATTCACGCCGGAGCAAGGTTGCCGCTGTTAAGCGCGGTGCGTGAAGAACGGCTGCTGGGCGTAAAACGCATTCCCCAGCGTGACTTTGGCATTCCGCGCTTCACCTATGATGAAGGGCTGGCGCAGTTATATGGCGATCCACCCGCCTGGCCAACGCCAACGCGCGGCGTCAGCGAAATTCGCCTGGCGCTACGTTTTAAATCGAACGATTCGCTGCTACGCCACTTTAAGGATACCTCCACGCTGTATCTGGAGATTGTGGATTATCCCGGCGAATGGTTGCTCGACCTGCCGATGCTGGCGCAGGACTATTTAAGCTGGTCGCGCCAGATGACGGGCTTACTTAATGGTCAGCGCGGCGAATGGTCGGCGAAATGGCGAATGATGTGCGAAGGGCTGGACCCGCTAGCGCCTGCCGACGAAAACCGGCTGGCAGACATTGCCGCCGCGTGGACCGATTATCTCCACCACTGTAAACAGCAGGGGCTGCACTTTATTCAGCCTGGGCGCTTTGTCTTGCCGGGAGATATGGCAGGTGCGCCCGCGCTGCAATTCTTCCCGTGGCCAGATGTCGATGCCTGGGGCGAGTCCAAACTGGCGCAGGCCGATAAGCACACCAATGCCGGAATGTTGCGCGAGCGGTTTAATTATTACTGCGAGAAAGTGGTGAAGGGGTTCTATAAGAATCATTTTCTGCGCTTTGACCGCCAGATTGTGCTGGTGGACTGCCTGCAACCTCTCAACAGTGGGCCACAGGCATTTAATGATATGCGTCTGGCGCTGACGCAACTGATGCAAAGTTTTCACTACGGGCAGCGAACCCTGTTCCGGCGTTTGTTTTCACCGGTTATCGATAAGCTATTGTTTGCTGCCACTAAAGCAGACCATGTGACCATCGATCAGCACGCCAATATGGTTTCATTACTGCAACAACTGATTCAGGATGCCTGGCAAAATGCGGCGTTCGAAGGGATCAGCATGGACTGCCTGGGGCTGGCGTCAGTTCAGGCGACCACCAGCGGCATTATTGATGTTAACGGTGAGAAAATCCCGGCGCTGCGCGGTAATCGACTCAGCGATGGCGCACCGCTCACTGTTTATCCTGGCGAAGTTCCCGCTCGTTTGCCCGGTCAGGCGTTCTGGGATAAGCAAGGCTTCCAGTTTGAGGCGTTTCGTCCGCAGGTGATGGATGTTGACAAACCGCTGCCGCATATTCGCCTTGATGCTGCGCTGGAATTTTTAATAGGAGATAAATTGCGATGACCGAACCGTTAAAACCACGTATTGATTTCGACGGTCCGCTGGATGTCGATCAGAATCCTGAATTCAGGGCGCAGCAGACCTTTGACGAAAATCAGGCGCAAAATTTTGCCCCGGCCACGCTCGACGAAGCGCAGGAAGAAGAGGGGCAAGTTGAAGCGGTGATGGACGCAGCGTTACGTCCGAAACGCAGCCTGTGGCGCAAAATGGTGATGGGCGGGCTGGCTCTGTTTGGCGCAAGCGTTGTCGGGCAGGGGGTACAGTGGACAATGAATGCCTGGCAAACCCAGGACTGGGTAGCGCTGGGTGGATGTGCCGCAGGGGCATTGATTATCGGCGCTGGCGTAGGTTCTGTGGTAACAGAGTGGCGGCGCTTATGGCGCTTGCGACAGCGCGCCCATGAACGCGACGAAGCGCGTGATTTATTGCACAGCCATGGCACCGGCAAAGGCCGCGCATTTTGCGAAAAACTGGCGCAGCAGGCGGGCATCGATCAGTCACATCCGGCGCTGCAACGCTGGTATGCCTCAATCCATGAAACGCAAAACGACCGTGAAGTGGTCAGTTTGTATGCGCATTTGGTCCAGCCAGTTTTAGATGCCCAGGCACGGCGCGAAATCAGCCGTTCGGCAGCGGAATCAACATTGATGATTGCGGTCAACCCGCTGGCGCTGGTGGATATGGCATTTATCGCCTGGCGCAATCTGCGTTTGATTAATCGCATCGCCACGCTGTATGGCATTGAACTGGGGTATTACAGCCGTTTGCGCCTGTTCAAGCTGGTATTGCTGAATATCGCTTTCGCCGGAGCCAGCGAACTGGTGCGCGAAGTGGGGATGGACTGGATGTCGCAAGATCTCGCTGCTCGTTTGTCTACCCGCGCAGCTCAGGGGATTGGTGCAGGACTTCTGACGGCACGACTGGGGATTAAAGCTATGGAGCTTTGCCGCCCGCTGCCGTGGATTGACGATGACAAGCCACGCCTCGGGGATTTCCGTCGTCAGCTTATCGGTCAGGTGAAAGAAACTCTGCAAAAAGGCAAAACGCCCAGCGAAAAATAATGCAATATCGGGTGCTGACCGGATATCTTTACGCCGAAGTGCCCGTTTTTCCGTCTTTGTGTCAATGATTGTTGACAGAAACCTTCCTGCTATTCAAATAGTGTCATATCATCATATTAATTGTTCTTTTTTCAGGTGAAGGTTCCCATGCGTCTGGAAGTCTTTTGTGAAGACCGACTCGGTCTGACCCGCGAATTACTCGATCTACTCGTGCTAAGAGGCATTGATTTACGCGGTATTGAGATTGATCCCATTGGGCGAATCTACCTCAATTTTGCTGAACTGGAGTTTGAGAGTTTCAGCAGTCTGATGGCCGAAATACGCCGTATTGCAGGTGTTACCGATGTGCGTACTGTCCCGTGGATGCCTTCCGAACGTGAGCATCTGGCGTTGAGCGCGTTACTGGAGGCATTGCCTGAACCTGTGCTCTCTGTCGATATGAAAAGCAAAGTGGATATGGCGAACCCGGCGAGCTGTCAGCTTTTTGGGCAAAAATTGGATCGCCTGCGCAACCATACCGCCGCGCAATTGATTAACGGCTTTAATTTTTTACGCTGGCTGGAAAGCGAACCGCAAGATTCGCATAACGAGCATGTCGTTATTAATGGGCAGAATTTCCTGATGGAGATTACGCCTGTTTATCTTCAGGATGAAAATGATCAACACGTCCTGACCGGTGCGGTGGTGATGCTGCGATCAACGATTCGTATGGGCCGTCAGTTGCAAAATGTCGCTGCCCAGGACGTCAGCGCCTTTAGTCAAATTGTCGCCGTCAGCCCGAAAATGAAGCATGTTGTCGAACAGGCGCAGAAACTGGCGATGCTAAGCGCGCCACTGCTGATTACGGGTGATACCGGCACCGGAAAAGATCTCTTTGCCTACGCCTGTCATCAGGCAAGCCCCAGAGCGAGCAAACCTTACCTGGCGCTGAACTGTGCGTCTATACCGGAAGATGCGGTCGAGAGTGAACTGTTTGGTCATGCTCCGGAAGGGAAGAAAGGGTTCTTTGAGCAGGCGAACGGTGGTTCGGTGCTGTTGGATGAAATAGGGGAAATGTCACCACGGATGCAGGCGAAATTACTGCGTTTCCTTAATGATGGCACCTTCCGTCGGGTTGGCGAAGACCATGAGGTGCATGTCGATGTGCGGGTGATTTGTGCTACGCAGAAGAATCTGGTCGAACTGGTGCAAAAAGGCGTGTTCCGTGAAGATCTCTATTATCGTCTGAACGTGTTGACGCTCAATCTGCCGCCGCTACGTGACTGTCCGCAGGACATCATGCCGTTAACCGAGCTGTTCGTCGCCCGCTTTGCCGACGAGCAGGGCGTGCCGCGTCCGAAACTGGCCGCTGATCTGAATACTGTACTTACGCGTTATGCGTGGCCGGGAAATGTGCGGCAGTTAAAGAACGCTATCTATCGTGCACTGACACAACTGGACGGTTATGAGCTGCGTCCACAGGATATTTTGTTGCCGGATTATGACGCCGCAACGGTAGCCGTGGGCGAAGATGCGATGGAAGGTTCGCTGGACGAAATCACCAGCCGTTTTGAACGCTCGGTATTAACCCAGCTTTATCGCAATTATCCCAGCACGCGCAAACTGGCAAAACGTCTCGGCGTTTCACATACCGCGATTGCCAATAAGTTGCGGGAATATGGTCTGAGTCAGAAGAAGAACGAAGAGTAAGCGTGAATATGCCTGATGGTGCAACACCATCAGGCATATTAACTTATGCTTTCAGTACAGCCAGAGCTGCTTCGTAATCCGGCTCGGTGGTGATTTCATCCACCAGCTGGCTGAAAATCACATTGTCATTTTCATCAATAACCACAACGGCACGCGCTGCCAGACCTTTCAGTGGGCCATCAGCAATTGCCACACCGTAGGCTTGCAGGAATTCAGCGTTACGGAAAGTGGAGAGGGTGATAACGTTGTTCAGACCTTCTGCGCCGCAGAAACGAGACTGGGCGAATGGCAGATCGGCAGAGATACACAGCACAACGGTGTTGTCGATCTCGGTTGCCAGTTGGTTAAACTTACGTACTGATGCGGCGCAAACACCGGTATCAATACTCGGGAAAATGTTCAGCACTTTGCGTTTACCCGCAAACTGACCGAGGGTGACGTCAGACAGATCTTTTGCCACGAGAGTAAAAGTCTGCGCTTTGCTACCCGCCTGCGGGATGGAATTGGCGACTGTAACCGGGTTGCCCTGGAAATGAACGGTTTGTGACATGATTATCTTTCCTGTTTACATATAGTTAACGTCACACCTAGTTTATGCTAACTGTCAATAACACAGCAAACGCTATTTGCGCTTAATCCGCAGACCACCGCGACAACAAGGAGTAAAGATGAGAACCGTTAAGGTATTTGAGGAGGCCTGGCCCTTACATACCCCGTTTGTGATTGCCCGGGGAAGTCGCAGTGAAGCGCGCGTGGTGGTGGTTGAACTGGAAGAAGATGGCGTCAAAGGTACGGGCGAATGTACGCCTTATCCGCGCTATGGCGAAAGTGATGCCTCGGTAATGGCGCAAATTATGAGCGTCGTGCCGCAATTAGAGAAAGGGCTGACACGGGAGGAGTTGCAAAAAATCCTCCCTGCCGGCGCAGCACGTAATGCGCTGGATTGTGCATTGTGGGATCTGGCGGCGCGAAAACAGCAGCAATCGCTGGCTGATTTGATCGGCATAACGCTTCCCGAGACAGTCACCACGGCACAGACGATAGTCATCGGTACGCCTGATCAGATGGCCAATAGTGCATCAACACTCTGGCAGGCAGGCGCGAAATTACTGAAAGTGAAGCTGGATAACCATCTTATCAGTGAGCGGATGGTGGCAATTCGCACAGCTGTGCCCGATGCGACGCTGATCGTTGATGCAAATGAATCCTGGCGTGCAGAAGGGTTGGCGGCGCGTTGCCAGCTATTGGCAGATTTAGGCGTTGCGATGCTTGAACAACCGCTTTCTGCGCAGGACGATGCGGCGCTGGAGAATTTTATTCATCCGTTACCGATTTGTGCTGATGAAAGTTGTCATACTCGTAGCAATCTGAAGGCGCTGAAAGGGCGCTATGAGATGGTTAACATTAAGCTTGATAAAACCGGTGGTCTGACGGAAGCGCTGGCGCTGGCGACTGAAGCGCGTGCACAAGGTTTTCGTCTGATGCTGGGCTGCATGTTGTGTACCTCTCGGGCCATTAGCGCCGCTTTACCGCTGGTGCCGCAGGTCAGTTTCGCCGATCTTGACGGACCGACCTGGCTGGCGGTAGATGTGGAACCGGCGCTTCAGTTCACAACGGGCGAATTGCATCTTTAGGATGCCAGCGCAGCAAGTTTGCCATCGCAAAGAGATATTTTTCGCTGGCTTCGTCGGAGGAGATGGGCGGAAACTCTGCGGTGATGCAATGCAGGTTGAGATCCGCACACCAACTGCCGAAAGAGCCAGGCGTTTCATAACCGACGCTGGTTACCAGTGGCAATTCAAACGCCTGGGCCAGCCATTCACCTAATTCGCTGTGTCTGGGGTCTTCAATACAGGCCAGTGGATCGTGGAATGAGACCACCCAGGCAGGTTGAATGCGGTGTATAAGCTGGCACAGCGCCTGAGTTTCAGGTTCGGAGCCAGGTTTGTCACCTGTCAGTAAAACGACATCACGTTCTTCAGCGGTGCTGTTCCAGCGATAAACTGTTTCACCTTCCTTCCAGTTCGCTGCCGGAAAGTTTCGGTTTAAATCCACACCATTAGCATTGGCCCGTAACCCTAACTGGCAGCCGTCAGGATTCACACACAGCACCACATGATGGCGGCGCAAAGACGGTGTCAAAGTCCGCAGAGCACAGGAGAGCGTGACGATCGAAGAGTTTTCATCACCGTGAGTGCCAGCCAGAATCAAACCACTTTCGTGACTGGCTGCAGGGGCCGGAAACCAGATTAACGGCGCGCCCAATAATGAACGTCCGTAATGTTCTGTACCGGGCGGAAATGCGCCGCGTTCGGCGCGTGGGCGAGTTACGGTCATGATCGTCTCTGGTTCAGGAAGTATTACAGGCAGTGTTGTGCAAATTTTGCGGATTATCAAATCCTTTTCTTCAACGCTATGTCATCGATCTTGTATCACTTTTTTGCCGGAAGTTGTTTGTATTTTCATTGATGTGCAGATATTAGAATTGTCGTAATGTTATATACATGGCGTATTTTATTCTTACTGGTTCTACACATGTTAATCGCATCTGATTGATCAGTTCACCTTAATAAGTTTAATAAATCGTACTGCACATAGTACAGTACGATGTTTGTTTAATGGTTTGTTTATCTGCCAGTTGATTAATCACATGGCGGGCTATCTGACCGCCAGCACCAAGAATCAGTACATTTTTCATGAAACTTTTCCCAGATTATTGGCAGCAATATGCCAGGCCATATCACTATTGCGGATTTGAATATGTTTCATTACAGAGTTTCCTCAAAGAACGGAGCTAATACTGAAATTGCTTCAGCCACATAGACTTTGCCGTCATAAAGATCCATATGGTTTGCGCCTTCAACAATGTGATAGCGTTTATCCTGGCTTGATGCTCGATCGTACAGGTCGTCACTCATCCATTTGCTCCCTGCCTGGCTGCCCGCCACAATCTGTATCGGCTGAGTCAGGTACACTTCCGCCATATGGTAAGCATCATAGGTAATAATCTGGTTAAGGCTGCGCAAAGTAGCGTAACCCGGTGCTGTTGGATACTGCGCGCGAGGGGTGTGGTAATACTCCCAGGCCTGACGCAGTTCTTCGTTCGGCGCATCGGACTCCTTCATTGGTGCCAGTGGCATAGTGGCGTATTCTCCGCTGCTAATATCGCTGGTTCGGGCGTTTGAACCCGCGTCAACGTATGGTAGGGCATCAATAGATTTCACATTGTTTTCCCAACCATTACGGAAC
>DXKH01000116.1 GCA_019415335.1 Citrobacter sp. | reverse complement strand
CTTAATCTCGGGTGTCATCATTATGAGCATCACCCTGTGGATCGCGACGCAAACTATTGGTTTGCACACCCAACTGGCGGCTAATGCGGGCGCGTTAAAAGCCGGGGGTATGGTGGCTTCAATGGATCAGGGCGGTTCTCCTATTACCTGGTTACTGATTCAGGTTTTCTCCCCGCAAAATATTCCCGGTTTCATTATTATCGGCGTCATTTATCTCACCGGTATTTTCATGACCTGGCGTAGAGCGCGCGGCTTTACCAAACAAGAGAAAGCCGTTCTCGCAGAATAATTTTTACCTGAGGGGGAGAATATCCCCCTTAACCAATCAGGAGTTTTTATGAAATCAGTGGTGAATGATACTGATGGTATCGTGCGCGTTGAAGAACGAGTCATTCCTGAAATTAATCATCAGGATGAGGTGCGGGTAAAAATTGCCAGCTCGGGCGTATGTGGTTCCGATTTACCCAGGATATTTAAAAATGGTGCACATTATTATCCAATAACGTTAGGCCATGAATTTAGCGGCTATATTGATGCGGTGGGATCCGGTGTTGATGATTTACATCCTGGCGATGCGGTTGCCTGTGTGCCGTTATTACCCTGTTTTACTTGTCCAGAGTGTCTGAAAGGGTTTTATTCCCAGTGCGCAAAATATGATTTTATTGGCTCACGGCGTGATGGTGGGTTTGCCGAATATATTGTCGTTAAGCGGAAAAATGTCTTTGCTCTACCTGCGGATATGCCTATTGAGGAAGGGGCTTTTATTGAACCGATTACCGTTGGCCTGCATGCTTTTCATTTAGCGCAAGGTTGTGAGAATAAAAACGTTATTATTATTGGTGCCGGAACCATTGGCCTGCTGGCCATTCAGTGCGCTGTCGCGCTGGGAGCAAAGAGTGTGACGGCTATCGACATTAGCTCAGAAAAACTGGCACTGGCAAAATCTTTCGGTGCGATGCAAACATTTAACAGCCTTGAAATGAGCGCGCCGCAAATGCAGGGCGTTTTACGCGAGCTGCGCTTTAATCAGCTTATCCTCGAGACGGCTGGCGTCCCGCAAACCGTCGAACTGGCGGTAGAGATTGCCGGGCCTCATGCCCAGCTGGCGCTGGTGGGCACGTTGCATCAGGATCTGCATTTAACATCGGCAACGTTTGGCAAAATATTGCGTAAAGAGCTGACGGTTATCGGCAGTTGGATGAACTACTCCAGCCCTTGGCCGGGGCAGGAGTGGGAAACGGCGAGCCGGTTGCTGACAGAACGTAAGTTAAGCCTGGAGCCATTAATCGCTCACCGTGGAAGCTTTGAAAGCTTCGCCCAGGCGGTGCGTGACATCGCTCGTAATGCTATGCCGGGCAAAGTGTTGCTCATTCCCTGAAACCGCGGGCCAGCGTGATGCTGGCCCGGTATTGTGCAAAACAGATCATTCACCAATGGTCCCCCTTCGTTTACACTAGCCACAATTGAATATGGGTAAATGACGATGAATTCATTCGAGCGAAGGAATAAGATCATCCAATTAGTGAATGAACAGGGAACCGTGCTTGTTCAGGATCTGGCGGGAGTATTTGCTGCCTCGGAAGCGACAATCCGTGCCGATTTGCGCTTTCTCGAACAAAAAGGCGTGGTTACGCGCTTTCATGGCGGTGCGGCGAAAATAATGTCCGGTAATAGTGAAACCGAGACCCAGGAAGTCGGGTTTAAAGAGCGATTTCAGCTCGCCAGCGCGCCAAAAAACAGAATAGCGCAGGCGGCAGTCAAAATGATCCACGAAGGGATGACCGTTATTCTCGACAGCGGAAGTACGACAATGCTTATCGCCGAAGGATTAATGACCGCCAAAAATATCACGGTGATTACCAACAGTCTCCCGGCAGCATTTGCCCTTTCCGAAAATAAAGACATTACTCTGGTCGTCTGCGGTGGCACGGTCCGCCATAAAACGCGCTCGATGCATGGCTCCATTGCTGAGCGTTCATTGCAGGATATTAATGCCGATTTAATGTTTGTCGGTGCTGATGGTATTGATGCGGTTAATGGTATTACGACCTTTAATGAAGGCTATTCGATTAGCGGGGCGATGGTCACAGCCGCAAATAAAGTGATTGCCGTTCTCGATTCATCGAAATTTAATCGTCGCGGTTTTAATCAGGTACTGCCAATCGAAAAAATTGACATTATTATTACCGACGATGCTGTGTCAGAGGTGGATAAACTGGCATTGCAGAAGACACGAGTGAAATTAATTACGGTGTAGTATTGTTCTGTATGCCGGATAAGTTGTTTACACCGCATCCGGCATTACGGATTTTCCCTGGTTCAAGAGAGAATAGTTTGATTAACGCAATAATGGACAATCCGGTGGTAATCGACAACGCAACGCCGCCGGAAGTATTTCAATATGAAAGTTTTGTCCGCTCAACGGTTCGCCATCAAGATTAAAAGTGATTTCGTGTGGGGCTTGTATATCAAACCACGACGAAGCGCCTTCGATAATATTCGGGTTATCTTCGTCAGATTTTAAGGTTGATACGAGAGCCGGAAGAATTTCATCGCCGGTAAAAATGCGCAGTTGCAGCAAGCCATCGTTAATTAACGCGTTCGGGCACAATTGTTGACCGCCACCGGCCTGACGCCCGTTACCAATACCAATGACCAGGGCGTCACCTTGCCAGTGAAAGTTTTCACCGCGGATTTCACAACGGTCCGGTTGCAGAGTATCCATGCGCATTAAGCCATGAATGATGTAAGAGACGCCACCCAGCGCGGCTTTTAATTTTTCCGGCGTTTCTGTGGTAATACGCGTCCCAAATCCGCCTGTCGCCATATTAATAAAACAGGTTTGTTTGTTGACCTGCGCTATATCTATCGCAATGGCGTTACCGGCAATTGCCAGTTTCAGCGCCTTATCCAGTGCCTCAGGAATCCCTACACTGGTGGCAAAATCATTGGCGGTTCCTAATGGCAAAATTCCCAGCACGGGTATGTCATCCCCCTCACACTGAATCAACGCCGTAGAAACTTCATTAATGGTGCCATCGCCACCACCGGCAATCACCGTTGCGACGCCCAACTTCCGGGCCTCCTCTACATATCGTGCGGCATCGCCTTTCTCCCAGGTGACCCGCACATGGATCGTCATTCCTTCCTCACGCAACAGCATAATTGCTTCGCGCAGGGGTAGATTGTCAGTACTTTTGCCATTAAGAATCAGTAAGCTGGCGGGAAATTCTGCCATGATCGTATGTGCCTTTATGATTGGTCTGTAGATAGTGTAGAGCAGAAAAGAAAAGGTAGAGTCAGAACAGGATGAAAGTCGGAGGATAAAAAGTCAGTTCAAGTATGGAAGATTCAGTGGTTACCACCAGGAGCTTGCAATGGGGACAGCGAATACTAACGGCAGCCACCGATAAATTTCAAAAAAGAGCATATACCTAATATTCAACTAAACAGTGGCATCTTCAATATACTATTAAAAATATATTAACCCCCCCATGGGGTTACCCGGAAGGGCATCCGTGTCTGTAATTCCTACTTATGTAGGAAATGTTGTACAGAACATTTATTATAATCCTATTCAAATATAATAATCATGCCATTATTATATTTAAACACCAGAGCGTGTCGTTGGTATTTAATGGGGGAAGGTAAGATGAAAAAGATAGCTGCTATATCATTAATTAGTGTTTTTCTTATGTCTGGTTGTGCTGTGCATAATGATGAGACAAGTATCGGTAAATTTGGCCTTGCATATAAAAGTAATATTCAGCGTAAACTCGATAACCAATACTACACCGAAGCCGAAGCTTCTTTAGCCAGGGGCAGAATTTCTGGTGCAGAAAATATAGTAAAAAATGATGCAGCTCATTTCTGTGTTACTCAGGGAAAAAAAATGCAGATAGTTGACCTGAAGACAGAAGGTGCAGGATTACATGGCGTCGCTCGTCTGACATTCAAATGTGGAGAGTGAGAATATTTTTTGGTAAGCGTCAAACATGCGCGTTCTGGCTGTGCGTAGCCGGAACCTGTGGGAGCACGATGCCGATAAGTGAAAGGCATCGTGCTATGAAGGAGGATTCTATCGATGTGGTCAATGGAAGACGGTTACCAGAGATAGGGCTTATGCATAAAAAATAAGCCCGTGTAAGGGAGATTTAGGGTGTCACCAGTAGGGGCTTTCAACGGTACAATGCGGGTTTGAGCGGCATAAATTACCACTGAAAGCCCTTAAACGTTACTCTACTGTGGACACTGTGTGGACACTCTCGGCCTCAGTACCACCTCTTAGCGGATTAAGAGAAATGGCGTCCTGAAGGTACTCTGGCGCAAAGTGAGCGTAAACCATAGTTTGCTCAATCCGCGTGTGACCTAGTATCCGTTGTAGCGTGATAATACTTCCTCCATTAATCATGAAATGAGTGGCAAAGCTGTGCCTTAGTGCATGTGTGGCTTGCCCCATTGGCAAATCCGGTTTTATTGCTTTCATTGTTCGTCTGAAGCGAGGGTAATCAGCATCAGGGAATAAAAAACCTCGTTTGTTATCCGCGATCATTTTGGCAACAGCCTCTGAGATCGGGACGGTGCGTGGTTTGTTTGTTTTCGTTTTAACAAACGTGACGCGGTTATGGATGATATTTTCTGCTTTCAAACGAGCTGCTTCTCCCCAACGTGCTCCAGTACTCAGGCAAAGAATCGCAATCTTTTTATTGTCGCCGTCAAGAGCAGCAAGCAGTAAGGCAATTTCTTCCTGCGTGAGATAGCCTGTGTCTGGTTTTTCCTCCTTAAGCCTTTTTGTCCCTCTGATAGGGTGCTCACCAAAGAATAACTCCGCTTCAATCAGGGCTGTAAACATGCCGCTAATACATGTTAAATCACGATTGATACTCGAAGGTTTAATACCCTGACTTCTTCGGGTGGCGCAGTACTGGCTGATAAGCGATTTCGTAATTTGAAATGCGCATGGGTCATTCGTTATTTTTGTGAAGATTTCAATTTTTCCAAGATTAGATTTCCCATGCTCTTCGTGTTTACCCTTTAAATCCCACCAGATCTGTGTCAGCTCCGACAGACGTCGCTTGTCTGTTGGTTTTGATAGCCATTCTTTATTGTGGTGGTTGTACAACGTGTATTTCTCGAAAGCGACAGCTTCGCTTTTCTTATCAAACTTCCTACGGATGCGTTTTCCATTACGTCCAGTAGGGCGGATGTCCACTTCATATCGACCATCATCGAGTTTTTTGATTGCCATCAGAAAACCCTCCGAGTGGTGTGTTTTTTGGCGACTACTAATCGCTTTTTTCGTGGTGGCTGAAATTTAGCCACCAATAGTAGGCACTTGTGATGAATATATTCACGATGAATTGTTAACCAGTCTTTTGACCGGAGTGGGGCGACGTTGTTTCGTTTTGCCCAAAGTGTGCGAGAGCGGGCGCAATTTGCCCGGACTCAGGAGCGATCTGATTGGTCATGAACCATAAAGTGTATTTGGTGAATTGTGGGGTCTGCAGGATGTTCATCATGACATCTGTTGGAGGTGTTGAACGACCACTTTCATAGTAACTCAGCGTGCCATACGGAACCCCTGTTAAATCAGCAAGTTGTTGTCTGCTCAAATACTCTGATTTTCGCATTAAGACTATCTTCTCGCTTATCGTGTTTGACATGGTATTTAGATCTCAATAGTATTTAGTTTAGATGTAGATTGTTTAGTGCTTGGATGTGGGCACTAAAAGGCATTATAAGGCATTAAACGCAATTCATGAGGGCTGGAGGACGACATGAGCAAGCAAGTAACACTCATGACTGATGCGATTCCTTATCAGGAGTTCGCAAAACTAATAGGAAAATCGACAGGAGCGGTTCGTCGGATGATCGATAAAGGAAAGCTGCCTGTAATTGATATGACCGATCCACAATCAGCTTCAGGTCGTGCAGGTGAATATTGGGTATACCTTCCGGCATGGAATAACGGACTAAAACTGGCTTATGAAAGCCGCCCTAAAGAGATTCGTGACGGCTGGTTGATGTGGTTAGGTCTCGGTGAACCACGTTAAGGAGAACCGTATGAATGAGCCTCGTTGTATTGCTCAGTTACTGCGTAACGAAAGCCCCAGGGCGATTGACTTCAACATCACCCACGGTAAGGGGCGTAAGGGAATCATTATCCGTACCAAAAAACAGAGTCCGTTAAAAAAGGCTCTGACCTTTCTGAAAAGCCGGAGGGTATGGAAATGACAGTGATGACGCTCAATCTCGTTGAAAAACAACCAGCAACTATGCGCCGGATAATTGGTAAGCATCTTGCCGTCCCTCGCTGGCAGGAGACATGTGATTATTATAATCAGATGATGGAGCGCGAACGGCTAACGGTTTGCTTCCATGCACAGTTAAAACAGCGTCATGCAACGATGCGTTTTGAAGAAATGAACGACGTCGAACGTGAACGACTGGTATGTGCAATTGATGAATTGCGTGGGGCATTCTCAAAACGCCGTCAGGTTGGCGCAAGTGAGTATGCATATATTAGTTTTTTAACAGTCAGTCAGCGTCGCACTTTATTTATGCACGCACGACTGACAGAAAAAGAATTTAACCAGCCATACTGGCGAATTAATGAAGAATCATGTTACTGGCGTGATGCTTTATTCCGTGCATTACGTGAATTATTCAGTCTGTTTGAGTATGCACCGACAATTCTGACGTCGGTAAAACCAGAGCAATATCTGCATTAAGTAATTAACCAGAGTTTTTAACGCACTTAATTGTGCGGGGCTTCTTTTTGCCTGGAGAAAGTCATGCATACAGTTTCTGAAAATCAGTGCGGTATATACGCATTACTGCTGCAACAGGCCAGAACCGAAGCACAGGCCGACGCTGCGACGCGCTTTTCTTCTCATCTTGACGCCATGATTCGCCACATCACAAAGGCGGAGTTATCCCGCGTGGAGATAGTCGAGCTGCTCAGTCAGGAGTCGGAAAAATTTCACAATATCGGATTGTCTCGTGGGGAGGTGCTTTGATGTCCTGTTCTCGTTCAATTGTATTACTGAATAACGCCTTAAAAATCGCCGTTATGGAAAATGGCGATTTGTCTCTTATTCAACTTGGTCTTGATAAAGAAAAGCGCGACATAACTGAATCTGTTATCGCGATTTATCAGAGCGAATTAAACCTCCTGTCTGATGTGATCAATTTACTTGTGAAACGCGCTGTATTTAACAAGCAAATCTCCTCCGTGGATGAACTGACGAAATTAACGACAGAAATCGCCAGCTATTGCGCTGATGAATTTAAGAAGCTGAACGACAAAAGGAGCTGGTAATGCCGGACAACGTAGATTTTATTCAGGAACAACAGGCTGAATTACTGGAGCGCCAGATTAACGCGGCAAGGGTAAAACATTGCGGTGTTTCTGCGCTGGTTTGCGAAGAGTGTGACGCGCCAATACCTGCTGCCCGTCGTGCGGCTTATCCGTCAGCCACGCGTTGTGTTTCCTGTCAGTCAGTCTTTGAAGCAAAAAACAAACATTACCGGAGAATGGCATGAGCATTCGTATTGAAATTGGCGAACGTTATGTCGTTACCAGTGACAGCTTTCAGTTTATTCTCCACGAGAAAAAGAGAGCGGAAAGCGGTAAAAACGCCGGTCAGGAATGGCTGTCGGTGGTTGGTTATTACCCGAAATTAAGCCAGCTCGTTTCCGGCCTGATGCATCACGATATTCTGACCGGAAGCGCAAAGTCTTTTGCTGATTTAAACGCGCAGGTTGAGCAACTCAGCAGGCGTTGTTCAGAGGCTTTTGGCTCATATGGCCGTTAAAGCCTCCGGGCGTTTTGTCCCTCCGTCAGCATTTGCCGCAGGCACCGGTAAGGCGTTTACCGGTGCTTATGCATGGAACGCGCCACGCGAGGCCGTCGGGCGCGAAAGACCCCTTACACGTGACGAGATGCGTCAGGTGCAAGGTGTTTTATCCACGATTAACCGCCTGCCTTACTTTTTGCGCTCGCTGTTTACCTCACGCTATGACTACATCCGGCGCAATAAAAGCCCGGTGCACGGGTTTTATTTTCTCACATCCACTTTTCAGCGTCGTTTATGGCCGCGCATTGAGCGTGTGAATCAGCGCCATGAAATGAACACCGACGCGTCGTTGCTGTTTCTGGCAGAGCGTGACCACTATGCGCGCCTGCCGGGAATGAATGACAAGGAGCTGAAAAAGTTTGCCGCCCGTATCTCATCGCAGCTTTTCATGATGTATGAGGAACTCAGCGATGCCTGGGTGGATGCGCATGGCGAAAAAGAATCGCTGTTTACGGATGAGGCGCAGGCTCACCTCTATGGTCATGTTGCTGGCGCTGCACGTGCTTTCAATATTTCCCCGCTCTACTGGAAAAAATACCGTAAAGGACAGATGACCACGAGGCAGGCATATTCTGCCATTGCCCGTCTGTTTAACGATGAGTGGTGGACTCATCAGCTCAAAGGCCAGCGTATGCGCTGGCATGAGGCGTTACTGATTGCTGTCGGGGAGGTGAATAAAGACCGTTCTCCTTATGCCAGTAAACATGCCATTCGTGATGTACGTGCACGCCGCCAGGCAAATCTGGAATTTCTTAAATCGTGTGACCTTGAAAACAGGGAAACCGGCGAGCGCATCGACCTTATCAGTAAGGTGATGGGCAGTATTTCTAATCCTGAAATTCGCCGGATGGAGCTGATGAACACCATTGCCGGCATTGAGCGTTACGCCGCCGCAGAGGGTGATGTGGGGATGTTTATCACGCTGACCGCGCCGTCAAAGTATCACCCGACACGTCAGGTCGGAAAAGGCGAAAGTAAAACCGTCCAGCTAAATCACGGCTGGAACGATGAGGCATTTAATCCAAAGGATGCGCAGCGTTATCTCTGCCATATCTGGAGCCTGATGCGCACGGCATTCAAGGATAATGATTTACAGGTCTACGGTTTGCGTGTCGTCGAGCCACACCACGACGGAACGCCGCACTGGCATATGATGCTTTTTTGTAATCCACGCCAGCGTAACCAGATTATTGAAATCATGCGTCGCTACGCGCTCAAAGAGGATGGAGACGAAAGAGGAGCCGCGCGAAACCGTTTTCAGGCAAAACATCTTAACCGGGGCGGTGCTGCGGGGTATATCGCGAAATACATCTCAAAAAACATCGATGGCTATGCACTGGATGGTCAGCTCGATAACGATACCGGCAGACCGCTGAAAGATACTGCGGCGGCTGTTACCGCATGGGCGTCAACGTGGCGCATCCCGCAATTTAAAACGGTTGGTCTGCCGACAATGGGGGCTTACCGTGAACTACGCAAATTGCCTCGCGGCGTCAGCATTGCTGATGAATTTGACGAACGCGTCGAGGCTGCACGCGCCGCCGCAGACAGTGGTGATTTTGCGTTGTATATCAGCGCGCAGGGCGGGGCAAATGTCCCGCGCGATTGTCAGACTGTCAGGGTCGCCCGTAGCCCGTCGGATGACGTTAACGAGTACGAGGAAGAAGTCGAGAGAGTGGTCGGCATTTACGCGCCGCATCTCGGCGCGCGTCATATTCATATCACCAGAACGACGGACTGGCGCATTGTGCCGAAAGTTCCGGTCGTTGAGCCTTTGACTTTAAAAAGCGGCATCGCCGCGCCTCGGAGTCCTGTCAATAACTGTGGAAAGCTCACCTGTGGCGATACTTCGTTACCGGCTCCCACACCTTCTGAGCACGCCGCAGCAGTGCTTAATCTGGTTGATGACGGTGTTATCGAATGGAATGACCCGGAGGTCGTGAGGGCGCTCAGGGGCGCATTTAAACACGGGCTGAGAACACCAAATCGTCAGCAGAGAAACGGAAGCCCGTTAAAACAGTATGAAATGGCACCATCGGCCAGACTGACCCGGTCGGAACGAATGCAAATTACCCGTATCCGCGTTGACCTCGCTCAGAACGGTATCAGGCCGCAGCGATGGGAGCTTGAGGCGCTGGCGCGTGGAGCAACCGTAAATTATGACGGGAAAAAATTCACCTATCTGGTAGATGAGGAGTGGCTGGAGGATATAACGGATATTAAGTGGATCTAATGATAATTTAACTCCTAGGAATAGAATGTTATGTTCGTTCTTGATAACTGATAATGAGTGATTTAAAAAAGCCATGTTATGTTACTAACATGGCTTTGGGATATTAATTGCTGTGCTCTTTAAAGAATAGATTAACTTCTTCAGGTGTTATATTTTCATCCATTTTATCAAATTTATCTGTGTCAACGATTTTTGTTTTTCTTAGCAAGGATAATATTTTGGCTTTATTGGGGCTTGTTTCTTTTCCTTGGATCCAGTCAATATTCCATAAATTATTTACAGAAAATGTTTTCTCTTTTGTGAGTTCATCATTTATACGGACGCATAGAGCTGACTTATAAGATTTATTCCACTCTAGGTTTATTTTTGCTTGAGTTCGCTGAAACCATATGTCAAGCATTTCTGTATTGGGTTGTTTATCCAGTTTTTTATGGAGTTGTTCTAGCTTTGTTAATTTTTTTTGGGTGTCGTCACCATAAAGAAAACTGAGGAGTTTTGAGAAAATTGCCGTTCCTACTGGGTACGTTGTAGGGTTTTTTGCCATGATGCTTGAAATAATACCAAGCATAGCATCAACCTGTTGGCCGTTATCTTTAATTGTCTTTCGCTTAAATAAATTCCTAAGAAAATCATTTAGATATCTAACGGTTGTTTTCGAGTTTGGATGTTTAAGTGAAAATAAATATATTGAATAGAGCATTTTCTGGAGTGACTTATGTCTTTTTTCTTTGATGTAGTCTTTTTTAGCTTGTTTCAACGAATGAAGTATGATGTCTTCATATAGTTCAGTTTTTTTTGAGTTTAGATCTAAACCAAAATCGCCCAATACATTGACTAAACATTTTGATATTATGTCTAAATCATCTTTGCTATTAGAGAAGATCCGGTAATCATCACGGTAGCGTACTACCTTGTAGTTTATTATTTTGAGTTCGTTAGTTTTTTTTCTTAATTCTATATCGATTTGACCCAAGATAAGCTCAGCAAATGTATCCATCAATGTGCTGCCGAGTGGAATACCATTTGTCTGGTTGTTCATCATCATTTGAATGTGGCTGTCAATTAATCCTCCTGGGTTATTTTTGCTTTTTTTCTTCTTTGCCTCTTCTTTTGATATGAATACCCATTCAAAACTATGAGTATATATTGATGGGTAGAAGTTTGAGATGTCAGTGCTGAACATGAATTCGTATTCAAGAGCAAGGGCAAGGCTTTTTTGTTCAAAATCTTCCCACCAATTCATTACAGACGCAGCAATGTTTGACGAGTTGTCTTTTCTGACGGGGATGCTTGAACATGTAAAAAGGTCGTTTGATTCAAAAGATTTGAATTTTTCTGTTATGATTTCCCAGGTTGCTGGTGCTGTGATTTTTCTACAGAAGTAGACATAATAAAGGGGATTGATAAGTGTTATCCTACGCCAGCTATATAGACCATCTTTACTGACAAGCACCTCATAATTGATATCTTTACCCATCAGCTCCTTGGCGGTTGGTTCAATTTTAATTTTTTTGTTATGGATAGATGAATTAATATCATTTAATAATGTGGTGAAATTAATATAAGCCGGTAATTCTAAGGTTGTGTAGGAGTCATGGCGAAGAAAATATGACAGTGCTTCTTCACTGGTTAGTTCATATACTTTTTTCATGAGGATAATGCTCTTGTTAGGGATGATGTTTTTTATCATGAAATTGAAGGTATTGCGAGAGGCGGTAGCGCATTTGACTGCGTCTATTTGCATGTGTTTTTGATAACGGTTTTTGTAATCAGGATGGAGCGCAGCACTGAGGAGCGGGACATAATGCAACTGCATTAAAACCGTCTCATGAAGCGGGCGGGCGAGGCGGGGAAAGCACTGCGCGCTGGCGGTGGTGCTGATTTTATTTTTTCAGCGTCTGAGCGCGTCGTGACGGCGTTTAGATTGTGCGCCGGGGCGTTGGTGTGTTTGCGGGGTGTTTTGTGCGGTGGTGAGCGTGTGAGGGCGTGATGACAGGATGTAAAAAAGCCGCCCGCAGGCGGCAATGTTCAGTCGTTGTCAGTGTCCAGTGAGTAGTTTTTAAAGCGGATGACCTCCTGACCGAGCCAGCCGTTTATTTCCCGAATCCTGTCCTGTAACGGGATAAGCTCATTGCGGACAAAGACCTTTGCCACTTTCTCAATATCGCCCAGTGACCCGACGTTCTCCGGCTTGCCGCCCATCAACTGAAAGGGGATGCGGTGCGCGTCCAGCAGGTCAGCGGCGCTGGCTTTTTTGATATTAAAAAAATCGTCTTTCGTCGCCACTTCACTGAGCGGGATAATTTTAATGCCGTCGGCTTTTCCCTGCGGGGCGTAGAGAAACAGATTTTTAAAGTTGTTGCGGCCTTTCGACTTAACCATGTTTTCGCGAAGCATTTCGATATCGTTGCGATCCTGCACGGCATCGGTGACGTACATGATGTATCCGGCATGTGCGCCGTTTTCGTAATACTTGCGGCGGAACAGCGTGGCCGATTCATTCAGCCAGGCAGAGTTAAGGGCGCTGAGATATTCCGGCAGGCCGTACAGCTCCTGATTAATATCCGGCTCCAGCAGGTGAAACACGGAACCGGGCGCGAAGGCTGTCGGCTCGTTGAAGGACGGCACCCACCAGTAAACATCCTCTTCCACACCACGGCGGGTATATTTTGCCGGTGAGGTTTCCAGTCTGATGACTTTACCGGTAGTGCTGTAACGCTTTTCCAGAAACGCATTACCGAACACCAGAAAATCCAGCACAAAGCGGCTGAAATCCTGCTGGGACAGCCACGGGTGCGGGATAAACGTTGAAGCCAGAATATTACGTTTGACGTAAATCGGTGAGCTGTGATGCACGGCAGCACGCAGGCTTTTTGCCAGACCGGTAAAGCTGATTGGTGGCTCATACCATCTACCGTTACTGATGCATTCGACGTAATCCAGAATGTCACGGCGGTCGAGTACCGGCACCGGCTCACCAAAGGTGAATGCCTCCATTTTCGGGGCGCTGGCGGTCATTGTTTTTGCCGCAGGTTGCGGTGTTTTCCCTTTTTTCTTGCTCATCAGTAAAACTCCAGAATGGTGGATGTCAGCGGGGTGCTGATACCGGCGGTGAGTGGCTCATTTAACAGGGCGTGCATGGTCGCCCAGGCGAGGTCGGCGTGGCTGGCTTCCTCGCTGCGGTTGGCCTCATAGGTGGCACTGCGTCCGCTGCTGGTCATGGTCTTGCGGATAGCCATAAACGAGCTGGTGATGTCGGTGGCGCTGACGTCATATTCCAGACAGCCACGACGGATAACGTCTTTTGCCTTGAGCACCATTGCGGTTTTCATTTCCGGCGTGTAGCGGATATCGCGCGCGGCGGGATAGAACGAGCGAACGAGCTGGAACACGCCGACACCGAGGCCGGTGGCATCAATTCCGATGTATTCGACGTTGTATTTTTCGGTGAGTTTGCGGATGGATTCAGCCTGAGTGGCAAAGTCCATGCCTTTCCACTGGTGACGCTCAAGGATCCTGAATTTGCCACCGGCCACCACCGGCGGTGCCAGTACCACGCATCCGGAGCTGTCGCCACGGTGTGACGGGTCGTAACCAATCCATACCGGGCGGGAGCCGAACGGATTCGCGGCAAACGGCGCATAGTCTTCCCATTCTTCCAGCGTGTCGACCATGCAGCGTTGCAGCTCCTCGAACGGGAACACCGATGCCTTGTCGTCAACAAATTCACACATGAACAGGTTTTTAAAATCGTCGGCGCTGTTTTCACGTTTGAGCTGCTCAATGTCGAACAGCGTGCAGCCGCCTTTCAGGGCATCCTCAATGGTGACAATCTGCCGCCACTGGCCGTCCGCACAGAGAAGACCTCCGGCAAGGGCGTTATGACTGACGTCGATTTCCACGCGTTCGGCGGCGCTGGCGCGTCCCCGGTTGAACAGTTCACCCGACCAGAACGGGTAGGCGTCGTGCGCCAGCGTGGACGGGGTGGAGAAATAGGTCGAGCGCAGGTGACTCTGTGAGGCCATACCTGATGCCACCTTACGCAGTACCTGAAAATTCGGGATCCAGAAAATCTCATCGACGTACAGGTCGCCGTTATGGCTCTGCGCGGTGTTGGAGTTGGTGCCGAGAAAAATCAGTTTTGCGCCGTTATTGCCCAGGACAATCGGGTCACCGGTCAGGTCAACGTCAACCAGACGGGCAAAGGCGATGATGTATTCGCGGAACACATACGCCTGCGTTTTACTGGCCGACAGAAAAATCTGGTTATGACCGGTTTTCAGGGCGCGCAGCAGCGCCTCGCGGGAAAAATAAAACGTCGCGCCAATCTGGCGGGATTTCAGGATATCGCGGATGCGGTGCTCAAGCCCGGCGCGATACCAGTGCAACTGATATTCAAAAGACTGCTCAAAGAAAATCTGCTCCAGCTTTTCGATGGCCTCGTCACTGAAAAAATTCTTTTTCGGTTTGCGACGCCCGCCTTTGTTGCGGTTAGCGACGTTCGGATTAAGGTCTGCCTCGTTGCCGGTCTGACTGTAGCGGTTGACCCGTGCCAGTCGTTCAATCTGACGTCCCAGCAGGTCAATTTCCTTGAAGTCACCGCCGGTTTTCTGCGGTTTGATGATGAGCCGGGTCAGCCGCGCTTCCAGACTCATTTCGACACGGCTGATGGGGGCAACGCTGTCCCAGCCGTCGCGCTGTTTCCAGCTCTGCACCGTCGGGCGTTTCATCTGCAACATGGCGGCAATCTGCGGCACGGAAAACCCCTGCCAGTACAGCAGCGCCGCCTGACGACGCGGGTCGTGTAAAAGAGTGGTGTCTGTGGTGATGGTCATGAATACCTCGCCGTGATGAATACACGGCAAGGCTACTGAGTCGCGCCCCGCGATTCGCTAAGGTGCTGTTGTGTCAGTGATAAGCCATCCGGGACTGATGGCGGAGGATGCGCATCGTCGGGAAACTGATGCCGACATGTGACTCCTCTAATCACTATTCAGGACTCCTGACAATGGCAAAAAAAGTCTCAAAATTCTTTCGTATCGGCGTTGAGGGTGACACCTGTGACGGGCGTGTCATCAGTGCGCAGGATATTCAGGAAATGGCCGAAACCTTTGACCCGCGCGTCTATGGTTGCCGCATTAACCTGGAACATCTGCGCGGCATCCTGCCTGACGGTATTTTTAAGCGTTATGGCGATGTGGCCGAACTGAAGGCCGAAAAGATTGATGACGATTCGGCGCTGAAAGGCAAATGGGCGCTGTTTGCGAAAATCACCCCGACCGATGACCTTATCGCGATGAACAAGGCCGCGCAGAAGGTCTATACCTCAATGGAAATTCAGCCGAACTTTGCCAACACCGGCAAATGTTATCTGGTGGGGCTGGCCGTCACCGATGATCCGGCAAGCCTCGGCACGGAATACCTGGAATTCTGCCGCACGGCAAAACACAACCCTCTGAACCGCTTCAAATTAAGCCCTGAAAACCTGATTTCAGTGGCAACGCCCGTTGAGCTGGAATTTGAAGACCTGCCTGAAACCGTGTTCACCGCCCTGACCGAAAAGGTGAAATCCATTTTTGGCCGCAAACAGGCCAGCGATGACGCCCGCCTGAATGACGTGCATGAAGCGGTGACCGCTGTTGCTGAACATGTGCAGGAAAAACTGAGCGCCACTGAGCAGCGCCTCGCTGAGGTGGAAACCGCCTTTTCCGCACTTAAGCAGGAGGTGACTGACAAGGTGGATGAAACCAGCCAGGCATTCACCCGCCTGAAAAACAGCCTCGACCACACCGAAAGTCTGACCCAGCAGCGCCGCAGCAAGGCCACCGGTGGTGGCGGTGACGCCCTGATGACGAACTGCTGACCGGCGTCAGTCAGTCCGGGAAAACCTTCACGATTAACCCTTAATTTCAGGAAAAACTATGCGCCAGGAAACCCGCTTTAAATTTAATGCTTACCTGTCCCGTGTTGCCGAACTGAACGGCATCGACGCCGGTGATGTGTCGAAAAAATTCACCGTTGAACCGTCGGTCACCCAGACCCTGATGAACACCATGCAGGAGTCCTCTGACTTTCTGACCCGCATCAACATTGTGCCGGTCAGCGAAATGAAAGGGGAAAAAATTGGTATCGGTATCACCGGCCCCATTGCCAGCACTACCGACACCGCAGGAGGCACCGAGCGTCAGCCGAAGGACTTCTCGAAGCTGGCGTCCAACAAGTACGAATGCGACCAGGTTAACTTCGATTTTTATATCCGCTACAAAACGCTGGACCTGTGGGCGCGTTATCAGGATTTCCAGCTCCGTATCCGTAACGCCATTATCAAACGCCAGTCCCTTGATTTCATCATGGCCGGTTTTAACGGCGTGAAGCGTGCCGAAACCTCTGACCGCAGCAGCAATCCGATGCTGCAGGATGTGGCGGTCGGCTGGCTGCAGAAATACCGCAATGAAGCCCCGGCGCGCGTGATGAGCAAGGTCACTGACGAGGAAGGTCGCACCACCTCTGAGGTCATCCGCGTGGGTAAGGGCGGTGATTATGCCAGCCTCGATGCACTGGTGATGGATGCGACCAACAACCTGATTGAGCCGTGGTATCAGGAAGACCCTGACCTTGTGGTGATTGTGGGGCGTCAGCTACTGGCGGACAAGTATTTCCCCATCGTTAACAAGGAGCAGGACAACAGCGAAATGCTGGCCGCTGACGTCATCATCAGCCAGAAACGCATCGGCAACCTGCCAGCGGTACGCGTCCCGTACTTCCCGGCGGATGCGATGCTCATCACGAAGCTGGAAAACCTGTCCATCTACTACATGGATGACAGCCATCGCCGCGTGATTGAGGAAAACCCGAAACTCGACCGCGTGGAGAACTACGAGTCAATGAACATTGATTACGTGGTGGAGGACTACGCCGCCGGTTGTCTGGTGGAAAAAATTAAGGTCGGTGATTTCTCCACACCGGCTAAAGCGACCGCAGAGCCGGGAGCGTAACCGATGACGAGTCCCGCACAGCGCCACATGATGCGGGTCTCGGCAGCGATGACCGCGCAGCGGGAAGCCGCCCCGCTGCGACATGCAACTGTCTATGAGCAGATGCTGGTCAAGCTGGCCGCAGACCAGCGCACACTGAAAGCGATTTATTCAAAAGAGCTGAAGGCCGCGAAAAAACGCGAACTGCTGCCGTTCTGGTTGCCGTGGGTGAACGGCGTGCTGGAGCAGGGCAAAGGTGCACAGGATGACATTCTGATGACGGTCATGCTGTGGCGTCTGGATACCGGCGATATTGCCGGTGCGCTGGAGATTGCCCGTTATGCCCTGAAGTACGGTCTGACCATGCCGGGTAAACACCGCCGCACCCCGCCGTACATGTTCACCGAGGAGGTGGCGCTTGCGGCCATGCGTGCTCACGCTGCCGGTGAGTCTGTGGATACCCGCCTGCTGACGGAGACCCTTGAACTGACCGCCACGGCTGACATGCCTGATGAAGTGCGCGCAAAGCTGCACAAAATCACCGGTCTGTTTCTGCGTGACGGTGGTGATGCCGCCGGTGCGCTGGCTCACCTGCAACGTGCGACACAGCTCGACTGTCAGGCAGGCGTCAAAAAAGAGATTGAACGACTGGAGCGGGAGCTGAAACCGAAGCCGGAGCCGCAGCCCAAAGCGGCCACCCGTACCCCGCGTAAGACCCGGAGCGTGACACCGGCAAAACGTGGACGCCCGAAAAAGAAAGCCAGTTAACAACCGAATGCGCCCCGCGCCAGGGCGGCACGCCGGTCAGTGAGGGTGAATCACCTGACACTGCACCGGCGTCCACCGCCCGACTTTTCAGAGGTAGTCATGATGACGCTGATTATTCCGCGAAAGGAGGCTCCCGTGTCCGGTGAGGGTACGGTGGTCATCCCGCAACCGGCAGGCGACGAGCCGGTGATTAAAAACACGTTCTTTTTTCCCGATATCGACCCGAAGCGCGTCCGGGAACGTATGCGCCTTGAGCAGACCGTCGCCCCCGCCCGTCTGCGTGAGGCCATCAAGTCAGGCATGGCGGAGACAAATGCGGAGCTGTACGAGTATCGCGAACAGAAAATTGCCGCCGGTTTTACGCGTCTGGCGGACGTCCCGGCGGACGACATCGACGGTGAAAGCATCAGGGTTTTTTACTACGAGCGCGCCGTGTGTGCGATGGCGACCGCGTCGCTTTATGAGCGTTATCGCGGCGTGGATGCCAGTGCGAAAGGCGACAAGAAGGCTGACAGCATTGACAGCACCATCGATGAACTGTGGCGGGATATGCGCTGGGCGGTGGCGCGTATCCAGGACAAGCCACGCTGCATCGTGAGTCAAATCTGATGAAGACCTTTGCGCTACAGGGCGACACGCTCGACGCCATTTGTGTCCGGTATTACGGGCGCACTGAGGGCGTGGTTGAAGCCGTGCTTGCCGCAAATCCGGGACTGGCTGAACTGGGTGCGGTGCTGCCGCACGGCACCGCCGTCGAACTGCCCGACGTTCAGACCGCGCCCGTGGCTGAAACTGTCAATCTGTGGGAGTAACGCATGACAGCAGAAGAAAAAAGCGTCCTGTCGCTTTTCATGATTGGGGTGCTGATTGTTGTCGGCAAGGTGCTTGCCGGTGGTGAACCCATCACCCCGCGTCTGTTTATCGGGCGCATGTTGCTCGGTGGTTTTGTCTCGATGGTTGCCGGTGTTGTTCTGGTGCAGTTTCCTGACCTGTCACTGCCTGCGGTGTGCGGCATCGGCTCCATGCTGGGTATCGCCGGTTATCAGGTGATTGAGATTGCCATTCAGCGCCGCTTTAAGGGCAGGGGGAAACCGTAATGCCGGTAATTAACACGCACCAGAATATCGCCGCCTTTCTCGACATGCTGGCCGTGTCCGAAGGGACGGCGAATCATCCGCTGACGAAAAACCGGGGCTATGACGTGATAGTCACCGGACTGGACGGGAAGCCGGAAATTTTCACCGACTACAGTGACCACCCGTTCGCACATGGCCGACCGGCGAAGGTGTTTAACCGTCGCGGTGAAAAATCCACGGCCTCCGGTCGCTATCAGCAGCTTTACCTGTTCTGGCCACATTACCGTAAACAGCTTGCCCTGCCGGATTTCAGTCCGTTGTCACAGGACAGACTCGCCATTCAGTTGATCCGCGAACGCGGTGCACTGGATGACATCCGGGCGGGACGCATTGAGCGCGCCATTTCACGCTGTCGCAATATCTGGGCGTCCCTGCCGGGTGCAGGTTACGGTCAGCGTGAGCATTCACTGGAAAAACTGGTCACCGTCTGGCGTACCGCCGGCGGTGTACCAGCTTAAACGGAGTAAACACCATGAAGAAATTATCCCTTTCACTGATGCTGAATGTGTCGCTGGCGCTGATGCTGGCACTGTCCCTGATTTACCCGCAGAGCGTGGCCGTCAGTTTTGTCGCCGCCTGGGAGATTCTGGCGACGGTTATCTGTGTGGTTGCCGGTGGTGTCGGCGTGTATGCCACTGAGTATGTGCTGGAACGCTACGGGCGGGAGCTGCCACCGGAATCGCTGGCCGTGAAGATTGTCACGTCGCTGTTTTTGCAGCCGGTGCCGTGGCGCAGACGGGCGGCGGCTCTGGTAGTGATGGTGGCGACGTTTATCTCGCTGGTCGCTGCCGGGTGGATTTTTACCGCGCTGATTTATCTCGTGGCATCGCTGTTTTTCCGGCTGATACGTACGGCCTGTCGTCAGCGTTTTGAGGGGCGGGAACTATGTCAAAGCTGATGATTGTGCTGGTCGTGTTGTTATCACTGGCGGTGGCGGGGCTGTTTCTGGCGAAGCATGAAAACGCCAGACTGAGCGCCTCGCTGGGCAGGGCGAACAACGTCGCCAGCGGGCAGCAGACGACCATCACCATGCTGAAAAATCAGCTTCATGTTGCCCTCACCAGGGCAGACAAAAACGAGCTGGCGCAGGTGGCACTGCGTCAGGAACTGGAGAACGCCGCGAAGCGTGAAGCACAGCGCGAGAAAACCATCACGAGGTTACTTAATGAAAACGAAGATTTTCGCCGCTGGTACGGCGCTGACCTGCCTGATGCTGTGCGCCGGTTGCACCAGCGCCCCGCCTGCACCGACGCCAGTTATTGTCCACAACGCCTGCCCGAAAGTGAGCCTTTGCCCGATGCCGGGCAGTGACCCGCAGACGAACGGCGATTTAAGTGCCGATATCCGGCAGCTTGAGAACGCGCTGGCGCGCTGTGCCAGCCAGGTAAAAATGATTAAACACTGTCAGGACGAAAACGATGCTCAAACCCGACAGCCTGCGCAGGGCGCTGACTGATGCCGTCACGGTACTGAAAACTAACCCCGATATGCTGCGGATATTCGTGGATAACGGGAGTATTGCCTCCACACTGGCGACGTCGCTGTCATTCGAAAAGCGTTACACGCTCAATGTCATTGTGACCGACTTTACCGGTGATTTTGACCTGCTCATCGTGCCGGTGCTGGCGTGGCTGCGGGAAAATCAGCCCGACATCATGACCACCGACGAAGGCCAGAAAAAGGGCTTCACGTTTTATGCAGACATCAACAATGACAGCAGCTTTGATATCAGCATCAGCCTGATGCTGACCGAGCGCACGCTGGTCAGTGAGGTGGACGGCGCGCTGCATGTGAAGAATATCCCGGAACCCACGCCGCCGGAGCCGGTCACCCGCCCGATGGAGCTTTATATCAATGGCGAACTGGTGAGCAAGTGGGATGAATGAGTTTAAGCGTTTTGAAGACCGGCTGACCGGACTGATTGAGTCGCTGTCACCGTCAGGGCGTCGGCGACTGAGTGCAGAACTGGCGAAACGTCTGCGGCAGAGTCAGCAGCGTCGGGTGATGGCTCAGAAAGCCCCGGACGGCACACCCTACGCGCCACGCCAGCAGCAGAGCGCCAGAAAAAAGACTGGCCGTGTTAAGCGAAAAATGTTTGCGAAACTTATTACCAGTCGTTTTTTGCATATCCGCGCCAGCCCGGAGCAGGCATCAATGGAATTTTACGGCGGGAAGTCGCCGAAAATCGCCAGTGTGCATCAGTTCGGTCTGTCGGAAGAAACCCGGAAAGACGGTAAGAAAATTGATTATCCGGCGCGTCCTCTGCTCGGCTTTACCGGTGAGGATGTGCAGATGATTGAAGAGATTATCCTGGCTCACCTTGAGCGTTAGTTTTATCCAGGCAGAGGCTGATGCGCAATTAAACATTGAGCGGCCATGCTGGTCGCTCAATGTTTAGAGGTTTATGAGTGATTTTTATTTGATGCTTTGTATTCTAAAACCTTCTTATTGGCGTAAAAGAATTTTGTATATGACAGGGATATAACCAGACCTGAAGTGAAATAGACGAGGGATAGTATTAATAATGCTTTTTTGTGACTGTTATTATCTTTAATCTCCTGACTTAACCATTCGGAGTCCTCCTCGTTTAGCTGTAAGAGCTTATTGCAGGCGATCTCAGGAAGTGTGTCTTTTATAAATACGTTTTGCAGTCTCTTGCAATCGGCAAGGCTATAAGTTTTATTAAATTCAACTGCTTTATTTTTGAAGGATAAAAGAACTTTGTCACTATAAACATAGTACATCATGTTTTTATATGGTATGCCTATGGCATCCCTTACTATAACGGATTGTTCGTTGTGTATGTAACATGCGAGGAGAATGTAAAAAATACTGGCCAGAATTACAATTATTGTTTTAATTATGTGTGGTGGTTTTGTTATGTCACCCCAGATGCGAGTAAGGAAAAAATACGATGTTTTTAGTTTTCCATCAATCAGTCCCTGCTGTATCATTCTCACATTTTCAATGCCTGATACATTGATTCCGTTAATTATTTTAAATAGTTGAATGTCGCGCCACTCGCGGTCAAGTCTTTTTAATTTTTTGTCTGAATATCCAAAATTGAAATAATGTGCAATAAGCCTCATAAGGTTACTTTTACCAAAGCTAAAAAATGCTAATACTGCAAAGCTACAAAGGAAAAAAACGATTAGCCCCCACACATTAGTCACATTATAGCTGACCATTACGCTCTCCTTGAATGTTGTCTGGTAGTTCTACAAATGAATCCAGATAGCATAACTTTTATATATTGTGCAATCTCACATGCATGAACACTCTCGCAAATATTCAGGAACTCGCGCGCGCACTGCGCAACATGATTCGCACCGGCATTATCGTCGAAACCGACCTTAACGCCGGTCGCTGCCGCGTGCAGACCGGCGGCATGTGCACCGACTGGCTTCAGTGGCTGACCCATCGCGCAGGACGTTCGCGCACATGGTGGGCACCTTCCGTGGGGGAACAGGTGCTGATTCTGGCCGTGGGTGGTGAACTCGACACGGCGTTCGTTCTGCCGGGGATTTATTCCGGCGATAACCCCTCGCCGTCTGTGTCGGCGGATGCCCTGCATATCCGTTTCCCTGACGGGGCGGTGATTGAGTATGAACCCGAAACCAGTGCACTCACGGTAAGCGGAATTAAAACGGCCAGCGTGACGGCTTCTGATTCTGTTACTGCCACGGTGCCGGTGGTCACGGTGAAAGCATCAACCCGCGTCACCCTGGACACACCGGAGGTGGTCTGCACAAACAAGCTGATTACCGGCACGCTGGAAGTGCAGAAGGGCGGGACGATGCACGGCAACATTGAACACACCGGCGGTGAACTTTCATCAAACGGTAAAGTACTGCATACCCATAAACACCCCGGCGACAGCGGCGGCAAAACCGGGAGTCCTCTATGACAGCACGTTATCTCGGAATGAATCGCAGTGATGGCCTGACTGTCACTGACCTTGAGCATATCAGCCAGAGTATCGGCGATATCCTGCGCACACCGGTCGGCTCACGGGTGATGCGTCGTGATTACGGCTCGTTGCTGGCATCAATGATTGACCAGCCGCAGACCCCGGCGCTTGAGTTGCAGATTAAGGTCGCCTGTTACATGGCGGTGCTGAAATGGGAACCCCGCGTCACCCTGTCATCCGTCACCACTGAGCGCAGTTTTGACGGGCGAATGACGGTCACGTTAACCGGCCAGCACAACGACACCGGCCAGCCACTTTTATTAACCATCCCTGTGAGTTGAAACCATGCCGATTATCGACCTGAACCAGCTACCCGCACCGGATGTGGTCGAGGAGCTGGACTTTGAAAGCATTCTCGCTGAACGCAAGGCGACACTGATTTCCCTTTACCCGGAAGATCAGCAGGAGGCGGTCGCCCGTACCCTGACACTGGAATCTGAGCCTCTCGTCAAACTGCTGGAAGAAAATGCTTATCGTGAGCTTATCTGGCGTCAGCGTGTGAATGAGGCCGCACGGGCGGTGATGCTGGCCTGTGCCGCCGGTAATGACCTTGATGTGATTGGTGCCAATTACAACACCACGCGCCTGACTATCACCCCGGCAGATGATTCGACCATTCCGCCGACACCGGCAGTGATGGAATCTGACACCGATTATCGTCTGCGTATTCAGCAGGCTTTTGAGGGCTTAAGCGTCGCCGGGTCAGTGGGAGCCTATCAGTATCATGGTCGCAGTGCTGACGGGCGTGTCGCGGATATTTCTGTCACCAGTCCGTCTCCTGCCTGTGTCACCATCTCTGTGCTGTCACGTGAAAATAACGGCGTCGCATCCGAAGACCTGCTGGCTGTGGTGCGTAACGCCCTTAATGGCGAGGACGTCAGGCCGGTGGCCGACCGCGTGACCGTGCAGTCTGCCGCCATCGTTGAATACCAGATAAACGCCACGCTTTACCTTTACCCTGGTCCCGAAAGCGAACCCATCCGCGCTGCCGCTGTGAAAAAGCTGGAAGCGTATATCACGGCACAGCACCGGCTGGGGCGCGACATCCGTCTGTCTGCCATTTATGCCGCTTTGCATGTGGAAGGTGTGCAGCGTGTCGAACTGGCTGCACCACTGGCCGACATCGTGCTCAACAGTACGCAGGCGTCTTTCTGTACCGAATACCGCGTCGTGACCGGAGGCTCGGATGAGTGATTCGCGACTGCTGCCGACCGGCTCATCACCGCTTGAGGTCGCCGCCGCAAAAGCCTGTGCGGAAATTGAAAAAACGCCGGTCAGTATTCGTGAGCTGTGGAACCCGGACACCTGTCCGGCAAATCTGCTGCCGTGGCTGGCGTGGGCGTTTTCGGTCGACAGATGGGATGAAAAGTGGCCGGAAGCGACCAAACGCGCCGTTATTCGCGATGCCTATTTCATCCACTGTCATAAAGGCACTATAGGTGCAATCCGGCGTGTGGTGGAGCCGCTGGGCTATCTCATCAACGTGACGGAGTGGTGGGAAAACAGTGACCCGCCCGGCTCCTTCCGGCTTGATATTGGTGTACTGGAAAGCGGTATCACAGAGGCAATGTATCAGGAAATGGAACGGCTGATTGCTGATGCCAAACCTGCAAGCCGCCACCTTATTGGCCTGAACATTACCCGGGACATTCCCGGCTACCTGTTCGCCGGTGGTGTGGCTTATGACGGCGATGTTATTACGGTTTACCCCGGATAAGTGAGGAATAATGAGCACAAAATTCAAAACCGTTATCACCACTGCCGGTGCAGCAAAGCTGGCAGCGGCAACCGCACCGGGAGGGCGGAAGGTCAACATTACCACGATGGCCGTCGGGGATGGCGGTGGTAAATTGCCTGTCCCGGATGCCGGACAGACCGGGCTTATCCATGAAGTCTGGCGACATGCGCTGAACAAAATCAGCCATGACAAACGAAACAGTAATTATATTATCGCAGAGCTGGTTATTCCGCCGGAGGTGGGCGGTTTCTGGATGCGTGAGCTTGGCCTGTACGATGATGCTGGAACGTTAATTGCCGTGGCGAACATGGCCGAAAGTTATAAGCCAGCTCTTGCCGAAGGCTCAGGGCGTTCGCAGACCTGCCGCATGGTCATCATCGTCAGCAGTGTGGCCTCAGTGGAGCTGACTATTGACACCACAACGGTGATGGCAACGCAGGATTACGTTGATGACAAAATTGCAGAACATGAACAGTCACGACGTCACCCTGACGCCTCGCTGACCGCAAAAGGTTTTACTCAGTTAAGCAGTGCGACCAACAGCACGTCTGAAACACTGGCTGCAACGCCGAAAGCGGTAAAGACCGCATATGACCTGGCTAACGGGAAATACACTGCGCAGGATGCCACCACAGCGCGAAAAGGCCTTGTCCAGCTCAGTAGCGCCACCAACAGCACGTCTGAAACGCTCGCCGCAACACCAAAAGCGGTAAAGGCAGCATATGACCTTGCTAACGGGAAATACACTGCACAGGACGCCACCACAGCGCGAAAAGGTCTTGTCCAGCTCAGTAGCGCCACCAACAGTGATTCTGAAACGCTTGCCGCAACACCAAAAGCGGTGAAGTCTGCCTATGACAATGCTGAAAAACGTCTTCAGAAAGATCAGAACGGTGCGGATATTCCGGGAAAGGATACCTTCACGAAAAATATCGGTGCCTGTCGTGCTTATAGCGGCGCTTTGAGCACTGAAGCCGGAAACTGGACAACCGCTCAGTTTATTGAATGGCTGGATTCCCGTGGTGCATTTAATCATCCGTACTGGATGTGCAAAGGCTCCTGGTCATATGCAAATAACAAAATCATTACGGATACCGGATGTGGTGATATCAACCTGGCTGGTTGTGTCGTCGAGGTCATGGGAACAAAATCTGCAATCACTATCCGAGTGACCACGCCGACAACATCAAGCGGTGGCGGTACAACCAGCGCGCAATTCACTTACATTAATCATGGGGACGGCTACTCCCCCGGCTGGCGTCGTGACTGGAATCGTCAGGGCGACGCAATGACCGGAACGATTAATCAGGATGGCGGAAGCCAGAATGCCTATATGTCTACGGCCTTATGTTCAGGCACCAGAGGCGGCAAAAAATATCTCAGAAAGTTTCGTGGTGGAGAAGGAGACACTATCTGGCATGAAACAGTGCAGGGCGGGGTAATTCGCTGGGCGACAGGAAACTATGACGCTCAGGAAGAATTATCACTCAGCTCCGCTTATGGTCTCCGTTCTAGAGGTGAAATTACATCACTCAGTGCTAATGGTCTGCGCATTGCTTATGGCAATTATGGATTCTTTATCAGGAATGATGGTGGCAGCACATATTTAATGCTGACGGCCTCTGGTGATAAATTTGGGACATGGAACGGTTTAAGGCCGCTGACTATCAATAACGCTAATGGCGGAGTGTCAATGGGGCATGGCCTGAGTGTTACTGGTGATATTGCCTCAAGTACCAAAGTACGTGCCGGTAGCGGGAAAAAGTTCACGGTCAGCAGCAGCAATACATCCACGAAGGAAGCCGCATTCAATTTGTGGGGAAACTCAAGTCGTCCTGTGGTGGCTGAATTAGGTGATGATGCAGGCTGGCATTTTTACAGTCAGAGAAATACAGATAACAGCATCACTTTTGCTGTTAACGGGCAGGTATCACCATCTAACTATAGTAATTTTGATTCACGCTATGTCCGGGATATCCGGCTTGGTGGTGCTGCCACATACAAACCTGCGGACAATGGCATGACATGGACACATCAGGCACCGTCCGGGTGTGTATATTCCGGCATTATTGTTCAGGATACCGGCTCAAACTCTGCCGATAACATTGGTGGCATATATTACAGACCGGTGCAGAAATACATTAACGGGACATGGTATAACGTAGCGCAGGTATAATTTATGCAGCATTTGATAAATATAACGGCAGGTAATCCAAAAACGGTTGAACAATATCAATTGACAAAAGACTTTGATGTTGTCTGGTTTTTTTCAGAAGATGGTAAGAACTGGTACGAAGAACAAAAGTATTTTGCTGATGACACGCTAAAAATAGCGTACGACAAAGATAATATCATCCGCTATGTGGAAAAGGATGTGACAGCTATCAGACCGGATGGATTAAGTGTTGTTGAAGTGGCGGATATTACTGCTAACCGACGGGCGGACATTTCAGGGAACTGGATGTTTAAGGACGGCAAAGTGATTAAACGCATTTATACGGCAGAGGAATTGCAGCAGCAGGCAGAAAACCGGAAAGCCAGACTTCTTGCAGATGCTGAATCCGTGATTTTGCCGCTGGAGCGCGCTGTCAGACTGAACATGGCAACAGATGAGGAGCGTAGCCGACTAGAAGCATGGGAACGCTACAGCGTTCTGGTCAGTCGTGTGGTTCCTGCAAATCCTGAATGGCCGGAAATGCCGCAATAAGTTGTATGATCTCTGGAGTGAGCAAACGTATCTATGGCACAGAGTAAAGCCTAATCTGACAGGCCGCTCTGTGTCTGGAGTAGATTTTAGTAAAGCATTATTTTATTAGTGCAAATTCTAATCAATACATTTTATGTATATGATATCCTGCAGACTTTAATGACTTGGTTTAGGCTAACCAGATAACACTGAAGGAATATTTTTGATAATTAAGGTGCGGTATGTTTACTAAGCGACGATTAAAAAATATTAACTGGGAGGCAAGTTCAGTGATTCTTGCTATGGTTCTCTTTGTTGGAAATATATTTTATACAAATCATCGTGATGATATAAGCATGGAGGCTGAGAGGGACAGTATCAGAACAATGTTTGCATATGAAATCGCTAATAACCATCGCGCTCTCACTTTTCTTGATAAAACGAGACATATTGGCTTTGACGAAAATTCGGAGCATTTTGTTGGCGAGCCTTTTGCCATTAATGTCAAATCATTAGGGGGGCCTCGCTTACAGATTGCATTAAACCAGACTGATAAAGTGTTTAAATCCTACTTCAGCGAATTAAGTAAGCTTGATAAAGAGGATGTTACTCTTCTTATGGACTATTACCATGAGCAAAGCATCCTGCTGGAGCGTGTAAAATCTACGTTACAGAAGATGAAAAGTGGTAATGATATTAAAGTTGATATTGATGGTTACTTATTAGAAGAACACTTCATGAATGAGCTTAATCTTTCTAATATTTTGCTTAAACGCTATAGCCATTTGTTGTCACAACACGTTAAAGAACATAAAACAAAAGATTTACATAATTGATAATCTGCTAATGGTTATTCATGGGGTAACTATGTTTTATATGTAATCCAACTCAGATGAATTATTGATTCTGGATAATAACCGCAGAACGGCATATACCCTGACAGGCAAATGTCCGCTTCTTGTTCAAAGCAGACTGTCAGATTTGACAGAATTTTGGTTACGTAATTTGTCAGTTGGAAACAGAGAGAGTACAAATCAAGGCAGGCAAGCTGATTGCCTGCCTTTTCTTTATCTGTTGTTTCATCCACTGACCAGCCAGGTCAAATAGCGTCTCATGCACTGCCCAACAGAAAATAGTTGCACCCATTAACCACGGAGTTAAACGGATGAGTGACTATCATCACGGCGTGCAGGTGCTGGAGATTAACGACGGCACCCGCGTCATTTCCACCGTATCCACCGCCATTGTCGGCATGGTCTGCACGGCCAGCGATGCGGATGCGGAAACCTTCCCCCTCAATAAACCTGTGCTGATTACCAATGTGCAGAGCGCAATTGCAAAGGCCGGTAAAAAAGGCACGCTGGCAGCGTCGTTACAGGCCATCGCTGACCAGTCAAAACCGGTCACCGTTGTTGTGCGCGTGGAAGACGGCACCGGCGACGACGAAGAAACGAAACTCGCGCAGACCGTTTCCAATATCATCGGCACCACCGACGAAAACGGTCAGTACACCGGACTGAAAGCCCTGCTGGCGGCGGAGTCGGTAACCGGTGTTAAACCGCGTATTCTCGGCGTGCCGGGACTGGATACCAAAGAGGTGGCTGTTGCACTGGCATCAGTCTGTCAGAAGCTGCGCGCTTTCGGGTATATCAGCGCATGGGGCTGTAAAACCATTTCCGAGGTGAAAGCCTACCGCCAGAATTTCAGCCAGCGTGAGCTGATGGTCATCTGGCCGGATTTCCTCGCATGGGATACGGTCACCAGTACCACCGCCACCGCGTATGCCACCGCCCGTGCACTGGGGCTGCGTGCCAAAATCGACCAGGAGCAGGGCTGGCATAAAACGCTGTCCAATGTCGGGGTGAACGGTGTTACCGGCATCAGCGCCTCTGTATTCTGGGATTTGCAGGAGTCCGGCACCGATGCTGACCTGCTTAATGAGTCAGGCGTCACTACGCTGATTCGCCGCGACGGTTTCCGCTTCTGGGGTAACCGTACCTGCTCTGATGACCCGCTGTTCCTCTTTGAAAACTACACCCGCACCGCGCAGGTGCTGGCCGACACGATGGCTGAGGCGCACATGTGGGCGGTGGACAAGCCCATCACCGCAACGCTGATTCGCGACATCGTTGACGGCATCAATGCCAAATTCCGTGAGCTGAAAACAAACGGCTATATCGTGGATGCGACCTGCTGGTTCAGCGAAGAATCCAACGATGCGGAAACCCTCAAGGCCGGAAAACTGTATATCGACTACGACTATACCCCGGTGCCTCCTCTCGAAAACCTGACCCTGCGCCAGCGTATTACCGATAAATACCTGGCAAATCTGGTCACCTCGGTTAACAGCAATTAAGGAGCCTGACCGATGGCAATGCCGCGCAAACTCAAGTTAATGAACGTCTTTCTGAACGGCTACAGCTATCAGGGCGTTGCAAAGTCCGTCACGCTGCCAAAACTGACCCGTAAGCTCGAAAACTATCGCGGTGCGGGGATGAACGGCAGCGCACCGGTAGACCTCGGCCTTGATGACGATGCGCTGTCAATGGAGTGGTCGCTCGGGGGCTTCCCGGATTCGGTTATCTGGGAGCTTTACGCCGCAACCGGTGTGGATGCCGTGCCGATTCGTTTTGCAGGCTCTTACCAGCGCGACGATACCGGCGAAACGGTGGCCGTCGAAGTGGTCATGCGTGGACGTCAGAAAGAAATCGACACCGGCGAGGGTAAACAGGGAGAAGACACCGAGTCGAAAATCTCCGTGGTCTGCACCTATTTCCGGCTGACGATGGACGGCAAGGAGCTGGTCGAAATCGACACCATCAACATGATTGAGAAGGTGAACGGCGTCGACCGGCTGGAGCAACACCGCCGAAATATCGGCCTGTGATTTTCATCCGGTCAGCCTGGCTGACCGGTTAACCCCGATTCAGAAGTGAGAAAACCATGAACAAAGAAAATGTGATTACCCTGGACAATCCGGTCAAGCGTGGTGAGCAGGTTATCGAACAGGTCACGCTGATGAAACCTAATGCCGGGACGCTGCGCGGTGTCAGTCTGGCTGCGGTCGCGAACTCCGAAGTCGATGCACTGATTAAGGTGCTGCCGCGCATGACGGCACCGATGCTGACCGAGCAGGAAGTCGCCGCGCTGGAACTGCCTGACCTTGTGGCGCTGGCCGGTAAGGTGGTCGGTTTTTTGTCGCCGAACTCGGTACAGTAACGTTCCCGAAAAATCTCTCGGTCGATGACCTGATGGCGGATGTGGCAGTGATATTTCACTGGCCGCCATCAGAACTGTATCCCATGAGCCTGACCGAACTCATCACATGGCGCGAAAAGGCGCTCCGGCGAAGCGGAAACACGAATGAGTAACAATGTAAAATTACAGGTATTGCTCAGGGCTGTTGACCAGGCATCCCGCCCGTTTAAATCCATCCGCACAGCGAGTAAGTCGCTGTCGGGGGATATCCGGGAAACACAAAAATCACTGCGCGAGCTGAACGGTCACGCATCCCGTATTGAGGGATTTCGCAAGACCAGCGCACAGCTTGCCGTGACTGGTCATGCACTTGAAAAGGCACGGCAGGAAGCCGAAGCCCTTGCCACACAGTTTAAAAACACTGAACGTCCGACCCGTGCTCAGGCGAAAGTGCTGGAATCCGCAAAGCGTGCGGCGGAGGACTTACAGGCGAAATATAACCGCCTGACAGATTCCATTAAACGCCAGCAGCGGGAACTGGCCGCTGTGGGAATTAATACCCGCAATCTTGCACATGATGAGCAGGGACTGAAAAACCGTATCAGTGAAACCACCGTACAGCTTAACCGTCAGCGTGATGCGCTGGCGCGTGTCAGTGCGCAACAGGCAAAACTTAACGCAGTCAAACAGCGTTATCAGGCCGGAAAGGAACTGGCCGGAAATATGGCCTCAGTGGGCGCTGCCGGTGTGGGGATTGCGGCGGCGGGAACGATGGCCGGTGTTAAGCTGCTGATGCCAGGTTATGAGTTTGCGCAGAAAAACTCAGAATTGCAGGCCGTGCTCGGTGTGGCAAAAGACTCCGCCGAAATGGCTGCACTACGCAAGCAGGCGCGCCAGCTCGGCGACAACACCGCCGCTTCGGCGGATGATGCTGCCGGTGCACAGATTATTATCGCGAAAGCCGGTGGGGATGTTGATGCCATTCAGGCGGCAACGCCGGTCACGCTGAATATGGCGCTGGCGAACCGTCGCACGATGGAAGAAAACGCCGCCCTGCTGATGGGGATGAAATCCGCCTTTCAGCTTTCAAACGATAAGGTCGCTCATATCGGGGATGTTCTCTCCATGACGATGAACAAAACCGCCGCCGATTTTGACGGCATGAGCGATGCGCTGACCTATGCCGCACCTGTGGCAAAAAATGCCGGTGTCAGCATTGAAGAAACCGCCGCAATGGTCGGGGCACTGCATGATGCAAAAATTACCGGTTCAATGGCGGGGACGGGAAGCCGTGCCGTGTTAAGCCGCCTGCAGGCACCGACGGGAAAAGCATGGGATGCACTCAAAGAGCTTGGCGTGAAAACCTCAGACAGTAAAGGGAATACCCGACCAGTATTTACCATTCTGAAAGAAATGCAGGCCAGTTTTGAGAAAAACCGGCTCGGTACTGCCCAGCAGGCTGAATACATGAAAACCATTTTCGGGGAGGAGGCCAGCTCAGCCGCCGCCGTGCTGATGGCTGCCGCCTCAACCGGAAAGCTGGACAAACTGACCGCTGCGTTTAAAGCCTCAGACGGGAAGACCGCCGAGCTGGTAAATATCATGCAGGACAACCTAGGCGGTGACTTTAAAGAGTTTCAGTCCGCTTATGAGGCGGTGGGGACTGACCTGTTTGACCAGCAGGAAGGCGCGCTGCGTAAGCTCACACAGACGGCCACAAAGTATGTGTTAAAACTCGACGGCTGGATCCAGAAAAACAAATCACTGGCGTCAACCATCGGCCTCATTGTCGGTGGCGCACTGGCGCTGACTGGCGTCATCGGTGCCATTGGCCTCGTAGCCTGGCCGGTTATCACCGGCATCAATGCCATTATCGCGGCAGCAGGCGCAATGGGGGCAATCTTCACGACGATTGGCAGTGCTGTTATGACGGCCATCGGGGCAATTAGCTGGCCGGTTGTGGCTGTGGTGGCCGCCATTGTCGCCGGGGCGTTGCTTATTCGTAAATACTGGGAGCCTGTCAGCGCATTCTTTGGCGGTGTGGTGGAAGGGCTGAAAGCGGCATTTGCGCCGGTGGGGGAACTGTTCACGCCACTTAAGCCGGTGTTTGACTGGCTGGGCGAAAAGTTACAGGCCGCGTGGCAGTGGTTTAAAAACCTGATTGCCCCGGTCAAAGCCACCCAGGACACCCTGAACCGTTGCCGTGATACTGGCGTCATGTTCGGGCAGGCACTGGCTGACGCGCTGATGCTGCCGCTTAATGCGTTCAACAAACTGCGCAGCGGTATTGACTGGGTACTGGAAAAACTCGGCGTCATCAACAAAGAGTCTGACGCACTTGACCAGACTGCCGCCAGAACTCATGCCGCCACGTATGGCACCGGTGGTTATATTCCGGCGACCAGCTCTTATGCAGGCTATCAGGCTTATCAGCCGGTCACGGCACCGGCTGGCCGCTCTTATGTGGACCAGAGTAAAAACGAATATCACATCAGCCTGACGGGTGGTACTGCGCCGGGGACACAGCTTGACCGCCAGTTACAGGATGCGCTCGAAAAATACGAGCGGGATAAACGTGCGCGCGCCCGTGCCAGCATGATGCATGACGGTTAAGGAGGTGACGAAAAATGATGCTCTCGTTAGGTATGTTTGTTTTTATGCGCCAGACGCTGCCACACCAGACCATGCAGCGTGAATCAGATTATCGCTGGCCGTCAAATTCCCGTATCGGCAAACGGGATGCCTTTCAGTTTCTCGGTGTGGGTGAGGAAAACATTACGCTTGCAGGCGTGCTTTATCCCGAACTGACCGGCGGGAAGCTGACGATGACCACGCTCAGGCTGATGGCAGAGGAAGGCCGGGCGTGGCCGTTGCTGGATGGCACCGGCATGATTTACGGCATGTATGTCATCAGCAGGGTGAGTGAAACAGGGAGTATTTTCTTTGCAGACGGCACACCCAGAAAAATTGATTTTACGCTGTCGCTCACCCGCGTTGATGAATCACTGGCCGCGCTTTATGGCGATATCGGTAAACAGGCGGAATCGCTCATCGGTAAGGCTGGCAGTATGGCGACCAGATTCACGGGTATGACGGGGGCGGGATAATGCTGGATGCGCTGACATTTGATGCAGGCAGTACGCTGACGCCGGATTACATGCTGATGCTCGACAGCAGGGATATTACCGGCAATATCAGCGACCGTCTGATGAGCATGACCCTGACGGATAACCGGGGCTTTGAGGCTGACCAGCTTGATATTGAACTGAACGACGCCGACGGGCAGGTAGGGCTACCGGTTCGTGGCGCTGTCCTGACGGTGTATATCGGCTGGAAAGGTTTTGCCCTGGTATGCAAAGGGAAATTTACCGTTGATGAGGTTGAACACCGGGGCGCACCGGATGTGGTCACCATCCGCGCCCGGAGTGCAGATTTTCGCGGGACGCTCAATTCCCGCCGGGAAGGCTCCTGGCATGACACCACGCTCGGTGCGATTGTTGAGGCGATAGCCACCCGTAACAGGCTGGAATCCAGTGTCGCTCCGTCACTGGCCGGAATAAAAATTTCACACATCGACCAGTCGCAGGAGTCTGATGCGAAATTCCTGACCCGTCTTGCAGAACGCAACGGCGGTGAGGTGTCGGTAAAAATGGGAAAACTGTTGTTTCTCAAAGCGGGGCAGGGAGTGACGGCCAGCGGTAAAAAAATCCCGCAGGTCACCATAACCCGCAGCGACGGCGACCGCCATCATTTTGCGATTGCTGACCGTGGAGCCTACACCGGTGTAACGGCAAAATGGCTACACACTAAAGACCCGAAGCCGCAAAAGCAGAAGGTAAAACTGAAACGCAAAAAGAAAGAGAAACACCTGCGCGCACTGGAGCACCCGAAAGCGAAACCGGTCAGGCAGAAGAAAGCGCCTAAAGTACCGGAAGCGCGTGAAGGTGAATACATGGCCGGTGAGGCTGACAACGTTTTTGCACTGACCACGGTATATGCCACGAAAGCGCAGGCCATGCGCGCCGCTCAGGCGAAGTGGGACAAACTGCAACGGGGCGTCGCGGAGTTTTCCATCAGCCTGGCTACCGGTCGGGCTGATATTTACACGGAAACACCGGTTAAAGTGTCAGGCTTTAAGCGCGTCATAGACGAGCAGGACTGGACAATCACTAAGGTGACACATTTTCTGAATAATAGCGGCTTCACGACGTCCTTGGAGCTTGAGGTCAGGCTTTCTGATGTGGAGTACGAAACAGAAGATGATGAGTGATGTAATTTATTTATCTGTTTGTTTTGTAAGGATAAATTAACTAAAATGGCACCATCAACAAAACCGGAAGAGGTGCTCGCGATGTTTCATTGTCCTTTATGCCAGCATGCCGCACATGCGCGTACAAGTCGCTATATCACTGACACGACAAAAGAGCGTTATCACCAGTGTCAGAACGTGAATTGCAGCGCCACGTTCATCACCTATGAGTCGGTACAGCGATACATCGTGAAGCCGGGAGAAGTCCACGCCGTAAGGCCACACCCGTTGCCGTCAGGGCAGCAAATTATGTGGATGTAATTACAAACAGAAAGCCCCTCAGTCGAGGGGCTTTTTTGTCGATGTGGTCAATGTGTGGACGTGACCAGAAATAAATCCTTTTATTTCATTGAATTACGCGTAAAAAATAAGCCCGTGTAAGGGAGATTACACAGGCTAAGGAGGTGGTTCCTGGTACAGCTAGCATTTTATGGGTTATGTTTTTCAGCGAAACGGATGATAACCTTAATAAATGCAGCTGTATGTGATCGGTTTCTAAGAATTTTCCATCCGGGAAAAATAATCGAAATTAATCACTTACCGTGGGGGTTACGCGTGGTTTCCCCGGAGAAATTACGCATCAGCAGCGCGTAATTTAGCTCAAGATCCTGCGGGACCGGGATCCACACAGTATAACCATCGCCCGGTGCGACCGGCATTGCTTCGCCTTTGGCGTTTTCCATATGCTCAAGGGTAAAGTTAATGTTCCCTTGCGGCGTCATCAGCTCAAGGCTGTCGCCAACGGAGAATTTATTTTTCACCGCTACCGCCGCGAGGTCGCCCTTGCGCTCACCGGTAAACTCACCAACAAACTGCTGGCGGTCAGAAACTGAATAACCGTATTCGTAGTTCTGATAATCGTCGTGAGTATGACGACGCAGGAAACCTTCGGTATAGCCACGATGCGCCAGACCTTCCAGAGTTTCCAGCAGGCTGGTATCGAATGGTTTTCCCGCAGCTGCGTCATCGATAGCTTTACGGTAAACCTGCGCGGTGCGTGCGCAATAGTAGAAAGATTTTGTACGACCTTCGATTTTCAGCGAATGCACGCCCATTTTGGTCAGGCGTTCAACGTGGGCGATAGCGCGCAGATCTTTCGAGTTCATGATGTAAGTGCCGTGCTCATCTTCAAACGCAGTCATATACTCGCCCGGACGCTGAGCTTCTTCGATCATAAACACTTTGTCGGTTGGCGCGCCGATGCCCAGCGTCGGCTCAACATTTTGCACCGGAATCGGCTCGTACTTGTGCACGATGTTGCCAACGTCATCTTCTTTCCCTTCCTGGACGTTGTACTCCCAGCGGCAGGCGTTGGTGCAGGTGCCCTGGTTCGGGTCGCGCTTGTTGATATAGCCAGAGAGCAGGCAGCGACCGGAGTAGGCCATGCACAGCGCACCGTGAACGAAGATCTCGATCTCCATATCCGGCACCTGATTACGGATCTCTTCAATCTCTTCCAGCGACAGCTCGCGAGAGAGGATCACGCGGGTCAGTCCCATTTGCTGCCAGAATTTCACCGTCGCCCAGTTCACGGCGTTAGCCTGCACCGAGAGGTGGATCGGCATTTCAGGGAAGTGCTCGCGCACCAGCATAATCAGCCCTGGATCGGACATAATCAGCGCATCCGGCCCCATCTCCACCACCGGTTTCAGGTCACGGATAAAGGTTTTCAGCTTGGCGTTGTGCGGTGCAATGTTGACCACGACATAAAACTTTTTCCCCAGCGCGTGGGCTTCATTGATGCCGAGCTGAAGATTTTCGTGGTTGAATTCGTTGTTGCGCACACGCAGGGAGTAACGCGGCTGGCCCGCATAAACAGCATCTGCGCCATAAGCGAAAGCGTAACGCATATTTTTCAGCGTTCCCGCCGGGGAAAGGAGTTCCGGTTTAAACATAATTCTCTCGTTCTGATGACAGGTCAGATCCGCTTCACCTGATGAAGCGGTTAGGGGAGTGCCCCCACTTTAAGGGCGGGCATTGTAGCGCAATCGGCGGGTTTAGCTCCAGTGTAAATGTCTGGAGGCGTACTGGTTTTGGTTAAGGATACGAATGACGATAATTTCCTCTGGTGATTGCAGGAAATAAATTACGTGGCGTTCAAAAGGAAGAACAAAAATACTTTCGCCTAATTCAGGTCTGGGCGTACCTATATTATTGTTACTCAGAATCTGGAGAACGTCTGAAAGATGTTCCACATATCTGTCGGCTTGTGGTTCGCCGAAATGGTGATAGCTGTAATACCAGATGCCTTCTAAATCCTCATTGGCTTTTGGCATGAGTTTTATAGTACGCACATTATTTCCTTATCCCTGCTTTCACCTTCCGTAAAAACGCGTCCTTTTCCCACGGCTGAGCTTCACCACTACTCAACCCTTCAGCGAGCATGTCACGTAACGCTTGCAGGCGAGACTCTGCTTGCTTTTCTCGAAGTAAGCGCAGCGACTCACGGATCACTTCGCTTTGGGTGCGATAGTCGCCGGATTCAATTAAGGACTCGATAAATTCACGCAACTCATCGCCGAGATCAACCGTCATCGTTCTGGCCATTTTACGCCCGCCTGTAAGTAAAAATCTTACATCAGTGTATTTCATAAACCGGATAGCGTCACGAAAGTATTAGAAGATATTTTGGCATATGAACATGTTCAGGAAGATAAGTATGGGATGGTAAACAAAGAAAGCACAACGAGTGCTCGTCAGTGCCCACTATTTTAATGGCGGAGGTTAATCTTAATTATCAATAAATAAGAGTTGTTTTGATATAAAGCCGGACGCCAACAACCCACGCCCGGCATCGTCATTACGTATTATCTTTTACCGTCTGGCTTGTGCCATTGGCTTTAACGGAGGCAATTCCGGTTTCACGAGATTGCGCGGTGGCGTACATCTGGCTGGAGCCGATAATTTGATGATTGGCGGCTTTCAGATTGAAATAGAATTTGCCGTTGCTTGCCGTTTTTTTCTCATAGCGTTCTTCTTGCGGGCTGTTGCTACGTACCGACGCGATGCCCTTTTCCGCAGAGGCTTTTGAGGTATACAGCTCGCTGGTGAGGATAGTCTCACCATTGCCCGCTTTTAGCACAAACCGGAATTGATTATCAATGCTCTTATTGAGTTCAAACCAACCAGCCATAATGACTCCTTGATTGAAATTGCGTATCGAAAACAGCATCTAAAAGGACTGTTTGCCGATTAAAATATGAGCGATTTTCTGGTGCCTGCCAGGGCGGAGAGATCATGTCAGTTTGCTGACTATGCGTGGGATAATGTTGCCGGATCTGGTCTGAAGGCCAGATCCGGCAGGTAAAAATGTTAAACGATGCGGCAGGCGTCGGCTTCCCAGCGGTAACCGACGCCGTAAACGGCGCGGATAAATGACTGTTCGGCGTCGAGAGATTCCAGCTTGCGGCGCAGGTTTTTAATGTGGCTGTCGATG
>DXKH01000115.1 GCA_019415335.1 Citrobacter sp. | reverse complement strand
AGTAGGGAAGGAATACAGAGAGACAATAATAATGGTAGATAGCAAGAAGCGCCCTGGCAAAGATCTCGACCGTATCGATCGTAACATTCTTAATGAGTTGCAAAAGGATGGGCGTATTTCTAACGTCGAGCTTTCTAAACGAGTGGGACTTTCCCCGACGCCCTGCCTTGAGCGTGTGCGTCGTCTGGAAAGACAGGGTTTCATCCAGGGCTATACAGCTCTGTTAAACCCGCATTATCTGGATGCATCACTTCTGGTATTTGTTGAGATTACTCTGAATCGTGGCGCTCCGGATGTGTTTGAACAATTCAACGCCGCCGTACAGAAACTTGAAGAAATTCAAGAGTGTCATTTGGTGTCCGGTGATTTCGACTACCTGTTGAAAACACGTGTGCCGGACATGTCAGCCTATCGTAAGCTGCTGGGGGAAACCCTGCTGCGTCTGCCTGGCGTGAATGACACACGTACTTACGTGGTAATGGAAGAAGTCAAACAGAGCAATCGTCTGGTTATTAAGACGCGCTAATACGGAACAGGTGCAAAATCGGCGTAGTTTGATTACACTCCTGTTAATCCATACAGCAACAGTGCCGGGGCAACCCGGTGCTGTTGTCCGTTTTAGCATCGGGCAGGAAAAGCCTGAAACCTGGAGAGCCTTTTTTGAGCCAGGAATACACTGAAGACAAAGAAGTCACATTGACAAAGTTAAGCAGCGGGCGCCGACTTCTGGAGGCGTTGCTGATTCTTATTGCCCTTTTTGCCGTCTGGCTGATGGCAGCCTTACTGAGCTTTAATCCTTCTGATCCCAGCTGGTCGCAAACGGCCTGGCATGAGCCTATCCATAATCTGGGTGGGGCTCCGGGTGCCTGGCTGGCAGATACCCTGTTCTTTATCTTTGGGATTATGGCGTACACCATTCCTGTCATCATTGTGGGTGGCTGCTGGTTTACCTGGCGTCACCAGGCGACCGATGACTATATCGACTATTTTGCCGTCTCGCTGCGCATCATTGGCGTGCTGGCGCTGATCCTCACTTCCTGTGGTCTGGCCGCCATCAATGCCGATGACATCTGGTACTTCGCGTCCGGCGGGGTGATTGGCAGTCTGTTGAGTACCACACTGCAACCGCTACTGCACAGCAGTGGCGGCACCATTACGCTTCTGTGCGTATGGGCGGCGGGACTGACGCTCTTCACCGGCTGGTCATGGGTCATCATCGCCGAAAAACTCGGCGGCTGGCTGCTCAACATTTTGACCTTTGCCAGCAACCGTACCCGTCGTGATGATACCTGGGTAGAAGACGACGAATACGAAGATGATGAAGAGTATGAAGACGACGCTAATGGAGGGAAACGTGAATCCCGCCGGGCGCGTATTCTTCGCGGTGCGCTGGCGCGCCGTAAACGTCTGGCTGAAAAATTTATCAATCCGCACGGTCGCCAGACCGATGCGGCGCTCTTCTCCGGCAGACGCATGGATGATGACGATGAGATAGCCTACAGCGCGCGCGGCGTTGCGGCCGATCCTGGCGATGTGCTGTTCTCCGGACATCGTGCGACGCAACCAGAGTATGACGAGTATGATCCGCTATTAAACGGTCATTCGGTGACTGAACCCGTCGCTGCTGCAGCGGCGGCTACTGCCGCGACTCAGGCCTGGGCCGCGCCGGTCGATCCGATTATGCAAACGCCGCCCGTGCCGGGAGCGGAAACCATTCCTGTACAACCCGCGGTTGCATGGCAGCCTGTACCAGGCCCGCAAACCGGCGAGCCGGTGATCGCGCCTGCACCGGAAGGTTATCCACCACACAACCCGTACGCGCAGCCGCAACAGGCGCAGTATGAAACATGGCAACAGCCTGTTCCGACTGAACCGCAATATTATGCTGCGCCAGTGGCCCCTGAAGCCGGTTATCCGCAGCCGGGCGTACCACAACAGCAACCGCAGGCTACGGTAGAACAACCCTGGCAGTCTGAGCCGGTTAATCAACTCGAGCCTGTCCAGCAACCGATTTATCATCAGCCAGCGTATCAGCCGGAGCCTTTATCGCCGCAGGAACCTGTTGCTCAGCAGGCCCCGATTAAAGATCCTGAGCCGGTAATCGAAGAGACAAAACCAGTGCGTCCACCGCTGTACTACTTTGAAGAAGTGGAAGAGAAGCGTGCGCGTGAACGCGAGCAACTGGCGGCATGGTATCAGCCGATTCCTGAACCGGTTAACGCGCCTGAACCGGTGGCTCCTGCACTGTCAACAGCGCCTTCTATACCGCCAGTTGACGCCGCTGCGGCCATTGCGCCGATCGCTGCAGGCGTGACGGATGCGACGTTATCCGCCGGTGCGACTGCGGCGGCGGCAGCGCCAGTATTCAGCCTTGCGAACGGCGGAGCGCCGCGTTCGCAGGTGAAAGAAGGGATTGGCCCGCAACTGCCTCGTCCCAATCGCGTGCGAGTACCGACACGCCGTGAACTGGCATCGTATGGCATTAAATTACCTTCTCAGCGTATGGCTGAGGAGAGAGCGCGTGAAGCCGGGCAACACGATCCGCAGTATAATGACGATGACATCGACGCCATGCAGCAGGACGAACTGGCACGCCAGTTTGCCCAGTCGCAGCAAAGTCGCTATGGCGACGAGTATCAGCATGAGGCGACACAGGCCGACGATGAAGATGCCGCTGCAGAAGCTGAACTGGCGCGCCAGTTTGCCTCTTCCCAACAACAGCGTTACGCCGGTGAGCAACCTGCCGGAGCAAATCCATTCTCGCTGGATGATTTTGAGTTTTCACCCATGAAAACGCTAGTCGACAATGGCCCGCATGAGCCACTGTTTACGCCGGGGGTAATGCCGGAATCTGCACCTGTTCAGCACCCGACGGCGCCGCAATATCAACAGCCGCAGCAGCCGGTAGCGCCGCAGCCGCAGTATCAACAGCCGCAGCAGCCGGTAGCGCCGCAGCCGCAATATCAACAACCGCAGCAGCCGGTAGCGCCGCAGCCGCAGTATCAGCAGCCGCAACAGCCGATGGCTCCGCAGCAACCCGCCGCGCCACAGCCGCAGGAAAGTCTGATTCACCCGCTGCTGATGCGCAACGGTGACAGTCGTCCGCTGCAAAGACCGACGACGCCACTGCCTTCGCTGGATCTGCTGACGCAGCCGCCGAGTGAAGTGGAGCCGGTTGATACTTTTGCGCTGGAGCAAATGGCGCGCCTGGTTGAAGCCCGTCTGGCGGACTTCCGCATCAAGGCCGATGTGGTGAATTACTCGCCAGGTCCGGTGATTACACGTTTTGAGCTGAATCTGGCACCGGGCGTGAAGGCGGCGCGTATTTCCAACCTTTCTCGTGACCTGGCTCGTTCGTTGTCGACCGTCGCGGTGCGCGTGGTGGAAGTGATACCGGGTAAACCGTACGTAGGCCTGGAATTGCCGAACAAAAAACGGCAAACCGTTTATCTGCGTGAAGTGTTGGATAACGCGAAGTTCCGTGAAAACCCGTCGCCGCTGACCGTGGTGCTGGGTAAAGATATTGCCGGCGATCCGGTGGTGGCCGATCTGGCGAAAATGCCGCACCTGCTGGTGGCGGGGACAACCGGTTCGGGTAAATCGGTTGGGGTGAACGCCATGATCCTCAGCATGCTTTACAAGGCGCAGCCGGAAGACGTTCGCTTCATCATGATCGACCCGAAAATGCTGGAACTGTCGGTTTACGAAGGCATTCCGCATCTGCTGACGGAAGTCGTCACGGATATGAAAGACGCCGCTAACGCCCTGCGCTGGAGCGTTAACGAGATGGAGCGCCGTTACAAGCTGATGTCTGCGCTGGGCGTGCGTAATCTCGCGGGTTATAACGAGAAGATTGCCGAAGCCGCGCGGATGGGTCGTCCTATTCCAGACCCGTACTGGAAGCCGGGCGACAGTATGGAAGCGCAGCATCCGGTACTGGAAAAACTGCCGTATATCGTTGTGCTGGTGGACGAATTTGCTGACCTGATGATGACCGTCGGTAAGAAAGTTGAAGAGCTGATTGCCCGACTGGCGCAAAAAGCCCGTGCGGCTGGGATCCACCTGGTGCTGGCGACGCAGCGTCCGTCGGTTGACGTCATTACCGGTCTGATCAAAGCCAACATACCGACACGTATTGCCTTCACCGTGTCCAGTAAGATTGACTCGCGTACCATCCTCGATCAGGGCGGTGCAGAATCGCTGCTGGGGATGGGCGATATGCTTTACTCCGGGCCAAACTCCACCATGCCGGTGCGTGTTCACGGCGCATTTGTCCGTGACCAGGAAGTGCATGCGGTGGTGCAGGACTGGAAGGCGCGTGGGCGTCCGCAATATGTGGATGGCATCACCTCCGACAGCGAAAGCGAAGGTGGTGGCGGTGGCTTTGACGGTGGCGAAGAGCTGGATCCGTTATTCGATCAGGCTGTCAACTTTGTAACAGAGAAACGCAAAGCGTCCATCTCCGGTGTACAGCGCCAGTTCCGCATTGGCTACAACCGTGCGGCGCGCATTATCGAACAGATGGAAGCGCAGGGGATTGTCAGCGAACAGGGCCATAACGGCAATCGTGAAGTGCTGGCACCACCGCCGTTTGACTAAGTGCAAAGTTACGTAATTCAGTATTGTCTTCTTTCCTCACGCTGATTTTTGGCCTGGAATGGATAGCAGAGGGATCTCCCGGTCGGGAGTGACGTATTTTGAGGAATAACAATGAAGAAAATCGCAATCACCTGTGCATTACTCTCAGGATTCGTGGTAAGCAGCGTTTGGGCGGATGCCGCCAGCGATCTGAAAAGTCGTCTGGATAAAGTAAGCAGCTTCCACGCCAGCTTTACGCAGAAAGTGACCGATGGCAGCGGTGCCGCTGTTCAGGAAGGTCAGGGTGATTTGTGGGTAAAGCGTCCGAACCTGTTTAACTGGCACATGACGCAGCCTGATGAAAGCATTCTGGTTTCTGATGGGAAAACGCTGTGGTTCTTCAACCCGTTTGTTGAACAGGCCACCGCGACCTGGCTGAAAGACGCCACTGGCAACACACCGTTTATGCTGATTGCCCGCAACCAGTCCAGCGACTGGCAACAGTACAACATCAAGCAGAACGGTGACGACTTCGTCCTGACGCCGAAAACCAGCAACGGTAACCTGAAACAATTCACCATCAACGTGGGTCGTGACGGGACCATTCATCAGTTCAGCGCCGTGGAGCAGGATGACCAGCGCAGCAGTTATCAGCTGAAATCGCAGCAGAATGGCGCCGTTGACGCATCGAAGTTCACCTTTACTCCACCGCAAGGCGTAACGGTAGACGACCAACGTAAGTAGAGGCATGCGTGAGCAACCTGTCGCTCGATTTTTCTGATAATACCTTTCAGCCACTGGCCGCGCGGATGCGGCCAGAAAATTTAGCGCAATATATTGGTCAGCAACACCTGTTGGCTGCGGGTAAACCGTTGCCGCGCGCGATTGAGGCCGGACATCTGCACTCCATGATTTTGTGGGGACCGCCAGGTACCGGAAAAACCACGCTTGCCGAAGTGATTGCCCGCTACGCCGATGCCGACGTTGAGCGGATTTCAGCGGTCACCTCTGGCGTGAAAGAGATCCGCGAAGCCATCGAACGCGCCCGACAGAATCGTAATGCCGGGCGTCGTACCATCCTGTTTGTTGACGAAGTTCATCGCTTCAACAAAAGCCAACAGGATGCGTTCTTGCCGCATATTGAAGACGGCACTATTACCTTTATCGGGGCAACCACCGAAAACCCGTCGTTTGAACTGAATTCTGCGCTGTTGTCGCGGGCGCGCGTCTATTTGCTCAAATCGCTGACCACGGAAGATATCGAACAGGTTCTCCGCCAGGCGATGGAAGACAAGGCGCGGGGCTATGGCGGACAGGATATCATTCTGCCGGATGATACCCGCAGAGCCATCGCGGAACTGGTCAACGGTGATGCACGCCGCGCATTAAATACGCTGGAAATGATGGCCGATATGGCGGAAGTGGATGACAGCGGTAAGCGGGTACTGCTCCCCGCGCTGTTGACCGAAATTGCCGGCGAGCGCAGCGCGCGTTTCGATAACAAAGGCGACCGTTTCTACGATCTTATTTCCGCATTGCATAAATCGGTTCGCGGCAGCGCGCCGGATGCGGCACTTTACTGGTATGCACGCATCATTACGGCAGGGGGCGATCCGCTGTACGTTGCGCGTCGTTGCCTGGCGATTGCTTCCGAAGATGTGGGCAATGCCGATCCGCGCGCGATGCAGGTGGCGATCTCTGCCTGGGACTGCTTCACACGTGTAGGTCCTGCTGAAGGCGAGCGCGCCATCGCGCAGGCGATTGTCTATCTGGCCTGCGCACCGAAAAGCAATGCGGTCTATACCGCATTCAAAGCGGCAATGTCTGATGCCCGCGAACGCCCAGACTATGATGTGCCTGTTCATCTGCGCAATGCGCCGACGAAGTTGATGAAAGATATGGGCTACGGTCAGGAATATCGTTATGCGCATGACGAACCGAATGCCTATGCCGCCGGCGAGGAATATTTCCCTCAGGAGATGGCACAAACGCGCTATTATCACCCCACAAACAGAGGTCTTGAGGGCAAGATTGGCGAAAAGCTCGCCTGGCTCGCCGGACAGGATCAAAATAGCCCTATAAAACGCTACCGTTAGCGCAGACGTTGCGGTAATGTTGGCACTGTATCCCTGTGACCGCAGGCTGTGGTCACATTTTCCTCTTTCAATTCGATAAGCACAGGATAAGCATGCTCGATCCCAATCTGCTGCGTAATGAGCCAGACGCAGTCGCTGAAAAACTGGCACGCCGGGGCTTTAAGCTGGATGTAGATAAGCTGCGCGCTCTTGAAGAGCGTCGTAAAGTTTTGCAGGTCAATACCGAAAACCTGCAGGCAGAGCGTAACTCTCGATCGAAATCCATCGGCCAGGCGAAAGCGCGCGGGGAAGATATCGAGCCTTTACGTCTGGAAGTGAATAAACTGGGCGAAGAGCTGGATGCAGCAAAAGCGGAGCTGGATGTTTTACAGGCTGAGATCCGTGATATCGCGCTGACCATTCCAAACCTGCCTGCTGACGATGTTCCGGTGGGTAAAGATGAGAACGATAACGTTGAAGTCAGCCGCTGGGGTACCCCGCGCGAGTTTGACTTTGAGGTTCGCGATCACGTCACACTGGGCGAAATGCATGCCGGGCTGGACTTCGCTGCTGCCGTTAAGCTAACGGGTTCCCGTTTCGTGGTGATGAAAGGGCAGATTGCCCGTATGCACCGCGCACTCTCGCAGTTCATGCTCGATCTGCACACAGAACAGCATGGCTACAGCGAAAACTATGTCCCGTATCTGGTCAACCATGACACTCTGTACGGTACGGGTCAGTTGCCGAAATTTGCCGGCGATTTGTTCCACACCCGTCCACTGGAAGAAGAGGCTGACAGCAGCAATTATGCGCTGATCCCGACGGCGGAAGTCCCACTGACCAACCTGGTGCGTGATGAAATCATCGACGAAGACCAACTACCGATCAAAATGACGGCGCATACACCGTGCTTCCGCTCGGAAGCGGGTTCTTATGGTCGTGATACTCGTGGTCTGATCCGTATGCATCAGTTCGACAAAGTTGAAATGGTACAGATCGTTCGCCCGGAAGATTCAATGGCGGCGCTGGAAGAGATGACCGGCCATGCGGAGAAAGTGCTGCAACTGCTGGGTCTGCCGTATCGCAAAATCATTCTTTGCACCGGCGACATGGGCTTCGGCGCATGCAAAACCTACGATCTGGAAGTGTGGGTACCGGCGCAGAATACCTACCGCGAGATCTCTTCCTGCTCTAACGTCTGGGATTTCCAGGCGCGCCGTATGCAGGCACGTTGCCGCAGCAAGTCCGACAAAAAGACCCGTCTTGTTCATACCCTGAACGGTTCTGGTCTGGCGGTCGGTCGTACGCTGGTGGCTGTGATGGAAAACTACCAGCAGGCTGATGGTCGTATCGAAGTACCAGAAGTGTTACGTCCGTACATGAACGGGCTGGAATTTATCGGTTAATCCTCGCTTCACTCCTTTCTAAAAAGCGCCTTTTGGCGCTTTTTTTATGCCTGTTTGACGCCGGACAATAATCATTACTCCCTTGGGGGTAATATTACCTTCGAATGAAATTCAGTATCTTGCGCTGTTATCCTATAAATACGTTATATATAAAACCAAATAACGTTGCTTAACTTCTCAAATAATAACATTAATTTCTGTCTTTTTACTGTAAGCAAGCAGAGTGAGCCTTTATGAAAACTAAGATCCCTGATGCCGTGATGGCAGCGGAGGTGAGTCGTCGTGGTTTAGTCAAAACGACGGCGATAGGCGGACTGGCGATGGCCAGCAGCGCGTTTACCCTGCCATTTACACGAATCGCCAATGCTGCCGAAGCCCTGAGTCCGGCGCAGGCCAGTGAAAAAATCATCTGGAGTGCATGTACCGTAAACTGCGGGAGTCGCTGTCCATTGCGCATGCATGTTGTAGATGGTGAAATCAAATACGTTGAAACCGACAATACCGGTGACGACAACTACGACGGCTTACATCAGGTGCGTGCCTGTCTGCGTGGGCGCTCCATGCGTCGTCGCGTCTATAACCCGGACCGTCTGAAATATCCGATGAAACGTGTTGGTAAACGCGGAGAAGGTAAATTCGAGCGCATCAGTTGGGATGAGGCTTACGACATCATCGCCAGCAACATGCAGCGTCTGATTAAAGACTACGGTAATGAGTCTATCTACCTGAACTATGGCACCGGTACACTGGGCGGTACGATGACCCGTTCCTGGCCGCCGGGAAATACCCTGGTGGCACGTCTGATGAACTGCTGCGGCGGTTATTTGAACCACTATGGTGATTACTCCTCCGCACAAATTGCAGCGGGTCTGAACTACACCTACGGTGGTTGGGCGGATGGTAACAGCCCGTCTGATATTGAAAACAGTAAGTTGGTCGTGCTGTTCGGTAATAACCCTGGCGAAACCCGTATGAGCGGCGGTGGGGTGACCTACTATCTGGAACAGGCGCGACAGAAATCGAATGCCCGGATGATCATTATCGATCCGCGCTATACCGACACCGGCGCTGGTCGCGAAGACGAGTGGATCCCGATTCGTCCGGGTACCGATGCGGCACTGGTGAATGCGCTGGCTTATGTACTGATTACTGAGAATATGGTCGATCAGCCGTTCCTCGATAAATACTGCGTGGGCTACGATGAGAAAACCTTGCCAGCGAGCGCGCCGAAGAATGGTCATTATAAGGCCTATATTCTGGGGCAGGGGAATGACGGTACGCCAAAAACACCTGAGTGGGCGGCGCAAATTACCGGCATTCCGGCCGACCGTATTATCAAACTGGCGCGTGAAATTGGCAGTGCAAAACCGGCCTACATCAGCCAGGGTTGGGGGCCACAGCGTCACGCGAACGGTGAAATCGCTACCCGTGCCATTTCCATGCTGGCCATTCTGACCGGTAACGTCGGGATCAATGGCGGCAACAGCGGCGCACGTGAAGGCTCTTACGATCTGCCGTTTGTTCGGATGCCGACGCTGGAAAACCCGGTAGAAACCAGTATCTCCATGTTTATGTGGACCGATGCGATTGAGCGTGGTCCGGAAATGACCGCACTGCGTGATGGCGTGCGTGGTAAAGACAAACTCGACGTGCCGATTAAGATGATCTGGAACTACGCCGGTAACTGTCTGATCAACCAGCACTCAGAGATCAACCGCACACACGACATCCTGCAGGATGATAAGAAGTGCGAAATGATTGTCGTCATCGACTGCCACATGACGTCGTCGGCGAAGTATGCCGATATCCTGCTGCCGGACTGCACGGCTTCTGAACAGATGGATTTCGCGCTGGACGCTTCCTGCGGGAATATGTCTTACGTGATTTTTGCCGATCAGGCCATCAAGCCGCGTTTCGAATGCAAAACCATCTATGAAATGACCAGCGAGTTGGCGAAACGCCTGGGCGTCGAGCAGCAGTTTACCGAAGGACGCACTCAGGAAGAGTGGATGCGTCATCTGTACGAGCAGTCGCGTAAAGCCATTCCTGAACTGCCGACCTTTGAGGAGTTCCGTAAGCAAGGTCTGTTCAAACAGCGCGATCCGGAAGGACATCACGTGGCCTATAAGGCGTTCCGTGAAGATCCTCAGGCCAACCCACTGACCACGCCGTCGGGTAAAATCGAGATCTACTCGCAAGAACTGGCGGAGATTGCCGCCACCTGGGAACTGCCGGAAGGCGATGTCATCGATCCATTACCGATCTACACGCCGGGCTTTGAGAACTACAACGATCCGTTGACCAAAGACTATCCGCTGCAGCTCACGGGCTTCCACTATAAATCTCGCGTTCACTCCACCTACGGCAACGTGGATGTCCTGAAGGCATCGTGCCGTCAGGAGATGTGGATCAACCCGCTCGATGCGCAAAAACGCGGTATCCGTAACGGTGACAAGGTCCGCATCTTCAACGGTCGCGGAGAGCTACATATTGAGGCGAAAGTGACGCCGCGGATGATGCCGGGCGTAGTTGCGTTAGGTGAAGGGGCCTGGTATGACCCGGATACCAAACGTATTGACCAGGGCGGCTGTATCAACGTATTGACCACCCAGCGCCCGTCTCCTCTGGCGAAGGGGAACCCGTCACATACGAACCTTGTTCAGGTTGAGAAGGTGTAAGGAGTAACCGATGACAACCCAGTATGGATTTTTTATTGATTCCAGCCGTTGCACCGGTTGTAAAACCTGCGAACTGGCCTGTAAAGATTACAAAGACTTAACCCCGGATGTCAGCTTCCGCCGCATTTATGAATATGCGGGCGGAGACTGGCAGGAAGACAACGGCGTCTGGCATCAGAACGTGTTTGCCTACTATCTGTCCATTGCCTGTAACCACTGCGAGGACCCGGCCTGTACTAAAGTCTGCCCGAGCGGGGCGATGCACAAACGGGAAGACGGCTTTGTCGTGGTCGATGAAGATGTCTGCATCGGCTGTCGTTACTGCCATATGGCCTGTCCGTACGGCGCGCCGCAGTACAACGCGGCCAAAGGTCACATGACCAAATGTGACGGCTGTCATGACCGTGTAGCTGACGGTAAGAAACCGATCTGTGTCGAGTCTTGTCCGCTGCGTGCGCTGGATTTCGGTCCTATCGATGAACTGCGCAAGAAACACGGTGATCTGGCGGCGGTTGCTCCGCTGCCGGGTGCGCACTTCACGAAGCCGAGTATTGTGATCAAACCGAATGCCAACAGTCGCCCGACCGGGGATACCACCGGTTATCTGGCGAATCCGAAGGAGGTGTAAGATGGGAAGTGGATGGCATGAATGGCCGCTGATGATCTTCACGGTCTTCGGACAATGTGTAGTCGGGGGCTTTATTGTCCTGGCGCTGGCGCTGATGAAAGGCGATCTGCGGGCAGAAACGCAACAGCGCGTGATGACCTGCATGTTCGCACTGTGGGTGCTGATGGGTATTGGTTTTATCGCGTCTATGCTGCACCTCGGCTCGCCAATGCGGGCGTTTAACTCGCTTAACCGTGTCGGTTCATCGGCGCTGAGTAATGAAATTGCCAGTGGTTCGATTTTCTTTGCGGTTGGCGGGATTGGCTGGCTATTGGCGGTGTTGAAAAAGCTCTCTCCGGCTCTGCGTAATCTGTGGTTGCTGCTCACGATGGTGCTGGGCGTGCTGTTCGTCTGGATGATGGTGCGCGTCTATAACAGCATCGATACCGTACCGACCTGGTACAGCGTCTGGACGCCGCTGGGCTTCTTCCTGACGCTGCTGATGGGCGGTCCGCTGTTGGGCTATCTACTGTTGCGCGTGGCGGGAGTCGATGGCTGGGCGATGCGTCTGCTGCCTGCGGTTTCATTGCTGGCGCTGGTGGTCAGTGCCATCATGTCGGTGATGCAGGGCGCAGAACTGGCGACCATACACAGCTCTATTCAGCAGGCTTCTGCGCTGGTGCCGGACTACGGCTCGTTGATGGCCTGGCGTATTGGGGTACTGGCGGTGGCACTGTGCTGTTGGATTGTCCCACAACTGAAAGGTTATCAGCCTGCGGTTCCGCTGCTGTCAGTGGCCTTTATTCTGCTGCTGGTGGGAGAACTGATTGGTCGTGGCGTATTCTACGGCCTGCATATGACCGTTGGTATGGCAGTTGCCAGCTAAGTGAATAGCCGGGGCTTTCGCCCCGGTTTTTTATTTCTCTCTGGTCAACGTATCGTAGCTGGTCATCAGGTTGCGGTAATCCGGAATATGGTTAGAGAACAACGTCGCCAACCCTTCAATATCATTACGCCAGTCGCGGTGCAGCTCACAGGCCACGCCAAACCACGTCATCAACTGAGCGCCGGCCTGCGACATTCGATCCCACGCCGAATGGCGGGTAATTTCATTAAACGTACCCGATGCATCGGTGACCACGAAAACATCAAAACCTTCTTCAATCGCTGATAGCGCCGGGAATGCCACGCAAACTTCGGTCACGACGCCCGCGATGATCAACTGTTTTTTCCCCGTGGCTTTGACGGCCTTCACAAAGTCCTCATTGTCCCAGGCGTTGATATTCCCTGGTCGGGCAATGTATGGGGCATCAGGGAACTGGGCTTTTAATTCAGGGACCAGCGGGCCGTTTGGCCCGGTTTCGAAACTGGTGGTGAGGATGGTAGGCAGCTTGAAGTATTTGGCTAAATCACCCAGTGCGAGCACGTTATTCTTGAATTTATCAGGGTCAATATCCCTGACCAGTGAGAGCAATCCGGCCTGGTGGTCTACCAGAAGAACCGCAGCGTCATTTTTATCGAGACGAACATAAGGCTTGGTCATTCTCTTCTCCTTGCTTGTATCAACTATGCGCCCAGATTCATTCGGGTGCATAAGGTTCATTCAAAGCATAGAACGGAAAAAAAATGCTGCCGGGACTATGAGATTTTTCGACTAAGCGAAACGGATCGCTTTTGCGTTAAATCAATAAAAACAGCCACCTGAAGTGAGTGAGTCATCAATAATTCATAATCTTAATCAATAAATTCAATCGAAGCATAAAAAGCGCCGCCACGCCACGGTTTGCGCCGATTGACAATGTTTTTGTTGGTGGCATGATGCGCGTGAAATTTGAACTTCCTCACGGTTTATACTCATGTCCACCTATACCCGACCCGTCTTGCTTTTGCTGGCTGGTCTACTTCTGCTGACCCTGGCGATCGCGGTGCTGAATACGCTCGTCCCGCTTTGGCTCGCCCAGGAAAACCTGCCGACGTGGCAGGTGGGTATGGTCAGTTCGTCCTATTTCACCGGTAACCTGGTCGGGACGCTGCTGACAGGCGTTTTAATCAAACGCCTCGGGTTTAACCACAGTTACTACCTTGCCTCGCTGATTTTTGCGGCCGGTTGTGTGGGCCTCGGGGTGATGGTCGGCTTCTGGAGCTGGCTGGCATGGCGCTTTGTCGCGGGCGTTGGCTGCGCGATGATCTGGGTTGTCGTTGAGAGTGCGCTGATGTGCAGCGGGACATCACGTAACCGCGGTCGTCTGCTGGCGGCCTACATGATGGTTTACTATGTGGGAACGTTCCTCGGACAACTGCTGGTCAGCAAAGTCTCTACGGAGCTGATGAACGTGCTGCCATGGGCCACGGGATTGATTCTGGCAGGGATTTTACCGCTGCTCTTTACCCATATCCTGAATCAACAGTCTGATGAACACAACGACACGCCAATTACCGCGATGCTGAAACTGCGTCAGGCTCGGCTGGGTGTTAACGGCTGCATCATTTCCGGGATTGTCCTCGGTTCGCTGTACGGCCTGATGCCGCTGTATCTCAATCATCAGGGGATGAGTAACGCCAGTATCGGTTTCTGGATGGCGGTACTGGTTAGTGCAGGGATCCTCGGTCAGTGGCCAATCGGGCGACTGGCAGATAAGTTTGGTCGACTGCTGGTGCTGCGCGTGCAGGTCTTCGTGGTGATCCTTGGCAGCATCGCGATGTTAAGCCAGGCGGCGATGGCGCCTGCGCTCTTTATCCTGGGGGCGGCTGGTTTTACGCTCTACCCAGTAGCGATGGCCTGGGCCTGTGAAAAAGTGGAACATCACCAACTGGTGGCGATGAACCAGGCGCTGCTGCTGAGCTATACCGTGGGCAGTCTGTTAGGGCCATCCTTCACTGCTATGTTGATGCAGAATTATTCCGATAATCTTCTGTTTATTATGATCGCCAGCGTGTCGTTTATTTATTTACTGATGCTGCTGCGCAATGCCGGACACACGCCAAACCCGGTTGCCCACGTTTAATTCTGCGCGAACAGTATGCAATGTTGTATTATTGCATACTGTTTTTGTATATATGCCGGAAAATAATTGAATTGCGGTAATATATCCTGTTTTCATAAAAATAAAGTGTGCAGAAGGTTAGACTTTTCCACTCCTCCAATGTCGCTTTCCGCGTTTACCGCGCATAATTCTTCGCCTAATTTATTTCTATATCAAATAGCTTTCACGAAGGATTGCGTCATGGCGGGTGAACAGGAGAAACAGTTGCGGTGGTACAACATCGCACTGATGTCATTTATCACGGTCTGGGGTTTTGGCAACGTAGTGAATAACTACGCTAACCAGGGACTGGTGGTTGTTTTTTCATGGGTATTTATTTTTGCGCTCTACTTTATTCCCTATGCGCTGATCGTGGGTCAATTGGGCTCGACCTTTAAAAATGGTAAGGGAGGCGTCAGTACCTGGATTAAACACACCATGGGACCCGGCCTTGCCTATCTTGCCGCCTGGACCTATTGGGTCGTGCATATCCCTTATCTGGCGCAGAAGCCACAGGCGATTTTAATCGCACTCGGTTGGGCGTTGAAAGGCGATGGATCACTCATCAAAGAGTATACGGTCGTAGCGCTGCAGGGGCTCACGTTGGTGCTGTTTATCTTCTTCATGTGGGTGGCCTCGCGGGGGATGAAATCACTGAAGATTGTCGGATCGGTGGCAGGGATCGCCATGTTCGTGATGTCAATTCTGTATGTGGTCATGGCGGTAACGGCACCAGCTATTACGGATGTCGAAATTGCGACAACAAATATTACCTGGGAAACGTTTATTCCCCATTTTGATTTCACCTATATTACGACGATCTCCATGTTAGTATTTGCCGTTGGGGGCGCAGAAAAGATCTCACCCTATGTGAATCAGACGCGTAATCCGGGTAAAGAATTTCCCAAAGGAATGCTGTTTCTGGCGGTGATGGTTGCCGTATGCGCGATTCTCGGCTCCCTGGCAATGGGGATGATGTTTGATTCCCGGCATATTCCCGATGATTTAATGACCAATGGACAATATTACGCCTTCCAGAAATTAGGCGAGTATTACCATATGGGAAATACACTGATGGTTATTTACGCAGTGGCAAATATGCTGGGGCAGATTGCCGCTCTGGTCTTTTCCATCGATGCACCGCTGAAAGTGCTGTTAGGTGATGCGGACAGCCGCTATATTCCGCAGCGTTTATGCCGGACGAATGCATCCGGTACGCCGGTAAACGGTTATATTCTGACGTTGGTACTGGTGGCGATATTGATTATGCTACCCACGCTGGGGATTGGTGATATGAACAATCTCTATAAGTGGCTGCTGAACCTTAACTCCGTTGTGATGCCGTTACGCTATCTGTGGGTGTTTGTTGCCTTTATTGCCGTTATTCGGCTGGCACAGAAATATAAGCCGGAGTATGTGTTCATCCGTAATCGTCCGCTGGCGCTGACGGTCGGGATCTGGTGCTTCGCCTTTACCGCGTTTGCCTGTCTGACAGGGATCTTTCCAAAGATGGAGGCATTTACGCCGGAATGGACGTTCCAGCTGGCGCTGAATATCGTGACGCCATTTGTACTGGTGGGATTAGGGCTAATTTTTCCGCTGCTGGCGAGAAGAGGGCGCTAAGAAGAGAGTGGGGTAGGTAATGCACGCACTACCTACCCCCACACAGTCAGTACATCACTTTATGACCATACTGCTCAAGAATTCCTTTGACGCGTTCCATCGTCTCTTTCTTCGGCGGATGCACGCCATCAAGTTTGTACTCTTCGCCCATCGCCACCCATTTGTGCTTACCCAGTTCGTGATAGGGCAGGAGCTCGATTTTCTCAACGTTGCCCATGTCGCGGGTAAATTCACCCAGTCGGTGCGCTGAGTCGTCATCGTCAGACCAGCCTGGCACCACGACGTAACGGATCCATACATTGATATCTTTGTTTGCCAGATAGCGGGCGAATTCCAGCGTGCGATGGTTGGACACACCGACCAGGTTCTGGTGGATCTCATCATTCATCTGTTTAAGGTCGAGCATTACCAGATCGGTGACTTCCAGCAGTTCATCAATCACCGGGTCGTAGCGGCGAACAAAACCATTGGTATCAAGGCAGGTATGGATACCTTCTTTCTTACAGGCACGGAACCAGTCACGAACGAACTCCGCTTGCAGGATGGCTTCACCGCCTGACGCCGTTACGCCGCCGCCGGATGCGTTCATAAAGTGGCGATAGGTCACGACCTCTTTCATCAGTTCTTCAACGGTGACTTCTTTACCGCCATGCGTGTCCCACGTATCGCGGTTATGGCAATACAGGCAGCGCATCAGGCAGCCCTGGAAGAAAGTAATAAAGCGAATGCCCGGGCCGTCAACGGTACCACAGGATTCAAAGGAGTGAATGCGACCAATAACTGACATTGCGGTGTTTCTCCAGATGTGGCCCATCCGGGGCCGTGTTGGTGCACAGCTCATTGGCTGTGTCGAGTCTGTTTTGGCGGTTATCCATTGAGTATAGATAGCTGACAAAACAGGCTGCAGTCGGGAAACGACCTGTTAAAAAGGCCCCACTTACGTGGAGCCTTTATTGTACGCCTTTTAACGCGTGATTTCAGTCAAAACACATTACATGGTCTGAGTGAAGGTACGGGTAATAACGTCCTGCTGCTGTTCTTTCGTCAGGGAGTTAAAACGTACTGCGTAACCAGATACACGGATGGTCAGCTGCGGATATTTTTCCGGATGTTCCATCGCGTCCAGCAGCATTTCACGGTTCATCACGTTCACGTTCAGGTGCTGACCACCTTCGATGGACGCTTCATGGTGGAAGTAACCATCCATCAGACCGGCCAGGTTAGTCTTACGAACTTCGTCGTCTTTACCCAGTGCGTTTGGAACGATAGAGAAGGTATAAGAGATACCATCTTTCGCGTACGCAAACGGCAGTTTAGCAACGGAGGTCAGAGAGGCAACCGCACCTTTCTGGTCACGACCGTGCATTGGGTTAGCACCTGGTCCGAACGGCGCGCCAGCACGACGACCATCTGGGGTGTTACCGGTTTTCTTACCATACACAACGTTAGAGGTGATGGTCAGAACAGACTGAGTCGGGATAGCATCACGGTAGGTTTTCAGTTTCTGAATTTTCTTCATGAAACGTTCAACCAGATCAACCGCCATGTCATCAACGCGCGAGTCGTTGTTACCGAACTGCGGGTATTCGCCTTCGATTTCGAAGTCGATAGCCAGACCGTCTTCGTCACGAATCGGTTTAACTTTCGCATATTTGATAGCAGACAGGGAGTCAGCTGCTACAGACAGACCTGCGATACCACACGCCATGGTGCGGATAACGTCACGGTCGTGCAGCGCCATCAGAGAGGCTTCGTAGCTGTACTTGTCGTGCATGTAGTGGATAACGTTCAGCGCGGTGACATACTGCTTAGCCAGCCAGTCCATGAAGTGATCCATGCGTTCCATCACTTCGTCGAACTTCAGAACGTCGCCTTTGATCGGTTCAGATTTCGGACCAACCTGCATTTTCAGTTTTTCATCAACGCCGCCGTTGATAGCGTACAGCATGGTTTTCGCCAGGTTTGCACGCGCACCGAAGAACTGCATTTGTTTACCAACGATCATCGGGCTTACGCAGCAAGCGATAGCGTAGTCGTCGTTGTTGAAGTCCGGACGCATCAGGTCATCGTTCTCATACTGCAGAGAAGAGGTGTCGATGGACACTTTAGCGGCGAATTTCTTGAAGTTCAGAGGCAGTTTTTCAGACCACAGAACGGTGATGTTCGGCTCCGGAGACGGACCCATGGTGTACAGGGTGTTCAGGAAGCGGAAGCTGTTTTTGGTTACCAGAGTACGGCCATCAACGCCCATACCACCGATAGATTCCGTTGCCCAAATCGGGTCACCAGAGAACAGTTCATCATATTCAGGCGTACGCAGGAAACGAACCATACGCAGTTTCATGACCAGGTGGTCAATCATTTCCTGAGCGTCTTGCTCGGTGATTTTACCTGCTTTCATGTCACGTTCGATGTATGCATCCAGGAAGGTGGAGACACGACCGAAGGACATTGCAGCGCCGTTCTGAGATTTAACCGCAGCCAGGTAGCCGAAGTAAGTCCACTGGATAGCTTCCTGAGCGTTGGTTGCCGGACCAGAGATATCGCAGCCATATTTAGCCGCCATCTCTTTGATCTGACCCAGCGCACGGTGCTGTTCAGCAATTTCTTCGCGCAGACGGATAGTCGCTTCCAGGTTTACGCCGTTTTCCAGGTCAGACTGCAGGGAAACGAACTGAGCGTATTTGTCTTTCATCAGGAAGTCGATACCGTACAGCGCAACGCGACGGTAGTCACCAATGATACGGCCACGGCCATAAGCATCCGGCAGACCAGTCAGAACACCGGATTTACGGCAGTTCAGAATGTCTTTGGTGTAAACATCGAAAACGCCCTGATTGTGGGTTTTACGATATTCAGTGAAGATTTTTTTTAAGGCAGGGTCCAGTTCGCGATTGTACGCTTTGCAGGAACCTTCAACCATTTTGATACCACCGAACGGGATGATCGCACGTTTCAGCGGAGCTTCAGTTTGCAGACCAACGATTTTCTCGAGCGCTTTATTGATGTAGCCAGCGTCGTGAGAAGTGATGGTGGAAGCAACAGAGGTGTCAAAGTCAACAGGCGCGTGAGTGCGGTTTTCCTGTTTAACGCCTTCCATTACGCTGTCCCACAGTGCAGTGGTCGCATCAGTAGCGCCAGCCAGGAAGGACTCGTCACCCTCGTACGGAGTGTAGTTTTTCTGAATGAAGTCACGGACGTTTACTTCATTCTGCCAGTCACCTTTGGTAAAACCTTCCCAGGCTGTGGCTAACTTTTCATTAAGCTCGGACATGTAACACCTACCTTCTTAAGTGGATTTTTTATTTACTGCGTA
>DXKH01000114.1 GCA_019415335.1 Citrobacter sp. | reverse complement strand
ATGCGAAAAAAAAGCCCGTACTTGCGTACGAGCTCTTCTTCAAATATGGCGGTGAGGGGGGGATTCGAACCCCCGATACGTTGCCGTATACACACTTTCCAGGCGTGCTCCTTCAGCCACTCGGACACCTCACCATATTGTATCGTTGCCTGACCGCTTGGGGGGCAACGGGGCGCTACTATAGGGAGTTGCGCTAAAACGGTCAAGCAGTATTTACGCTTTGCTTCCCGTTTGGTTACGCATTGTACATCTTCCCCGACGTGGGCCATCGGGGAAGCTTTTTAGCGTTGTGAATCCCGTATTTTGTTATTCTTCACGACTGACTTTCGTTCAGATTTGACCGAAGCGTCCCGTGTTAAAATCGCGAACGGCGTCTGCGATTTCTTGTTTGGTATTCATGACAAACGGACCATAACCGACGATCGGCTCATTCAGCGGTTCCCCCGACAGCAACAACACGCTGGCATCACTGCTGGCCTCCAGATGCAGTGAGTCTCCTTGCTGGCTGAGTACCACCAGTTGTGCCTCATTTGCTGTTGTCGATCCATTTACCGTGATTGCACCTTTCAGCACTACCAGCGCGGTACTCCACCCTTCAGGCTGCGAAAGTGTCACCGGGCGTGCCTGTTGTAACCGCATATCCCAGACGTTCAGCGGTGAAAAGGTATGTGCCGGACCGGTCGTCTGCTGATACTGACCGGCAATGATTCGCGCTGTCCCTGCATCGTCTGGCAGCTCAACGGTCGGGATGAAATCCTGAGTGATGCTCTGATAACCTGGTGCCGTCATTTTGTCTTTTGCTGGCAGATTCACCCACAGTTGCACCATCTCCAGTTCTCCCCCCTTGTGGGTGAAGGCGTCGGAATGAAATTCTTCATGCAGAATGCCTGCGCCTGCCGTCATCCACTGCACATCACCAGGGCCGATGATGCCGCCGCGACCGGTTGAGTCGCGGTGCTCAACTTCACCGCTGTACACAATTGTCACCGTTTCAAAACCACGGTGGGGATGCTCACCCACACCACGCTTTTCCGTTCCCGGCGCGAACGTATGGGGACCGGCATAGTCAAGCAGCAAAAAAGGGCTCAACTGCTCAGCGTGGGACTGATACGAAAATAGTGAACGAACCGGAAATCCATCGCCAACCCAGTGCGGACGAGGTGCGGTATAGACGCCTGTAACCTGTTTCATCATTCTCTCCTCAATAGCTTGTTACGTTATGAATAAGCTTATATTCATGACAGCGAGGTGAGTAGTGGCTAAAATGAACCTCATCGTTCTGAAAATGGAACAATATATGGTAAAGCCAGATCTCAATGATTTTGCGTGGTTTGTCCATGTCGTGGAGCAGGGCGGTTTTGCTGCGGCAGGTCGCGCACTCGATGAACCGAAGTCAACGCTCAGCCGGCGTATTGCGCAACTGGAGGAGCAACTGGGGGTGCGACTCATCCAGCGAACGACGCGGCAGTTTAATGTGACGGAAGTAGGGCAAACGTTCTATGAACACTGCAAAGCAATGCTGGTGGAAGCGCAGGCGGCGCAGGAGGCGATTGCCGCATTGCAGGTCGAGCCTCGCGGCGTGGTGAAGCTGACGTGCCCGGTGACGCTACTCCACGTCCACGTGGGGCCGATGCTGGCGAAATTTATGGCGCGCTATCCCGATGTGACGCTACAACTCGACGCTACGAACCGTCGCGTTGATGTGGTGGGGGAAGGCGTTGATATTGCGATCAGAGTGCGACCACGCCCGATTGAAGACAGCGATCTGGTGATGCGGGTGCTTGCCGACCGTGCGCACCGGCTATTTGCCAGTCCGGCGCTGATCGCGCGCATGGGCACCCCGACGGCCCCGGCGGAATTAAGCCGTTGGCCGGGACTGAGCCTGTCGGCAGGCAAACATATTCATCGCTGGGAACTGTACGGTCCGCAAGGGGCCAGAGCGGAAGTGCACTTTACCCCGCGATATATCACGACCGATATGCTGGCATTGCGCGAGGCGGCCATCGCCGGCGTCGGTGCCGTACAACTTCCCATCTTAATGGTGAAAGAACAGCTTGCGGCGGGCGAACTGGTTGCGTTACTGGAAGGTTGGGAGCCGCGAAGAGAGGTAATTCACGCCGTTTTCCCGTCACGCAGAGGACTGTTGCCGTCAGTCAGAGCATTGGTGGATTTTCTGACGAGCGAGTACGCGCGGATGACGGAGGAGTAGGGGATTTTCACGCAACAAAAAAGGCCGGGTATACCGACCTTTTATTATCTGGACGCCATTCGGGCGTGAAAACAATCAGCGACTACGGAAGACAATGCGGCCCTTGCTCAGGTCGTACGGGGTCAGCTCAACAGTCACTTTGTCGCCCGTCAGGATGCGGATATAGTTTTTACGCATTTTACCGGAGATGTGTGCAGTAACCACGTGACCGTTTTCTAACTCTACGCGGAACATGGTATTAGGTAACGTTTCGAGAACGGTACCCTGCATTTCAATATTGTCTTCTTTGGCCATCTAATCCTCTGGGGTATCACTACCGTAATTTGAACCGGCAAGATAATGCCGAAGTTCTTTTAATAAGTAAAGATTTGCACGTTTAAAACGCAGCAAACAAAATTTGGCGCATTACTCCGGATCGCTTCAAAAACACACGACAAAGCCGCACGTGAAGCGCAACGTATAAGGGAGCGATGAGATAAACGATGGCGTTACCTGACGCGAACGGATCCTTAACGGCAGCGGGGTAATGGGCTAAACCAACTCTGCGACCGCAATTATAACACCCTGACAAAAAATGTGCCGAAAACATTCACCCCTGGGGCAAAAATAACGTACGGGGGACCCAAAAATCGCGAGGTAAACGTTGCTGGCGCAATGCATCGAGGTGTTCCAGATACACCCGACGCGGAATTTCGACCGCCCCTAACGATTCGGTATGACTATTGAGCACCTGACAATCCATTAATTTACCACCCTGATGGACAAATTCTGCGCAAAAAACAAGCAGTGCAGTTTTTGACGCATTCTCTTGTCGGCTGAACATCGATTCGCCGCAAAACAGAGCCCCCTGGGAAACGCCATACATCCCGCCGACCAGTTCATTTTCACGCCAGACCTCAATGGAATGCGCATGTCCCAGTTCGTGCAGTCGGTGATAGGCCTCCACCACGCCCTGGGTGATCCATGTCCCTTCATCACGGTCGTTGGCGCAGCCTTCGATGACCTGACCAAATGCATAGTTCAGGGTGACGCGAAACGGAGAACGTTTATGAAAGCGCTTCATGCTGCGACTGATATGAAACGTGTCAGGCCACAGAATGGCGCGAGGGTCAGGCGACCACCAGAGAATAGGGTCGCCCGGCGAAAACCACGGGAAAATGCCGCGCTGATAGGCCATCAGCAGGCGCGCAGGGCTCAAATCGCCCCCAAGTGCCAGCAGGCCATTTGGCTCGCGTAACGCGCCCTCCGGCGAAGGGAAGGCGATAGAGTGTCGGGAAAGTTGAACCAGGCGCATGACAGCAGAACTCCAGTACGCGAGTCGGATCGTTCAATAATAGCTTACAGACCTTGCTTAAACTGGTAATAACGACCCTGCTGCGCTAACAGATCTGCGTGATTACCTTGCTCAATAATTTGGCCGTTGTCCATCACTATTATTTGATCAAAACGCGCGAGTCCGCGCAGGCGATGCGTCACCATCAGTAACGTTTTTTCGCGCATCACATCAGCCAGTAATTCAAGCATCTGGCTTTCGGTCGTTGCATCCAGGCCTTCTGTCGGTTCATCAAGCAGCATCAGCGGCGCATCATGCAGTAACGCACGGGCGATCGCCATGCGACGCAGTTCACCACCGGATAACTGACGACCGCCTTCGCCCAGCCAGCTGTTGAGGCCGGTATCGTCGAGGAGTTTCTCCAGTCCGACACGGCGCAACGTATCTGCCAGCTGTTCATCACTGGCGTCAGGCGCGGCAAGCAGCAGGTTGTCGCGCAGAGTGGCGCTGAATAAGTGCACGCGCTGCGGCACCACGCTGATGGTCTTGCGTAGCGTCGCTTCATTCAATGTTGCAATCGGACGACCGTTGAGCAGGATCTCGCCCTGCTGCGGATCCCACGCGCGCGTGAGCAGTTGCAGTAATGTTGATTTACCGCACCCGGTGCGCCCAAGAATGGCGATGTGCTCGCCAGGATTTACCTGCAGGGAGAGCGAATCCAGCGCCTTTTGTGCCTGTTCGGGGTAGCTGAATGAAACGTCACGTAGCGTCAGGGTGACCTGAGCCGGGACGTCAGATACGTCAGTCGGGAAAGTCACTTCGGGCTGCTGTTCGGTCAATTCAGTGATCCGCACGGCGGAGGCGATGACCTGTCCCAGATGCTGGAATGCGCCAGTCACCGGAGCCAGCGCTTCAAATGCTGCCAGCGCGCAAAAGACAAACAGGGCAATCAGCGCGCCAGGCTGAGCGTTACCACCTACGCCGCCTGCTGCCATCCACAGCATCAGCAAGATAGCGACGGCGCCGATCAGCAGCATCAGCGCCTGCGACAGTGCCGTCAGTTCAGACTGGCGACGCTGCGCTTCGTGCCACTGTAACTCGGTGGCTTCCATCTGCGCGCGATAGCGGTCGCTGGCACCGAAAATGGTCAGTTCAGCCTGGCCCTGTAACCATGCGGTTAACTGCTGACGATACTGTCCGCGCAGATGCGTCAGGTTTTGCCCGGTGGTTTTCCCGGCGCGATAAAACACCGGCGGCATGATAAACAGCGTCAACAGCATCACGCCGCCGAGGGTGCAGGCGAGGGTGACATCCAGCACGCTCAGACCGATCGTTACGACCATAATCACCACAAAGGCGCCCACCAGGGGGGAGATGACACGCAGATAGAGGTGATCCAGCGTATCCACATCTGCCACAATGCGGTTCAACAGTTCACCCTGACGATAGCGGGCCAGTCCGGCAGGGGAGAGCGGCAAGAGCTTGCTGAAGGTGTGAATGCGTAAATGTTGCAGCACACGGAAGGTCGCATCGTGGCTGACCAGCCGCTCGAAATAACGTCCGGCAGTCCGGGTAATGGCCGCGCCACGCACGCCCGCAGCTGGGAGCATGTAGTTAAAACTGTAGATACCGGCAAAACCTGCGACAGCTGACGCAGAGAGGAACCAGCCGGACAGCGTCAGCAGGCCAATACTGGCGAGCAGGGTGATGATCGCCAGCACGATCCCCAGCGTTAACATCCATTTGTGACGTTTATAGAGCGTCAGATAAGGCAGCAGCCCGCGCATTTAGATCTCCTCCTGACGATGGGCCAACAGTGTCGCAAACGCGCCGTTAGCGGTGCTCAGTTCGGCCCAGGAGCCTTGTTCGATAATTTGTCCATCCTGCATCACCCAAATCGTGTTCCAGTCGGCAAGATCTTCAAGCTGGTGCGTGACCATCAGCGTTGTCTGGCGTTCTGAGGCGGCTTTCAGCGCCTGCATGACCCGCTGTTCACTGTGGGCATCCAGGCTGGCAGCCGGTTCGTCCAGCAGCAGTAACTTGCAGGGATTGAGCAGCGCACGGGCTACCGCCACGCGCTGCGCCTGCCCAACGGACAGACGTCCGGCCTGATCGCCAACGGGCGTATCCACACCCTGTGGCAACAGCGGCAGGAATTCACTGACCCAGGCGCTGTCGAGCGCGGTACGCAACTCTTGCTCACTGGCATTCGGGCGTGCCAGCAGAACGTTTTCCCGTATCGTCGCCGCGGGCAACTGCGGGTTTTGTCCCACCCAGGAGAGATGCTTGCGCCAGGACTCTGGCGACAAATCGCGCAGTTCAATACCGTTAATGCGCAGCGATCCCTGATAGGAGAGGAAGCCGGAAAGTGCATTCAACAACGAACTCTTGCCTGAACCGCTACGACCAACCAGCACAGTACGTTGCCCGGCGGGCAGCGAGAAGTTCAACGGTCCTGCCAGCGTTTTTCCTTCCGGAGAGGTGATAACGAGATCTTCTGCGTCAATGGAAACCGCTTCTAGAGTGGATAATTCAGCCTCGCCTTGTTCCGGATGGGCGAGCGGCGTTTCCATAAAGGTTTTCAGACTGTCAGCCGCGCCCACCGCCTGCGCTTTGGCGTGATAAAACGTCCCCAAATCGCGCAGCGGCTGGAAAAACTCAGGCGCCAGAATGAGAGCCAGGAAGCCTGCTGCCAGCGTAACACCTGTACCGTAGTGACCGAAATTAAGTTCGCCGAGGTAGGAGAAGCCAAAGTAAACCGCGACCAGCGCAATGGAAAGCGAGGTAAAAAACTCCAGTACGCCCGACGATAAAAAGGCGAGGCGCAGCACTTCCATCGTACGCTGGCGGAAATCTTGCGACGCGACGCGAATGCTTTCGGTTTCAGCTTCACCACGGCCAAAAATTCGCAGGGTATCCATCCCGCGTAAGCGATCAAGGAAATGCCCGCTCAGACGCGCCAGGGCGAGGAAGTTACGCCGGTTAGCATCGGCAGCACCCATACCGACCATCGCCATGAACAGAGGGATCAGTGGCGCGGTGCCGAGAAGGATCAACGCGGCGGCCCAGTTCGATGGAAAAATAGCTGCGACGATCAGGATGGGCACACACACCGCCAGCGCCATCTGCGGCAGATAACGTGCATAGTAATCGTGCATATCGTCAATTTGCTCCAGTACCAGCGTGGCCCAACTTCCTGCCGGTTTTCCCTGGATCCACGCCGGACCGGCTTGTTGCAGGTGGTCGAGCACCTGGCGGCGGATCTCAAACCGGATATGTTGGCCCGCATGGAATCCTACGCGTTCGCGTAACCAGACGACCCAGGCGCGAAGGATAAAGATCAGCACCAGCACGACAAATGGCAACAGCAACGCCTCGCGCGGGATATTCTCCATGATCATATGTTGCAGAATGCGAGCCATGATCCAGGCCTGAGCGACAATCAGTACGCCACTCACGAATCCCAGCAGGCGGGAAATCATTAACCAGCGTTGGGAAATGACACTTTGCTGTTTTAACCAGCGAGTTAGCTCTTGTTGACGAGTTTTATTCATTGCGCACTTTGCAGGTGAGTTATCAGAATTTTTTGGCAGGGCAATGTTACAACGGGGCAAAAATAAAGGCGACTTATAGTCGCCTTTTTTACTTTTGTTACTGATTTGTAAAAACTATTTGCACGCGTCAGCTAAACCGTCAAGGTAGCGTTCAGCATCCAGCGCAGCCATACAACCGGTACCTGCGGAGGTGATAGCCTGACGGTAAATATGGTCCATCACGTCACCCGCGGCAAAGACGCCCGGGATGCTGGTCTGAGTTGCGTTACCGTGGCTCCCGGACTGCACTTTGATGTAGCCGTTTTCGAGCTCAAGCTGGCCTTCGAAAATTGCCGTGTTCGGGCTGTGGCCGATGGCAACAAACAGACCCGCGACGTCCAGAGACTCAATGTTGTCCGCATTCTGCGTATCGCGCAGGCGCAGACCTGTAACGCCCATCTGATCGCCGGTTACTTCTTCCAGCGTGCGGTGAGTGTGCAGCACGATGTTGCCGCTCTCCACTTTGTCCATCAGACGTTTAATCAGAATTTTTTCCGCGCGAAAACCATCGCGGCGGTGAATCAGGTGAACTTCAGAAGCGATGTTCGATAGATACAGTGCTTCTTCGACGGCGGTGTTACCGCCACCAATGACCGCGACTTTCTGGTTGCGATAGAAAAAGCCGTCGCAGGTTGCGCAGGCAGAAACGCCACGGCCTTTGAACGCTTCTTCTGACGGCAGACCGAGATAACGGGCGGATGCACCGGTTGCGATGATTAGCGCATCACAGGTGTACTCTGCGCTGTCGCCGATCAGACGGAACGGACGGTTTTGCAGATCCACTTTATTGATGTGATCGAAGATGATCTCGGTTTCAAACTTAGTCGCATGCTCGTGCATACGTTCCATCAGCAGTGGCCCGGTCAGATCGTTTGGATCGCCCGGCCAGTTTTCCACTTCTGTCGTGGTGGTCAGTTGACCGCCTTTCTCCATACCGGTAATCAACACCGGCTGTAGGTTTGCGCGCGCAGCATAGACCGCCGCGGTGTATCCCGCCGGGCCGGAACCCAGGATAAGCAGTTTACTGTGTTTGGTCGTGCCCATGAGATCCTCATTGTTGTTGGCAGGCAATGGGCTGGATTGTAGGGAATTTGACGGCGTAAAAAAAGAGTATAGCGATTTTGTTAACAATTTGTGTAATAGACGAGGCCAATGAGGGAACAAAACGGCAGCAGCGCCATAATGAATTCTACTTAAAATCGGTCAGTTATAAGGTGATAAAATGATGAATCGTCTTAACGCCTAATGAATAACTGGCATGTTGTACTAAAAATCGATGTTTTACTTTGACAATCCCCTGCTGTTTTGCGAAAACATTCGAGGAAGAAAAAAACAGTGTTGTGTGTGTGCCGCATAATCATGCATATAAATACCATGTTTACCGGGCTAGCGAAATCTACGCATGGTGTGGACAGACGCCATTCGTGATGTCGATAGCTGCCGTCAGGCAACGGTCTTCTCACTATAGACCCAGGCATTGCGCGCCGTTAATCCACTGGGGTTCGGTCTATTGTGATGGGCATCGACTCTCGACAATGATGTTTGATGAGTCAGGCAGGAGTAGGGAAGGAATACAGAGAGACAATAATAATGGTAGATAGCAAGAAGCGCCCTGGCAAAGATCTCGACCGTATCGATCGTAACATTCTTAATGAGTTGCAAAAGGATGGGCGTATTTCTAACGTCGAGCTTTCTA
>DXKH01000113.1 GCA_019415335.1 Citrobacter sp. | reverse complement strand
ATTGCCAGAGAAACCGGCAAGCCGCGCTGGGAAGCGGCAACCGAAGTGACGGCGATGATCAATAAAATCGCGATATCAATTAAGGCGTATCACGTTCGTACCGGTGAGCAGCGTAGCGAAATGCCGGACGGCGCGGCGAGCCTGCGACATCGTCCACACGGCGTGCTGGCGGTGTTTGGGCCGTATAATTTCCCCGGTCATTTACCGAACGGACATATCGTTCCGGCATTGCTGGCAGGTAACACCATTATCTTTAAACCCAGCGAACTGACACCGTGGAGTGGCGAAGCGGTAATGCGTTTATGGCAGCAGGCTGGCTTGCCGCCGGGCGTGCTGAACCTGGTGCAGGGCGGGCGCGAAACCGGTCAGGCGCTGAGTGCACTTGAGGATCTCGACGGCTTGCTGTTTACCGGTAGCGCCAATACCGGCTACCAGTTGCATCGCCAGCTCTCCGGTCAGCCGGAGAAAATTCTCGCCCTTGAGATGGGCGGTAATAATCCGCTAATTATCGATGAGGCGGCGGATATCGATGCCGCTGTCCATCTGACCATTCAGTCGGCGTTTGTCACAGCCGGGCAACGCTGCACCTGCGCCCGCCGTTTATTGCTGAAAAGCGGGGCGCAGGGCGATGCGTTTCTTGCTCGTCTGGTTGCCGTCAGCCAGCGATTAACGCCAGGCAATTGGGATGACGAACCGCAGCCGTTTATTGGCGGGTTGATATCAGAGCAGGCCGCACAGCAGGTGGTTACCGCCTGGCAGGAACTGGAAGCGATGGGCGGACGGACGCTGCTTGCGCCACGTTTACTGCGCGCAGGAACATCGTTGCTGACGCCGGGGATCATTGAAATGACAGGTGTTACTGGCGTGCCGGATGAAGAGGTCTTCGGGCCGCTTTTGCGCGTCTGGCGTTACGACACCTTCGATGAGGCGATTACGATGGCAAATAACACTCGCTTTGGCCTCTCCTGCGGTCTGGTTTCCCCCGCGCGGGAAAAATTCGATCAACTGCTGCTTGAGGCGCGGGCGGGGATTGTTAACTGGAATAAACCGCTTACCGGCGCTGCCAGTACCGCGCCATTCGGCGGCATTGGCGCTTCCGGTAACCATCGCCCCAGCGCCTGGTATGCCGCAGATTATTGTGCCTGGCCGATGGCGAGCCTGGAGTCGGACTCGTTAACATTGCCCGCCACACTTAACCCCGGGCTGGATTTTTCCGATGAGGTGGTGCGATGAACGCCTGGGAAGTCAATTTCGACGGGCTGGTAGGGCTGACGCATCATTACGCGGGCCTGTCGTTTGGTAATGAAGCCTCTACCCGTCACCGTTTTCAGATCTCTAACCCGCGGCTGGCGGCAAAACAGGGCTTACTGAAAATGAAAACCCTTGCCGATGCGGGATTCCCCCAGGCTGTGATCCCGCCGCACGAGCGCCCGTTTATTCCGGTGCTGCGTCAGTTGGGTTTCAGTGGTAGCGATGAGCAGGTACTGGAAAAAGTTGCACGCCAGGCACCGCACTGGCTTTCCAGTGTCAGCTCCGCTTCGCCAATGTGGGTAGCCAATGCGGCAACGATCGCGCCATCTGCCGATACGCTGGATGGCAAAGTGCATCTCACCGTTGCCAACCTGAACAATAAATTTCACCGTTCGCTGGAAGCGCCCGTCTCTGAATCGCTGTTAAAAGCGATTTTTAACAACGAAGAGAAATTTAGTGTCCATTCGGCGTTGCCGCAGGTAGCGTTGCTCGGTGATGAGGGGGCGGCAAACCACAATCGTCTCGGCGGTCATTACGGTGAACCGGGTATGCAACTTTTTGTCTACGGGCGAGAAGAGGGCAATGATACCCGGCCTTCCCGTTATCCGGCGCGACAGACTCGCGAAGCCAGCGAGGCGGTGGCAAGGCTGAATCAGGTGAATCCCCAACAGGTGATTTTCGCCCAGCAAAACCCGGACGTTATCGACCAGGGCGTTTTTCATAATGACGTGATTGCCGTGAGTAACCGCCAGGTGCTGTTTTGCCATCAACAGGCGTTCGCTCGACAGGTGCAGTTACTGGCAAACCTGCGTGCGCGGGTGAACGGTTTTATGGCGATAGAAGTTCCGGCGACTCAGGTTTCCGTGTCAGATGCGGTGTCTACATATCTGTTTAACAGCCAACTGCTGAGCCGCGATGATGGTTCCATGATGTTGGTGCTGCCTCAGGAGTGTCGGGAACACGCCGGAGTATGGGGTTATCTCAATGAACTCCTTGCCGCTGACAACCCGATTAGCGAACTAAAAGTCTTTGATTTACGTGAAAGCATGGCGAATGGCGGAGGCCCGGCGTGCCTGCGGTTGCGCGTGGTATTGACAGAAGAAGAACGCCGGGCAGTGAATCCGGCGGTGATGATGAACGATACGCTGTTTAATGCGCTCAATGACTGGGTGGATCGTTACTACCGCGATCGCCTTACTGCTGCCGATCTGGCCGACCCGCAACTGCTGCGCGAAGGGCGGGAAGCACTGGATGTATTGAGCCAATTACTGAATCTCGGTTCGGTTTATCCGTTCCAGCGCGAGGGAGGGGGCAATGGATAATTTTCTTGCTCTGACATTAACGGGTAAAAAACCGGTTATCACCGAGCGAGAAATCAACGGCGTTCGCTGGCGCTGGCTGGGCGATGGCGTGCTGGAACTGACGCCATTAACGCCACCGCAAGGCGCACTGGTGATTTCAGCGGGAATACACGGTAATGAGACGGCACCTGTGGAAATGCTGGATGCGTTGCTTGGCGCGATATCTCACGGCGAGATCCCGTTACGTTGGCGGTTGCTGGTGATCCTCGGGAATCCTCCTGCGCTGAAGCAAGGGAAACGTTATTGCCATAGCGATATGAATCGAATGTTTGGCGGTCGTTGGCAGCTATTTGCTGAAAGCGGGGAAACCTGTCGGGCGCGCGAACTGGAACAGTGCCTGGAAGATTTTTATGACCAGGGCAAAGAATCTGTGCGCTGGCACCTTGATCTACATACCGCAATTCGTGGCTCCTTGCATCCGCAGTTCGGTGTATTACCGCAACGCGACATTCCCTGGGACGAGAAATTTCTGACGTGGCTGGGTGCGGCGGGGCTGGAGGCACTGGTGTTCCATCAGGAGCCTGGTGGTACGTTTACCCATTTCAGCGCCAGACATTTTGGCGCGCTGGCCTGTACGCTGGAACTTGGCAAAGCGTTGCCCTTTGGGCAAAACGATCTTCGCCAGTTTGCAGTAACTGCCAGCGCAATTGCTGCGCTGCTATCTGGTGAGAGTGTCGGTATCGTGAGAACACCGCCGCTCCGTTATCGGGTGGTTTCGCAAATTACTCGCCACTCGCCGTCCTTCGAAATGCATATGGCAAATGACACGCTGAATTTTATGCCGTTTGAGAAAGGAACATTGCTGGCGCAGGACGGGGAGGAACGTTTTACCGTAACCCATGATGTAGAGTATGTGTTATTCCCTAATCCGTTGGTAGCGTTGGGATTACGTGCGGGATTAATGCTCGAAAAAATAAGCTAATACTTACCCGCAGAAATCATTCTGCGGGTATTAAGTTACTTTCTTATAAATTAATACAGATTAATCCTGGTTATTTGCTTTATTTATCACCAGTCATCCGGTATAGTTCTTCATAATCTCTGCAAAATCATCGTGTTGTAATATTCTCTCATTACTCTCCATCAAATTTTCTTTTTTTCTCCATAATTGGCGAAAAAGTGTTTTTTACACTTTCATTGTTTTACCGTTGCTCTGATTAATTGACGCTAAAGTCAGTAAAGTTAATCTCGTCAACACGGCACGCTACTTAAGAAAGCCGTAATAAATAACTGAAAGGAAGGATATAGAATATGCGTAAATTAACTGCACTGTTTGTTGCCTCTACCCTGGCTCTTGGCGCGGCTAACCTGGCCCATGCCGCAGACACCACTACCTCAGCACCGGCTGACGCGAAGCCGATGATGCACCACAAAGGCAAGTTCGGTCCGCATCAGGACATGATGTTCAAAGACCTGAACCTGACCGACGCGCAGAAACAGCAGATCCGCGAAATCATGAAAGGCCAGCGTGACCAGATGAAACGTCCGCCGCTGGAAGAACGCCGCGCAATGCATGACATCATTGCCAGCGATACCTTCGATAAAGCAAAAGCTGAAGCGCAGATCGCAAAAATGGAAGAACAGCGCAAAGCTAACATGCTGGCGCACATGGAAACCCAGAACAAGATTTACAACATCCTGACGCCGGAACAGAAAAAGCAATTTAATGCTAATTTTGAGAAGCGTCTGACAGAACGTCCAGCGGCAAAAGGTAAAATGCCTGCAACTGCTGAATAATCTTTCAGCCAAAAAACGTAAGACCGCCGGTCTTGTCCACTACCTTGCAGTAATGCGGTGGACAGGATCGGCGGTTTTCTTTTCTCTTCTCAAACAGATGCAAAAAAAGCCTGATCGCCACTAACGTAAATCACCCGAGTTGCCGATAACCATCCACGGTTACCTGAACGATAACAATGAAAAGAACGGGCCGGGAGCGAGTATGGAATACTTTGATATGCGTAAAATGTCGGTGAATCTGTGGCGAAATGCTGCCGGTGAAACGCGCGAAATTTGCACTTTCCCACCGGCAAAACGTGATTTTTACTGGCGTGCCAGCATTGCATCCATCGCGGCGAATGGGGAGTTTTCTTTGTTTCCAGGTATGGAAAGGATAGTGACGTTGCTGGAAGGCGGCGAGATGTTCCTTGAAAGCACAGACCGCTTTAACCATACCTTAAAACCGTTACAGCCTTTTGCCTTTGCGGCGGACCAGGTGGTAAAAGCGAAACTGACGGCAGGGCAGATGTCGATGGATTTCAACATCATGACACGCCTGGATGTCTGTAAGGCGAAAGTCAGAATTGCCGAACGTACGTTTACTACCTTTGGCTCACGTGGCGGGGTAGTGTTTGTCATTAACGGGGCGTGGCAATTGGGCGATAAACTACTCACTACCGACCAGGGCGCGTGCTGGTTCGATGGCAGGCACACCCTGCGGCTTTTACAACCGCAAGGTAAACTGTTGTTCAGTGAAATCAACTGGCTCGCTGGTCATTCGCCGGATCAAGTTCAGTAATTTCATAGTTACCGGAAAGCAGCGGCTTACAAAGAATTTTATAACCGTCGTGATCAAACCCGGCGGGTGTCCGAATTAACATTGTCGCTTCTTCCAGCGAATTAACCGCCCCCAGCCACAGCCAGTTTTGAATAATATGATATTGAGTCATTTCCGGGTGCTGTTCTTTCAGCGCCACCGCACCTTTCCACGGCCAACAAACTACTCGTAAACGTTCCAGAGACTGGCGCAAACGTAGCGCATGATCGTCATGGCTCTCTTTACCGCAGCATGCTCCGGCGCAACGTTTTAGCGCTGAACGAAAACATGCACGACCGCGACTTAACGGCTCCAGTCCCAACAGACCATAACAAAGTTTTTGTTCATCAGCGATGGTCTGCAATGCTTGCAAAGCTGCGCGCCTATTGGCAAACAGGCCAAACAGGTTGGGGGCTCGTGAAAAATCCACCTCTTTGGCATACACCACATCGACGCGCTTTTCATTTAATTGCAGGGCGCAGAGCTGGCGATTTCGCCGCAAGCGTTTATTAAACAGTGGCTGTTGTTCTTTGATTAATCGCGCTTCAAGGAGCAGAGCGCCGATTTCGCCTGCGGTGCAAATCCAGCTAATTCGCCGGGATTGCCGTAGCATGGCGGCTTCATCCGGGGTACGTAAATGAGAAAGGACGCGGCTGCGAATGTTAATGCTTTTGCCGATATAGAGCGGCATGGTGTCACTTTCGCCATGAAACAGATACACCCCTGGTCGGGTGGGTAAGTCATTAAGGAATGAACGTAAATGTTCGGGATATTCATAAATTGCCGCAGCTTCAAATTCGAGCCGCGG
>DXKH01000112.1 GCA_019415335.1 Citrobacter sp. | reverse complement strand
CTGGTTTTCGGCGCGCGCTTTCTGGTTGGCATAACCGGCCATCAGACCCAGATGATAGCGGTCGGTGTTGTCCGAAGACCACTGCGCGAGATCGCCGCCGAGCTGCATGACATAGCGGTTGGCCTGCATATCCAGTTGACCGCTGCTGTCTTTCTGACGGGTATGACCGCCCACGTTACGCAACCACATACTGGTGACGGCTTCTTCGCCGGTCAGCGCGTCAACGTAATGCGTTTCGCCCAGACGATCCTGCAAACGGGTATTGAACAGCGTGTTCGCCGCCTGCAGGTTCATGCCGTAAAGGCCTGCTTCCGGACGCACCGCATGCTCTCTCGGTTGAGTGGGTTTCTGTGGTACGACAGGGCCAACCGGATCGGTCGGGTCAACCGGAGAAACCGGAACAACGGGCTCCTCAGGCGGTTCCGGAGACAGCGCGCTGCTCAGATACCAGTTATTCTCGTTCGGGCCTTCGCCACGCTGCAACGTATAGTCATACGCACCTGCCACAATACGTCCACTTTGCGTGAATACACCGTCAGAATTCCCACCTACGCTAATCAACTCGATACCGTCAGTGGTGACGCCACCAGCACCGCCCGCATTCAGCACTTTCACGCTGGTGGTACCTGAGGTGTTGCCAGCAACAATCAGGCGATCGGTCGGCGAAGCATCGTCACCCAGTTGGGTGTTCATCACGAGATTACCGTTAGTACCACGGAAATCACCGTCTACCGTCAGAGTTTTAAAGGTAGCGGCATCACGCACCAGCTTACGCGTCGCCATCGCTGGCGGCATAAAGGTCAGCGTGGAACCGTTCAGCGTCAGGTTAGTTATGTTGGAATCACCTACCATATCCCACTTGCTGTTGCTGCCATTCAACGCGAGGTTGATGGTACCGGTACTTTCCGTGGCCGTATCACCATAAATATAGGAGTTATTACCTGAAACAATATTAATGGCATGACCTTCACGGGAATACATTTTGCCAAAGGCAACCAGCTTGTTGTTGTTAACAATGTTAGTAGAACCGTTACCACTCAAGGAGGAACCATAAATGGAATAGAGTGTATCGGCAACGGAGTCATAAGAAAGCTGGCTGCCCAACGTCACATTCCCTGTAAAGCGATCGTTTGAGCCATACTGGCTCAGTAAATAGACCGTTTTACCGCCTTCAGACTGGACAGTAAGATTGTTAATCTCAGTATCTGTTGTGGCCCCGTTCGCGCTACTGCTGGAATAACCTGTTAACGTCGCAGCATCGCCTCCGGACACTTTTACGCGGGCATCACCGATTCGGTATTTAGCAGAGCCCAGCACATCGCTGTTGCCGAGTTGAACACCTGTAGCAGTGTAATTGCCTGATACATCAATGGTAAGGTTATTAACGGAGAGGTCGGTGGTTCCCTTCTGGCTGTAGCTGACTAAACCCGAAACAGATTGACGATCCGCGGCGCTACCATGGCTAATAGCCTTGATGTTAAGTTCATTAAACTTAACATTATTGGTCAGGTATTCAGGGATATCATCGTCACCGCGGCCAACAAAATGATAAATTGTATCCAGCAGTTCAATGCCTCTGATACTTCCTATAGCATTGTCCATATCCAGCGTCGTCTTACCTGAAAACGTCGCATCATTGCCAGTAATATCAATCCCTTCCAGATAACCATTAGTAGCGTTAACCGCTTTAATATTAACATTACCAGTAAAGTTTGACTCTTTACCGTCTAATTGTAACGAGGCATGGTGTCCCCGTCTGGAAAGTGGATCTGTATCAATATAGGAAATATTGATATTTTCTGCATTGATAATAGCGTCACCACTGGTCTCAATGTTCCCAGTTTTAATGGTTGTTGTACCTTTTAAATCTGCACGTGCACTTCCGATAAGAGAAATGGCGCTAACGAGATCACTATCATCAACATGGGTTTGCTCTTCGTTAATGGTCAGGTTTTCAGCCTTCAGCACCCCTGTCCCCGACAGATAAATCGCATTACCCCTATAATTACCATTCGTTAAATAATCGAACATGTAATTAATAGTGAAATTTTTACCGAGATCGACTGTACCGGCTGTCGCCTTTACAAAATAACCCGGATTATAATATAGAGAATCATCCGGATAAGCTCCGGCGCTGGTTATGGTCGTATTATCCCCCATCTTCACCAGCCCATCACTCACACTGACGTTGATATAGGACACATCGCTACCCGTCGCCAGGTTGACGGTACGATTATCCGATGCAGTTGAATCACTAATAGTAACGCTGTCTGGTGCTGCTGCAGCGGTAAACACTGCAGAGGACAACATCGCGCTAACAAGCAATGCTATTTTATTTGGCTTAAAAGACGTACTCATATGATACGTTCCTTGTTTATCCATGGATATTAAATAAAAAATGATTCCATTACGTTTCCGTATAAAATCCCTCATAGGATCGAGTTCAACCAGCGAAAAAAGATGTTGCCAGGACCGAAACCACACTTAACACAAGTGCGTTTTTGCATTAAGTGAAATAACCACATGAGGTATTCATAGGTATAAATTCATATCTTGAACTTATGTTACTCAGAACCAATCCAGATTATTTCAAGTTTATTTAAATACAAAAGCAACGCACGGATTATATTTTCTGTTCTTTGAGGAAACATATCAAATGAAATAATTTTAAAACCTCAACAAACGCTCTCCTATAATTATGCAGTTTAAAATACACACCTCATTGTTTTTTAATGATTTTTCACTGTTTAAGCTTGTTTAAGATTCGCTTTAAAATTCTTAAATGAATGCTTGAAGTTATGCGCAGAGACAAAACAAAAAGTGAAAACATAAATTTAGGCATGTCGACATCTGTATATTTTTATATTGTCTTTATATGGCACAAACTGAATATTGTAATTAAATTATAACCACTAAAGAGCATGTTTTTTATAAGGCTATTTTCATACCTTATTAATTTTCAGATTGCGGCGACGTTATTGCTTTCGTTTCAACGGTCGTTCGCCACGACGTGATCCAGACAATCTTCTGAACATACGCCATTGCGTCAGTGACATCGATATTTCCATCGATTGCTACATTCGCAGTATGACAACAACGCGCGCCTGCGTACTGTGACTGAATTAGCGAATGACGCTTTCTCCAGCTTTTAGGATAGTAAAGCAAAGGCAACTTCAGGTTATGAGGGAAACGCAGATGAGGAGTCGTTTTTCAATGTTCATAACACTGAAAAACAAGATGAGTAGATACGATTGACGGGTGAATATACCAACACTATACCAACAGCCAAAAAAACAAAGGGATTACCTTTCGGTAACCCCTTGTTTAATCTGGCGGAAGCGCAGAGATTCGAACTCTGGAACCCTTTCGGGTCGCCGGTTTTCAAGACCGGAAAATAATTATTTAAAATCAAATTGATAACACAATAGAAAAGAATAACAGCATCAAACAAAAAACATTAAAAACAACGCATTAGCCGTAATCCAAACGCGGATATTCTTCTGAATTATGCACCATGCCTTGACTGGCAATCTGCTATTGTGGATAGTAACTGTATAAAACCACAGTATCGAGACTGCCATGAAAAACAGAGAGTCCAACGTAAGCAGCCTGCCGGAATTAGCCGATTTTGACGTCGGCTATTCCTTACTCACAAATGAAGTCTATCTGTCCGCATCCTTCATCGATAACATGGCCTGTATTCCAAATTGGCCGGTTAAGGAATTTCCTGATCAGTTCATGTGTATCTCACGTACTCGTGCAAAAGAGCTGGTAAAAGAGTTACAAAAAGCAATCAACTACATGGATGCGGGTATTGATAACAGTTATGGTAAGTTAATCTAGTGATCAACTTCGCGAATGGTCGCAGGGAATTTCTTGTAAAGCGTAGACACACCAACATCGTAGATTATCGCCACGCGCTGACGCGTTTCCCCCGCAGCTATCAACCTACCAGCCTGCGCCCACTGATCAGCGGTTAGCTTTGGTCGACGACCACCGATTCGCCCCTCAGATCGTGCAGCCGCTAAACCAGCCCGAGTACGCTCGACTATCAGCTCTCTTTCCATTTCCGCTAACGCGCCCATGACGTGAAAAAAGAATCGCCCCATTGGGGTGGATGTGTCTATGCTGTCGGTCAAGCTGCGAAAGTTAATGCCCCGCTCCCGCAATTCCTCCACCAGCACGACAAGGTGCCGCATACTGCGACCGAGTCGATCCAGTTTCCAGACTACCAATGTGTCACCTTCTGATAAGGTTCTGAGAACCTTTTTCAGCCCCGGCCTGTCCGACGTTTTTCCGCTGATCTTGTCTTCAAAAATTAGCTCACATCCTGCGCAATCCAGCGCATTTCGTTGCAGCGCCGTATTCTGGTCATTTGTTGACACACGTACATAGCCGATAAGCATGATCAATAGCCCTGAGAAAAGACATGATCATGCCATCTGAACGGTAAATGTGCATTTTCTCAAACGTTGGTTTGGGAGCAGGCGCTCCGCCGATAGGAATTCCGTTCTTCTGGCCGTTGGCGGCGATGCCAAATACCGTCATGGATGAATGGTCAGATATGGTATTTCTTAAGCCTAACGGTGCATCGTTTTCCGCAGCGGAGTATCCAAAACTGGCGAAGGTCTGGACGGGACTGGTTATCCCGGATATGCGTGGCGAATTCCTGCGAATCTGGGACGATGGACGTGGGGTGGATGCAGGACGGGCATTACTGTCATTTCAGGGTGATGCTATCAGAGACATAACAGGCTCTTTTAGCATACTGAGCAATAGCGGTGCGGCGGGAGCTATGTCAGCACCTACGGGAGCTTTCTCACCCTTTGGGGCGGGTATTGGTCCCATGATAGCTTCAAGTGCTGGAGGGAATACTCGGTTTGAAGGTGCTCAGTTTAAAGCATCCGATGTCGTACCAACAGCATCTGAAAACCGTTCACGCAGTATTGCACTCAACTTCCTTGTAAGGGCCAAATAATGAAACCTGTATTTGACGATAATGGGCTATCTATTGAGGCGGGAAATATTCGTTGTTTTTATTATTTCCCTGTAACAGGTGAATATACCGGATGGTCAGATGAATATATTCATATAGGCGTAAGCATGCCCGGCAACTCCACAGATATTGATCCGGGTGAGGCAGTTGTAGGAAAGGTCTCTTTATTCACTGGTACTGACTGGCGACTGGAAGAAGATCATCGTGGCGATACAGCCTATTCAGTTGAGAATAAACAAGCATCAGTCATTGATTATATTGGTCCGGTACGTGATGGATTCGTTGTTGTTGCACCTACGTCACCATTCGATAAATGGGACGGGCAAAAATGGGTGGCGGATGCTGAAGCACAGCACGCAGCGGATGTGGCAGAGGCAGAGCAAAAGAAAGCGTTTTTACTGGAAGAGGCCAACATGGTGATCACGCCGCTACAGGATGCCTTTGATCTTGATATGGCAACTGAAGCAGAAAAGGCATTGCTGCTGGAATGGAAGAAATACCGGGTCTTGCTGATGCGTGTCGATACAGCAAAACCCGTATGGCCTACACCACCGGGGAAACAGGCCGGTTAGTATCCGGCCTGCTCCTCCAACTGAGTATTATCAGCTGTGAGAGCTGCGATCTCTTCGTCTGTTGCAGCTCTCGCTCCTATAATCTGATCTCCGACATAGATAAAGCCGTCAGGGTGAATCCAGTATTCCACTGGAGTTATGTCGTTATTTTTCATCTACACCTCACTGATAAATGATGTGAAACTCAAACGCCCAGTTAGAGTGTTCAGAGCCAGATACGCCAAAAGGAGTTCCGGAAGATTTTGCCATCACCGTAAGCCCGGATTGTCCACAGTTAAACTGAACCTGTGTTGCGGTAAGGAAAGCGCCAATATTCCCCGTCATTGCACTGGTATTGCCGACGAGAAATCTGGGAGCAAAGCCCACAGCATAATCACCAACCGCATAACCATTATTGGCAATAACACACCGAAGCCTGATATTCAGAATGCACAGGTCGGGATCAATAGTTAATCCGTGATTGATAATCAACGGTGTATTGTCGACAAGAGTTCTTCCCGCAGAAACCCATGATTTAAACTTAACTTGCAATGTTGTTGGCAGTTCATCATCGCCAGTTCCCACGTCCTTCGTTGCTGCCGTTCCCAAACCAAGGTTTGCGAGAGCCGTTTCGATCGCCTCCGGGCCATCTGATGCAATATCACCAAACGGATTCGAGCGACTTAAATATTGTGCCGCAAAGCCGGCAGTCAGTTTTTCAACAAACCCAGGCAAATCCCCGTCATCGAGAACGTCCTGATCCGTTTTCTCGCTTACAAACTGCGCCAATGCAGCGGCGATAAAACTCGCCTGCCGAAAGGCTTTGTTCATTTGCGCGCTGGATGCCTTACCAGACATAAAGCCGGATAAAAGTGCTGGCAGGTTTTCCCAGTCCGCCTGGGATGTTACGTTTGCGCCAGGACCAGCCGCGAACGGTTTAAAATCGTTAATAGGCATTAGAGCAATTCTCCCCATGCGCCGTCATCAAATCCGGCGATATATTCATTGTCCATGTCAAAACCGAAGAATCGGTTACCTTCTGACGGTGTTTCTACCGCCGGGATTTCTATACTTCCTCCCCATACCCCTGCTGCTTTCACCGTCAGATACCCCTGTCGAATGGCCGCAATAAGTTCAAGAGAAACTTTTGAAATGTCAGTCTCCGGGAATACCCAGATGCTGATGGTCATGTCCTGGTTGTCGACGATCTGCATTTTCAGGCCAGAACCTTCCAGCGCAGCGTCAAGGATTGGCGGGAGCGAGTCGTTACGGCCGTCCCAGTTGTTAATTGCAATTTTCGCTTTAAGGATTATTCGGTAGGTTTCATCACTCAGGGTCGTGTAACCTGAATCAGGGTCATATGGCCCCTGCCATACCCCCTGATCGAAACCAAGACCATCAATATCCAGGCTGAAATAAACTCCACTGATTGGCTGGCTGACAATGCGGCTTCGTCCGATCCACAGACCGAGAATGTCGAGTTGCACACCGACGGCTGTATCGATATCAAAGGCACTTACCAGCCCTCTTGTGCCGGTAGAGATATCAATCAGTGGTCGGGTGCTGAGATCGATATGGTCAAAAAATTTGGGCTTCGTCGCGTGGTAGTTGGTGATTAACTCGGTGTACTTGCTCATGACGTCACCGTAATAGCGATATTTGCCGGGTTACATGACGCTGATTCGTTGTAGGCAATATCGATGTTTGCCGCCGCTAATGATCCGGATGATTTGCCAATCAGCAGCTCCTGAATGTCGTAATAGCGCGCGCTGCCACCACTCACGACACCGAGGTTCGCCGGCGAGTAAATGCGGCTCAGCAAAACAGAATCCCCTATCGTCAGCCCGTTGATATAATCAGCGACCGCCTGCTGGATCTGCACACCGATTTGAGATGTATAACCCGCGAAGGCTTTCAGCGTGATATGCCCGTAGACCGGGACATCAGTCGAGCGCGAAAAACTGATTACGTGTGGATTGCCGTAAGTGTCCGGTACCGTGACAGAGGTCATCCCGTAGGTCGCCGTTCCCTGCCCTTTATTACCCCTGATGGTCTGGGCGATTTCTGTAATGTCACCACCGTCCACAATGGCAGAAATTGAATGCGGAGGAAGACCGTTAGCATCAAAAGCGCCAGTATCGTTCTCGTAGAGCTTGTGTCGCGTCACGCCAGCAACATTGGCGATCGCACCGTCGACACCTTCAAACGGTGTGATCGATGGTAGCGCAACGCTCTGCCCCTGCCGGATGCGCAGTTCTGCGTCTGTTTCTGCTGGTGCGCCGACGGTAGCCGCAGTCGGGTTCGTTACCGACGTCCAGCCGCGGGTAGGTGTGTTGATGGTGGTGATAGTTCCGGCCAGCGCTGCAATCGCCCCGCTGTTAGCGCTCGTTGCAGTAGCCTGTACAGTTCCGTCTACACTGATTGACACCGAAGCCGGCAGATTCCAGATAATATTATTCTGATCCCGCACGGAGCCGTTTGTAATTGTCGTGCCGGCAGTGCCCGTAAGCAGTAGATCTACAGTCGAGTTCGTCGCACCTTTGCGGGCGATACCGTTAATTTTCACATTGCTGGTAAGCGCAGATCCGAAGCCAGTAGCAGGAGAAAAACAGTTATAGACGGAAATGGCCGTGTTGTTGGCATCGTGAATCGCCAGTGCCACCAGCGCTACCATCTGGCCGTCTTTGCTGTCTGGCTCCAGATAAGCGTCACTGCCATAAATCTGCTGGAAATAGCTTGTCAGGGTCTCGAGTATCATCTGATAGTCAGGTGCACTGATCCCCTCAGCGGTTACCGTTGCCGATAAGCCGAGTGAGTCCAAATTGAGGGCCATTTATGCCTCGCTGGTTACTGTCGTTGTTCCGTAGATAGTGTCGATTTCAGCAGTGAATGAGACGCGGCGTGTCGTAGTGTTCACTGTCGTATTGAAAGAGAGTATGGATTTAACGCCCCGCGTTTCGAGGATGCGCTTGCGGATCGCCAGGTTGTATGTTTCCGGCTTCTGCTTACCGAGTACGGACTGAATCCACGGCGTCCCCTCTGTGGTGTCGAGGAACCATTGCCCATACCATAATTCGAATCGCGTTTTCACAGCCTGCGCCACGGCCTCCGGTGAGTTAATCAGCCAGGTATCATCGCCGCTGCCAAAAGTGTAATCACCGTCGGCGTCTTCACGTCTGTATCGCATCAGTTCACCTCATCTGTATCGCTGCTACCGCGCTGGACACCGCCGTGAGTGTGCGTATTGTCGATTGTCTTGCCGTTCGCTTTCACACTGCCGATAAACTCAACAGCACCGGTGATTGTTGATGCCACGCCAGAAGCTATGGAACCGATCATGCCGCCCATCCACGTTAACAAACCGTGAATAGTGACCTTCTCAGAGAAGTCAGCCAGCGGGGTAATCACCTCCACACCTCCCGGTGCTACGATTTTAATTTTCTGCGTTCCCGGATTCAGGTCGATGTACGTACTCCCGTCCACGCTTCGAAGCTGCGCCGAGGTTGTGCTGACATTTTTTATTCTGTTGGGCTGTGATATTTGCCCCACTGAGCAGGTGGCATCGGATAGATCGTGCATGCGGTCGTCGACAGGTTCCTGAACTCCGCCGCTTTGCCAGAAAAAATCAATACAGCGGTCCTGAAACTTAAGTTCGCACTCATCGCCAGGATTCACCGGCAGCGTTAACGTGACTCCACCGGCGGTAGGGAATACCACAGGGACATCCACCAGCAGTGGATAAGGTCTGGTAACCCTGTTCCCATCGTTATCAATTTCAACATAACGGATTGCAGGCTGCACAACCGCCGTAACCTCGTCAGGGTCGAATGACTGAATAATGCCAGGCAAAGCTACACGGATCTGGTTCTTTGTGGTTTCACGCTCAGATTTGAATGTTTCGGCAAGGTCGCCGCTGCGGGTCTGGTCTGATAAGGCCATTTTGTAGGCTCCAGAAAGCAAAAACCCGCCGGATGGCGGGTTCTATGAGAACGTTTGAAGCTATGAAGCTTCTGCCGATTTAAGCTGTTTCCATCTTTCGAAGAAGATTTCAGCAGCAGCAATTGCATCCTGTCCCATTTCCTGAGAAACAGTTAGCCCGGTTAAATCATAGTCAGCATCATTTCTGGCATCGCGCCATTGCCTAAGCACAAACCCTAAAGATTTTAGCGTTTGGGGAGAATATGGCTCGACTTTGCATTCTGAAGGCGTTGACATATAACCAACAGTATTTTTGTGATGGTCGCGAGTAAAATGCGGTATGGCAGTAAGTGAGCCAATAGACTCATGCAACATGCTGTAATAAGCCCTTGAGATAGCGCTTCTAAAGCCACTTTCAATGTTTTCAGACAGGCATAACCGAGCTGTATCAAGAATCTGATAACTAGTCACCGACATGATAACTAACTCCTGTATGCAACTGGCGTGGCGACGTAAACCTAGCCAGCAATAAGCTATCTTCCAATCTCGACTCTGCACATACTCTATCCGCAAGATCAAAGTTCATTTTTGCAATAACGTTAGAGTCAAGATTTTTGACGTCGACAACGTAGCACCCACTCCCACTCAACTGAACGAAACCCGTATCGGCTTTGTACTCGCTTAACAATGTCCAAATTATTGATGCTAATGTCTTGAACTGTTCCTTAGAACATTGCGTGGCGTTATAGAACCCATCCATTTCCGCAAGGAGTTCTTCTTTGTGCTTCATAGCGTTACCCCTGCCCTCAGCTTCAGAAAGAAGTTTGATGTGCTCGTCCATATAGAATTCTAATTGCTCTCGCTCTCCATAACGATACGCCCAACTGTATGCGTTATGGCTGAAGAGTTTGGTGCGATACTTCTTCGCCAGTTGAGCGCACACATCTCTAAGTTCAGTATAGCTAAAAGTGCTCAGAAGGATGTGGTGATAGTGCATTGCTAGATTAACATCATTAACTTCAAGGCTAACTCTAAGATAACGCAACGCACTATCCATCTTACCAGTTAGTGCATCCAGATAAGACAGCGCAATGTTGGTGGCAGTCGTCGGAGAAGATGATAACTCTTCCCTAATTTTCTTTTCAGTAAAGGGGTCTACTCGCTCCTGTTTCAAAAGAAGCGCATTGAATTTATTCAAATAATCTTGCGCTTTTTCTAACGGTATTCCTGCCGCCATAGACTCATTCTCATGTCAAAAGGACTGTAATTTTGAACTTTGTACATTATCCAGTCAATCTTAAAAATAACGTATGAAGGATCGATATCAAACTTTAGCGCAGCTAACAACCCGTTGCGAGATGACCTCTTATCCGCAAATTTGCTAGCCAGGCATTTTTTTACACGGGAAAGATCCGATGATTCTCGGCGCGTCCATGTTGTTAGTACCCTTGAGATTTTGCAACGCGGATCCCTCCAGCCATTCCATTAAAATCCCAAACATTTTTGTGTGCTATCGGATTTCGGCTGTTGAAAGCATATCTCTGCCCCATTTTCCAAGCGGTATCGCTAACAGAGCTATCTTTGGAAAGGGCAACCCATTCTTTAATTCCCTTGAAAACATAGGATTTACAACTATCAGTCGTACCCTTCTGATTTGTGTAAGCATCCAAATCCTCACACTCTTGAAAGGTGTTGCTGACGATGTCGGCAAAGTCATCAATGGTCATAGCGAATCTGCGTCCATTCATAGCGAAGAATGGAACCGCCGAGGAATAATGTTGCCACTGGGTAAATTTCTGCTGATCCATTAAATCAACAGCCATTTTCTCATACTTACCCGGTGCGGCGATTCCTGACAGAGGAATAAATAAACTCAGAAACAAAAGAATGTTACGCCTATTCACTCGTTATCCCCACCTGTTCATTGCGCCCTGACTACGGAGATCCGCCGCGCCACGCGCTTCGCACATCATATCCATGTACCACGCCTGGCCCCTTGTATCGCCAGTGTACATAATCCCGCGCACAATATAAACGCCATCCGTTGCGATGCTGGCAGGCTGTGCCGTGGTGCCGCTGAGTGTGATATTTCCGTCTGTGTTCTGGTCGGTAATCTGCCCGCCAGCCATCGCGATATCGTTGTTCGACAACGCAGTGCGGAATACAGATGCCTGATCCAGATGAATGAGCCCGTTAACCCGGATGTTCGGGTTTATCAGTGCGCGGACATTGACGCCGTTGCCGATGGTCTGTTGCGGCATGCCGATCAACCCGGTGGCGCTGTTGAGCACGATCGCATCATGCACATACTCGTTATTCGCCACCATCTGCCGCTGGCCATCCACAAACTGCCACGTGGCGCCACACTGTGAAGCTACATTATCCATCAGGTGCCGGGTCATGCCGAACAGCACACGACCACGAGGAAACACCGTTGAGGGCATTTCAGGTGTCAGCCCTTCGGTTGCCCCTTTGGCTCCGAAGTCTTTCATCAACGCGCGATTGACATCGGCGACCGTGTAACCGGCGGCCAGCGTCTGCGAGGTGATGCTGGTGGCGAAGGCCAGATCGGTATCTGCGGCCTGAATCAGCACGTAGGAATCAATCGGGCTGTCCTTTCCTGTGACCGAGTAGCGGATCTCCCCGCTGAAAATCAACCCGTAGTTACGCCCATCACTTTGCCCAACCGTGTCGGCGTCAACCTCCCGCGCAACACCAACCTCACTGGCCGCAACATCCGGCGCGATGCCATCATAGCCAGCAATTAACCTAACCTGAGAAAACTCTGCGCCGGTGATCCGGTTGCAGGTATCTGCTGACAGGTTGTAAATTTTAAACGTCCCAACCCGAGACGCGCTACTGATGTTGAACCAGTCGATCGTGAAGGTCACTTTAAAATCGCTGAGCTGTATGCCTTGCCCGTTGTCGTCAACGAGCTGTAGCTCGAAATGCCGCATCCAGTTCTGTGACATGATTACTCCGTTGAAACCAGTAAATGACTGCGTCCACCCAGATCAGTTTTCGTCGGATAGTCCTGCGCGTTGTCGTCGCAGACGACCACCAGCTTAAACCCCAGATTCATATGCGCGTACTGAGCCAACAGGTCAGCACCCGTGACAAGCGGGATGCCGGAAATTACCGGCTCCGCCCTGTCGTTCTGCAGGTCCATAATCCAGTACAAATCCCGCCAGATGATGCTTATCCGGTACGTGGTCCCGGCGATGTTGATGCTGAATTCCTGGTTATCCGCCGTCAGTGGAATTTCCTGAATTGCCATTAGCCAAGCCCCAGTAGTGAAGCCGCGCCACCGGCGATGCTCTTCAGCAGGGAGGTGTTCGGCGGTTTGGTGGTTTTCGTGCCAGTGTTCTGCACTGAGGAAGTGCTTACGCCGTCTTTCATGTCCTTTTTATCCGCCACCGTAACCTGTTGCGTCTGGGAAATAATAACTTCCCGCAGGGTGATGATGGCTGAAAGGACATTTTCAGTCGTTTTATCCGTAGTCACTTCCAGCGCGCGGATCAGCATGTTGTTATACAGGCGTTTACCCGTCACCACATCAAACGGAACGCGGCTGTCCTGCAGGTTCAGTATCTCCTGATACGTTTCCTGCGGACTCAGACCGAGTAAACCGGTAGCCGTCAGGTTGCTGGCAAAGTCCAGGAGAGAGCCGCCACCAGCAAAACCGACCTCCATCACCACCTCGGAGGGCCGCTTGTAAGCATGGTCCGCAACAGCGGCACCAACTTCAACCGGGTGTTCGGTTATCTCCAGCGTATCGCTGTGTTTCTCGGTAACAACAACGCTGGGGATAATCACGCCGATTTTCCTGCTCTGCTGCTGAAACAGCGTTGAGAGAATATCCATTAGCCCACCTTAACCTGATTGCCACGCATTACCTGGGCGTTCGATGACTGCTGTCGGCGTTCGACCTCCGTACCAACAGAACGAGCATCCCCGCCGCCATAAATGTAATAATTGTTGTTCTGGTTTAGCTGTGGCCCGCTATTTCCAGGCATATTACTCAGCACTCTGGGGATATAGTTGCGAGTTTCTTGCGGCATGAGCGCCATGCCATGCTTCTGCACGTTGCCTATACCCCAGTTGTAAGACGCCAGCGCCTTATTCAGGTCACCACCATTCGCCAGCAATAATTGAGCAAGATATTTTGCAGCGGCCTGCGCAGACTTCATGGGGTCAAAAACATCGTTCCCACGTAGTCCCATGTCTCGCGCCGTACCGTCCATGAACTGAAACAAACCTTTCGCGCCAGCACCCGAAACTGCAAACTGATTACCACCCGATTCCGTGATGGCCACGCTGCGCAGTAATCCTTCAGGAAGACGGTATAGCTGTTCAAGATTGGTAAGCATCGGCTGCATCCAGCCAAGCAAGTCAGCGCCTGCTTTCGTCGGTCGTGGTCGCTTAACAGACTGTCCATATTGCTCTGGTTCATCATCACCAAACCATCCACGGACTGTCTGGCCCACTGAACGCGGGTCCCAGCCAGTTTTATTCTTGATCCATTCCGCTGTGCTGTTGGCGCTGTCGGTGACAGCAGGCATTGCGGAAGGCTGACCACTGCCCTGATTGAGTAGCTGCCTGCCAATGCTGGCCGCGTCGCTCCATCGCCCCTCGTTTATTGCGTTCAACAGGTCAGCGATCAGGTTCAGCATCTTGCTGAATTCACCCATCTGTGTGATGAAGTTCTGAACATCCCATTTCAGAGACCACGATTTCGGATCAATACCGAGCAGTTTCAACAGGGAATCTGTCAGACCGCTGATGCTGTCCTGTAGCTCTTTGATGTTTTTCAGCGCTTCGTTGACGCCGGGAGCCCATTTTTCCCAGTCGATAAGACTGTCGCCGCCCTCTTTCCACGTTTTATAGTCGTCATAGAGCAGGACCAGTGCGCCCGCCAGCATCATGACAATGCCAATGGGTGACGCAAGAAACGCGGAATTCAGCAGCCGCCAGGCAACTAACAGCGCACCGAACAACGTGATCAACTGCTGGGTTGCCGGGTCGAGCCGTTTAAACCAGTCGATAATGTCACTGACGGCGCCACCAGCGCGCCAGAGTACGCGCGTAATGGCATCACCAGCCCAGAGAATGCCCTTGATGACTTTCGTCAGCACAGCTTCTATACGCGGCCAGTTATCCAGCAACTGTTTCCGCAGGTTATCCATGCTCCCGACAAGACCGCCGGCAAGTGTGGCACCAATCTTATCGCGCGCCATTCCGGCGGCTTCGCTGAACGCGCGCAGCGACGTCATAAAGCGGTTGGAGGAAACTGCGGCCTCGTTAGCGTTGAATCCGATCGCTTTCGCCATCGCCGAGTATTGCGCACTGAACTGCCCGACCCCCCTGCGCATTGCCATCAAAGTGCTTTCATCAATCCCCAGCATTTGCGCATACTGGTTGGCGCGGTAGTACGGCATGCTGCTGAGCTTCTGCCCAACACCCGTAAAGATGGAGGACATATCCCGCATTTTGCCACTGGCGTCACGCGTCTGAACACCCAGGCGGTTAAGGAATCCCTCAGCGCCCGGATTGTTACGCATAAAACGCGACAGACTTTCCAGCGAACCGCGCGCGGCGGCGGCGCTGCCGCCAACCTGAGAAACGGCGTAGCCTACCGCCTTAATCCCCTGAACCGTTGCACCAGTGCGCTGCGATGCCCAGTAAAGCTGATCAAGTCCTGAGGCTATTTTCGCGGTGAATGCCACAACGGAGAGCGCAGCCCCTTCGACCGCCAGCCCCATTTTGATCGCGTTAGCGGTCGCTCCCGTAAGCACAGAATTAAATTTCTGATACCCGGACTCATCAAGGCTGAATCCCAGCGATACGAGGAAATCTTTAATAGTCTCCGCGTTCATTAGCCTCTCTCCATTTATCAATCCGGCGTTGGTTGTCGGCCTTAACAGCCAGATGGTCATTCATCAGCGCGATATCGCACAGATCGACAGATCCATCCTTCAACGCGTTGTAAGGAATTAACCCGGCATCCACCGGGTCAAGGAGATAAGACAGCCCGTCAGGCAGGCTGTTAAGAGTTAATCCTGAGACGGGTCCGGCGTCGCGCTGGTAGGGAGTGCGGGCAAAAAATTTCCGAGCGAATCGGCGACCACCCGCGCCACAATCTGTAGCATGGAAAACAGGTCGAGATCGTCGAACATCAACTGACCGCTGTTAAACACCGGCGCCCATGTTTTCCCGTTCTGGCGAGCCACTACCGCAAGGCAGGGGTGAATAATCGCGTTGGTGTCTTCTTCACTCAGTGCTGAGAGCTCACTGGCCATACGCGGAAGCACTTTTTCAAGTACCGGTGCCAGCGCATCGAGATTCGCGTTTTCCATGCCACCAGCAGGAAGCATCGCGCGAACACTGCCAAAATCCGCCAGCACACCGGCCAGAACTGGCAGCAATTTACGGGAAACCTTCAACTGATCAAAAACGCTGAGTTTCCCGGCATTGTATTTAATGCCCTTGATTTCAAATTCCATTGGTTAAAACTCCCCCAGCAGGCCGTCAACTTTGCCGCAGTCGAATACCCAGGCTACCGTTCCGGCGACCTTAGGGTTATTCCAGTCCGGCTGTTTCTGGAACGCACAGGATCGGGCGGTGAAAAAGTCGCCAGAGACCTTGTTACGCACCACGATCACGTTATTCCCCCAGGTCGCAGAAGACAGGCGTTGCGCGTTATACATCAGCGACAGTTTTTTGTTCACAGGAGAAGTTTTCAACAGAGTAACCGTCAGCGTCCCACTGTTGCCGCCATGCAGACTGTGCATTACTTCGCCGTCAGCACCGATTGTCATGGTGTTTTTGGCTTCAGTCATCGACAGCGTAATACCCTCTTCGGAGTTAGCTGAGCCAGAACCGAGATCGATAGTTCCGGTCGGGCCCGCCAGGGTGCTTGATACATCGAGAAAAGAATACGTAGACATTTTTTCTCCTTAACGCACTACGGTGATTGCGACGTCGCCGTAATGAACGGCACCAGCCAGTTTGGCAGCGACCTGAATCGGTACGCCTTTGCGTGCTTCACGATCGGTCTGCAACTGGTTATCAACGGTGTCAGCCCAGGTGTAATAGCCCTTCGTCAGGGTATCGCCCGTATTGAGTTGTCCCATAGGGCCACCGCTCCAGACGCCAGGTGCAAACAGGCCGTTTTGTTCAGCCACATCAAGCACCTTCTCAATGTTGGCGATACGGGTGGTTGTCCCTGCGTCGGTCTGAGGGATCTTCGTGGTACTGGTGTACAGCGTGTTGTAGTCGGCGGTCTGAACCGCGTTCTGCAGCCAGTCGAGACCGTGGCGCTCGTCGAAGAAGTCGCCATTACACATCACGCCCTGTTCAAGAATGGCCGTATCGTTCTCGTAATAAACGTAAACGTTACAGTTTTTCGCTTCCAGCGCGTTCGCCTGTGACGTACTGATGGTTTCGTAGGTCACACCTGGCAGTTGCTTGAACTTCAGGGTGATAGTGGTGTTGCTACCGTTGAAGTTGACCGTAAAGGCACGACCAAACGAAGACAGCGCGGCGTAGCGACTGGTAGATGAGTACTGAATAAAAGAACGGCTGTATTTCGCCGCTTTTAGTTTCGACGCGAGATCCGTTTCAACAACCGTACTCATAACATCCGCATCATCAGAGGTGATCGCCAGAATGCGGGAGACAGTCGCTGATTCCACTGCCGCCGAAACGGTAATCATATCCGCGTCAGAAGGATAGTCGGCCTCAGGGACGGCGAGATGCAGCCCGTACCAGGAATTATAATCCAGCAGTGCATTCACCGCTTCCAGCAGGGTCTCCGGTTCACCGGTTTCCGCAGACTCGAGGGTTTTCACCCAACGCCCAACGTAGACCTGAGTCGGTCGCGGCGACTGGGAGAACCAGATAACCGCAGCTTTATATTCTTCACTGTCCACACCGAAATCATCGCCGATATCGTCCGGGGCTGAATACAGGCGCAGACGTTCGGCAATCGGAATAACAGTCGAGTTACCCAGAATCAGCATAGAGCCAAAGTTTCGGCCCTGTGCTGCTCTGGCTGAAAGCGTCACAGTCACGTTGGTGACGCGATTTAAAGGCAAGCCTTTCGCCATGATCAATCTCCGGTTGAAATTGTAACGTTGGGTTCAACGATGGATTTAATGTTGTAGGTGCGGATGGTTTTACGGGTCAGCGTGACGGTGAGGTCGTAGCGCCTCACCCACTGCTTATTAATCAGTTCGGGCAGGTTATAAATGGTGCCGGCATCGCTGAGGGATAGTCCGACTCGGTTAAGCTCTGTGTTGTTTTGCTCAACAAAGAGACCAGCTCTGAAAGTCGTCGCCGTGCTGGCTCCCTGCGGACCGTAAAAGCATAAAATGACCGTCACGCTCTCCCATGCCCACTGATCAGAGGTATTCTCATCCACCTGGATATTCGCGGGCATGCCGGGGAGCGGTACGGTCGTGATGCCGAATGCACACCATGTGTTCCCGTTTTTCGGTATCGACGGTTGCGGATCCGTCCACCGGGGAAAAACCGCTTTGGCCGGTAACCCGGTGACGCCGCGGATCCACCGGCTGATTTCCCTTTCCAGCGCCTCATCGTAGGCTGGTCCACCAGCGGCAGGTGTCAGGTATCCGCGCGTGGTGCTGTCGTTACTCATCCGGCGTTCCTCCGTCAAAGTCCACCAGCTCACAATGTGCCTGGACGAATCCGGCACCGTAGCGGGTGTACGGGTCGACGAACGTCACGCGATAATCGCGTCCGCTATAGGTCACGATATCGGCATCCAGTCGCGGGGTACTGTCTGTACCTGGCTGGCCCTGCGTTAATCTGAACTGCGTCACGATGAGGATTGCTCCGCTGATGTTCTGACCTGCGGCCATACGTTTCGCCTCGAGGGAGCGATCGACAGTCACTACTCCGGAAAACGGAATATCCTGCGGGGTATTTGTCGCGAAATTATCCTCATCAACCGTCTGAACCTGTCGGTGACAAACCAGACTGGTGTCCATGAAGTCAGGATCGAGAAGAACCTCACTCACATCGAGAAAAGGCATTATTTTTTCCTCACGACGTAGTTAATGGAGCGCAGCAGGTAACCGTGGGCATACAGCGGCTTCTCGCCGGGAATGCCTTCGGCCCGCCTGCGTTCAAGGGTTTTCTCAGAAAGAGGATGCAGGCGGTCACCAGCACCGATAACGGCTTTTGCAGCATCACGGGCAATCTGTCCGGCGCTTTCCAGCTCACGCATTGCCGCTTCTGTGTGCCCCTCCAGCGCAGCAGTTGCCGCCGCTTTCAGGTGCGCAGTAGTTCGGGGTTTTGAATCCTCGATCCCCATATCCAGAAATGGCCTCGGCGGTAACGTAACGGTCTCACCGTCAATTTCCACCGTTGCGCCGGTTGAGTGGAGGTAGCCCAGTTCCGCGTTGCTTATCGGAGAGTCTTCCCGCGCTGCCTTGTCTTGCGGGATCCCCACCAGCACATCCATACCGGATAACTGGCGCAGGGATTCCAGGACAGACGCTGCGTTGTCCGTTCGCACCGTCAGACCGCTTTTCATTACGGTGTCCCCAGTTGAATAGCCCCGGCGCCGAAAATCATCAGGTATTCCCAGAATTCAGAGCCGTAGCGGGTGTTATTCCAGAAACCCGCATCAGGATTCATGGTCATGCTGGCGTCATAGCTGACAGAAACCTTGTCCACTGATTTTGATGTCTGCACCCCGCTGTTCGCACCACCGGAAGAACCAACCGCGGCGCCACGCTGATCCGCTGCGTACAGAGCCATGTAGTGCGCCACGAATAACTCAACGACATAAGGGAAAACATCTTCGCCAAACCGTGACTCACTCATCAGTACATCTGCCAGGGCGAGACGGGCCTGTACCATCGGAGTGGGGTATTTTGTTGCATCAGAAAACTGTGGAAAGTCAGCGCGGAATTTCTCAGGCGTCGGCAGACTTTTGTTTTTTGCCATTAGCTTTTGCCTCTGCGAGTTGCGTTTCGAGCTCTGCAATACGGGTAGCCTGTTCCGCCGCCAGCGTTTCGAGCTCTGCAATACGCGGATCAGCTTCCAGTGCCGGTGCTTCACCATCAGGCGAACAGTGCGCCTTCACGAACCAGTGATCTGCCACATCGCTTTCGACGTCATGAAACCCGGGAGTAAACGTCTTGATGCTGGTGCCGTCGTTGAAGTTGAACGCGGTCAGTACATAGATTTTCTTCATTGGAATTCCTTAGAAAAAAGCCCCTGTGAAGGGGCTGTATCTGGATTAAATGCCATCCATGTAGTTCAGGGTTTCCGGATAAACCGGCTCAACTGCACCCAGCTTGCCGTAGTAGGTCACAAGCTGATAAATGCCGCGGTACTGAATCGGAACGCTCTGCAGAGGAACCATCGGGAAGCGCACAAACTTTTTATCGTTCGTGTACGCGACCATACGGTCTTTACCTGCCACACCGCGACCGATAGACCATTTAACCGGGCGAATGTTCAGCGGCTTGCCGTTCTGGTGGAAAGCGATCGTGTTGGTTTCAAGGTAGGTCAGCAGTGACTGGTTACCCGCAGAAGAAACAATGGTGCTCGCCAGGAAGGAATACTGTTCCGGCGGGATCAGCAAATCTTCCGGTACTTTCGAATAAGCCGAGCGGATCCACGCATTGCTCAGTACCTGGTTGATGCTGGAGCGGATTTCGTCCGGAGAGGACGTCGCCCAGGTCTTCGCCGCGTTCGTCGGGGTTACCTGTGACAGGTTCAGCAGACCTTTAGCACCTTTCACCGAATCCCCGATATACACCTGCTCGTCAGTATCCATGTTCCACTTCAACTGCATACCGTCGTATTTCTGGGTGTCGATAGGACGGCCAACCTGCGCCGCTGCGGCCAGTTCGATAACCGTCCATCCAAGCTCCATCCCCCACAATTCCAGAGGAAAGCCTGTTTTTGTAATATCCACATTCAGACCAGCGATAGCGGTCGCAAGCTGGTTAATCCAGTTTTTACCATTCGCGTTCGGTGTGCCTGCTGCCGCAAAGGAAGTGTTGGTGAAAGAGCTCATCTCATCCGCAATAGAAATGTCTTCGCGCAGTTCAATATCGCGGCTCCATGTCTGGGACGTCAGCGGAAGGTTCAGCGTCTGGTCGAGTCTCTCCAGTTCGTGAACAAGGAAAGCACCAGTGCTGTCGACTGTTGCCTGATCAAAGGTCATTGGCATTTTTAATGCTCCCTTTAAATGTTGTACGCCAGTTCAATATTCCCGTCGGCGTCGCCGGGACCATTGAAGTAAGCATTGGTGATCTGGACGGTGTTCGTACCGTCAGGAGCGGCGAGGAACGCGCCGAGCGGGCTGGTTTCGGTCGGTGTATCAACGCGCATATAGACCGGCGCGTTCAGGGAAACCGCTGACGCGTCGCCACCGATATTGACCGTGACATAACCACGCTTCAGGTTGTCGCCGGAAAAGTTGAAGCCAGTGCCAACCTGGCGAATCTTGTCGGGTTGTGATGCCGTCGGGTAAGGACGAACAAAAATCCCCGCCAGCACCGTAGCCTCATCGCCCGTTTCAACAGGAACAAATTTTCCGCCAGATATTTTTCCGCCCAGACCATACGCCGCGAATGGCTTTGTGGAATCGAGTACATGAGGCTCGACGGTTAAATCCTGCGGGCGTGAAATAGCCCCGGCGATGCCCGAAGACATCCGGTAAAGAATGGTGTTAGCCATGTTTTAGCCTCGTTTAGCCCAGATTTCTTTCGCGGCTTTGTTGATCTCCGCGATAGACTTTGTGGTGGTAGTGGTCATCGTGCGGAAACTGTCGGCAGTCTGCGCGTTAGTGTTGCGGTTTTTTGCCAGTTCAGAAACGGCGTTAAACGCCATATCCACAGTGGCTTTTTTCAGTTTTGTCACATCCGCATCGCCCACAATGGAACGAACCAGTGACTGATCGGCAGCGGCAAGGATCTGGCGTTTGAACGCCGTAGGTTTCGCTTTCGCTGGCAACTGGATGCCTGGCTGAATCAGGTCGGCGCGGTAAGCAGCGTCTCCAGTAACAGCGCCCTCTTCTTCGCCCTTCTCGTCTTCATCTTCGTCAGCCGTTGCCGGAACAGCCGGAGTAAGCTTCGCCACGGCTTCAATCAGCGCTTTCCCCCACGCCGGGATCTCTTCTTCCGAGTCGGTCGTGACAGGCAAAGTCGGCGCAGGCATTGGACTCTGGGGTGAAAGGTTGATGACCACGCCGCCCGGAGTCACGGCTGTTGATACATCATCATTATCGCCAGTCATATTATCCGGCGGATTATCGATCAGATTCGCCATTTCGGCGGCGTCGTTGGTTTTACGGGCCTTTAAAAGCCGGGTAAACCAGTTTTTAGTCGTGCTAGGCATAGCATCCCCTATTTTGCAGCGGAAACCGGCCCGCCCGTTTGGGACAAGGGCCAGATGGTTACCGGTTATCGCAGACTGATTTGCGAGGCCGGGTGAGATTTGTTCATAATCAGCGTCATACCCACAACTGACCTCATCGTCACCATCGTCGATGGCCTGTAACCCCTCGGGGGTTTTAACGATGACATCAGCAAGCAACAGGTCGGATTCTGAACCTTGCCCGCGCCTGACGTTCTGAATGTGCCCGTTGGCTAACTGGCGCCAGTTCTCCGGGGTGACAAAGATAATTTCCCCGTTGAAGTCTCGAGGGTGGCCAATGGTCACTGCCATACCTTCAAAGGAAGCCATCGCACGCTCACTAAAGACCTCTTCCGGCGTGCGTCTGACAATCACCTTACCTCTGGAATCCGGTATCAGTTCCGGGCGTTCGGTGGCGTCATACTCCTGCTCGCCAGTGCGCCCTATCGGCACATCTTTAAAGAGCACCGAGCCATCAGCCAACTGGAAACGAGTGTTACCCAGGCGGGTTTTAAAGAAATATTTCATGAGTTACCTGCCGAATTGCGGGCATAAAAAAGGCCGCTAAAGAGCGACCTGTTATTGTCGTGGCGCGGGAATATCAACCTCAGGCCAACACTGGCAGTTAGGCAGGCATCCGGCGTGCCCGGTCATGCCATCAAGCGTTGGAGGATTGTCCCAGCGTACAAACTTATTCCGCATTTTGTAGTGGGAGTCGCGGGTGCCTGCCCCCTTAATGCGCCACCAGTACCCTTCCGAACCAACCGACAGGGCTCGGGCCTGAGTCAGCGCGCCGGTAGCGCGACCAATCTCAGTACGGGCAATCAGTTGCGCCCTGCTGGCGGACACATCACCAGAGGCCATAATCATTTCATAGAGCTGATCCGGGCGTTCGCCAGTGATAACCGCCTGCATTGCACGCTGTTGTATGTCCATCACACGATCTGCAGCTTCCAATGGCAGGGACTTCATCAGTTGGATTTGACGATAAACGATATCCTGCGCCACCTGCCCGACTGGAGTATTACCGACGACATCTCGCAGTCCAGCGGCAATCTCTTCCGAGACAGATCTCCACTGGTTCCACTCTTCGCGCTCGACCTGATCAAACATTTTGCGACCGACCATTTCCGCCCAGTCGCTGATAACATCCGAATAGTCCACAAGAATGCTGGCGGTTTTGTCAGCGCTGACCTGTGAACCATCGTAAGAGCCGGCTACGATTTCCCCGATCTGGTTTGCTATCGCCAACAGGCTTTTGCGGTACTGTATTTCCGAACGCCGGCGGAGGGCTGGTTTCAGATTCAGCCTCCTCCCACTCTTTCGCCGCATTCTGGATATCCTCATCGGTAATTGACGCACCCACACCGGTTACATCAGCAAGCTCGCGTAAGTCGGTCAGCGCAGCAGCCGGAGACATACCAAGCTCACGTACAGCAGTTGCAAGTGCAGTAGTCGTATTGGTCGCTACCGTGGCCCGGTCGGTATCGCTCATCTGCCACAGAGGATTAAACTCAAAGGTGAAATCTTCCGGCAACGGATCGCCAAACTCTGAGCGATGGAGCACATCGAACAACAGGCGGATGTGAGGCCGTAAATCTCGCTCCTGCAAAGTGCCCACATCGTCGTAGTAGTTCGCGAGGTCAGCATCACCGGTTGAGAACCCCTTCGGTGACTGTCGAAACAGGCGGACCAGTGGAATACCAACAGCGCCGGCAATGTCTTCTTTAAACTCACTAAGCAGGTCTGACAACCCGGCGAACGAGTAGGAATGCGTCTCGAAGGTATCTTCTGAATCAAAAAGAGACATACCTTCGTTCGTCTGGAACTGACGGACCATATCCATATTCTTGAGCAGCGCTTCGAATGGCTTGCCGCCCATAGCGATAATCTCACGCAGCTTTTTAATCTTTGCCGTACGCAGGTGAGCCTTGTACGCCAGTTGGGCAGCGCCTACGCTGGTACTGTCGTAGGAGGTCAGACGATCAAAAATGCGCTCGACAATGGACATGCCCCACTCATTTTCGGTGATTTTCTGCTGGTAAGGCAGTTTCACACCATCCATACGAATCAGACGACTATGATGAACGGTCCATGCAGGAAGCCCCTGCGCCGTCGTCACGATGTCGTAGAACTCAGGCTTGCCGAGGTTAGGGCCAAGAGCCTTTATGCGCCTGTTGAGCTGCGGGTTAATCATCCAACGGTCAAGAACGGCCAGCCCTTTAAAACTGCCTTTGCCAACTTTGTCCAGTATCAACGGGGTTAATGGTGCCTGCCCTTCAATGAGGATCAGCGCAACAGCCCCCCCATATAGTCGAGACCATTTCAGTGTCTCGTTGATGCAATCCCACACCTGCAACTCATCGAAACGAGATTCCAGAATGCCACGACGTTTCGGATCAATCTCGCTAGTGATGCGTACGCCCTTCTTCGTCATATCGTCTGCTTTCGAATCGACAGCGGCTCCAATAATCCAGGAAGAACGATAAGCATATTCAATCAGTAGCCGGTTTCGGCTGGTATAGTTCGCCCGGTAGGTTGATGCGGAATGCTGATTAGGCTGCTGCATGCCAACACGGGCAATAAAGTTATCGTACGAATCCGCCGTGGCGACTCGTCCTGTTTTTTTCGCCATGGTTATGCTCCAAGTTTCGCCCAGATATCCATCGCCGTGTTCATTGGCGCGTAGTTGATCATCACTGAGTCTGCCAGGTTTGGTGACTTCGTACCTTCAGGCTGTTTGTCCACAAGAATCTTCCCGACAGCGTTTTTTGACCATGTAGGCTGTGATAGCTCCATCAGGAGGCGGTCTTTGTTTTCTATGGCGCTGCTGATGGAAATTATCTCGTCAGGGTCATAATCCATGCCCTGTAGCGCCCGGAAAGTATTGCGGAAGAGTTTTCGAAGATGCCACCAGCTTTGCGCCTTTGCATTCGCGAAGAAATCTTTATTCAGTCGGGCAGGTTTACCGTTATCACCGGGGACAGCTTCATCCTCCGGGTCAAAGACACTGCCACTACCACGGAACGGCGTCGCTGTGATGTACCCCAGCCGTTCGGCCTGGCGAAGTTCGTTAATCACCCTGGCATCGCCACGCGCCCCGGCTCCTAATCCGTCTTCATCGAAACGGAATTCATCGAGCCCGAAATCGTCACAATAGCCGAATACTTTCACGACGGAAGCATAAATGTCGCTACCCTCACCAGACCATTCTTTAACATCCTGTAGCAGAAAGCCGTAACGTGCGGAGAAGCCGTTTTTATCCTTACCTTCATCTGCAACATCCATCGCGCCGAGGCGCTGACCGCTTGGCTGAATGCCCAGTTTGATATGCGCGTCGACAGCTGCCTGAACCCATTCAGAAGGAATCAAAATACCTTCGGCTGATGCCTGATAGTTCAGATCCAGTTCCTGCGCAATGATGACCGGGTTATCAATTTTTTCGCACTCTTTCTGGTACCACTCGTCATCCTTACGCGGATCGCTGCGCCAGTGGAAGGTAAATACCGGGATTTTCCCGCTATGCCGCTTCTGCGCGAACGGGTTGCTCATGCCATTGACCGATGAGAGATCGATACGACAGCGGGTTGTCTGGGAAAGGGCCGCATCAATCAGTAATGGGCGTTGAAGAAATGCCGCCTCATCCACGAAATAAAGCGTGGTACGGTCACCACGACCAATGTTATCGCCAGCTTCACCCTTAATTACCGCCCCCGTCTCCGGGAACTCCACGCGCATATACGGCGCATGTTTTTTCTCATTCCACCCACCGCGAAACTCAACCGGGAGTAGCTCGACAAATTTACGCGCTTTCCAGAACAGCGCTTTCGGGTCGCCGGTGCTGTCGACGTATTCCTCTTTACGGGAACCGAAGCCAATCACCATCTCTTTGTTGAACAGGCACAGGGAGCACGCCAGGCCAATAGAGGTCCAGCTCAGCCCCATCTCGCGGCTTTTTTCAGTCAAGCCATGTTCAAGCCTAGAACGCCGTTCCATGATCCAGTTAATCCATTCCTCCTGGCGGGGGAACAGCAAAAACGGGATAGTTGCAGGCAAGCCATAATCGAGGTTACGCGGGTCCGACGTCATGCCCCAGTCAATGATGAACTGAGCCGGGTTATCGCGATAAAACTGGCGGAGCGCCGGAAGCATTTCAGGCGCTTTCCTGATCCGCTCTAGCCTCTCCATTCTCCACTCAAACACGGCGGTATAGTCCGGTTTGCGGAAGTCAAAGGGGAACGGCAACGGCATAATTTTGATCCGGTATTGATTTTTATTTCTTCAATACTTCCATACTGAGTTAGCCGTCGACCGACGGTTCAACAGGAAATATGAAATGGGATATTTTGAACTCAAGAAAAGCGGTAACACCTTGCTTAGCCAGAAATACTTCTTTGTTCTCAAAGCGGCTAATGGCGAAACTATCGCTCAGAGTGAAATGTACTCAAGCAAACAAGCTGCATTAAACGGGATTCAGTCAATCAAGACCAACGCCCCAACCGCCCCAGTTCGCGATAACTCTGGTTTTTAAGTTCGTTTTTTCCTCAGGGGCTGGCACGCCCCTTTTACAAGATAATTTCATCAAAAACGCCCCGATTTAACATAATGGTCGTTACCCGAACTGGCGTAACAGCCCTCATCGAGCAAACGGCGCGAAGCCTCTGTTTTGAACAATAAAGTGGTCAAATCGGGATGAATAAAATGTGCATAAAATGGGTCAAAAAGTGCATGATGTTTTTTCGGTTCAAAGCGCCTGTTTTTGCATTTTTCAGCCCATGAATTTTTTGTAGATATCTGCAGCCTCCTGCGGAGACAGGGATACGGTTTCCGTTCTGATTGGACCGCCGTCTTTTCCTGTGCTTTCCACCTTGAGTCGGTTCGTGTATGCATCACCAACCTCTTTTGCAGCCTGTTCCAGAAGCTGAGCCGTCATCCCGAGGTTTTTCATTTTCTCTGCGTTAGTCGCCATACGGTCCAGAACGCGAAGTCGATATGCCTTGTTAGCGATCGGGATGTCAGAAATTTCGCTTTGGAAGCGTTCGCGGGTTGTATGAAAAAGATCTATCCACTTTTTGCTAAGGCTTTTAGCCATCGCATTAGCCGGATCGTAAGCAGACACCTGCTGCCGTGAAACCGTCAGGTTAAATTCTTCTTTTACGAGATCGATAATTTTTGACGGGCTTTCAAAGCAAGCAAGCGATTGAACGATGAAGGCTTTAACCTCTGCCGATAAAGCTGCCATTGGTCGCCTCCATGACAAAGAGAATAAAATTTATGCCAGCTTGAGGAGGCACGTTCCGCAAGCCCTGGCAACATCGATATGGGCAACCTCCGCAGGCCTGTTTGCCGCATCAACCATTTCCTGCACGTCGGTGCTCGCCCCGTATCTACGTACGACACCGACAAATTCTTCGACGTCGTGGCTGCGCAGTGTAAGCACTGGTTGCCCGGTCTCTTTATTGAACTTAGGCGCGCCGAAATCATCAGTAGCCTGGGCGATGTGGTAAAGCTCATGCTCTACCAGTGCGCAGAACTCGAGGTCGCTGCATTGTGAGCAGTAATCGGCTGCCAGCGTGATGATGAACTTGGGGATTCGCCCGAACCATTCGTACATCTGCTGTTCCATTCTGGCTTTCTGCCATCCACCGGCGCGGAGCATTACTTGTTCTGCCTGACCGAGAACATAACGCCCTTTCTTCGCGAAAGAGCCGGAGGCCCACATAAATTCGACGTCAGCACCCAGCAAGTGACTGTGGTCATAGTTATGGAGCCTCCCCTCTTCAGAGATAATGTGCTGATTAACCCACTCTCCGATCTCTGATGCTGGAATAATTCGCGTATACGGCAACCAGTTTTCGCCAGTGAAGTTGACAGGAGGGAACGGTCGACTGTCTTCATTTTCAGCCATACAGAACATTCCTCTGGTTATGATTGATACACTATCGAAATTGTCGAGAGCGCCACCTGTCAAAACTTATACAAAACTCTGTGAATGGTGTTTCGTCGACACAATTTGCAGAATTTTATAAACGCGACCTTGCTACTTCTTCTCAGAGTTGCGCCGTCACTTCTCGTCTTTGCGAGCCGTCAAGATGAGGATCACCTCTTTGGTTGACTCCAGATCTATGCTTCTTGTCGGGTAAGCATTATCGAAGCCCCTCAGTGAAGAGCTTCTGTAATACTTTGCCACTTCCCGGAGTGGCCACGCTCATGCCCTTGAGTTGCTGTCGCATCATCGCCGCTGATAACCGGTGCGCGTTTAGCGATCGCGCTGCCTTCCCGGAGCTTATTGTTATCTATGAACCCTTACCCATCACCACACAGGCTCGCCATTACGCGACTCGGGGCAGCATCACTACTGCTGCATTGCCTATCGGCTGCGGTCTATCCGCTTATTGCTTCATAATTTTATCCTCGCGTGGGGATATTTAGTGATTTATCCGCACAAGGGGATAAGGCTCATTTTCGGTCCTGCTCGATTTGACGTATGCCAGCCAGTTGGTTATTCGCTTTTTCAATAGCAGCCAGCAACGGCTTAATCCAGAGAACAGCCTGGCAATACGTCAGCGCGCCGGCGGTAACGGTGCTATCACCGGTTGCGTCAGCGTTGCCGGAACCGGGGTGCATTGCGCTGGAACGTAAACGGTACGTGTATTCGAGCAGCCCACCAGCGACATCAGCAGGAACAGGCAGATCACAAGTTTTTTCACGTCGGAGGATCTCCCGGTATTCAATAACAGTTTTATCAGCGCTGGCATCAATCAGAGAATTGTTGCGGTTAGTGAATTCGGCAATCTGGTTAAATCGGTTGAAGTTGAATCCCTGCGTCGCGATAACCTGCCCCTGCAGCCTGTTATCCGACTCCAGCACGCGCTTATCGCTTTGCACTGCGCTCAGTTCTGCCCGGTTATTCGCCAGCAGGATACACAGAACAGCAACAATCACTATCGACGTTACTATTGCAATGAAAGCGGATCGATTCACAATAAAATTACTCCCACAACGAGAAACCAGGGCCATGCGTCGTTTCCTTTAGCAGCCAGAATTCCGGCAACGAGCATGCAGATTGCAGACGGTAGATATCTCACTGGTATATCCCCCAGCACGTCAGCGCGCTTTCCTGGTCACGGCGGGATACCTGCCCGTAACAGTTATTTGAACGGATCCGGCAATCCTTCCCGCCATCTTTAATCCACCAGCGAATCGCTTCGCATGCACCTTTACGATCACCGGCATTGATTCGCTTGTAGAACGTGGACGGAAAGCATTTACCAGGACCAATGTTGTACGGGCAGAAAGATGCGATGCCTGCTTTCTGTGGCTCTGTCAGCGGCACCTTGATATTTCGTTCCACCCAGGCCAGCGCTTTATCGCGTTCGATGGCGTTTACCTGGTCACATTTCGCCTGCGTCAGCTTCATGCCCTTCACTACTGGCTTACCATCGACCGTCGTGGCGCCGCGGCAAATGGTCCAGAGTCCGCCGCCATCCCGGTACGCTATCAGGCTGTTTCCCTCTTTCTCATCGAGAAACTGATCGAGAATCACCGACGCTGGCGCACCGACAAGCACCAGACCCAGAACGGCGGCGCTTAGTTTTGTTTTTGTCGAGGCCATATTATTTCACTGCCTCACCGGAGATACGTTTCATTGCCTCTGTCACCACCTCAGCGGCTGCGGGGCGATCACGATCAGGTTTAACAGCCACATCAGCGAGGTATTTAGCCAGCAACTGAGTTCTTTTCTTTTCCTCATTAAGCCGCTCACGCTCTTCTTTCCGCTTCGCGTAGTAGGTCTTAATAGTGAAATAGGCCGAGATCAGTGCGCCAAGAATAAAAACATAATCCTGCAGACTCAGAACGGAGAAGAAACCAAGCAGCCCTGACCACCAGTACGGCATGTTATGTCCATCGGTTGGGTTCATACGTTGCATATCCGCACCTCCGTAATCGGGGCGCTGTGTGTTGTAAGGGATCAGGCTATCGGGCTGTATATGCTACGGGGCAATATCGAAGATGGATCCCAGAGCCTGATTAGAGGCGGGCTCTGCGCAAGCGCCTGTCGGATTGGGTTATGAGCCGTCCGTCAGTGAGCCCTGAATATGATAAAGCCCCGATGATTACCGAGACCTGCAAACGAAAAAACCCGCCGTGGCGGGTTCTTCTTTTAATCTGTCGCTGCGGATAAAGCTTCGCGAGCTTATCTGAATTCAAGCAATACCCGCGCAATCATGCAACCGAAATCTGTCAGGTTTTTTATCGAATACTTCACACATTGGTTGGTAGAGCATTGCCTCAGCCATTTGTAACCAAACATCAATCCTGCTCTCACAGGTCCTCAGGCACCATTCCGGGTGTCTCTCGTTAAGGTCTCGCGCCATTGCTTTCTTACTCTTCCTGTATTTATAACGCGAACAGATAAGACCAAAAAGACGCCTATGCCCAGCACGGACAAGGATTTCACCAATCACTGCATCCATCAGAAGCCCTTCTGCATCAGTACAGAAAGAAAGGTGACTTTTATTTTTCCCGGCAAGTAAATCCTCAAAATATTCCCGCAACTCACCCTTGCTTAAACCTGACGCTTTGAGGTGTTGTAATACCTGTTGTATGGCGTTTTTACTCACTTTTTTCGAAGCGAGAAGCACATTAAACATGTCTCCTCCAGTCCCTCCACCTATGTGTGACCAGCGGCCCCACATGCGTAACTTTCCCTGAATCCATACGGATTCAAGCGTTCGAAGACGATATGTTTCGTCAAGTTTCCCGGTTGTTGATGGATAAATCATATAAAGCCTTCCTCCCTCCAGATCTGCTGAGTACGGAAAACACCTTCTGCGTGGTATAGCCTCAAAGTGTCTTGATCAATATCGGTTTTCACTCGCCCGTCAATGACGTCATGGCAACAGTTGCAGGCAATAGCACCTTGCATGTCATGGGGCTTAATACCCGTTCCGCAGGTATCACTCATGCGGTAATGGGCAAGAACGCTGGTTTCTGGATCAAAATTGCAGATACCAGGAATGCGCACGGTACAGATGCGACCACGCGCCTGTTTGGTGAGATCGATTTTCTTCATGCTGCGTAACTGAATAATTGAGAGGCTGCGTTTTCTGCTGCCTGCTGGGTGGGAAATGTGCGGAACAAAATATAATTCCATAACACATCAAGTACGGATTTATAGAGTTGGGAAAACTCAATATCGTCCATTTTTGCGAACGATATGGATTTTGGTTCGTTGCGGGTGGTGCCATCAGGCATTTCGTATCTGGTATAAAAACCAGCCTGGATAGTTACCCATGCGCGGAATGCTTCGAAGGATTTTACTGCGCTGATATTTCCGGCACGTTTTTCCGCTTCTTCTCGGAGATACTGATCGGCCAGTTCCTGGAGTGTTTCTTCGTGACCAGCATAGTGGGCCACCAGTTGCACATATCCACGAACCAGTTTTTTATCTGCCGGGGATATTGCTCCGCCTGACGGTTGCCAGTAATCAAAGCCGAGATTTAGAAGCGCGAAAAACTTACGGTGAAATGCTGCATTGCGAGCCTGTTTAAAGTCGGCATACAGGACAGCACCCAGACGGAATTTTTTCTCGATAAACTCGCGGGCGTCTGGTGTGGCTGGAATTAAAACGCCGCCAGCTGATTTTACAAATGAATACTGCGCCATTGGTTTCCCCTTTAGCGCAGCAATTGCTCAGAAATACAGATTACCGGGTGTTCAGCCCGATACCGTAATTATACCCTAACTTTACCTTTTTGAACAACGATACAGCCTGCTTGTTCTGCCAGTTCTAACAATGAATTAAGCGATGCGACATGCTCATCGTCGTACACATTTCTTAAAGCCGTAACCTTACCATTTTTGCAGGTGATGAGAACGCGACCGTTATCGGGGAGATGTTCCCCTACCTCCGCCTTTTTGAACACGCTCCCTCCCAACCAATGCACTGGATAAACATACAGTATATATACTCCCAAGTGGCAGGAAGTGCAAACTTTTAAAGGCACAAAACGTTAAAAAATGAAATCAGGTTAATTTTCAAGCATATGTTTAATAAAGGAAAACCGCCATTATCTGACGGTTTAATTACGGGTTACAGACTGGCGTGACATGTCACATTGTCAGTTTCACAGCATGCCATCCGGACGTAATCCAGCACTGAGAATCACCTTCACACGGGCATGACATAACCGGCAGCGCATCGCCGCATTTGCCACATAGATTTGCACTGATAGATTTGATACGACCACGCACCCGCGCATCATCCTGGCGGATCAGCAGCGCGATATACTCCGCCATTTCGTACGGCGCACGACCAGGACGCCGGGCGGCGCAGCTCCGCTCCAGCATGTCCAGTTCCTGAGCACCCAGCACCAGTTCAATTTTGCGCTCACCAGCGGCAGACTGGCGGGCACGTTGTGCCGCTTTGCGCTCTGCTGCGGATTTAGCCATTACGCTGCCTCCCTTCTTACACATAACTCAGGCAAATTGGCGCGCACCAGCGCTTCAGCGAACGGTGGCGGGACCGCATTGCCGCAGCGGGCCACTTGTTTATCTTTGGCGTAGCGCTTGCCGCGATAATCCTGATCGATGATGTACCAGTCAGGGAAACCCTGTGCGCGGTACAACTCATGCGGTTGCAGCATACGCATACCGATATCGACGATGCGGTACGTTATCCCATCGATGTCGACTATTCCGGTGCATTCCTCGCCGCAGTATTCACGCAGGAACGCCAGCGTTTGCTGTGCTCGCTGTTCGTCGTAGTCTTCGACCGCCAGTGTGGTTTTGACTTCCCCGACATGCAGGCCACCAGCCGTAACTGTCGGCATTGGTTCACTCGTGGGCTGACCATCGCGACAGGTGCCGCGCAGTTTTACCAGGTGAGAAGCCACAACAGCATGATGATCGACCGTCGTCACCGAGTGGACTGGTTCATCCAGCCCGACGCCCGGCCCCGTATAGTTGCCGCCGTAGTGCTTCGCCAGAAATGCGCTGGCCACGGCGAACTTGTTACCACCAGCGGTTACTGTCCCCAGCGGCTTTTCAAGCTGCAACACGCGCGGGTCCTGCCCCGGTCTTTCGCCATAACCCATCTGGATCAACGTTGGCGTCACCAGCTGTGAATGACCACCGCCGCCCGCCGTAATCGTCGCGCTCGGCTCGTCTGCCCGGTGACCGATGCTGGCCCCAAACTGGCGAGCGATAACCGGCGCAACCAGACAGGCACGAGACTGTTTCAGGATGGTGTGAGCGGGTTTATCCAGCGGGCGAGGCTTTGCCTGGTACTCACTGCCACCGTTACCAGCCAGGAACGGTGTAAGCGCGGCCTCAACGATGCCGAGGGCATGACCATTCCCGCCCGGGCGCCGTGACGTACCGGCGGTGATTGTCGGGACTGGTTGTGTGACATCCTGCCCTGTCGCGCCTGTTCTGAACTTCGTCAGGTGCGGTACGGCAACCGCGTAGCCATGCGTTTTGGTGATTGTCTGCAGTGGTTCTTCCAGCGACTGGCCCCGGAAGCAGTCGTAATGCGTTTTGGTGCTGGTATGGTTGCACTTCACGATAAACGGCGACGCACTGTCGATAACGAAACGCTGAATACCGCGTGCAATGCGCTTGAGCGTGTTCACTGCCAGGGGCTTTTTGCGGTCGAAGATCGACAGCGCAGGAATGGTCCAGTCGATACACTCCGCAGCGGTGCGCCACGGTAACAGCTTGCCAGCCTGAACCGCCGGTGACTTCGGACTCCCGTGTGTTGGCTCCGGCCACACTATCGGTTTCCCGTCACAGCGCATAACCATGAAGAAGCGTTTCCTGATCGTCGGCGCACCGTAATCACAGGCGCGTAGTTCGCGATACTCAACGACATAACCCAGACCTTTTACCAGTCTGGCGGCGTCCTCGCTGTCGAGAGGAATACCCAGGAATTCACAGCATTCCGCCAGCGCCGGATGATCCGCAGAAATACCGGTACTCAGCATGCCGATGAATGCCTCGAAAGTTTCGCCAGCGCGCGCAGGATCTGGACGGCTATAGCCTGGGAAGACTGGTCCCGTAAATTCGCGCATCAGCGATTCTGGCATATCGGGTTTTGGTGAGATATCAATCAACGGTCCCCACGTTCTGAACTCTTCGACGTTCTCCAGCTTCATCACACGGGGTTTAACATCGAGTGCCCAGCGCAGTGTCACCCAGGCCAGACCGCGTATCGCTTTTTCTACTGGCTTCGCACCTTTAGCTTTCGAAAAATGGCGGCAATCCGGGGAAAACCACGCGAGCGCAACCGGGCGGCCAGCAGTCGCAACTTTTGGACTGACGTCGTATACAGATTCGCAGTAGTGCAACGTATCAGGATGGTTTGTCGTGTGCATCGCCACGGCGTTCTCATCGTGGTTTATCGCAATATCAACGCTACGCCCGATCGCCATTTCAATACCGGTTGACGCGCCACCGCCACCAGCGAAATTATCAACAATGATTTCTCTCACGCGTATTTCTCCATCGCGCTTGCCAGCGAACGGGCAGCAGTAACAATTGACGGTACCGGCATTTTTTCCAGCCACATCCGGTTGATGTGATGCAACAGGCGGCGCTGGTGATGTGCAGGGAGATCACCAGCATTCTCTATCTGAGAAAAAACCATATGCACTTCTGCTGGCCATACCGTCTCTGGAATATCAGGAAACAAAATGGTTTCGAGTTCAATCAACCTTCGATATGCGCTATCTAGCAAAGCATCTTTCATGCAGCCTGCTCCCCTGGTTCTTTGATTGATTCAGCGATCCCAGGCAAAAGTATTACATCGGGCGAATCACACTCATTTCCCCATACGTCAAAGCCATGCGAGGACTGCCGCGCAAACAATTCAATGCGTGGGATGTCACCCAGTAGTTGAACCAGCTTTTCACGTACAAAGTCAGGTTTTTGCGAATGCGCAAGTCGCGGTGCGGTAAATGACTGGATGATTCCGGCGTCAACACGTTCAGGAAGATTCCCCTTAACCGCAAAAAGACAATCTTCACTATTAGCGCGGGTCATATGACCCATTCCCATTACCAGTTTGTCTGTCTGACGGCTTCCGCACTTATTCCAGGTAAAGCCTTTCATTGTCATCAGCCGGAACCCCCACGCCTCGACCACCTTCAGTGCTTCAATCGGTTGTGTCGGTACCCACCACATAGCCAGCAGGCAGTTTTCTGCAGCGAGATCCCACACTGGCAGACGGCAGATATCGAGAACATTCATCACGGAATATTTGAACCCGGCGCCACGGTCACCGTCTGCAGCTTTGTCCCGGTATGCCCACGGCGGATCGGCATAAATTAACGTGTATTTTTTATTCACTCTTTTCCCCTTCTCGCTGCTGGCGCCAGTAATTTAAGCGTTGTCTGAAAAATTCCCGGTAGCTTTCCGGCGTCGCATCAATGTACTGAATAACCGTCTGCCGAGTGACTTTTCGCTCATAGAGCTGACGAACGAGTGCGGCGGCGCGCATGTCGTAATGCTCCTGGAGTTGGCACTCTTGCGGCCATTTAGCACGATTGAACGGTAAGCCGGGCGGGAGATAATCCGATTGCCCGGCCATGCCTCAAGCCCTCATGTTTTTCTCTGAGTGAACGTAGAAACGGGGATCAACGCTTTTCAGCGTGAAGTGTGTAACAGGCATGTCGTCATGCCGCTCGATGCCGACCAGATTCGACATGCAAAGCGCAAAGACACGTTTCTGGAGTTGCTCTAGGGTAATTTTGATGTCTGGGTGATATTTCTTAATTGCAGACATAATCCCCTGGTATGACAGCGTTTTTCCCTTCATGATTGCCACCAACTGCGACGCTGGTAATTCGCTGGATTTTGGCTGTACATCAGGCTTCGGGGATGTTGCTATGGGTTTAATTGAATCCAGCAGCAGGCGACAACGGCTGGTAACCCCTACCCTGTAACCCGTTTTTTTGTCGTAATTTTCTTTGCTGCCCGAAGTCCAGACCGTTGCAGTTTCACGAAGTTTTACTGTCTTCTCGCCACCGGAGTAGATCACTGTGCCGGTGTGAGTTTTACCGTGGCGCCGCGGTGTTGACTCCGCCGCTTTCGCCTTTTTCACTGTCGGTGTAACGCGTGCGGTTAAACCCGGCACCGGAACAGGACGAGGACACGGAACATATATCGAACGGCTGCGCGCTCTGGCGCCGGCATTCATCCGCCAGATGATTACATTCGTCCAGTCACAGGCATCATCAACAGTCGCTACTTTTGGATAAATTAAATCGGTCATTGGTCTTTCCTCATTGAATTTCGCGCTGGTCAGGCGCTTTTAAAATGCATCGGTGTTGTATTTTTCTGCATACTTTCTCAGCTGTTTTCTGGGTTTTGCTGCCTCCAGTTGAATACGGGTCTTCTCTTTGCCGACGTGCTGATCGATCGGCAGAAAGTGACCGTTTTTAAATTCCTGATAAACCACAGTACCAGCAGCCGCAAACCGGCATTTGCCGAGAATGACCTCAGCCACACCAGCCGCCGGGCTTTCAGGGTTATAAACTTCATCGCGGTATAGAAACAGGATGCTGTCAGCGTCCTGCTCGATAGAGCCTGAATCACGCAGGTCTGACATTACCGGGCGACGCTGCGCCGCCGGACGCGCATCAACCGCGCGGGAAAGCTGGCTGAGCGCAAAGGTCGGTGTATGTAGCCGCATAGCCATCGTTTTGAGATTGCGCGAAATGTGCGCTACGGCAAGGTCGTTACGCTCTGCTTTCGGTTTCTTAATCAGGCCGAGATAGTCGACCATGATCATTGCCAGATGCGGATGGCGTCGCTTGTGTGTCTCTGCGATAGCGCGGATCTGTTCGACTGTGAGATCGGTCGCATCGACAATCCAGATGTCCCGGTCTGTAAGTTCTCCAATGGCTGCAGTCAATCGCGCCCAGTCCTCGTCGTACATGTCCTGAGGATTACGCAGGCGAGAAACGGACAGGTTTCCGGCACCAGCGAGTGAACGTTCAACAATCTGAGCCGCCGCCATTTCCATGCTGAAAATCAACGCGCCGCCGCCCTTTGCCGTCACACCTTCCACGACGGTAAGCGCAAACTCTGTTTTACCCATGCCTGGGCGACCAGCCACGACAATAAGATCCTGCGGGTTAATACCGCCTGTTGCGTTATCAAGATCCGCAATACCAGTCAGTAAATTGCGCGTGGATTCATCACCATCCATGCGTTTCTGTACTGTGTCCATGTAAGCGGGCAAAAGCTCGTTGATGTGTACCGGCTGAACGTCACCACTATCAGCAGTCATGTCCAGCAACTGCGCCACTGCATTTTCGACCACCTGATCTCGTTGCTCCTGGTTGGCAGCTTTACGGATGCCGTCAGCGCCATCCTGCAAAAGTTTCGCCAGCGCGCGGCTGCGCCAAGCCTTAACCATCTTCCCGGCATACCCTTTCAGGTTCGGCACCGTTGCGGGGATACGGGATATTTCAGACAGATCAGCCAGACTTGAACCGCCCAGCGCTTCGCTGATGAATAACATGTCGATCATGCCGTTAGTCAGCGCCTGTTTTTTTATCTCGTTGAATGCGCGACGATGAAAACCAATGGTAAATGATTCCTCTGGCGTGGAGGCGATCACGTCAAATGCATCAGGAGAAGCACCGCCATTCAGCAGTCCAGCCAGCACACACGCTTCCAGTTCCTGAGGAGTCATAGCGAACCTTCCCTGGTATTACGCAACGTTTCTGGTTTCATCAGGTAATCAAAACTTGCACGCCATCCCCCGTTTGCGCCGAAATAAAAATCCGGTGCGGCAGCGCGGAATTTTTCGAAGTAGCCGAGAAATGCACCCGTTGTTTTGTTTTTCATGTGGGCGGCAAGTCTGGTAATCATTCGACGGCGATCATCATCAAGCTCTGCTGTTGGCAACGTATCAGCGAAAATTTCGTTGTATCCGCTCATGACAGCTTCCGGATCAATTTCAGCTTCCAGTACAGCCCATGCCTCAGCGTCAGCCAGATAACCATCGAACCGTTTAACGCGGCAGATATTCGCCGGTTTCGGCAGACTGTCACCACGGCGGCGCCATGTGGCTAATACCCAGCGGATCACCAGTTGAATTTCTGCCAGGGTGTAACCTTCCCGGGTTGTGGTTGCCGTCAGCATCATCACAAACGGTTTCAGATCACGGCAGCGAGTGCCGGTTTTCTCGTTGTAAAACTCAAGCGCTTTTTGAGCATCAGACAAAATACGGTCTTCGCTTTCCCCCATTTGGGGGTTAGGGGGATCTTTAGGTTCATTGACTGGTTCAAAAGAGTGACTGGTTCTGGTGCCGCCACACGGCATAGGGGGTGTGCTTTCTGACGGCATACCTGTGCTTTCTGACGGCATAGGGGCTATGCTTATTGGCGGCACAGGGTTATCCAGATTGAGGTAATACACATTCGACGTGTTGCCCTTGCCGTTATTCGCGCCGATACGATTCTCTTTTGCCAATAACCCCATAGAGATCAACGCATCAATGTGATCACGTACGGCGCTTTTGCTGCACTCGCAGTGATCTGCAATGTGTTTGTACGACGGCCAGCATTCGCCGTTGTCATTCGCATTATCAGCCAGTTTTATTAGCACCAGCTTGCGGATAGGGTTTCCGGTTTTAATTGCCATCGCTTTGGCCATCAGAGTCATGCTCATAATCAAATCCCCAGTGTTTCAGCGATTTGACGGCATGCCGCCTGATATTCCTCAGGTGACAATTCTATTTCGCGGAGTTCTTCTTTCAGTTTTTCATACTGCGCCCAGATAGATAGCGCAGCTGCGCGACGGCCTTCGAAAATATCTTCGATATCATCCAGGGTGGCTGGCGCCCCGTTTAGTCGAAATCCGTTCCGCCATGTAATGCGGTCGATTGAAGTCAGCATGTTGGTCTTTCCTCGATACAAGTTAAACGCTGGTCAGGCGCTGTGTTTCCTGTATGGCTTGTAATGCCTGTGCTATCCGCTGGGGTCGATCCCTTGCATCAAGCAACAGAGCAATAATCGCTGCGGCAAAATCACGAATCGCAATGCAAATTAACTGCTGAGTGGTCATTCCCAGCTGTGCATATCGTTCAGCAGGCAATGCAGCTTCCATCGCCATGGCCAGCGCTTTAGTTTTGATTCTTGCCGCTTTCGTCTCACCACGTAGCCAGCGAAAAATCTGCTGCCGGTTGTTGTTGATTGCCCGCCAGTCAGCATTACCTTTCGAATCCTCCATCGGGTGCAGTTTTACGCAGCTGGTATTGCCGCCCATTCGAAACCACATGCGAGTGATCTCAATAGCAACATGTTCCTGCCCACGCTCAGCAGCCCAGTTGAAGATTTCTCTTTTCAGTTCGTCGAGGTTTTCCACTCGTTCGCGTCTCCTGTCGCTGAAAACCTGATTACGCTTAATCAGATTTTAAATACGCCTCTTGTTAAGCTGATTTTGCTGGCATCTGGTAGGCCTGCGGGTCATAAACCAGTTCACCACCAGTTATCAGCGATAAACGGGCCGCTTTACCTTCAGGTACCAGACGCCCCCACGCATAGACTGTAGGAGCCTTAACCCCCGCAGCTTCAGCGAGTTTTCGCTTAGTTCCAAAATATTTGATTGCATCTGTTGTTAACATAAAACCTCCTGGTGTTAGTTTTTTCTAACAAATTAGGTGTTCGAGATAACGAAGTCAAGGAAATTTAGAATTATCTAACTATGACAATGCCCGGTGAGCGCATCAGAGCGCGTCGAAAAGATCTTAAGCTGACACAGCGCGCACTCGCGAAGCTGGTAAAAGTCGCGCACGTCACTATCTCTCAGTGGGAAACCGGTGACAGTGAACCAGGAGGGAAAAATCTTTTCGCATTAAGTAATGCCCTTCAATGTAGCCCTACATGGATACTTTATGGTGACGAATCCGCGACACCTGGCGACCCAGTCGATACCCCACCAGCACTAGATGAACGTGAAATAGAACTCCTTTCCCTCTTTTCTGCCCTGCCTGAGTCAGAAAAAGAGCGGCATTTGAATGAACTTCGCGAAAAAGTAGATGGTTTTAATCGTTTATTTGAAGAATTGCTGCAAGCCAGAAAACAAAAATAATTCCTTTTATATCAATAGAATAGTGTTTATCACGTCCTTTTTGTTCGTTTTTTCTAATTTTTATGTTGATCATATAGTTAGATTTATCTAAATTACATTTCATCAACGACGCACTAACCACGCGGCAGTTGTTCAGAAAAACGTTCTGACAGTCTGGAAAGACAGGCAACGAATTCGCGGGTCGCCGCCAGTACAATGACATGCGGGAAAGACCGCAATGAATCCAAAATTGCTGTGTGTAGTCTTTGCCCAGCCACCACGGTGGGCACCTTTTTTCACACAGTGACGATTTTACCGTTGTGACTGAGTCCCCAAACGGAGAGGCCAAACCCGCAACGTGACACCAGGGAAAGACCGGAGGAAGTACAACACCTGACCAGCGTAAAACGAGTATGACCAACTCTGGCGCCGGGGAAGACCGGAAGAGGAAAGACCTGATGGCTTAACCAGCCTGACTGCCGGGAAAGACCGGCACCCTTTAGATGGCAAAAGGCCCGCATAAGGCGGGCCAGTTACCCCGAACGGTGACCAAACCATTCGGATTTGTCACAAGCGACCAAGCTTGTGACAGAGGAAAGACCATCTCTCCCGAAGGAGCTGACAGTCAGCTCTGAGTATAACTAACAAGGAGCCGCTATGGAAGCGCTTACCATCCCTGTAAAGCTGTACATCCATTACAACGCCAACACTTTTTCTAAGGAAAAAATCATTGTCGCCACCTGTGACATGTCACGCTCTTTTCCAGATCAATATGTCTTGCTGGAAACGCGCAATATCTCCATCGACGTAAACCAACCAGAGCCATTCGACATTATTGCTCTGCAGGTCGACCAGCTGCGTGACCAGAAAGAGAAAATCGCAACTTTGGCACAAAGTCAGATAGCCCAGGTTGACGACAAAATACAGCAACTGCTGTGCATTGATCACTCCCCTGTTCAGGAAAACGACATCCCATTTTGATCAACCGGCGCCAGACCAGCGCCAGTAACCAAAGAGGAAAGACCAAGTGACAATTTACAACTGTCTGTTCGAGCCGAAGAAATCGGCTATCAAGGATGGTGCTGTTGCATTGGCAATCAGCATCGAAGCGCCAAATAAAAAAGTCGCTGAAAGTATCATCATCGGCAAACTCTGGGAGCACTATCCCGCAAATGGCGACAACTATTTTAAACCTAAAATCTGGGAAGACTCAGAGGACCAGCCTCGTCCGGACGTCGGAAAATTTGATGAGCAATTTGCTCAGGCGAACACATTCGACGGGGAAAAGTGGATCGCCAACGATTCAGACACCAGTACTCCAAATTTGCCAGCCAACGACGAGATAATCGATCTGACGAAGCTGCCAGCTCGTGAACGCTTCATTGCCGTTCTTATGTTCAGTGATTCCCCCATTGACGGTGTACTGTACTCTCAGGTGCTGGATTATCTCGATAATCTGGAAAATAGCCACGAGCCGTTTGATGATGACGATCGGCTGAATTCTAATATTCTTCATGCTCTGGAAAATAACGAACCCGTTCGTCACATGAATGTTGAGGGGTTAAACAATCTGATTCAGGCCATCTTCGCTAAATTTGAAGGCCAGACACCGGGTAAGGCAGCAATTTCACAGTTCATTAAACGCTGGATGGAGAATCCTAGTAAGCGTGAAGAAATGCTGCCGGAAAATACCGCATTGGATAATGATGGTGTCAACAATAGCAGTAACAAAGTAGCACCACAGCGCGGATATAAGCATTCTTATGCCACACTGGATCAGGAAATTGCCCTCGCCCTTCTCCCGATTAATTTCACAGAAACAGTATCAGTTCGCGCGCTACGTGCTGCTGAACACATCATTGAAGAAGACCGCGAAGATTTCAAACGCTGGTCAGCGGCACTACGTACAACAGTGCAGATCCTAAACTATGACCGCCCTAGTGTTTTTGGCGTTATTCAGGATGCACCTGCTAAAGATACATACCATTTCCCTGAGTCACTGCGGCGCCATATTGATTCCTGGCTGGCTGAAAATGGTCAGTTCGAGTGTGCTGATACTGATGCGGATAGAACCGGCAAACTGCTTGCGGCAGAGCGCGGCGAGTACGTAGAAGGTATCAGCGACCCTAACGATCCGAAATGGGTTAAAACCGATACCCAACCGCAGGTATCAAACCTCGGAAATGGAATGTTCTCTGTTGATAATCTGCTACCTGAAACCGCCTCAAATGAAGGTGAAAAACAGGAAGTGACCGAACAAGGAACTGTTACAGAAGACCAGGCAACACAGGCCCGTGAAACGTTGAATAGTATGGGTTACGGCGTTTATGCAACGAACCATGACGAAACTGACCAGCAGGAAGAAAAGCTGAGCGATAAAGTAAAAACTCTCGTTCAGGATGCGGATCAACTTGTCGAGCGCGTTAAACGTGAAGAGCAGCTCCCGCAGGCATCTGAACTGGTTCAGAGCATCAACGAAATGCAGTCTACTGAACGCGACAACCTGGAATTGTGGAAAGAGGTCTTCAAAACGGATGAGCGTTTTACTACTGCGTTCTCTGTGAATGGCGGTGGAACCTCAATCAATGGCACCTACATGACCATGATCGCCACCCGCGAATTTGGTCCGAAAGGTATCGGCTGGGGTGTCGATATTCTGGAGGAACGCTTTGACGATGGCGCGCCAATTACTCGCACAGTCAAAGGGACTGACGGTAACAATACATGGGAGTTTATCCCCGACGGTGTAGGCGGCATCCTGACAGAGAAACACCACGTTATCAAAATCAGACTTTGGTACATCCGGAATGGTGCGCGCGGTGAAGAGATTTCATTCGGGTGTACCCCGTATATCTACGGCAGTAAATACGGCCCTATCTGCGATGGTGAAGCGACAAAAAAATCACTGACTGACGCAACCAAAAAAGCGCTGTCTGCACTTGGTTTCTGCGCTGACATTTTCATGGGACTGTACGATAACCCGGAATATCGCCAGAAAAATAAAGCAGAATTCGCGCTCAAAAATGCCAGCGAAAACGCCGAGGATGCAGCCCGCGTACGTCAGGAACTGGACGACAAACTGACCCGAGTCGCTAACACCATTGCATCTGCTGTATCAGAGCACGAGATCAACAAGGTCTATTCTTCGATTGCTCGCGAAGCGGAGGTGCATCGCAAGGATGCAGAGGCGAAAGGTGACACACAGCATGCCCGTTACTTAGGTGGGCGTCTGCGTCGCCTGACAACTATCAAAGATGGACGTATCGCCGAACTGAAAAAAGTACAGGAGAAAGCATAATGACTACTGCAATCGCGTTAGCTGCCGACTATACCAACCTGCTGCAATTGCTGGAAAGCTCTGATGAACTGACTCCGGAAATGATCGCCGATACTCTGGAAGGCATTGAAGGAGAACTGGCGGATAAGCTGGATGCCATCATGGTAATAGCCCGCAATAATCTCGGACATGCCAAAACCTGTGATGAGGAAATGAAGCGCCTGGCGGAGCGCAAAAAGTCTTTCGAAAATAAAGATAAAACTCTGCGGAAATATATTCTGTCGTGCCTTATGGCCGCGAATCTGGATAAGCTCAAGACACCTAAAAACACTTTTACTGCCCGTAAAGGTAGCATCAGCGTTGTGATCGATAACGAAAAGCTACTGCCTGATGATCTGGTAAATGTTCAGACGATTATCGCCCCGGACAAAAAAGCCATCAAAGAGGCAATAGAGGCTGCAGAAGCTGCCGCAGCGCAAATCACCGCTGATGGTGGCGAAGTTCCTGCCGAACTGTTAATGCCCGTACCGGGCGCTCATCTTGAGATCGGCGAACGTTCATTGCAGGTGCGCTAACTATGCTGAAACTATCCCTCAAACGTGGCGATGCAGTACATGTCGTTTTCCCTGACGGTAGTAACGGCATTATTGAAGCCCGCAGCCGTTGTGAACTGGGTATGCATCTGCCGAAAAACGTGAAGGTTACGCGTGAGAAAGGCGCATTCCTCCCTGCAAACCTGATTAAGCGTAATCAGAAATAAAACCCCGCTACCGCTAGCATTGCGGCCTCACTATTCACAGGAGGTCGCAATGCTGCGATGGCAACCCGGAGCTACTCTGCTCACAGATTTCGATATAAAGATTGGCCGGTTATCGGCAAGCGTACGAAAGAAGACACTGACCCAGTCCGACATCGAACGCGCCTGCAGTGATGCTGACGACGCTGTGTACCGGATGATGAGGAAAGACCAACATGACCAGAGAAAACGATCTGCTAACAGACGCTGAACTGATTGAGTTTACCGGCTATCAGAAACCATCCAAACAACGGGAAATACTGGACCGTGGCGGCGTTTCGTACATTCCCGACCGGGAAGGGCGCCCGATGGTTACCTGGACACATATCAACGCTGTACTGAACGGACAGATCGCCGTGCAGACCAGTACAGAAGAGAAACCCGATTTTGGAGCTATTTAAATGGGGCGCAGAAGAAAGGATCCGGGTGATAACAGGCTACCCCCGCGCGTATCAAAAACCAGAACGCGTTACTACTACAAACCCACCTCGCGGGAAACCGTGACGCTTGGACCAATCACCCTCACCATGTCAGCGTTATGGAAACGGTACGAGGAAGAACGACGCAATTATTCAGATGTGATGACGTTCGAAAAGCTCTGGAAGATGTTTCTAAAAAGCGCCTACTACACCGATCTTGCAATACGAACCCAGCGGGATTACCTGCAACATCAGAAAAAACTACTTGCCGTATTCGGTAAAGTTAAAGCTGACTTAATCAAACCGGAAGACGTTCGTCAGTTTATGGATCGTCGTGGCCTTCAAAGTAAAAATCAGGCTAACCAGGAAATGAGCAGTATGTCGCGTGTTTACCGCTGGGGATACGAACGCGGTTACGTTAAGGGAAACCCGTGCGCCGGCGTCAGTAAATTCTCTCTCAAGGCCCGCGAGCAATACATCACTGACGAAGACTACCTGGCGATTTATAAACATGCAGATCACGTCGTCAGGGCAGCAATGGAAATATCGTACCTGTGCGCAGCCCGGCAAGCTGATGTACTCGCTCTGCGCTGGATGCAGATATCTGACAAGGGGATTTTTATCCAGCAGGGTAAGACAGGGAAAAAGCAAATTAAGGTGTGGACGCCCCGCCTTCGGCAGGCGCTGGAAACGGCACAGACAGAATGCCCGAGGCTCTCACCTGACGCACTGGTTATCTATAACAACGATCGTGGTCAGTTCATCCGCAAGACATTCAATAACCGCTGGCTAAAGGCCGTACGTGCCGCACAAAGCGAACTGGGCCGACAACTGGATTACACGTTTCACGATATCAAGGCAAAAGCCATTTCAGATTTTGAGGGGAGTAGCAGGGATAAGCAGATTTTTAGCGGTCACAAAACAGAAAGTCAGGTGCTTATCTACGACAGGAAGGTACAAATCAGCCCGACGCTGGATCGTCCGGTTATTGGGGAAAAGTGAATTTTTATGCTTATGGAGGGATGGGATATTCTCCGAGAATATTCTTTTTTTATTCTTCGCCTCAAAAACAAAGGGGCTACCTTTCGGTAACCCCTTGTTTAATCTGGCGGAAGCGCAGAGATTCGAACTCTGGAACCCTTTCGGGTCGCCGGTTTTCAAGACCGGTGCCTTCAACCGCTCGGCCACACTTCCGGAATGAGGCGCACTATAAACATCCCAATGCGCCGTGTAAAGCCCGAATGTGTTCGTTTGCCTGAAAAACAGTCAAAATGCTGTTAATAGCCTGAAATAACAACAGATTGACCATTAATTCAGCACAATACTCACGCTTTATCAGCCCTTCCCCATAATCCGCGATGAAACCTGATTTAGATCAAATGAGTAAAGATGGGTAAAAGCGCTGTGTGCGCGCCTGTGTTTTCATTATCCTCCATTATTAATTACATCTGTCATAAGAGAGTGACTCATGGATCGTATTGTTAGTTCATCACATGACCGTACATCGCTACTCAGCACGCACAAAGTGCTGCGCAATACCTATTTTCTGCTGAGCCTGACGCTGGCGTTTTCGGCGATCACCGCCACCGCCAGCACCGTGCTAATGCTGCCTTCTCCAGGTCTGATTCTGACGCTGGTGGGGATGTACGGGTTGATGTTCCTGACCTATAAAACGGCGAACAAACCAAGCGGCATTATTTCCGCGTTTGCCTTCACTGGCTTCCTCGGTTACATCCTTGGACCGATCCTGAACGCTTACCTGTCCGCAGGAATGGGCGACGTGATCGGTATGGCGCTGGGCGGTACCGCGCTGGTGTTCTTCTGCTGCTCCGCCTACGTGCTGACGACTCGTAAAGACATGTCCTTCCTCGGCGGTATGCTGATGGCTGGTATCGTGGTGGTACTGATTGGCATGGTTGCTAACATCTTCCTGCAACTGCCAGCACTGCATCTGGCAATCAGCGCGGTGTTTATCCTGATTTCTTCAGGCGCAATCCTGTTTGAAACCAGCAACATCATCCGTGGCGGTGAGACCAACTACATCCGTGCAACGGTCAGCCTTTACGTTTCGCTGTACAACATCTTTGTCAGCCTGCTCAGCATTTTGGGCTTCGCCAGTCGCGATTAACGGCAACAAAGCATGGCACCCGGCCCCGCTTATGCGGGGCTCAGACTACTGACAAAGAAGGAAAAAACGTGGTTTTTCCTTCTTTGTTGTTATCAGCCGAAAATCAATAAATTGATTTTCCTGGTTTTTAATGGGGTGATCTCTGCTTGTCCGGTATTGTGATAAGGTTTGTCATCCCCCCGGCCCCGCTTATGCGGGGCTTTGTTTTTTGGTAAACTGCCGCCAGGTTGTCTAACGCAGTGAAAGAATTATGTTGATCTTTGAAGGTAAAGAAATCGCTACCGACGCCGACGGCTATCTGAAAGAGAGCGCGCAGTGGAGCGAAGCGATGGCGGTGATCATTGCTGAAAACGAGGGAATTACCCTCTCCCCGGAACACTGGGAAGTGGTGCGTTTTGTTCGCGACTTCTATCTGGAATTTAATACCTCGCCGGCGATTCGCATGCTGGTCAAGGCGATGGCAAATAAGTTTGGCGAGGAGAAAGGCAACAGCCGTTATCTGTATCGTCTGTTCCCGAAAGGTCCGGCGAAACAGGCCACCAAAATTGCTGGCCTGCCGAAGCCGGTGAAGTGTATTTAATAGCGAATACTAAAACCGGTAAACTCCTCACGAGGGCGGTGCGGCTCACTCAGAACCCGGTCTACCTGGGCAGAACTTGGGCCGCCGTCTTTGAGCCACTTCAGTAATTTGTCGACCTGCTCCGCTTCGCCGCTGGCAACAACCTCCACACTGCCATCATCCCTGTTCCTCGCATAGCCCGTTAAGCTCAGGCGCCGCGCCTCATGCTGCGTGGTATAGCGAAATCCCACGCCCTGAACCCGGCCATAAACCCACGCGATAATGCAGACTCTCGACATTGTTATTCTCCTTCACATCCTCGGGCGCGTTGCAAATCCGGGTAAAACTCAGGACAATGGCGCCCATTTCTTTGATTCGACAGAACCGTAAATTATGAGTGTACGTTTAGTGTTAGCCAAAGGGCGCGAAAAATCATTACTTCGCCGCCATCCGTGGATCTTTTCCGGTGCCGTTGCCCGCATGGAAGGTAAAGCCAACCTCGGTGAAACCATCGACATTGTTGACCATCAGGGTAAATGGTTAGCCCGCGGCGCCTTTTCCCCAGCGTCGCAAATCCGCGCCCGTGTCTGGACCTTCGACAAGTCCGAGTCTGTCGATATCGCCTTCTTCACTCGCCGTCTACAACAGGCGCAGCAATGGCGCAACTGGCTGGCGAAAAAAGATGGTCTGGACAGTTACCGACTGATCGCGGGGGAATCCGACGGTTTGCCCGGTGTGACCATCGACCGCTTTGGCCATTTCCTGGTGCTGCAACTGCTCAGCGCCGGCGCGGAATATCAGCGTGCCGCATTGATTAGCGCACTGCAAGCGCTCTACCCGGAATGTGCGATTTATGACCGTAGCGATGTCGCGGTGCGTAAAAAAGAGGGGATGGAGCTGACGCAGGGCCCGGTCACCGGTGAGATCCCCCCTGCTCTGCTGCCGATTGAAGAACACGGTATGAAGCTGCTGGTGGATATCCAGGGCGGCCATAAAACCGGTTATTACCTCGATCAGCGTGACAGCCGTCTGGCCACCCGCCGGTATGTCGAAAATCAGCGCGTGCTCAATTGTTTCTCCTATACCGGTGGTTTTGCCGTTTCTGCGCTGATGGGCGGTTGCCGTCAGGTGATCAGCGTCGACACCTCCCAGGAAGCGCTGGATATTGCGAAACAGAACGTCGAACTGAACAAACTCGATCTCAGCAAAGCGGAATTTGTCCGCGACGATGTGTTTAAACTGCTGCGGACCTATCGCGATCGTGGTGAGAAATTTGATGTCATCGTGATGGATCCGCCGAAGTTTGTCGAAAACAAAAGCCAACTGATGGGGGCATGCCGGGGTTATAAGGATATTAACATGCTGGCGATCCAGCTGCTTAATCCGGGTGGTGTGCTGCTGACGTTCTCCTGCTCCGGCCTGATGACAACAGATTTATTTCAGAAAATCATCGCCGATGCCGCAATTGATGCGGGTCGTGATGTACAATTTATAGAGCAGTTCCGTCAGACCGCCGATCATCCCGTGATCGCTACCTACCCGGAAGGGCTGTATCTCAAAGGGTTTGCCTGTCGCGTCATGTAACTTGAAAAGCGGAATTTTACCCTCATATCGAGAGTAATGATTTCCCGGGAGGTGACTATGATTGCCAGCAAATTCGGTATCGGCCAGCAGGTCCGCCATTCCCTGTTAGGATATCTCGGAGTGGTCGTGGATATCGACCCGGTCTATTCGCTTGCAGAGCCGTCACCTGATGAGTTGGCGGTCAACGACGAGCTTCGCGCCGCTCCGTGGTATCACGTGGTGATGGAAGATGATGACGGTCGTCCAGTGCATACCTATCTTGCCGAAGCGCAGCTAAGCAGCGAAACGCAGGACGAGCATCCTGAACAGCCTTCGATGGATGAGCTTGCTCAGACCATCCGTAAACAGTTGCAGGCCCCTCGCCTGCGTAACTGATTCTTGCTAAGGCCCGATGGCGCATTGCTATCGGGCCTCTTTCTTGTCGGCCATCAGGCCAGTCAACCTACTTCGTTAACCCCAGTCGTGGGATCTCAATTGCCGGACAGCGATCCATCACCACCATCAGTCCCGCCTCGCGCGCTAGCACCGCTGCCTGCTCATTGATCACACCCAGTTGCATCCACAGCGTTTTCGCGCCGATCGCAATCGCTTCCTGAGCGACGCCCCATGCTGCTTCTGAATTGCGGAACACATCCACCATATCCACTTTTTCCGGCACGTCCGCCAGCGTCGCATAGCCCTGCTGCCCTAGCAGCGTTTTCCCGGCGACCTTCGGGGAAACCGGAATCACATGATAGCCCTGATCGAGTAAATACTTCATCACACGGTAGCTTGGACGGTCGGGTTTATCACTTGCGCCAACCAATGCAATGGTGCGGGTAGAGGTCAAAATGCCAGCAATATCGGTCTCTTTCATCATCATTCTCCAGGCTGTTTTACAAAGTGTACGACAATCCTGACGACCCCACCATGCGTCCCACCCGTAAGTATGAGAGCAAAACGCTGAAATATGTCTATATGTTAGTAAACATGATTATCGAAAAATTTTGATACAATCTCACCCGGCGGTCTTTGGACAGGAGAACCCTATGAAAACCGGCACTGTGACCCTGATGATTGCCCTTTGTTTGCCGGTCACGGTTTTCGCTACCACTCTTCGTCTTTCAACCGATATTGACCTGCTGGTGCTGGATGGCAAGAAGGTCTCCAGTTCACTTCTGCGCGGTGCGGACAGCATTGAACTCGACAATGGGCCCCATCAACTCGTTTTTCGGGTAGAGAAGACCATTCGCCTCTCCAGCCATGAAGAACAGCTCTACATTTCCCCGCCGCTGGTGATCAGTTTTGACACCCAACGTGTGGGCCAGGTTAATTTTCACCTCCCACGCCTGGAAAGCGACCGTGAAGCCAGCCATTTCGATGCTGCTCCGCGTCTGGAGTTGCTGGACGGCGATGCGATGCCCATCCCGGTACAACTGGATATTCTCGCCATTACCTCAAAAACCAAAGTCATTGATTTTGAGGCAGAAACGGAGCGCTACAATAAATCGGCAAAGCGTGCCTCTTTACCCCAGTTTGCTACGATGATGGCCGACGACAGCACCCTGCTTTCGGGTGTCTCAGAACTGGATACTATCCCGCCGCAATCTCAGACGCTCACAGAGCAGCGCCTGAAGTACTGGTTTCGCCAGGCGGATCCGCAGACCCGCAATAGTTTTCTACAATGGGCGGAGAAACAACCCTCTTCCTGATGTCCTCGACGCGTCCGGCATTTTTTTCGTCTTTCTCTTGCAGCATCAGACACATTCAGTACTCTGTAGCAAAACCCACAATGGAACTGAATGATGGAACTGACGACTCGCACTTTGCCGGCGCGTAAGCACATTGCGCTGGTTGCACACGATCACTGCAAAAAGATGTTGATGAGCTGGGTAGAACGCCACCAGCCATTGCTGGAAAAACATGTGCTCTACGCCACCGGGACGACCGGAAATCTTATTCAACGCGCGACGGGTATGGACGTTAACGCCATGCTGAGCGGTCCGATGGGCGGCGATCAGCAGGTTGGCGCATTGATTTCTGAAGGGAAAATTGATGTGCTGATTTTCTTCTGGGATCCACTTAACGCGGTGCCACACGATCCGGATGTGAAAGCGTTGCTGCGTCTGGCGACCGTCTGGAATATCCCTGTCGCCACCAACGTCGCCACAGCGGATTTCATCATCCAGTCACCACATTTCAATGATGCCGTCGACGTGCTCATTCCGGACTATCCGCGTTATCTGGCTGAACGCCTCAAGTAATCCCGCACAGGCGACGTACGTCGCCTGTTGCTTACGGTTTTCTTACCACCGGAACGTCCAGCTCTTTGAGATCCTCCACAAAGCGTGAGGGGTTCGCTTTGTTGTACAGCAGCCAGACCCGATGCCGGGCACGGGTCAGGGCGACGTAAAGCAACCGCCGCTCTTCCGCATCCGGAAAATCTTCCACCACCGGCAGCAACGCCTCTTCCATAATGGACTCACGCGCTGGTGCAGGGAAACCGTCGCTCCCCTCCTGTAACCCGACAATGATGACGTAATCCGCCTGTTGTCCCTTGCTGGCGTGGATGGTCATAAAATCAAGCTGCAGCTTCGGCCAGCGGGTTGCCGCCTTTTCGAGACTGGACGGTTTCAGATGGTGATAACGCGCCAGCACCAGAATCCGCTCATCGGCTTTCGCATAACCGGAAAGCTTATCCAGCAACGCATCGAGCTGCGTTTCGTCCAACAGCGTGACGGCTTTCTTGTCTCCCGTCGTCAGACTATTAAGCGGTTTCTTCAACTGATGTGGGTTCTGCTGAATAAAGCGGTTGGCGATTTCGCCAATGCGGCTGTTGAAGCGGTAGGTGGTGTCGAGGTCACAGCGGTCGCCATCGCCGAAGGTCTGATGGAACGCAGTTGTTAATGAAAGCTGCGCGCCGCTAAAACGGTAAATGGCCTGCCAGTCATCCCCGACGGCAAACAGCGTAGTATGGCTGTTTTGCTTACGCAGTGCGGCCAGCAGCGCCGCTCGCTGCGGGGAGATATCCTGAAACTCATCCACCAGAATATGCTTCCACGGACTCACAAATCGTCCTTTTTCCAGAATCACTATGGCCTGATGAATCAGACCGGAAAAATCGACGGCATTTTCCGCTTTCAGCGCGCTTTTCCAGGCCTTCAGCAAAGGGGCCATCAGCTTTACGCGCTTGCTGAACAGATCCCGGATCTCTTCTGGTGCGCTGGCGATCATTTCAGCCTGGGCACCACCATGCATACGCATCAGGCTCACCCAGCGATCCAGACGCGAGGCCAGACGACGCTGTAGTTTTTCATCGTCCCAGAAATTGCCTTCCGGCACCGTCCACTGCATCTCCTCTTCCAGCCACTGTCGCCAGCCCTTCGCCTGCGCTTTTTTCTCGCTGCATTGCTGACGCCAGGTGCTGATAAACAGTTTATTTCGCGCGGCGGTGTCATTTTCCAGCTTACTGATGGTCGGCACTTTTTTGCTGCCCTGCTGAATGATATGCAGCGCCAGAGCATGGAACGTCCGCGCCGTTATCTCCTCGGTATGCAGCCGCTCACGGATACGCTCGTCCATTTCCTGCGCCGCTTTACGGCCAAAAGCCAGCAGCAGGATCTGATCTGCGGCCGCTTCGCCCCGCGCCAGCAGCCAGCCTGCACGCGCCACCAGCACCGACGTTTTGCCACTCCCTGCGCCAGCCAGCACCAGCAAAGAATGCTCGCCATTAACGACCGCTCTGGCCTGAGCCGGATTGAGCGGCGACGACTCCACCTGCTGGAAGAAATCGGCGTACTCCGTCAACATCGTTTCGGTATACGCCTGATTATGCTGCAGACGGCATGCCTCAATATCTTTCAGCCACGCCTGGCACTGTCGCAGAGCATCGAGACAGTTATCAAACTCTTCCAGCCGATTCACCGGCAGCGGCAGCGCGGCAAACGCCCGCAGGATCTGTTGCTGTAAACCCGTCGTCTGCTCGCGCGTCAGCCAGGCATTCTGCCCGGTTCGGGCCGCAATTAAATCCAGTTGCTCATGCAGTACGCCGGCTGCCACTTCACTCATTTCCTGGCTCCACTGCTGCCAGCGGGTATTCAGATGATGATGGAAGCGCTGGGTTTCTGCCCATTCAGTGCCATGCAGTCGCACCACTTTTTCATCCGGCAGCACAAATTCCAGCTCGCCCCACACCAGCCCGCGTTTACAGTGAATCGCCAGTAACTGATTGAAGGGAATGAGATACTCATGGCGATCGCCCGACACTTTAATGCCGGCATTGAGGATCACCGCCCGATCGTAAGGGTGTTGTGCCAGACGTTTTCCAATAGACGTTGCTTTCAGTTCCATGACTCAGCCGATCCAGACAAAGCGTATTTCTTCTCAGTGTAACCGCCAGAGAATGCGTGCTCCAGCCCAAAAAAACGTTACAATTGCCGGAAATCATAGAAAACCAGAATCAACCGAGGCTCTATGCGTACCGTTCTGAATGTTTTGAATTTTGTGTTGGGGGGGTTTGCCACCACACTCTCCTGGTTCCTGGCAACGCTGGTCAGTATTGTGCTGATCTTCACCCTGCCGCTCACCCGCTCATGCTGGGAAATCACCAGGCTGTCGCTGCTGCCTTACGGAAACGAAGCGGTTCATGTCGATGAACTGGATCCGGCGGGTAAAAGCGTGTTGAGGAATACGGGTGGGACACTGCTGAATATTTTCTGGTTGATCTTCTTCGGCTGGTGGCTGTGTCTGATGCACATCGCCGCAGGTATCGCCCAGTGCATCACGATCATTGGTATTCCGGTTGGCATTGCGAACTTTAAGATTGCCGCGATTGCACTGTGGCCGGTGGGACGCCGCGTTGTCTCCGTAGAAGTTGCGCGTGCTGCACGTGAAGCAAATGCCCGTCGCCGTTTTGAGTCACCAGGACGCTAAGTCAGTATGTTAAGTCCCCTGCTTCGCCGCTATACCTGGAACAGCACCTGGCTGTATTACGTGCGTATTTTTATCGCCCTTTGCGGAACCACCGCGCTGCCCTGGTGGCTGGGTGATGTCAAACTGACTATCCCCCTGACGCTGGGAATGGTAGCAGCGGCGCTGACCGATCTGGACGATCGTCTCGCGGGCCGTTTGCGTAACCTGATCATCACGCTCATCTGCTTTTTTATCGCCTCCGCCTCGGTCGAGTTGCTGTTTCCCTATCCGTGGCTGTTCGCCATCGGACTGACACTTTCCACCAGTGGTTTCATCCTGCTCGGCGGTTTAGGGCAGCGTTATGCAACGATTGCCTTTGGTGCGCTACTGATCGCGATTTACACCATGCTCGGCGCATCGTTGTACGCCCAATGGTATCAGCAACCGCTTTTACTGTTAGCGGGGGCTATCTGGTACAACGGGCTGACGCTTACCGGTCATCTGCTGTTCCCGATTCGTCCATTACAGGACAATCTGGCTCGCAGCTATGAACAACTGGCACACTATCTGGAGCTGAAATCGCGTCTTTTTGACCCGGATATTGAAGACGAAAGCCAGGCACCGCTTTATGACTTAGCGCTGGCCAACGGCCAACTGATGGCGACGCTGAATCAGACAAAAGTGTCCCTGTTGACTCGCCTGCGCGGCGATCGGGGGCAGCGCGGCACGCGGCGTACTCTGCATTACTACTTTGTGGCGCAGGATATTCATGAGCGCGCCAGCTCCTCGCATATTCAATACCAGACATTGCGCGACCATTTTCGTCACAGCGATGTAATGTTCCGCTTTCAGCGTCTGATGTCGATGCAGGGCCAGGCCTGTCTACAACTGTCGCGTTCTATTTTGCTGCGCGTACCCTATCAGCACGATCCGCACTTTGAACGCGCCTTTACGCATCTCGACGCCGCACTTGAGCGAATGCGAGCAAACGGCGCCTCCGCCGATCTGCTGAAAACGCTGGGATTTTTACTGGCTAATTTGCGCGCCATCGATGCACAACTGGCAACGATTGAATCAGAACAGGCGCAGGCCATGCCGCGTAACGAGTCAGAAAACCAGCTTGCCGATGACAGTCCGCACGGGCTCAGCGATATCTGGCTGCGTCTGAGTCGCAACTTCACCCCCGAATCTGCGCTGTTTCGCCATGCGGTCAGGATGTCTCTGGTCCTGTGCGTCGGCTATGCGATCATTCAGATAACTGGTATGAACCACGGCTACTGGATCCTGCTGACCAGCCTGTTTGTTTGTCAGCCCAACTATAACGCCACGCGACACCGCCTGGCGCTGAGGATCATCGGGACGCTGGTCGGGGTAGCGATTGGTATCCCGATTTTATGGTTTGTTCCGTCACTGGAAGGTCAGCTTATTTTACTGGTGATCACCGGCGTCCTGTTCTTTGCCTTTCGCAACGTTCAGTATGCCCACGCCACCATGTTTATCACACTGCTGGTCCTGCTGTGCTTCAACTTGCTCGGCGAAGGGTTTGAAGTCGCCCTCCCCAGGGTGATTGATACGCTCATCGGCTGTGCCATCGCCTGGGCGGCAGTGAGCTTTATCTGGCCGGACTGGCGTTTTCGCAATCTCCCGCGGATGATGGAAAGAGCGACTGACGCCAACTGTCGCTATCTGGACGCCATTCTGGAGCAATACCATCAGGGACGCGACAATCGACTGGCATACCGGATTGCTCGCCGCGATGCCCATAACCGCGATGCTGAACTGGCCTCCGTGGTGTCGAACATGTCCAGCGAACCCGATGTGACGGCACAGACGCGTGAAGCCGCGTTCCGTTTGCTGTGTCTCAACCATACATTCACCAGTTACATTTCCGCATTAGGGGCGCATCGTGAACAACTCACCAACCCCGACGTGCTGGCATTACTGGACGATGCGGTTTGTTATGTCGATGATGCGCTGCATCATCTCCCGGCTGACGAAGCGCGCGTGCAGCAAGCGCTGGCTGAACTGAAACAGCGCATCCAACATCTTGAGCCGCGCCCGGACAGCAAAGAGCCACTGGTGATTCAGCAGGTCGGTTTACTGGTGGCCCTGCTGCCAGAAATGGGTCGACTGCAGCGGCAAATCACTCAATCTTCTCCACCGACATCGGCACCGGCGAAAGCGACTTAACCCACAAAGCAAGCTCCTGGCGACGTGTTGCCGGGAGCGCCGCTTCATGAATGCCATAAATGGCCCCTTCTAGATTAAACAGAACCCTGTCAGTGATGGATTTATTCATCTGTCGCAGTCGCAACCAGCACATTTTAGCGCCCAGCATCCGCAGGGTCGCGACGTCATTGATCCCCGCTTCATTCAATAAACTCTCCAGATGAAAAGTCACGTTGGGGAGATCCTTAAGCCGCTGTTGAGAACCGGAGGTCAACTTCTCCTGCAATGCGGCATCCAGTGAAAACTTCGATAACTGGATCAACTGCTGTTGGTCGCGCCACAGACTGTCATCAACCTGATAATAGTTGAGCATGACTGGACGTCCACGTTTGAGAAATGTCAGCCAGACAGGGGTGTGCTGAACGCAATACTGTACGCTTTGCTCACAGGCGCGCAGATAAAGTTCCCCCTCCGCGACCATCGCAAAAACGGTATTTTTGATAGTCAGACTGTAACTGCCAAACAAGGAACGGAAGTGGATCGTTCCCAGAGAAGATAAATATTCCTGTGATTTATAGATCCTGTCATAGGAGTGAGATTTCATAAAATTCCCTTTTAAATCATAAACTAAAAGAATGATTTGTCGTCACGAATCCGTTAATGACGAAAATAGGCAACTTATTCTCAGGGGGCAAGTTGTATTTCGCTTTTACCGCAACCATGAATAAAAATTGCGAGTCTGTTTCCGAAAATAAAGTTGATCTTTCACGACATCAGGGTTACTGTACATCCATACAGTAACTCACAGGGCTGGATTGATTATGTACACTTCAGGCTACGCAAATCGTTCTCCGTCATTCTCTTCCACATCGAACACGATGCCGCGCGTCTCTTCTGAGAAAGTGTCCACCGGGCTTATCAGCGAAGTGGTCTACCGTGAAGACCAGCCCATGATGACGCAGTTACTGCTGTTACCGCTTCTTCAGCAGTTAGGTCAGCAATCGCGCTGGCAACTCTGGCTGACGCCACAGCAAAAGCTGAGCCGTGAATGGGTTCAGTCTGCCGGCCTTCCGCTGACCAAGGTGATGCAGATTAACCAACTGTCCCCTTGCCATACGCTGGAATCGATGGTGCGTGCGTTACGCACAGGCAACTACAGCGTGGTGATCGGCTGGCTGACAGAAGAATTAACAGAAGAAGAACATGCTGAATTGGTTAAGGCTGCAGATGAGGGAAACGCAATGGGATTTATCATGCGTCCCGTAAGTGCGCACACTCATGCCACGAGACAGCAAACTGGGCTAAAAATTCACTCAAATTTGTATCATTGAGTAAAATTAGGATTTATCCTGGAATTATTTTTCCCCCAGTACCTTCGCATTGAGGACTAACGTTTTTCTTCTGTGAACGCTTGGCGGACGCGGTTCCCGCGAAATTTGACGAAAAATTCTGATACGCCAAATGTTAAATATTCTGTATACAAGCTTTTTTTTTTCATATGCCTGACAGAGTTCACACTTGTAAGTTTTCAACTACGTTGTAGACTTTACATCGCCAGGGGTGCTCGGCGTAAGCCGCAGATATCGGTAGAGTAACTATTGAACTAGTCCCCCGGTGAAGGATTTAACCGTGTTATCTCGTTGGAGATATTCATGGCGTATTTTGGATGATAACGAGGCGCAAAAAATGAAAAAGACAGCTATCGCGATTGCAGTGGCACTGGCTGGTTTCGCTACCGTAGCGCAGGC
>DXKH01000111.1 GCA_019415335.1 Citrobacter sp. | reverse complement strand
AGCCGCTGCAAATGTTCTGGCCGGGGCTGGCGCTGTTTATCAGCGTGATGGCCTTTAACCTGGTGGGTGACGCACTGCGCGATCATCTGGACCCTCATCTGGTGACGGAGCACGCACACTAATGCCGCAACAGATTGAACTACGTAATATCGCGCTACAGGCCGCGCAGCCGCTGGTGCACGGCGTATCGTTAACCCTTAAACGCGGGCGTGTGCTGGCGTTAGTCGGCGGTAGCGGCAGCGGGAAATCACTGACCTGCGCCGCGACGCTGGGCATTCTGCCCGCAGGCGTTCGCCAGACGGCGGGGGAAATTTTAGCCGATGGCAAACCGGTTTCTCCCTGTGCCCTGCGCGGCATCAAAATTGCCACCATCATGCAGAACCCGCGCAGTGCCTTTAATCCGCTTCACACCATGCACACCCACGCGCGGGAAACCTGCCTGGCGCTGGGGAAACCCGCCGATGACGCTACGCTTACCGCTGCCATAGAAGCGGTGGGGCTGGAAAACGCCGCACGCGTGCTGAAGCTGTACCCGTTTGAGATGAGCGGCGGCATGTTGCAGCGCATGATGATTGCGATGGCGGTGTTGTGTGAATCGCCGTTTATCATCGCCGATGAACCGACCACCGATCTCGACGTGGTAGCACAGGCGCGCATTCTCGATCTGCTGGAAAGCATTATGCAAAAACAAGCACCGGGAATGCTGCTGGTGACCCATGATATGGGCGTTGTGGCGCGTCTGGCGGATGACGTGGCGGTGATGTCACACGGTAAAATTGTCGAACAGGGCGATGTAGAAACGCTGTTTAATGCCCCCAAACATGCGGTAACGCGCAGCCTGGTTTCCGCTCATCTCGCCCTCTACGGTATGGAGCTGGCATCATGACTTTACTTAACGTCTCCGACCTTTCCCATCACTATGCGCACGGTGGATTTAGCGGAAAACATCAACACCAGGCGGTGCTGAATAACGTTTCCCTGACCCTGAAAAGCGGCGAAACCGTCGCTCTGCTGGGGCGCAGCGGCTGCGGAAAAAGCACTCTCGCGCGGCTGCTGGTAGGCTTAGAGTCTCCCTCACAAGGGAATATTAGCTGGCGCGGCGAACCGTTGGCAAAGCTCAATCGCGCCCAGCGTAAAGCGTTCCGCCGCGATATTCAGATGGTATTTCAGGACTCCATCAGCGCCGTGAATCCGCGCAAAACCGTGCGCGAGATCCTGCGTGAACCGATGCGCCACCTGCTATCGCTGAAAAAAGCCGAACAACTGGCGCGCGCCAGCGAAATGCTGAAGGCGGTCGATCTCGATGACAGCGTTCTAGACAAACGCCCACCGCAGTTAAGCGGCGGTCAGCTCCAGCGCGTCTGCCTGGCTCGCGCGCTGGCGGTCGAACCGAAACTACTGATTCTGGATGAAGCCGTTTCTAACCTTGATCTCGTGTTACAGGCGGGCGTCATTCGCCTGCTGAAAAAGCTACAACAACAGTTTGACACTGCCTGCCTGTTCATCACTCATGACTTACGCCTGGTGGAACGCTTTTGCCAGCGAGTGATGGTGATGGACAACGGACAAATCGTCGAAACCCAGGTGGTGGGAGATAAATTAACCTTTTCCTCTGACGCCGGACGTGTGCTACAAAACGCGGTATTACCCGCATACCCCGTGCGCCGTCGCGCCACAGAAAAGGTTTAAGTCTATGCAACGAGTTACCATCACGCTTGATGACGATTTACTGGAGACGCTGGACAGCCTGAGCCAGCGTCGTGGCTATAACAACCGTTCCGAAGCTATCCGCGATATTCTGCGGAGTGCCCTGGCGCAGGAAGCTACCCAGCAGCACGGCACACAAGGTTTCGCGGTGCTGTCGTATGTGTATGAACACGAAAAACGCGACTTAGCCAGCCGTATTGTCTCCACCCAGCATCATCACCACGATCTCTCGGTCGCCACGCTGCATGTGCACATTAATCACGACGACTGTCTGGAAATTGCCGTGCTGAAAGGTGACATGGGCGACGTGCAGCATTTTGCCGATGACGTCATCGCCCAGCGCGGCGTGCGGCACGGGCATTTGCAGTGCTTGCCGAAGGAAGATTGAGTTATTTCTAAAACGAGGAAAGAAAAGATATTAACTGAACTTAATTTATAAAATTAAGTTCAGTTACATAGATAGATCCTGTAAAGGCAGATACTCTGCGTAATGCACGCCGCTAAAATTTATAAATGATTCAAACGCTCATTTAGCGTTTCAATAATATAAGTATTTACAGAGACTTGTTGCTGCGCAGCCGCATTATTAAGGCGTTCACTCAGCGATTCTGGATAGCGTAATGTAAAGGTCTTAATCTTTTCTGTACGCGCATACGGCTCAATACCCGCAGCTTTACAATCCTCAAGATACTCTCGCAGGGAAAGCTCCCCTTCTTTTTGCAGCCCCTGAATGCTGTCAGAGACAAAATCACAATAACCTGACAAGCCCAGGAATTTGCCACGAAATGCATTCAGTTCTGGCACGTAAGTGATAACAGCAGGTTGCCCGGCAATCTCCATAGAGTTTGGCGTCTTCAGTTTGATCATGGTTTTACCCCTATACTTAGTAACCAGTCACGCACGCTTTCTACAGCGCCTTTATCGGTATCTGGCGACGGATGAGGCCGATGGAAACACGCAACGCTCATATTTAGTATGAACTTACAACGCGAACCTCTTCCTTCCTTAATTTCTCCGCCTAATGCTTTAACCAGTGACTCTATATCAGACCACTTAATCCCTTAAGGAACAGGAGATTTAAATATTTGATCCAATGTATTTTTTTGTTTCTTCCGTAAAGCCTGTACCTGGGTTCTCATGGCATGTCCTTATGACTTCACTTTATGACATCAATAGTATGACATCACAATATGAAGTCAAGTTTCCCTTCCTTACGCCATTGTCCCAATCGTCTTCCTGAATCGCAGCAGTGCGATGGTGAAAAATGCGCCGCCAATTGCCATCAGCGTCAGGAACTGCGGCCAGACGATTTCGAATCCGGCACCACGGTAGAGAATGGCCTGCGCGAGGCTAACAAAGTGTGTCGTCGGCATGGTCAGCATAATGTCCTGCACCATCTGCGGCATACTTTCGCGCGGCGTGGAGCCACCGGAAAGCATTTGCAGCGGCAGCAGCACCAGAATCACCAGCAGCCCCAGTTGCGGCATCGAACGCGCTATCGTCCCCATAAAAATGCCGATTGACGTGGTGGCAAACAGACTCAGCGCCACGCCCAGCATAAACAGCGGGATCGAGCCTTCAATCGGTACGCCCAGCACGCCTTTCACCATCAGTACCAGCGATAATCCCGACACCACCAGCACCACCAGCCCCATCGACCAGACCTTCGCCATCATGATCTCAAACGGCGTTATCGGCATCACCAGTAAGTGTTCCACCGTGCCGTGTTCACGCTCGCGGATCAGCGCCGATCCGGTCAACACAATCGCCAGCATGGTAATGTTGTTGATGATCGCCATCACCCCGCCAAACCACGCGGGATCGAGGTTCGGGTTAAAGCGCATCCGGGTTTCCAGCGATACCAACGGTTCGCTGTTATCACGGTAGCGCGCGACAAAGCTGTTCACTTCACCGTTGATAATATTCTGGATATACCCGTTGCCGGTAAATGCCTGGCTCATGCGCGTGGCATCGACGTTCACCTGAATA
>DXKH01000110.1 GCA_019415335.1 Citrobacter sp. | reverse complement strand
CTCACGCAGCGGAACAGGCGCTGGCGCAGCGTCGGCAGCTTCAGCCCCCATACGCTGTATCCGGCAACGCCGTCAGGAACACGGCTCACTTTTACCTTCACGCCGTCGGTGACGGACTGGACCTCCACGCTGACCGGATTGCCACTTCCGTCAACCAGGCTTATCAGCGTGGTACCGGAGGATGGCAGCGTGATTTCACGGTCGAGCGTCAGCGTCCGGGTCTGGCTGTTCACCGCCAGCACGCGCCCGCCGGTGCTGATCCCCGCATAGTCATCATCGCAGATTTCAATGACATCGCCCGGCACATGGCGAAGCCCTTCCGCACCCACGCTGAAGTCCACGGTCTGCGTTTCCAGCAGTTCTGTTTTAATCAGCCACAGCCCGGCGCGGTGCGCCTGCCCCCGGCTGGTACAGCCAAAGGCATCCATCTTCGTGACGTTACGACCGTAACGGAGAATGGCCTGCGTATCTTCAACAAGCTCTGTCGCCGTCTCCCAGCCGTTATCCGGGTCAATCCAGTTCACCTCAACGGCATTATGACGGTCCTTCAGGGCACTGAAGCTGTAGCGGAACGGCGCGCCATCATCCGGCATCACCACATTACTGCGGTTATAGGTCCACACCTTATCCGACGGTCGGTCCTGCACGAACGTCAGCGTCTGCCCGTTCCATACCGGCATACAGCGCATCGCCGAGCAGAAATCACTGAGCACATCCCACGCCTTGCGCTGTGTGGTCAGGTAGGCATTACAGGTGATGCGCGGCTCCGTGCCACCAAAGCCATCCGGCACCGACTGGTCGCAATTCTGGCCGATGACATACAGCGCCCATTTGTCCACATCCGCCGCACCGAGACGCTTCCCCATGCCGTAGCGCGGATGGGTCAGCATATCCCACAGACACCAGGCCATGTTGTTGCTGTATGCTGGCTTAAACGTTCCGTCCCAGATACCGCTGTATTGCCGCGTCTGCGGGTTATAGTTCGACGGCACCTGCAGAATGCGCCCGCGAAGATGATAATTACGGCTCACCTGCTGGCTGCCGAACTGCTCCGAGTCCACCTGTACGCCGACCAGTGCCGTGTTCGGGTAGCACTGTTTCACATCGATGATTTCGGTGTATGACGACCAGAGCGTTTTGTTCTGCAGCTGGTCTGTGGTGCTGTCCGGCGTCATTCTGCGCATCCGGATATTAAACGGGCGCGGCGGCAGGTTATCCACCACCACCGAGGCCAGATACTGCGAGGTGGTTTTGCCCTTAATGGTGATGTCTTTTTCCGTCACCCAGCCACCATTACGCTGTATCTGAACCAGCAGGCGAACTTCCGACGGATTCCGGTCCCCCTTTGAGGTGGTTTCCACCAGTGCCTGCACACCGAAGGTAAAGCGCAGTCGGTCGATGTTTGCCGACGTGATGGCGCGGGTGATCGGCGTGTCGTATTTCACTTCCGTACCCAACACCGTCTCGGAGCCGGAGGATTCAAATCCCTCCGGCGGAGTCTGCTCCTGCTCACCAGCCCGGAACACCACCGTGACACCGGCGATGTTGGTATTCCCATCACTGTCCAGCACCGACGTACTGTTCAGCAGCACGCTTTTTAATCCATTCACCGGACCTTCAATCGGCCCTTCACTGATGGCATCAATCACACTCAGCAACTGCGTGGACTTCAGGTTGTCCTTCGCTTCGCGCGGGGTATGCCCCTTACTGCTTCCTTTACCCATTCCTCACGCTCCATAAACGACAAAACCGCCCGCAGGCGGTTTCACATAAAACATTTTGCATCAGCGACCAATCACCACAACCTGACCACCGTCCCCTTCGTCTGCCGTGCTGATCTCCTGAGAAACCACGCGTGACCCCACGCGCATTTCCCCGTACAGAACAGGCAGAACATTGCCCTGGGCAACCATGTTATCCAGTGAGGAGAAATAGGTGTTCTGCTTACCGTTATCCGTTGTCTGTGTACGGGGAGTTCTGGCTTTCGGTGCCAGCATCTGCGCCACACCACCGAGCACCATACTGGCACCGAGAGAAAACAGGATGCCGGTCATACCACCGGCCCCAATGGCTGCCCCCCATGCTGCAAGGGTGGCTCCGGCGGTAAAGAATGATCCGGCAATGGCGGCAGCCCCCAGGACAATCTGGAATACGCCACCTGACTTGGCCCCGGCGACTCTGGGAACAATATGAATCACAGCGCCATCAGGCAGAGTCTCATGTAACTGCGCCGTTAACCCGGACGTGCTGACGTCCCGCCCGGCAATCCGTACCTGATACCAGCCGTCGCTCAGTTTCTGACGAAACACCGGGAGCTGTGTGGCCAGTGCGCGGATGGCTTCAGCCCCCGTTTTCACACGAAGGTCGATGCGGCGGCCAAATCGTTGTAAATCCCCGTAAAGGCAGATGCGCGCCATGCCCGGTGACGCCAGAGGGAGTGTGTGCGTCGCTGCCATTTGTCGGTGTACCTCTCTCGTTTGCTCAGTTGTTCAGGAATATGGTGCAGCAGCTCGCCGTCGCCGCAGTAAATTGCGGCGTGATTCGGCACCGATGAACCAAAACAGCACAGCAGCACATCGCCCGGCTGTGCCGCTGACAACGGCACCTGATACAGCCCTGTGGCCTCCAGATTATCCAGATAGAGATTCTGGCCGTTACGCCACCAGTCATCCTCACGATGAAAGGCCGGCATCTCAATCCCCGCCAGATGATAAGCATCCCGGAACAGTGTGTAACAGTCCGTCACACCGTGCTCAAAGCGCCGCCCGGTGAGATGCGGCACACAGCGGAACTTATGAATCGTCCCCCGGCAGACCAGCCACCACGGCAAATCACTCTGCACCTGCAGCCGCCGGTCGGCCTCACTCAGCCAGGGCAGACCACCGGGGTGGCTGTGGACCAGCGCCACAATCTCACCCTGCATTTCTGCCTGCAGCCAGTCTTCCGGCGACATACGGAAATACGCCTCCGGCTCACCGGAGATATTCACGCAGGGGAAATATCTTTCCCCCTCCGGCGTGCTTACCACGAAGCCGCACGACTCCGCTGGCGCACATCGCCGGGCGTGCGCCAGAATCGCTGATTCTGTCTGTGTCATGGGATTTACTGCGAAAGTTTGTTAATGGAAAGGAAGCCGCCAAAGTTGCCGACGTTATTGCGGAACTTACAACCGCTCAGGCATTTGCTGCATTTATCCTTCGTGATATCGGACGTTGGCTGGTCATATTCATCCGCGACAGCCGGACCGCTATAACCGCACTCGTCACCGCGATAGGTCCAGGTGCAGGTGTTGGCCAGCATGATACGTCCCGGAAAAACAGCGCCATCCGTTTCCGTCGGCGTGGACAGTACAAAGGAGGCACTCACCGCGCTCAGTTCGCTGCACTGCTCAATGCGCCAGCGGCTGATCACCTCCTGCTCCGGATCGGCGCCACTGTTTCCGTTGACGAAGTTCACCGCATCCAGAAAACGGGCGTAAACCTTACGCCGGACCACCGTTCCACCGACCAGACTCTGCAGATCTTCCGCCATCCCGGTGACCATACCGTACAGGTTAGAAACCGTCAGTGTGGGGCGCGTACTGGTGCCTTTGCCATTCAGTTCAAAACCACTTCCCTGAATGGGATACGGCTGATACTGTCGCCCCTGCCAGGTGACCGGCTCACCTTTTTCGTTCTGCTCATTACAGAAAAAATAACGTTCTCCACCGACCTCTGTCAGGTCGATTTCCCAGAGCACCACGCTGGCCGACTGCTCCGCACGGGTGCATTCATTCAGTGTTTCCTGCCGGATATCCTGCATCAGTTCACCACCTGTTCAAACTCTGCGCTGAACTCAACACGCAGCATACTGACCCGCGACGACCATTTTGCGCAGGTCACCTTTATCTGCCGCCACTCATAAGGCGGCGTCCACAGAAAGGCTTTCCAGCCCCCGTGCTCTTCCAGAAACGACTCCAGTACCGTGGCCTCCTCACGGGGGACAGAAAGCGTCACGCTGTACGTTTTCAGGTTGGCATTCAGCCCGGCAGGCGCTCGCTGGGAATAGCCATCACCAAAGCGCACCTTTCTTACAGAAGGGGCCGAAGCCACATCCATACCGGGTTTCACTTTCCAGCGGAAGGTTTTCATCGTCCACCTCCGGAGAACAGACCACCATCGCGCATCTGTGCCTGGATTTCATCACGGGCACCCTTGCGGGCCATGTCATACACCGCCTTCATCATCTGTGGACCTGGCAGACCATTCGTACCGTCGTTCTGAATCACCACGTGATTGTTCTGATTAAAATTAATGCCTTCAGCCCGCCGCATCTGCGCCGGACTTCCGGCACCGCCCACATAACCACCTTCCGCATAGCCCCGCATCAGGCGGTACAGGTTGCCGACACCAATCCGGCTGGTTGCCTCCTTCGTGAAGACAAATTCACCACGGTGAACAATCCCCGCTGGCTCATATTTGCCGCCGGTTCCCGTAAATCCCCCGGTCGCAAAATGGAATTTCGCCGCAGCGGCCTGAATGGCTGTACCGCCTGACGCGGATGCGCCGCCACCAACAGCCCCGCCAATGGCGCTGCCGATACTCCCGACAATCCCCACCATTGCCTGCTTAAGCAGAATTTCTGTCATCATGGACAGCACGGAGCGGGTGAAGCTGCGCCAGTTCTGTTCACTGCCGGTCAGCATCGCCGCCATATTCTGCGCAATACCATCAAAGGTCTGCGTGGCTGCACTTTTAACCTGCGACATACTGTCCGTGGCACTCTCTTTCCACTCGCTCCAGCCGGACCTGAGGCCTGCCATCCAGTTCCCGCGAAGCAGGTCTTCAGCCGCCCAGGTCTTTTTCTGCTCTGACATGACGTTATTCAGCGCCAGAGGATTATCGCCATACTGTTCCTTCAGGCGCTGTTCCGTGGCTTCCCGTTCTGCCTGCCGGTCAGTCAGCCCCCGGCTTTTCGCATCAATAGCGGCCCGTTTTGCCCGTTGCTGCTGTGCGAATTTATCCGCCTGCTGCGCCAGCGCGTTCAGGCGCTCCTGATACGTAACCTTGTCGCCAAGTGCAGCCAGCTGGCGTTTGTACTCCAGCGTCTCATCTTTATGCGCCAGCAGGGATTTCTCCTGTGCAGACAGCTGGCGACGTTGCGCCGCCTCCTCCAGTACCGCGAACTGACTCTCCGCCTTCCACAAATCCCGGCGCTGCTGGCTGATTTTCTCATTTGCTCCGGCATGCTTCTCCAGCGTCCGGAGTTCTGCCTGAAGCGTCAGCAGGGCAGCATGAGCACTGTCTTCCTGACGATCGCCCGCAGACACCTTCACGCCGGACTGTTTCGGCTTTTTCAGCGTCGCTTCATAGTCCTTTTTCGCCGCCGCCATCAGCGTGTTGTAATCTGCCTGCAGAATTTTCCCGTCCTTCAGTGACTTGTTCAGTTCTTCCTGACGGGCGGTATATTTCTCCAGCGGCGTCTGCAGGCGTTCGTAAGCCTTCTGCGCCTCTTCGGTATATTTCAGCCGTGATGCCTCAGACTCGGCCCAGTCCTTTGCTGCCATCTCTCTGGCCTTTTCAAGATCGGCCTGCAACGTGGCGGCTGAAAGCCCAAGTTGCGCATTCGCTCTCTTCTCCCATGCTCCCCGGAGATTGGCAAGAAATGCTGAGGTTTTACCGCGCCGGTGGCTCCGGCTCTGATACCACTGCCATTTTTTGTCCGCCTCATCAAAAGCCTTTTCTGCTTTCTCCAGCATTCCCTGGGCAGTGTCCGGGCGACCAATATCCAGCACCGAATCCCACATGGATTTGAATGCCCGTGCTGTCCTGTCTGCCCAGGTCTCCAGCGTGCCCATGTTCTCTTTCAGGCGGCGGGTCTGGTCATCAAACCCTTTCGTTGCGGCCTCGTTCGCCGCCTGCAATGCCCCGGCTTCATCTCCGGAACGCTGCAACTGAGCAACATACGCAATCTGCTCCGCCGTCACGTTATGGAACTGACGTGCCATCGCTGTCAGTCCCGACGTCGGGTCTGTGGTCAGCTTCCCGAAGGCTTCAGCGACCTTGTCCACCTCCACGCCGGATGCAGAGGAGAAACGCGCCACACTCTGGCTGATCGCCTCAAACTGCTCACCACCACGCACACCGGCATTCACCAGCGCCGTCAGTGACTCGCTGGTCTGGTTAAACGTCAGCCCTGCCGCCTGCCCGGCTCTGGACAGGACCAGCATACGATCTGCCGTCAGTCCCGCCTGATTGCCGGAAAGGACCAGCGTTTTGTTGAAATCGGACAGGGTTGAGTTGCCCTGATACCAGGCATACGCCAGCGCACCGGTCGCCACCGCCAGCGAGGTGGCCCCCACCATCGGCAGGGTGATCGCACCGGCAAGCCCCCTGAACATGGGGATCATCCCGCCGAAGGAGTCCTTAACCTGACCACCCTGTTGCAGCAGGATCAGCCACGGGCTTTGCCCGCCTGCAAGCTGCGTGGCCACGTCGGTGAACTGTGCAGGCAGCATACGCATGGCGGCTTTATACTGCCCGACGGAAATCCCCGCTTTCTGTGCAGCCAGCGCCTGTCGGCTCAGCGACTGTTCAACGACTGCCGCTGTTTTTTTCGCATCAGTTTCCGTACCGGAAAAATGACGCCTGACTCTGGCCATCTGCTCGTCAAATCTGGCCGCATCCAGACTTAAATCAACGACCAGATCGCCTACCGGTTCAGCCATACCGGACTCCTCCTGCGATCCCTTCTGATACTGTCATCAGCATTACGTCATCCTCCGTCATGTCCGCCACATCCGGGGAAGCGGGGATAACTTCATTCCCGTCCGGGCCAAAACGAACGCCTCCGGCAAGCCCTGCCGCTTTCTGCATCAGCACATCATCTTCAGGCTCTTCGTCAGCCTCGCGCCGGTTCAGCAGACTGAAATCCAGCGGATGCATCTCCGGATCGCTGAAAAACAGGCTGAGCACGGTGTACGTCAGCCCGGAAAAGTGCATATCCAGCAGAACATCATGAAAATAATGGGTACTGTAAAAGCGGTGCCAGTCGGCATACTCCGTGGATGACATCCCGGCAAGCATGGCGCGCCAGTCGGGTCGCCCCATCTCACGCGCCAGTTTCAGGGCAAAACTCAGCTCACCGTCGAACACTTTCCCGCAGAAACAGGCTCTGCAGGCCCGGCGTCCTCTGCCTGTTCAGGAGCATCATTCACCACAAACTCATACATACCGGACAGCCGGTACACCACGTTTTCAGCATGAGAAATTGCCTCTGTGGGCCAGGTGGTAAGCACTTCCTGCTCAATCTGTTTAACGGCTTCATTCATGGAAGGCAGCTTTGTCTTCTTCGGATGGTTATGCCACAGGGACATCGCCACCAGAAACGCGCCGGTTCTGATGGCGTCTTCCACAGTAAACTTCCGGTTGCTGTCTGACTCCGCCTGTTCTGCCTGCCGTTTCATCAGGGCGAGATGCTCAATACGCTGCAGGGCTGACAGTTCAGAAAGCGTGACGGTCACACCGTTATGTTCAAATGATTCGGTTTTCAGGAACATCGCTGACTCTCCGGATTAACTGGCGGTGACGTTGATTTCTGCAACCGCAGCAAACTCACCATTACCGGATACGACCGGAATGTTGACCTTGCCTGCAGCAACACCTTTCACGGTGATGGTCATACCACTGACCGACACGGTGGCTTTTGTTTTATCCGCAGACACCGCACGGAAGCTCTTGTCGGTTGCGCCATCCGGCTGGAATGCCACGGTCAGCGTGGTGCTCTGCCCTTTCACTACGGAAGCACTGGCGGGTGTCACCGTCATGCCGGTTGTCGCCGTCACCGTGCTGCGATCTTCTGCCATCGACGGACGTCCCACATTGGTGACCTTCACCGTGCGGGTAATCACTTCCTTCGCCGTCACCGCCTTACCGATACTGCTGACCCAGCCACGGAACACATCGACCGTGCCGTTCGGGAAGCGGATTTTATAGGCACGGGTATCGCCTTCATTAAACCACGCCAGCAGCGCCTGCTGCCCCTGCTCTCCGGGCATCCACGCCAGCGTGAAGCTGGTATCTCCGGCAGATTTCTGCCCCTGCCCGGTCGCAGTCCAGTCTGCATCTTCATCATCGAGATAGCTGTCGTCATAAGACTCAGCGGTCAGTTCGCCGGGCGTCAGGTCTTTAACTTTTGCCAGACGCGACCAGTCAACGTCTGAAAGCGGATTCGCATAAGGGTCACCACTCCCCTTATAAACCCACAGGGTGGTCCCGGCCCCTTTCACCGGCATTACAGGATTTGGTACAGGCATAGCGTCCTCACATTTCATAGGTAATGACATAAGTCAGATCGGCTGAACTCCACAGGCCCGCATCATCGTCGCGCCGGTAGTCATAGCCACTGGCCACCATACTGGTGATCAAATCTGACAGTGCCGGGATATCGCTCATCGCCGGATAAATCCGGCTTTCCATCCACGAATCCAGCTCTGAATCCGGCACCTGAGCAGGCAGGAAAACTTCAATATGCAGCTCCGCCTGCCAGGTATCGCTGTCCAGCTCTTCGCCCGTGTATTCAGCGCCGGTGAGATAAACGGCAATTGCCGGAAAATCTTCCTCATCAAAAACAGCGGGGCGACCATCAAAAAGCGTCGCCCCGGTGTCATGCTTCTCCAGTGCATCCAGTACGGCTGCTCGGAGTTCAGTATGTTTCATCGCTTTATTACCATCCTCAGTTGATGCTGCAGCGCATAGCCCAGCTCTTTCGGAAGACGCTCACGCCGTATCCGCTCAATATTCTGTTTAAACGCCGTGGTCAGCGGCACCGCCATCGGGATTTTCACCACATCAATGGGGTAACGATTTTTCCCGGCCACACGCTGCATGACATGCCAGCGGCCATTTTTCAGTTGCTGAATAAACGCGCCGGGAATACGACGGTTTCCCACCACAAGCACGCTGCCGCCACCTTTCAGGGCTGAACGCTGCCCCTTTTTACGACGCCTGCGTCGGGACAGGACAATCCGCGCGTTACCCAGCTTTATTACGGGCAAATCCCCCCGGTTAACCTTGATTCTGGCCTGCGGATTTTTGACCGTGGCCCTTTTCAGCCTGGCCCTTTCCTTTACCAGTTTCCGGCGTACCTTTGTCTCACGGGCAACCTGTGACGCCGACTGCGATATCGCGGATGAAGCAACGCGGTTAATGGCCATTGCGGCGGCACCGGGCACCGCCGTTCTGCTGATACGGCTGAGGTTTTCAACGGCCTGCTCAAGACCTTTTATGGCCATACATCCCCCTTTCAGCGGCGACGGTTAACGGCAGGCGGTACGCCCCGCCCAAGCCAGAGATGACAGCTTCCGCCATCATCTGGCGAAATCCGGTCTATCCAGAAGTTTTCCTCACCGATGGTCAGCGTGTCGCCGCGCCGCAGCTGCCGCACATCATCAGTCCGGACAAACAGGGACGGGCTGGAGCCTTCAACGCGCACGCCCTGTCCGGCATAGCTGATATTTTCAGGGTCATCAAAAACACCACGTATCACAGCACCGGACTGCTCACCGGATGTCATGGTGGCTGACGTTCCCATGTACCCGCGTATCGTTTCATCGGCGCGGGCAATGGCAGCATCGAACAGGTTATCGAAATCAGCCACAGCGCCTCCCGTTATTGCATTCTGGCCAGGCCGCGCTCTGTCATTTCAGCTGCCACACCGGCAGAGACACGGAACGCCGTTCCCGGCAGCACAAATGCCACAGGCTCATCCCGCGTGGCGTGAAGTGCATCAGTATGCAGCGTCACCAGTGCCACGACCGTGACCAGAGCAGCCGTATCAATCACGGTATCCGGCTGCGCTGATACCACCTCATTTTCATGTCCGGTCAGCGCATTTTCCGGGCTGACAGATGTGTCCTGACCGGCAGCGTCATCCGTGTCATCAAGCTCCTCTTCCAGCTCTGCCACACGGAGCACCAGTTCTTCTTTCGTCCCCGTCAGGCTGACATCACGGTTCAGTTGCTCACCCAGCACCTGAAGACGGGCAATCAGTTCATCTTTCGTCATGGACTCCTCCACAGAGAGAAAATGGCCCCGAAGGGCCATGATTACGCCAGTTGTACGGACACGAACGCATCAGGGTCAGCCAGCAGCATCAGCGGTGCTGACTGAATCATGGTGAACTCACGCGCCGGATCGCCGGTGGTCACCCAGTTTTTCGGGTAGCGGGCAGAGGCGTTAATACCTTCGCGCTGTGCGTCCGCATCCTGAATGCAGCCATAGGTGCGCAGACCGCGTGCCTGAGTGTTCCCCAGCACCATCGTGTTGTCCGGCAGGAAGTTCTTTTTGACGTCGTTTTCCACGTACTGTCCGGAATACACGACGATCGCCGTATCGCCATACATCCCCTTATAGGACACCGCTTCGCCCAGGTCTTTTACCGCTGTCTCCAGCTCGGAATTAGAGCCGCGACGGGTATCCAGCTTCTCCTTGACGGCTTTGAAGGAACGGAACAGCGCCCAGCCTTTCGGATCAAACACGATGATATTCACCACACCGCTGGCGTTCAGCGCGTAGGCTTCGATATCGTCGGTCGGGTCATACGTGGACTTGTCACGCTTGCTCCACTCCGTACCGCCGGACTGTGTGATGTTGTTCGCCGCACTGCGGCCCATATCCACCTCAACCGGATCGAAGGCTTCACCGGTCATGGTGTATTTGCCCTTAAGCACAGCAGAAACTGCCTGCATCTCTTCGACCTGAGCAATGGCCAGCTCTTCGTCTCGCATGTTCTGCATGATGATGCGACGGCGGCGGTAAGCCGGGTCCGCCAGATTCTGCGGATCTTCATCCGGCAGGCGACGCAGGGTCATCTGCGGATTCACCTCATGCTTGGGTTTGACATATCCCGGCGTAAATTCAGAGGTGGAGCCGCCACGGGAACGGATAACCTCACCGGAAACAATCGGCGAAACGTACAGCGCCATGTTTACCAGTCCCGGAATTTGTGAGAGATAGACTTTCTCCGTGGTGAAGGGATAGCTCTCACGGAAAAAGAGACGCAGAAACAGCGGATCAAACTTAAATTTCTGCTCATTTGCCGCCAGCAGCTGGGCGGTTGTGTACATCGACATAAAAAAATCCCGTAAAAAAAGCCGCACAGGCGGCCTTTAGTGATGAAGGGTAAGGTTAAACGATGCTGATTGCCGTTCCGGCAAACGCGGTCCGTTTTTTCGTCTCGTCGCTGGCAGCCTCCGGCCAGAGCACATCCTCATAACGGAACGTGCCGGACTTGTAGAACGTCAGCGTGGTGCTGGTCTGGTCAGCATCAACCGCCAGAATGCCAACGGCAGTACCGTCGGTGGTGCCATCCCACGCAACCAGCTTACGGGTGGAGGTGTCCAGCATCAGCGGGGTCATTGCAGGCGCTTTCGCACTCAATCCGCCGGGCGCGGTTGCCGTATGTGCCGGGTCACTGTTGCCCAGCGGCTGGTAATGGGTAAAGGTTTCTTTGCTCGTCATAAACATCCCTTACACTGGTGTGTTCAGCAAATCGTTAACGGCATCAGATGCCGGGTTACCTGCAGCCAGTGGTGCCGGTGCCCCCTGCATCAGACGATCCAGCGCAGTGTCACTGCGCGCCTGTGCACTCTGTGGTGCAGCTGCCAGAATGCGGCGGGCCGTTTCCACGGTCATACCGGGGGTTTCGGCCAGCACACGTGCCTGTTCTTCGCGTCCGTGAGCTTCCTCACAGTTGAGGATCCCCATAATGCGGCTGTTTTCTGCCGCAACCGCAGCGGTGATCTGCGCGTTCACGTCCGGCTGCGCCGCGCTGGCGTTTTCGCCCTCCGTCGCTTGCACCACGTCAGTAACGTCAGCCTGCGAAGCAGTGGCTGAAACAGTTGTTGATTGAGTCTCTTTGGTCATTCGCCCTCCTGAGAGACGGGATTTACGTGCATCCAGTGCATCACGCATAACGGTGATCGCATCGGTGCTGTTGACAAGTTCATCAGCCAGTCCGGCATCAATGGCCTCCTGACCGCTGTACATTGCAGCCTCGGTATCCAGCACAGCCTGCACGGACAGGCCGGTATATGCCGACACCTTCTGCGCAAACATCCGGCGGGTTGCATCCATCCGGGACTGCAGTGTCTCCCGGACATCACCCGGTAGATGGCTGTAGGGGTTGCCATCCACCTTATGGCTGCCGCTGTAAATCAGCGTGATTTCCACGCCCTGTTTCTCCAGCGCAGCGCCGTAATTACTGTGAGCCATCATGACGCCGATGGAGCCTGTCCGGGCGGTCTGCGTGACCAGACGCCGGGAGGCGGCGCTGGCAAGCAGCTGACCTGCACTGCAGTTCATGTCGTTGGCCAGCGCCCATACCGGCTTTATGTCACGCACACGGGCGATGATGTCAGCACAGTCAAATGCTCCCGCCACCATCCCGCCCGGTGTGTCCATATCGAGCAGAATGCCGTCCACCATCGGATCGCTGGCAGCCTGTTGCAGACGAGCGATAATGCCGTTGTAACCGGTCATTCCCGAATACGGCTGCAGCGCCCGCGTCCGGCTGACCAGCGTACCGGACACCGGCAGCACGGCGATGCCGTTCATGACCTGATAACTGCGGGCCTGTCGTGGTCCGTCATCATCACCGGATAACGCCAGCGCCGCGGGTGCCTCTCCGGCAGTCAGGCTATCGCCGGATACTGCATCCGTCAGGCGACTGATCCCAAGCTGGCCTGCAAGCGCACAAAAGAAAACCCGCGCATAGGCGGGTTCAAGCATCAGCGGCTCATTAAAAGCCATGCTGGCAATATGCGGGAGATTACGCAGCTCTGCTGTCACTCTTCTCCTCCTCTGTTGATTGTCGCAGTCCGGATTCAAATGCCGCAGCCGCCCAGGCGGGCGGTTTAAGACCGGCTGCACGGCGCTCCATCGTTTCACGGACCTGCTGGGCAAAAATTTCCTGATAGTCGTCACCGCGTTTCGCGCACTCTTTCTCGTAGGTGCTCAGTCCGGCTTCTATCAGCATCACCGCTTCCTGAACTTCTTTCAGACCATCGATGGCCATACGACCGGAGCCTATCCAGTCGCAGTTCCCCCAGGCACTGCGGGCTTCCTGAAAGCTGAAGCGCGCTTTTGAAGGTAACGTCACCACGCGGCGAACGATGGCCTCTTCAAGCCAGCACAGAAACATCTGGCTCGCCTGACGGGATGCGACGAATTTTCGCCGCCCCATAAAGTACGCCCACGACTCGTTCGCACTGGCCCGTGCCGTGGAGTAGCTCATCTGGGCGTAATTCCGGGAAAGCTGCTCATACGAGACACCCAGCCCGGCAGCGATATACCGCAACAGTGACTGCTCAAACACGGAGTAGCCGTTATCCGTATCCTGAGCCGTCTGCAGGTTCAGTGAGTCCCCCGGCATCAGGTGCGGCACTTTTGCGCCTCCCAGACGGACCGGTGCTGCGGCGTAATACGCGGCAATTTCACCAATCCAGCCCGTCAGCCTTTCCCGCTGCTCCTGACTGTTCGCGCCCAGAATAAAATCCATCGCTGACTGCGTATCCAGCTCACTTTCAATGGTGGCGGCATACATCGCCTTCACAATGGCGCTCTGCAGCTGCGTGTTCTGCAGCGTGTCGAGCATCTTCATCTGCTCCATCACGCTGTAAAACACATTTGCACCGCGGGTCTGCCCGTCCTCCACGGGTTCAAAAACGTGAATGAACGAGGCGCGCCCGCCGGGTAACTCACGGGGTATCCATGTCCATTTCTGCGGCATCCAGCCAGGATACCCGTCCTCGCTGACGTAATATCCCAGCGCCGCACCGCTGTCATTAATCTGCACACCGGCACGGCAGTTCCGGCTGTCGCCGGTATTGTTCGGGTTGCTGATGCGCTTCGGGCTGACCATCCGGAACTGTGTCCGGAAAAGCCGCGACGGACTGGTATCCCAGGTGGCCTGAACGAACAGTTCACCGTTAAAGGCGTGCATGGCCACACCTTCCCGAATCATCATGGTAAACGTGCGTTTTCGCTCAACGTCAATGCAGCAACAGTCATCTTCGGCAAACTCTTTCCATGCCGCTTCAACCTCGCGGGAAAAGGCACGGGCGTCTTCCTCCCCGATGCCCAGATAGCGCCAGCTTGGGCGATGACTGAGCCGGAAAAAAGACCCGACGATATGATCCTGATGCAGCTGGATGGCGTTGGCGGCATAGCCGTTATTGCGTACCAGATCGTCTGCACGGGCATTGCCACGGGTAAAATTGGGCAGCAGGGCTGCATCCACACTTTCACCCGGTGGGTTCCACGCCCGCAACTGCCCACCAAATCCGCTGCCACCGCCGTGATAACCGGCATATTCACGCAGCGATGTCATGCCGTCCGGCCCCAGAAGGGTGGGAATGGTGGACGTTTTCATACATAAAATCCTGCAGGTCCCCTGCGTCGCTGTGTCATGCCGGTCTGCACTTCCAGCTCCGCAATGTATTTTTTCAGGTCAGACACGGAAGTGGCCGTAAACTCCACTCGCCGTCCGTCTTTCTGTACCGTTGCCACCCGTTTACCTGTCATCAGGTCATGCAGTGCCGCACGGGCAGCGGCAAGTTCTTCCTGTCGCGTCATTCATCCTCTCCGGATAAGGCACGGGCGTAATCTGCCAGTGTTTTCTTGTTGGTTGCTGCACCATCCTCTTCCTGCAGGCTCGCCAGCAGTGCACTGAGATCCAGCTGCCAGCGGGAAATACTGATGCGCAGCGCCGCCAGCGCATAAACGAAGCAGTCGAGCGCCTCATTGCGTCGCTTTTTGCTGTCCCACAGTATTTTTTTCCTGCCATCCACCCATTTTTCGACCTGCTCTTCAGCAGTCAGCTGCTGCGCTTCGGTCAGATCAAAAATATCCGGGTTATTCGGGAAGTGAACGGCACCGGGAAGCGGTTCATCCCCTTCCGGCGTCAGTGTGAAGCGGTTATAAATCTGCTCTTTCGCGGTATCCGTACCGATTTCGGTAAGGTAAACCCCGTTTTTGTTTCGCTTACGTGGCATGCTGGCCACCGGCTTTCCGTAGACGGATGCCCCTTTAATGGGGATCACCCGGAACAGCCCATGTTTTTTCGAGCGTTCATACACAATGGTCGGGTCAATCCCGCCAGTATCCCAGCAGATACGGGATACCGACATTTCTGCACCATTCCGGCGGGTATAGGTTTTATTGATGGCCTCATCCACACGCAGCAGCGTCTGTTCATCGTCGTGGCGACCCATAATAATCTGCCGGTCAATCAGCCAGCTTTCCTCACCCGGCCCCCATCCCCATACGCGCATTTCGTAGCGGTCCAGCTGGGAGTCGATACCGGCAGTCAGGTAAGCCACACGGTCAGGAACGGGCGCTGAATAATGCTCTTTCCGCTCTGCCATCACTTCAGCATCCGGACGTTCGCCGATTTTCGCTTCCCACGTCTCACCGAGCGTGGTGTTCACGAAGGTTTTACGTTTTCCCGTATCCCCTTTCGTCTTCATCCAGTCTTTGACAATCTGCACCCAGGTGGTGAACGGGCTGTACGCCGTCCAGATGTGAAAGGTCACGCTGTCAGGCGGTTCAATCTCTTCACCGGATGACGAAAACCAGAGAATGCCATCACGGGTCCAGATCCCGGTCTTTTCGCAGATATAACGGGCATCAGTGAAGTCCAGCTCCTGCTGGCGGATGACGCAGGCATTATGTTCGCAGAGATAAAACACGCTGGAGGGATCATCCGGCGTCCATTTGAGGCCAAACGGCGTCTCTTTATCGCCAAATTTAAGGTACTGCTCCTCCCCGCAGTGCGGGCAGGCAACATGAAAACGCATAAAATGCGGGGATTCACTGGCTGCACGCTCAATCTGACAGGTGCCTCTCACTTTGGGCGTGGAGCCACGGATGGACTTTGGCCAGACCGAGCCTTCAATACGCTTGTCACCCAGGAACGTCGGAGAGCCTTCCTGTTCAATATCATCATCAAAAGCAGCAAGTTCATCATAACCCGCCACATCCACCGACTTTTCACGGTAGTTTTTTGCCGCTTTACCGCCCAGGCACCAGAAGCCACGCCCATTAGTGAAACGCTTCATGGTGAGCGTGTTATCCCGGTGCTTTTTGCCATACCACGGGGCCAGCGCCAGCAGCGACGGAATATCACGAATAGTCGGCTCAACGTGGGTTTTCATAAAGTTCTCGGCATCACCATCCGTCGGCAACCAGATAAGGGTGTTGCGCTGCTTATGCTCTATGAAGTAGGCATAAACACCCAGCAGCATTTTGGAATAACCGACACGGGCAGACTTCACCACATTCACCTCACGGATGTAGTCGCTGCCCATCGCATTCATGATGGCCCGCTGAAAGGGCAGTGTTTCCCAGCGCCCTTCCTGGTATGCGGATTCTTTCGGGAGATAGTAATTAGCATTCGCCCATTCAACGGCGGTCTGTGGCTCCGGCCTGAACAGTGAGCGAAGCCCGGCGCGGACAAAATGCCGCAGCCTGTTAACCTGACTGTTCGATATATTCACTCAGCAACCCCGGTATCAGTTCATCCAGCGCGGCTGCTTTGTTCATGGCTTTGATGATATCCCGTTTCAGGAAATCAACATGTCGGTTTTCCAGTTCCGGAAAACGCCGCTGCACCGACAGGGGGATCCCGTCGAGAATACTGGCAATTTCACCTGCGATCCGCGACAGCACGAAAGTACAGAATGCGGTTTCCACCACTTCAGCGGAGTCTCTGGCATTTTTCAGCTCCTGTGCGTCGGCCTGCGCACGCGTAAGTCGATGGCGTTCGTACTCAATAGTCCCTGGCTGGAGATCTGTCTCGCTGGCCTGCCGCAGTTCTTCAACTTCCCGGCGCAGCTTTTCGTTCTCAATTTCAGCATCCCTTTCGGCATACCATCTTATAACGGCGGCAGAGTCATAAAGCACCTCATTACCCTTGCCACCGCCTCGCAGAACGGGCATTCCCTGTTCCTGCCAGTTCTGAATGGTACGGATACTCGCACCGAAAATGTCAGCCAGCTGCTTTTTGTTGACTTCCATTGTTCATTCCACGGCCAAAAACAGAGAAAGGAAACGACAGAGGCCCAAAAGCTCGTTTTCAGCACCTGTCGTTTCCTTTCTTTTCAGGGGGTATTTTAAATAAAAACATTAAGTTACGACGAAGAAGAACGGAAATGCCTTAAACCGGAAAATTTTCATAAATAGCGAAAACCCGCGAGGTCGCCGCCCCGTAACCTGTCGGATCGCCGGAAAGGACCCGCAAAATGATAATAATTATCATCTGCATGTCACAACGTGCATCTACGCCATCAAACCACGTCAAATAATCAATTATGACGCAGATATCGTATTAATTGATCTGCATCAACTTAACGTAAAAACAACTTCAGACAATACAAATCAGCGACACTGAATACGGGACAACCTCATGTCAACGAAGAACAGAACCCGCAGAACAACAACCCGCAACATCCGCTTTCCTAACCAAATGATTGAACAAATTAACATCGCTCTTGAGCAAAAAGGGTCCGGGAATTTCTCAGCCTGGGTCATTGAAGCCTGCCGCCGGAGACTGTGCTCAGAAAAAAGAGTTTCTTCTGAAGCAAACAAAGAAAAGAGTGACATTACTGAATTGCTCAGAAAACAGGTCAGACCAGATTGAAGCAATTTAGATAATCGTGCAGACTACGCCCCCTCATATCACATGGAAGGTTTATCTATGGATCAGGTAGTCATTTTTAAACAAATATTTGATAAAGTTCGAAACGATTTAAACTATCAATGGTTTTATTCTGAGCTAAAACGTCACAATGTCTCACATTACATTTACTATTTAGCCACAGAGAATGTTCATATTGTATTAAAAAATGATAATACAGTGTTATTAAAGGGCCTAAAAAACATTGTGTCTGTCAAATTTTCAAAGGATAGGCATCTTATAGAAACGACCTCTAATAAGCTGAAATCCAGAGAGATCACATTTCAGGAATACAGAAGAAACCTTGCTAAAGCAGGAGTTTTTCGGTGGGTTACAAATATCCACGAACAAAAAAGATATTACTATACCTTTGATAATTCATTACTATTTACTGAAAGCATCCAGAAAACTACACAGATCTTACCACGCTAAACCATAACGTCCGGCTTCTCTCACTCCTGAGCCGGACTGCATTGGTTTAATAAAAACCATCAACAATTGTGATTTAGATATTCGGAACCATTCAAATATAACAAAACCCCGTAAAAACGAGGTTTATGGATAAATTTTATTATTGAATACATCAGATTAAATTAATCTTGACATCATAGCTTTCAAGACCCGTCATTTTTTCCCGTGCGGTAAACTGAATACTGGTAACTTCTTTCCCGGTCTTTTTCTTAAGTTCAATAATTTTTTTTGTTATATATTCAGAAATATCTGCTTCTGCTTTTGTTTTTAAGTTTTCAATATTCATCATTTCCTCTTTTAGTCTGTTATGACTTTCCAGTTACACAGTAAGTCGATTATATGGTGCAAACGTGTAAAAGATAAGATGAAACATCGCAATAATCAACATACGATAGTCTAAATTTTACACAAACAGACAAAGAGAATTTTCCTGAATTATCAATGCAATAGCATCAAATCAACTCAAGAGCCTTATTGCTGCTTCCAGAATTTCTTCTGAAGTAACATGTCGATCCGCGGCTACATAAATGACTTTATGATCTCCGGTCAGAGATGGAAACCCTGCGGCCATTACAGTAAGGTGTGTTTTTTCGCCATTTGGATATTCACGCATGATGGTGTTAACTCCAGTCATCGCTGGCACTACCACTGCTGGTTCAGAGTTAAAAAAAACTATGATTTTTTTCATGATGTTACCGTAGTATGTGAGTATCCATCGAATAGACACCAAGCCAAAAAGCTCCCGAAGGAGCCTTCATTTTCACTTTTTTAAATCCAACGACAGACGGCTGGCATTTAAGTATTGTGAAATATTATCAAATGTAATCATCATTGATTTACAAAAGATACATTTTGCCCCGAAAGGATTCATGTCAGAAACATCAAAAGATGATGTTCTATACTGGGAACCATGACAACACGGGCATCTAAAGTGAATATGGTTTGTAATATTGTCTACCTCAAAGCGCCACTACATGAACAGCGGCAGGACCTTTAGGTCCGTTCTCAATACCAAATTCAACTTCCTGATTCTCAGTTAATGTTTTGAAATCGTTGCTCTGAATTGCTGAGAAATGGACAAACACATCTTTGCTGCCATCTTTCGGCGTGATGAAACCAAAACCTTTTTCAGGGTTAAACCATTTCACTAAACCAGTCATTTTGTTAGACATAATTATTACCTTTTGAAGAAATTAGCCCTTGGGCAGAATGGTCCGAAAAAAAATATCAGAGAGAAAAACCAACAAGGAAATCTCAAGAGGTACAAATAATAAAATTATAACAATGACTGCTTCAGATAAATTTGTAACAAACCAGAACACCATTAACGCATGATTAACCACCCATAGCAAGGATTACTTTTGTAAAGAAAAACACAGCAATGAAAGAATAGCTTTATTTATTAATAAAACGTGTCATTCTGATTAAGACCTTTTATCTTACCCTTAAGATTTCAGGAATTTTGGCTCATGGAAGAGTCCTTTTTATTTAAATTTTACATTCCGCGATGTAAATGTTCCGATTTAATATTACCCTACATTTGATGCTTTTTATCTCTTAAAGATTCATAGATCTGTTGACAAGTCACTCCTGCGATGTAGCGTTCGTCAGCAATTTCAGCATAAAGCTGAGCTTCTGCTGCAATATCTCCGAGCATGTTGGTGAGCATTCCTTCGGCGGTTTTGGTTGTTTTGCCTCTGACGGCAGCGGCAAGATCTGCGGTATGCTTCGCTGCGTCAAGGCGTATGGCATATTTTTTTGCTTCGGCACGCAACTGGTTAACACTATCAGACAGATAAGCAGCCCTGGCAGAAATTTCAGCAGATTTCTGTTGCGCATCTTTAACAGCCTCATCACGGGCTATAGTTCGCCCCTGTTCAATTATTCGAGCAGCAAATTGAGCATTTACCTCTTGTGATAATGCGGCAGCATCACGTTCCGCCCATTTTTTTTGCCATCCTCGGTCGCTCCAGACATTTCCGACGATAAATCCTGACAACACGAGAAAAATCACCATGAATATCTGATTCACTGTTCTATCCCCCAGCAGGTTAATGCGCTCTCCTGGTCACGACGAATAACCTGACCGTAACAGTTATTTGAACGAATGCGGCAATCGCGTCCGCCATCCTTAATCCACCAGCGAATCGCTTCGCATGCACCTTTACGATCACCAGCATTCAGCCGCTTATAAAACGTCGACGGGAAACACTTACCGGGGCCAATGTTATAGGGACAAAATGACGCGATACCCGCTTTTTGTGGTTCGGTCAGTGGTACTTTAATATTGCGCTCCACCCATGCCAGCGCCTTATCACGCTCAATGGCGTTGACCTGGTCGCATTTTTCCTTCGACAGTTTCATATTGGGAAAAACGGTTTTTCCATCCACCACTGTGGCACCCCGACAGATGGTCCATATGCCAGAACCATCGCGGTATGCCATTGTGTGGTTGCCTTCTTTTTCGTCCAGAAACTGGTCAAGTATCTGAGGAGCAGATGCGCCAGCACCAATCAGCGCCAGAACGGCAGCCGACAGGCCGTATCTGATTTTTGTGTTCATAGATATTTATGATGAGGACGCTCGTGCTTATTGGCAGGATTTTCAATCTTAAAGGAGTACTGATGCTGCAGATAAGACTCAACTTTTTCTGACAATTTTTCTGCTACTTCCAGGAAGACTTGCCGGACGCTCCTTCTGGCTGCTGCCTCATAAAACTCCAGCGCAGCTCCTTCAACACGGTCCATGGCGACATCCAGGTCAAAAATTTCACCGTCAAAGCGTTCTTTGTCCTGTAAGGCTACAGTTACCGTAACTTTATTCTCAAAATTACGGACTCCTTTCACAACCAGTTCATAGTCTTGAGTCATTGGATTACTCTCCTCTCGCAGCCTTACGCCTGTCTTCTTTAATCTTGAAATAAAGATTTGTCAGATACGTCAGCAGGCCAAAAACCAGGCTACCCAGCACACCGATTGCAGCCCACTGTGACGGAGTTACTTTATCGAGTAACTGCAATGCCCAGAAACCAGCATTACCCGCCGATGTGCCATAGGCAACACCTGTTGTTAACTTATCCATTGATTTCATATCCTCACCCCGATGTACACGGATGGTGCAATATGTTTGAAAAGATCGGAGTCTACGGGGTAGTTTTGACAGCACACGTTGTTCTCAACGGCGCTAAAAAACATACACATTAAAAATGTGGGTAATTATTTTGAAAGAAAATCATATATAAAATAATAATACGAGAAATGTTTTCATATTTAGTGTACTGTATACGGCCATTTATACAGGAAATGCCTATGTCAGAACGTAAAGACTCAAAATCACGCCGTAATTATCTCGTTAAATGTTCCTGCCCAAACTGCACCCAAGAGTCAGAACACAGTTTTTCAAGAGTACAAAAAGGTGCCCTTTTGATCTGCCCTCATTGCAACAAAGTATTCCAGACAAATCTTAAAGCTGTAGCCTGATTGATTTTATTAGTAACAAGTATTTTTTATATTTTAATAATATATTTAAAGCAGATAATAAAAAACCCGCCTGAGCGGGTTTGAGATTGTGGTGCTTTTTGTGGGAGTCATCCACTTACGCACTTTGTTTTGCGATGCCAGCAGTTAGCTTCTGCTGTGAAACTATTCATGCAGCAAACCTGCACTTCACCACAATGGTTAGCATACTTTTCCTGATTAAGATTTTGCCAAATATGCTGGCCATTGTTTCATGTATTGGACCTCCTTACTTTTTATTAAAGAGATCCAATATTCACTACTCTGTCCGTATCTCTACTCAGGCATCAGCCTTCTTCGTTATCGTATACAGACGAGCGATGAATTTTAATCAGTAATGATGACATTTACTGCTGCAGGACCTTTAGCACCACTCTCTATAGAGAAGGTAACCTTTTGACCTTCAAATAAGGTTCGATAATTATCATTCTGAATCGCAGAAAAATGCACAAACACATCTTTACTACCATCAACAGGAGAAATAAAGCCGAAACCTTTATCAGCGTTAAACCATTTTACTAAACCAGTCATTTTATTTGACATTCTACATTCCTTAACTTGAGCCTTTCGGCATAAATGGTTTGCATAACAGAAACGACTTCGTACTTAATTGGAGAGACTCAAAGAAGGAATAAGTGAATAACACCTGAAATGAGAACTGCTTTAGTAAACTACTTCGTATATCGTCTGTTCTTCAAACCGACGCAGTCATTAACTCATAGTTGAACATATGAAGCAATGTTTATTTTAGACATCCAGCCACCTTCAATCCTATCAAAAAAGTAGTTTTCTCCAGGAACGTGTGTATGGTGCACCAGGTTATCAGTATTAAGGAGTTTTTCTGTCCCCTAAAATGACAGGAATTGTCAAAAACTTTGACGGCAAAAGCGGCAAGGGTCTTATCACCCCATCCGATGGTCGTATCGATGTCCAGCTTCATGTTTCAGCGCTCAATCTCCGCGATGCAGAAGAAATTACCACCGGATTACGCGTGGAATTTTACCGGATAAATGGTCTGCGTGGCCCTTCAGCTGCCAATGTTTACCTTTCATGAGCTATATTAAAGCTTTAATTTCAGGCCCCATCGGATCACACATGGAGAGTTTTTATGAATAACCCCGTCTGTCTTGATGACTGGTTGATTGGCTTTAAAATCTTATGCTGTACTTTGGCCGTAATAGCTCTGCTAATAATATAATAAGCAGACTCATTGTGTTTAGGGACATTGTACTGGAAGAAAACATTTTAAACATCAGGCAAATAACCAAGTCACCAGCTAAATAATAAGTTAACAGACATGAGTCCCGGGATGAGATTCAACATTACCATTGCCCCATTTAAAGCACAAAACCCGCTCATCAGCGGGTTTTCTACTTTTTCTTAACGTCGGGTATACAAAGCCCATCGTTGAAAAAATTTTATCCATATTTTTTGAAAAATGCAAACATCATGTCGCCATCTTCAGCAAAAATCATTTATCTCGTCACCTTCCTCAATTGCGCTTCCGCGTATGCTTCTTCCTGCCAGCACTTTGTTACCAGTTTACCAATGACGTCCGCATACCCCTTATACCACTGATAATCGGTCAGGTCTGGTACCAGCTTCTGGACATGACGTCGTGCCAGCGTGGTCGGTAAACGACTAAACCGGTTTCCATTACAACGCCCACAAATCTTATATACCGGTACGCCATGAAACCGGGTTCTTTTTTCATCCAGAACAATCCCTTTACCCTTACACCCTCTGCGCGCTGTGCTGGCTTCGCCCTTACCATGGCAATGCTGACATAGTTCCTTCACCCATTCTTCCTTGATTACAGATTCCCCGCGTCTGTAGTGTTTCACCACTTCGCGCAATACATTATAAAATCCCGTACCTGAACAATGCTCACAGCGAGCCTTACTTGCCGCAGACCTGGAGTAATCAGCAAAGGCAAAACTCACGAGGTAAGGAATAATCTGTAACCGGATTTCTTCACTCAATTTGTTCAATGTCGGGTTATCCAGTGCCATCGCGTAATTTAGCAGGCCTTCAATCGCAAACTGAGGGTCCTGAACACCAACTTTTGCCAGAAATAAGGCCAACCCAAGTGGTGCTTTCGACTGCACCATCCCCTGCGCTGCCATTACATCCGTAATTGTTAAACAACCGGTGCCTGTCGCTGGAGCGTCATCGCTCAATTTTGGAGATTTTGGGGAGTAATATTTTGGTAAGGCTTCAAGGTTCATGCTCGTTCTCCACTTACGCCAGTACGCCAATTGCCAGCGCGCGATCGATAAAACGAAATATCAGCTCCAGTTGGGAGCCATACTTATCTTCAAATGCCACTGTATCCGTATGCAGCTCGTTGTGATGCTTTCTGCACAAAGGCAACACAAAGAGATCATGTGCTTTTGTTCCCATTCCGCCCTGCCCGTGACCAATCAGATGATGCGGATCGTCGGCTGGCATACCGCAGCAAGCACACGGCTGTGTCTTAACCCAACGTGTGTATTTCTCCTTAACCCAGCGGCGACGTTTAGGCAGCTTCATGAAAGATTCCGGAGACTCTGGATCAACGGTGATGCTTACCACCGTCTTTTCCTGTGGTGATTTTTGTTGCTGGTGGGCGTAAGGCAACGGTGCAAGATTTTTTGTGCGTTGTTTCAATATGCTGGTGGCGGTCTGCTCTCCCGGTACGATGTCGCTTTCGCGGTACACCGAGCAGATTTTTTCCGCTGGTAATCCCAGCGAACGACGCGATACAGCCTCAGGTAGTGCATCCACCACCTGATTGCAGACCGTCCACCAGGATAATTCAGCCAAAGATAATTCCCGCTCCTGCGTACCGCTTATTGCGTGACGGATGACGTCAATCACCCATGCTGTCAGATTTTGTTGAGCAAGCAGCTCCAGTGATTCCGATGTCTGGTCACGCAGTTGGTTGTCGCAGTGCCAGCACAACACCATTGCGCCGGTACCATAACGGTGAATGACTGTTTCAGTGTGATGGTAATCGCCATTAGGCCACTGGCAGGATGTAACATGACGTAATAGCCAGTCGGACAATGCGCCAACGCCGCCAGCAGCACGAATCACCCGTTCGTTACTAAAAAACGGCAGCAATGTTTTGTCTTCCGCCAGCGGCTGGCGAACGGCAGGAACGACTCCGGATGGCAGATTACGCATGCTTTTTGGTTCCGGTTCCACCAGCACTCGAGGATTATGAAATATCTGTATGGATTCACGGCCCGGCTTAAGGACCACCAGCCCAAGCTCAGGCACCAGAACAGGTCTAAGTAATACCCGCACGTTACCTCCAGATCCGTTGCTGGAAAGTGCGGGACGCACGTGGTGGGCGTTCGGAATAAGGCAGCCTGACAGAGATTATCCAGTGCCGATAGTCGAGACTGAGAGCTTTCTTAACCTCGAACCCGCGCCTGCGGTAAGAATGAATCAGCCATTCGGCCTGTTCTGCAGTGCATGGAGGGTGCTGGAACCATTCAGACTTGAATGCGTGAGAATACCGCCCGTGCGTGCAGGCAAGAACGGGCGAATTATCAGAATTGTAATATTTTGCGTTGCGTGCCATCGGTTTTCTCCGGTGGCACGGTGTTACTCAGCGGGAGTTCAGCCCCGCGCAAGATTGTAGATGAGTTTATTCTCCTGAAAAAGCAGAAAAGCCAGCTTTTATTCCGATCTCTTTCAATGCCTGTAATGAAGTGACAAACTCACCTTCGCGCAAGATAAATCCGTCCGTGACCCGAGCATCCACAAAATTAATTAACGCAGCCCCATTCTTTCGCAAACACATAATGCGGTAATGACTAACAAGATTTCCATTTTCAACGCACACAGCATAGAGGCCATCTTCACAAAAAATTTTACGCAGTTCTTCGATGTTCATCATCAGAATCCTTCCGGATAATTAGCTCTCCCCTTTAAGGGACCATCCCTCTTATCCCTGCGCGCTACTTAAGTATTTTTGATTCTATTCCGGCACCGTCCAGAACTTCAAACGCGTTGAAAATAAAAACAAAAACCCGCCGAAGCGGGTTAAGTGCGGGTGCGTTGAGGATGCCTGCCACATCAGAGGTGGCGAGGGATTTCTCCCCCGCCGGGTCTCTTACTCCTCAGGTTCGTAAGCTGTGAAGACAGCGACCTCCGTCTGGCCGGTTCGGATTCGTACCTCGCAGAGGTCTTTCCTCGTTACCAGTGCCGTCACTATGACGGTTAAACAGATGACGATCAGGGCGATTAACATCGCCTTTTGCTGCTTCATAGCCTGCTTCTCCTGTCAACGCAAAGCAGAAGTGTCACCTTCGGTGCGAAACAGAGATGTCATGCTTTGGTTCAGAGAATGCGTTTGACCGCCTCGCTATATACTTCCGAGCGTTCTCTTTTCCCAACAGAAATCACGAAAACGACAACTTTCTCGTCTATAACCTGGTATACAAGGCGAT
>DXKH01000011.1 GCA_019415335.1 Citrobacter sp. | reverse complement strand
GGATATGTACATATGAGCAATGATATCGCAATCACATCACAACCAGGCGCAACTGTAGGCACTGCTGCGGCAATCTTCAGCCCCGAGGGCATGAATCAACTGGTGCGTTTCGCGGAGTTGATGTCACAAAGCAAAGCGACTGTACCGAAACATCTTGAAGGCAAACCTGCCGATTGCCTGGCGGTGACCATGCAGGCGGCACAGTGGGGAATGAACCCTTTCGCCGTGGCGCAGAAAACGCATGTGGTAAACGGAACGTTAGGCTACGAAGCACAGTTGGTAAACGCGGTCGTATCCTCTTCCAGCCTGCTGGCGACACGCCTGAATTATCGCTGGAGCGGTGACTGGTCGAATGTTAACGGCAAAACAGATAAATCACCGAATCTGACGGTAACTGTGTCAGCAGTTCTTAAAGGAGAAGCAGAACCCCGTGAGCTTACCATCAGTATGGCGCAAGCCGGAGTGCGTAACTCTCCATTGTGGGAACAGGATCCGCGCCAGCAGCTTGCCTATCTTTGCACGAAACGATGGGCTCGCCTGCACGCTCCTGATGTGCTTCTCGGTGTTTACACCCCTGACGAATTACAGGAAACGGCACCGCGCGTTGAGCGAGACATTACTCCGCAAACAACTACTGCTGCGGGAATGAACAGTCTGATCAACGCTAAACCAGTGAAAAAGCCTGATGAGCAAACTCGTAAAGCGGATAGCCGTGATCCAGAAGAAATGCTGATGGCCTTTACCAGCGCAGCGATGAATTACAGCACTGTCTCCGAACTGGATAAGGCTTACAAATACATTGCACAAAAACTTTCAGATGATGACGAACTGCTGGCAAAAGCCACCGACGTTTACAGCGTTCGTCGGGAAGAATTAAACGAAACATCTATGTAACCACCACCGCGGCGCCACACGCGCCGCACTGCAACCAAGAGAGGTATTTATGAAAGGTGCATTAGGTAAGAAGGAACTCCTGGCGGTGGTGCCACTGTCATGGAGCACTATCGACCGTATGGAGCGCGCAGGGGAATTTCCTAAACGCTGGTATATCACTGACAAACGCTGCGCATGGAACCGTGACGAAGTTGAGCGTTGGCTTGATGAACGTCAGGCAGCAAGCCCGGCAGAGTTCCAGGGTAAAAAACCTCCTGTTCAGCAACGTGTATATCGTCCCGTGAGCAACGCTGCATGAGTGCGCTGCTAAGGCACTGGAGCAAATGGTCAGGATGGTACTTATTCCTGGCCTCTGTTTCAGCATGGCTTTATCTGCTGGCATTAATTTTCAGAGAGGGTTGGATTAAGTGAGAAAGTTAAGCCGACTTGAAAAATATCACATGAATAAGGTTTCAATGCGCAGTCCGTCAAAGATTGTCGCCGTTACTCCTGCGGCGATAGAGATCGAAAAACGCGCGATTGAAAGAGAGAAAAAAGGGCAATTCCGCATTGCCGCTCACCTTTGGCTTCAGTGTATGGATGTTGCTTCTGGTGATGTTGAACGTGCAAGGATCGCGGTTCGCAGGGACCAATGTATCACAAAAGGTAACGGCCTTCGCCGTGGCGACTATAGCGGCATAGGATGTTGTGGGGTGGTTTATGACTAAGAAATACACACTAATCTATGCAGATCCACCCTGGGTATACCGGGACAAAGCCGCAGATGGTAATCGCGGTGCCGGTTTTAAATATCCGGTTATGAGTGTGCTGGATATCTGCCGCCTTCCTGTGTGGGATTTGGCCGATGAAAACTGTCTGTTGGCCATGTGGTGGGTGCCAACACAACCACTCGAAGCACTAAAAGTTGTTGAAGCCTGGGGATTCCGTCTGATGACGATGAAGGGCTTCACGTGGATAAAATGTGGTAGTCGACAACCAGATAAACTGGTTATGGGTATGGGACACATGACTCGCGCCAATAGTGAAGATTGCCTGTTTGCGGTAAAGGGAAAACTACCTACGCGCATTAATGCAGGGATCGTTCAGTCATTTACCGCACCGCGGCTTGAGCATTCAAGAAAGCCAGATATCGTTCGTGAAAAACTTGTGCAATTATTAGGCGATGTTTCTCGCATTGAACTGTTCGCCCGCCAGACGTCTCATGGCTTCGATGTTTGGGGTAATCAGTGCGAAGACCCGGCAGTGCAACTACACCCTGGATACGCGTTGGATATTGGCGGATTAACAAATGCATTCAGCAATGCTCCGCTGTCACCAACAGACAACCAGGGGCGGGAGCGTGCTGCATGAACAGGGCATCACCAGCAGATTTAAGAAAATGCCTTGAAACTGCAAACATGCTTGCACACAGCGGGATCAGGTTTGTTCCAATTCCCGCTGTCACTGATGCTGAATTTGCAACACTGTCAGCAATATTCGAAAACAAAATTGAATCACTGGCAGCAGAAGCAGAGATGGAAGAAAATCAGCAGAACTATTAAACGTTATTCCCCCGCCATCCACTTCTCAAACTTCGACGGGGAGAACGGAATCAGATCCGTATGCTCCCCGTCAATCCATGAATCAATCATATCGGCCCACTGCTGCAACATGTAGGCGCGCTGTCTGGCGTATTCCGCTTTGTTATATACGGCGCGCACACCTTTCTGCTCATGTGCCAGAGCCTTTTCAATCCAGTCTGAAGGATAACCAGCCTCATGCAACAACGTACTGGCTGTACGGCGCATATCATGTACAGTGAAGTCCTGAATATGCTCACCATCTTCATTTATTATTTTCACCGTTCTGTCGATCAGAGAGTTCAGCGCGGCATTAGATAATGGCTTCCGGAAATTGTAACGACCAGGAACCAGATATTCACTTCCACCAGCGCACATCTGCAACCCGACCAATATATCCTGTGCCTGTTTAGGCAGGTAAATAACGTGCGCCCGGCTTCCCTTCATGCGGTCTGGAGGAATTGTCCATGTCCATTTTTTAAAATCTATTTCATCCCACGTTGCATTGGTGAATTCGCCCTTACGAACCATAGTGATAAGCACCAGTTTTAAAGCCATTTTCATAGTGCCCATAGCACCAATGGCATCCAGCGTGCGGAAGAACAGGCCAATTTCTTCTGGTGTCAGTGTTCGCTCTCGTGGTTTAAATATGGCGATAGACGAAGGTTTAATGTCAGCCGCAGGATTAAACAAACCATGACCACGGTCATTGGCGTGACGGTATACGCTACTGATGATCTCCCTGGCCTGCACTGCTGTTGCCCGGCCACCGCGTTCGACAATCCGGTCACACAAATCACGAACCATCGATGTGGTAATTTCAGCCATCATTTTATTGCCAAGAACCGGAAGTATGTCACGGTCGATCACCGCCTGTTTCATTGCGCGGGTACTGTCAGCCAGGATGACGTGTTTCATATAACTGTCGGTATGTACCGCAAACGTCTCGGCACCACGAATCTTTTTGATACCGTCACGTTTAGCCGCAGCCGGTGACTGGCCTGCTTTAAGCAGCTTCTTTGCAGCAATCAGTTCTTCTCGCGCTTCTGCCAGGCTGATACCGTCACGCCCATACTGCCCGATTACCAGTGTTTCGCGGCGACCGTTGATACGGTAGTCATAGCGAAACGAGACCGTGCCTGACGTAAGCACAGCTACATACAGCCCGTCACGATCGGAGACCTTGTACAGTTTGTCCTGCGGCTTGAGGTTTTTTAATTTTGTATCGGTAAGCACAATTCACCCGTATAGAAACCATTTTCATGACGGTATGAGAGTATACCTTTAAGGTAATACCGTCACCTGTACCGACGAAAAATATGGTGTAGAGTGAATAGAAATGAATACATAAAAACAAAAACCCTCTGTAAAAACAGAGGGTTAAATTAGTATCTGAATAGGAATGAGTTGCTATAAGTTAGCTGTTAATCATTCCCACTCAATAGTTGCTGGTGGCTTGCCGCTGATGTCATACACCACGCGGGAAATACCATTCACTTCATTGATAATGCGGTTGGAAA
>DXKH01000109.1 GCA_019415335.1 Citrobacter sp. | reverse complement strand
ATCGCCGGTCATATCCCAGTAATGGTGACCAATTACCGCTGTACCCAGCGTGTAGAAAATAAACAGCACCGCCAGCGGACGGGTGAAAAAGCCAAGCACGATTAATATCGCGGCGGGCACTTCCATAACTACCGCAATAATAGCTGCCAGCATCGGCATCGGCGCGCCCAGCGAGGCCATATATTGGACCGTACCGTCAAAGCCCATCATTTTGGGAAAACCAAAAATAATGAAAATTAAGACCACGGCGATACGGGCAATTAATAACAAAACGGGGCGGGCAGCTCCAAAATCAAAATAACGTAGTGTGTTCATAACCAATCCCTTTGCAAGATAATGTGATTTAAACGTAATACACACTCTGGCACCTCGCCACGCCCCAGGCATTGAGATATTCGCTAATTATCCTGGTTACAGTGATTTAAGCGCGATGTGCTCATCTGTCAGCAGTTTCGCATCAAACGTTTTGCCGCTCTGGATCCATTTGCGGATTAAGCGAATCTCACGCCCCTGATTCAGCGTTACCGCACCGATAAGCACGCCGTTTTGCAGATTAAACCAAATCGCCTTCTGAGTTTCCGGGTTGCCACGACAAAGCCAGTCATCACCACGCATATCACCAATAAACTGTAAGTTATCACTGTACTGATCGCTCCAGAACCACGGCGGCGGCAGTCGCGGAAGCGGTAGCCCCAACATTGCGGAAGCGGCAATTTGCGCCTGGTCATTGGCGTTTTCCCAGCTTTCGCAGCGGTGTAGTGCACCATTATCAAGACGGGTGATTGCCACATCGCCACCGGCAAAGATCGCGGGATCGCAGGTGCGGCAAGCCTCATCAATGACAATGCCATTGGCAGTATCAAGGTTGGCCTCGCGAGCCAGTTGGTCGTTGGCGCTGATACCAATACCGTAAATCACCACATCGGCCCGAAGCGTTTCGCCACTTTGCAGCGTCAGTTCTACTTTTTCACCATCGACCACATGTTCAATGGCATTATTGAGCAGAATGCGCACACCAGCCTGCTGATGGCGCTGTAAAAGATAGCGTTGCACGGGCGGTGGTGCATTACGGCCCATGACGGTTGCCGCCAGTTCAATCACTGTCACCTTACATCCACGCTGCGTGGCGCTGGCAGCCAGTTCCAGACCAATAGTTCCGGCACCGACAATCACGACTGACCGTTCGGGCTGCAGAACTTCTCGCAGTCTGGCGGCATCGCCGGCATGGCGCAGAGTAAAGCAGCGTTCTCCCAGTGCATCAAGCAACGGCAGCGGTCTGGCTGCCGCGCCGGTTGCTATAAAAAGCTGATCCCAGTGCCAGCTTTCGCCGTTGGTTAACACTAACTCTCGTGTGTCGCGGCCCAATGTTTTGATGGTTACACCGGAATGCAGATGAACATTGTTTTCCTGCCACCAGTGAGCGGGTAACACAGACTGCAACTGTGGGGAATCTTCCAGCAACATGGATTTCGAGAGCGGGGGGCGTTCATAAGGAAGATGTTGCTCATCGGAAAACAGATGCAGCTCACCGGTGAACCCTTGCTGGCGAAGCGAGGCCGCAGCCATTGCCGCCGCTTGCCCACCACCGACAATAATGATCGTTTTTTCTTTCATCGTGCTTCCTTAAAGATCCAGCCCAGCCGCTACGTGGCGAATGCCGCGAATCGCTAAACCCGCATCAGCGTTGATCATCACACCGCTTAATGCGCGATTATTGCGCCGCGATGCCAACATCACATACGGACCCGTAAAATCCGCCGGTTGCGGGAAAAATTGCAGCGGTAATATGGCGGCAATTTTCTCCGGCGTCAGAGACTGCATTATCGAGGTTTCACTTTGCCCGAGCGCCTGTGGGCCGCGCAGGTCGCTGGCCATACCACACGGGCCGACGCCATTCACCCGCACTTTCGGTGCCAGTTCATAAGCCAGTTGGCGAATAAGTCCGGTTGCGGCATGTTTACTGGCGGTGTACAGCGGGCCACCGCCGCCGGGATACCAGGCGGCATTTGACAGTGTGAAAATCATGCTGCCTTCACTGGCGATTAACGCCGGAGCGCAGGCTTTTGCGCCCAGCAGGTAACCGAGTACGTTGACGTTAAACAGCTCGTGGAAGCCGGTTTCGAGCGTCTCTGCGGGAGTATTAACCAGTGAGGCATTGTGATCCCAGATGCCCGCATTGCCGATAAAACAATCCAGTTTGCCAGAACGAGTCAGGATCTGATCGATCGCGCGTTGATAATCGGTATAACAGGTCACGTTGCCTTCCACCGCCAGAATATGTTCACCAAATCGCTGACGCAGACTGGCGACTTTCGCCGCCGACAGTTCCAACGTGGCAACCTGCGCGCCTTCTTCGATAAATCGCTCGACCAGCGCCAGGCCTAATCCCGAACCGCCGCCGGTAATAAAGATGGACTCGTTATGCAGATCGCTCATGGCTGCGCCTCCGGTAAGTCGATGAAGATGTCACCACCTTCAACGTGTACTGGATAAGTGGTTAGCGGATCGGTGGCGGGCAGGCATAATGCTTTCCCCGTTTTCAGGCAAAAACTGGCGGCGTGCAGCGGGCACTCCACCGTGGCGTCATCTTCCAGATACCCTTCTGACATCGACGCATTACCATGGCTGCAACGATCGTTAATGGCATAAAACTCGCCGCCTACGTTGAACAGGGCGATGACGGGCGAGGTATCGATCCGGAGAGCCTCACCCTCCGGCACATCCGCAACGGGACACGCATAAATTCGATTCATCAGAACAGTACACTCAGGTTATGGGAAGTGATCACCGCTTGATCCAGGACGATATCCCGTTCCAGCAAGCGCCAGTTGTCATCTTCCAGACGGCGAACTTTGTCAAAACGAGTCCCGACATAGAACGCTTCATCGCGCTCTTTTTGTGCCCGATAAAGCAGATAATTTACCCGCACAGCAAATACGTTTGGGATGTCGGTTTCACTTACCTGGCAGTTGCTGATTAAGTGACGGGTGCGTGACGGCGGTTCTTCTGCCCAGGCCATACCCGTTTCCAGACGGGCGATTCGCCGTTCCAGCTGGTCTTTGGTGTCATTGAAAATCCAGGTCGTCGGCGGCTGGACGCCTTTGCGGCGGTCGCGTGTTTGCGCGTTAACTGTGGTGCGCATGGTGTAACGAATCTCTTCGTCGAGCTGTGCCAGCCAGTCACGAAATTTCCAGTCATCCAGCAGACTGGCTTCGTGAAAGAGAAACTGGCTAATGCGGTGATGTAACTCCAGTGAAACTTGCGCACTCATTTCATCACCTCCTGCTGGTAAGCGGCGGTTTTATCGAGCACTTCCTGCCAGCTTTCGCTACTCAGAAGATCGGCCCAGCGTTGGTACATTCCACGAGCGGCAGTTTCTGAAAAGATATAGTTAGTAATGCCAGGAATGCCGTCGTCGCGGTGCTTTTCCTGACCAAGCCCCATTTCCAGACACAGTTTGCTGTTGCGGGCGCGGTGGCCTTTAAGCAATTTCTGGATTTCACACCAGTTCTCCGAGTCATCCTGCTCGAGAAAACCAGCAGGACCAAAAGCACGAGTGGCGCTGTTTTCAAAAGCAGCTTTAACTTCATCGGAGGCGGCTTTGTCAGTAATACAGAACGCCCACACTTCGACTTGATCAGGGCCGCGCGGATGCCAGACGCGGAGCGTGGCAGTGCCGTTGAGCCATGAAAGCGTGGGGAAAATATTGTTATGACCCGCCAGGCGCAGGGCGCGAACTTCACCTAAACGTTGTTCTGCTTCGGCATAGGTTTCTCGGTAATAGCTTGAAACTGCGCCATCGACCCAGACATTAGCATCCGGTTTTTCAGTAAAGAAGAAACCGCTGCCGTGACCGTCCTGACCAAACTGCAGCGCATCTTTGGCGGTTTCCCACACCGGGCGGGCAGTTTGTCCATCACCGAGACGCTTATCGCTGCCATCATCTTTCGCCCCTAATACCTGAACGGCAGAAGCATGGCTGAACAGAGCATGATACTGGTCACTGGCGAACTGCTCTGCCGGGAATTTCCAGTTGCAGTTGATCACCCACTTTTGTACGCCGCCGACAATTTCGGTGCCGCCTTCGCGACGATCCAGCATGCCATCCAGATACCAGGCAATGTCACCAAGGTAATCACGCAGGCCCGGTGCGCTGGTATCCCAGTTGCCAAAAATCAGCCCTTTATAACTCTCCACACAAGGAACTTCGTTTAGTCCCCAGTGGGATTTACACAACCCTTGTGGGTAGGCGCGAGGTTCCAGCGGTACATCGATCAACTCGCCGTTAATGCCATAAGACCAGCCGTGATACGGGCAGGTAAAGGCGCGCGTGTTGCCGCAATCTGCATAACTCACACGCATGGCCCGGTGGCGGCATTGGTTGAGAAACGCCTTGATGCTGCCGTCTTTCTGGCGCACCACGACAACCGCATCTTCTCCCATGTAGGTGTTAAAGAAATCACCGGGTTTTGGGATCTGGCTTTCGTGGGCGAGAAATAGCCAGCAACGACCGAAAATGCGCTCAAGCTCCAGTTGGTAAATGTCCGGGTCGGTATAAATACGCGGAGTGACCCGACCGTTTTGGGTGTCAATCAGTTGGTAAATGTTCAAATCTGAGGGTGTGGTCATATTTTTTAATCCTGAAAGATAAGATGTATTGACCTTCTATTTTTGTGCCATAAGGATGTTGCTGGTTGGCTGCTAATATGTGAAATAGTTAATTTCTACCAGCTGAGACGTTTTTTCGATAACAAGGGGAAGGTGATGGAACTACGGCATTTACGCTATTTCGTCGCAGTGGCGCAGGCACTGAACTTTACCCGTGCGGCGGAAAAACTGCATACCTCACAGCCTTCGTTAAGCAGCCAGATCCGCGATCTTGAAAACTGTGTCGGTGTTCCGTTACTGGTGAGGGATAAGCGCAAAGTCGCATTGACGGCGGCGGGAGAATGTTTTCTCCAGGACGCGCTGGCAATCCTCGAACAAGCGGAAAATGCCAAATTACGGGCGCGGAAAATTGTTCAGGAAGACAGACAATTAACCATTGGCTTTGTGCCATCGGCGGAAGTGAATTTACTGCCAAAAGTATTACCGATGTTTCGTCTCAGACAGCCAGACACCTTAATTGAGCTGGTGAGTTTAATCACCACGGAACAGGAAGAAAAAATTCGCCGTGGTGAACTCGACGTCGGCTTAATGCGCCATCCCGTTTATAGCCCGGAGATTGATTATCTGGAGCTTTTTGACGAACCATTAGTGGTGGTGTTACCGGTTGATCACCCTTTAGCACATGAAAAAGAGATCACTGCCGTGCAACTGGATGGCGTGAATTTCGTCAGTACTGATCCAGCGTATTCCGGTTCGCTTGCGCCGATCGTTAAAGCGTGGTTTGCGCAAGAAAACAGCCAGCCAAATATCGTCCAGGTGGCAACGAATATTCTGGTGACCATGAATCTGGTGGGGATGGGGCTGGGCGTCACTTTGATACCCGGTTATATGAATAATTTTAATACCGGCCAGGTGGTATTTCGACCCATTGCCGGAAATGTGCCTGCCATTGCTTTACTGATGGCGTGGAAGAAAGGGGAGATGAAGCCGGCATTACGCGATTTCATCGCCATTGTGCAGGAACGTTTGGCATGCGTAACGGCATAATTACGCATTATTTTTGCAACATGCGTCGCGGCTCGCAGTTTTTTAGTGCTTGTGAACTGGCGTTACAGACATCAGGAAGCAGGCTCGAATATTCTTATTTTTCAACTTGCACCAACATTCGATTAACCCCAGACTAACGCCTCCTGACGGGAGGGACTCATGGTTTTGCAATCCACGCGCTGGTTGGCGCTCGGTTATTTCACATACTTTTTTAGTTACGGCATTTTTCTACCTTTCTGGAGCGTCTGGCTTAAAGGTATTGGTTTAACGCCAGAAACCATCGGCCTGTTATTGGGGGCGGGTCTGGTTGCCCGTTTCCTCGGGAGTTTGCTCATCGCGCCCCGCGTCAGCGATCCTTCCCGCCTGATTTCCGCCTTGCGCGTGCTGGCACTGCTGACACTTCTCTTTGCTGTCGCCTTCTGGGCGGGGGCGCACGTAGCGTGGCTGATGCTGGTGATGATTGGCTTTAACCTCTTTTTCTCACCGCTGGTACCGTTGACCGATGCACTGGCGAATACGTGGCAAAAGCAGTTCCCGCTTGATTACGGCAAAGTGAGACTGTGGGGCTCGGTAGCGTTTGTCATTGGCTCGGCGCTGACGGGCAAACTGGTCAGTATGTTTGATTATCGGGTGATCCTCGCGCTGTTGACGTTGGGCGTGGCATCCATGCTGCTCGGCTTTCTCATCCGTCCGACGATTCAGCCACAAGGGGCAAGCCGCCAGCAGGAGAGCACCGG
>DXKH01000108.1 GCA_019415335.1 Citrobacter sp. | reverse complement strand
GACCAGTGCCAGTGCGGGCCCCGCCATTTGCAGTCGCGCTCCCGCGCCTAAAAACAAACCCGTACCAATCGCGCCGCCAATGGCGATCATCTGTACCTGGCGATTGCCCATCGCTTTGTGATACCCCTCTTCGTGGGCATTAAGCCAGCGGCGTTTCGCGGCGTGTTGATCTGAAGTGTCGGTGTTGTGTTTACTCATTGCTCTCCCTGATTGCTTTAATGAAAAAGTCATATAAGTTGCCATGAACAATGTTTATTCATCCTGGCGATGACAAGATTCACCATTATTCTTTATGGGAATAGAATAGCGATAAATCATCGGCGAATGATAGAAAAAACCCGTTATCTTTTCCAGAAAAATCAACGCATCATGTTCATATCGGGATAAATGCGTTTAAACGTGTTTCATCAAAAAGCGGGTATTCATGCGGGGATTAAAACAATGGGTAAGTTGAACCAGGGAAAAATCGACGCCATCAGGCGCGGCACATTCGAACCAGGTAAAACTAAATTCGCGGACGGCGACGGGTTGTTCTTGTACCGCAACGCGAAGACAGGCGCGTGTAGTTGGCGCTTCCGCTATCGCTACGACGGGAAAGAAGTCGAGGTTACGTTTGGTCAGTTGAAAGACATTATGCTCGCCGATGCGCGGGAAATGTGCCGTAAAGCGCGGGGATTGATAACCCAGGGAGTTGACTACCGCAGCTACCAGAAAGTTGAACAACGCCGTAGGGCGGAATCAACATTCGCAGCAATGGCGGAAGCGTGGATAAACGACCACAGATGGACGGAAGCGTATACAAAACAGGTGCGGTTAAATCTTCGTGATGTACTGAAAGAGATAGGCGCATTTACTGCCGACCAAATCACTTACGGCGTGCTGATTGACGTCATTAAGCGGATTGGTCACGGCGACCGCAATCATCAGGGCCGTCCGGTCACAGCCTTAAAAGCCGCCGCGCACATTGCCGCCATTCTTGCCCGCGCCGCAGAGCGTGACATCATCGCAAAAAACGTAGCGGTGACACTCGTTAAAAATGCGCGTGAACTCCTGAAACACAAAGAAATCAGCTTTAACCACTTGCAAGGCCAGGGTGAAATTAACCGTTTCTGGTGCGATTTAGGCGCACTGGCGACCACTCCGGCAGTGAATGCAACGAAACTCTTGCTGTTAACAGGCGTTCGCACTAAAAACATCCGCCACATGCGGTGGGAAGATGTCGATGTGTGCGCGGCTATCTGGAAGATTCCGGCTGAGAACATGAAAAACGGTGAAGCGCACGAAGTCCCATTACCACCAGCGGCGATGAAAATATTAACCGCCATTCGCCCGGATGATGCCAGCGGATACGTTTTCACCAGCAAAGGCCACCAGCCGTTACACGTCGGTGCGGTGATGGATGTTATCCGGCGTGCTGGTTACGAAGGCAAGTTAACGGCGCACGGCTTCCGCCATTGTTTGTCTACGGCACTCAACGAACATGGATTCGATAGCGACATTGTGGAATTAATACTGGCCCATAAGCGCACGGGTATCGCCGGACGCTACAACCGCGCCAGACGCGAAGCCGAAAAGCGCCGCGCATTGTGCTGGTGGGCGGACTACGTTATGCAGACAGAAGCGAAGGTTATCCCGTTACACGCGGCACGGTGACAGCCAGCAAAATCAACGGTGACAGGCTAATCGGGGGTTTTGGAATGAACATTCATGATTTGCTTAAAGATGCAGCTATCAAGCATGGTTATACGCGCGGTCAATGCGGCATAGACAACATGCGGATAGCGAAAGCGGCAAAGGTTAGCTCGGATGATGTAAAAACGTTGTTGGGTACACTGAAACGCAAGATGCCACCGTTAATGGTGCTGGCGAAAGTAGCGGCGCTATTGCATGTCGACAGTGAAATCATGGACTATCTTGTCGCGGGTAGTTTACAAAATGTGACACCGGACAATCACCAGCCGGATAGCTGCGGCAGCGGTGACAGCGTGATTAAACCTGCGGTGACAGCGAAACCACGGAAGAAGAAAACGGCATTCGATACGCGCAAATACACATGCAACATTCTGCTACGCCGACTACGCCAGCACGGGGCGTTTACGGGAACGAAAGCGGAACTGATTGCACTACTGACCAACGGCAAAAATGACATTTCGGAGCCAACGCTGCGTCGCTATCTTGCCGAACTGAAACGCGAAGGATTGATACGTTATATTGTAACAATTGGTAAGGTTGAGATTTCATTCCCTGGGCAAGTGCCGGACAACGGAAAAGATTACGGTTATTTGTATGTACAACAACGCAAAGACAGAGCTAATTTTTACCGTTCATTACGGTGACAGCCAGCAAAATCAACGGTGACAGGCAAATCAGAATAAACGAGTAACCGCTTGTCACCGCCGCCACTTCGATAAATTCCCCTTAAGTCGGCCTGTCAACAGCAAAGACACAATTTTGCGACGCGCATCACTCCCGCCTTAAAATCTCAAGTAAAACCGTCAAGGCAAGACGACAAATGCCAATCTCAAAGACTCGGGGCAGGTCTATAACATGCCGTTACCGACACCAGCAGTCGTTAAAAGTGGCAACGCTGAAACCAAAGGCGCAAGGGCGGTGGGGGAGTTAACCCTACAAAACAAATCAGTCTCGGGCCAGGACTTTAACATGGCGTTACCGTGCAATTTGGCCTACCGCGTCCAGCACGTAAAAACAGTATTCGCGAAGACGTTGATGTTTTGCCCTTAGAGCGGGGCGGTAGTGAGAGTGCCGGACGAGCGCATCACACCAGAAACAGGCAATCACCACTGGTTATACCGTGACCATTCCAGATGCCGCCGGATGAATTGGAAGTATCGGATAAACACGACGCCTCGGGGCAGGCTGACAAGCGACAACATCGCGCCCACCTGATAAAAGGCATCAACGTACCATCGTCTACCGTTAACCCGAAAGAGTTGCCATCCGTGGTGCGCTCATCGGAACTACTGGATCTAATATCCATATCCACCATACCGACCATATATTTTGGTCATTTTTCGCGAAAATTCCCTTCCAGTTGCCCTACCAATTTTCTATTTTTCACATACGCTAGCCATCGTATTCGCGATAACCTTTTTGTGTCCACGTTTTCCACAAAAACCAACGATGCACACTATATCCAACCGGGATAAAATATTTAGTAAGAACAGCAACCACTAAACGCGCCATTCGGGTTTTTCGTCGTCCTCTTTATTTTTCCTGACTGGCGCTCTTTTTCAGATAGGTGATAAGCATGAAAGACGATGTGGAACTAATGACAGTTAACCAGGTGGCCCGATTATTCGGAGTTACGCGTTGGTCAATATTCAAGTGGATGCAACGAATCCCGGACTTTCCGAAAAGCGTAACTCCGGCGGGCTGCCAGATTAAATTCATCAAGCAAGAAATTCTGGACTTCTTTTATAAACGAGGTAAATAGCTATGCCGAAGCCAAGTCCACGTATTCCGCCATTGGAATATCAGCAAGAAATTAAACGCAGATTCACAGTAAATGAAAAATCTCAAACAGGATTGGACCGCGACGGGCACGAATTATGTCTGAAACCAATTGAGAGCAAATACGGCTATTGTAAAGGTCGCAAATATAAACGTCACAATAAAGCACGCTATTACAGGGTAAGCGTGACAGTTAACGGTAAAGAGAAACTGTTTCGCGTACACAATATCGTTATCTGGTTGACCTACGGATTTGATGCCATTCCGCCGGGTTTTTGCGTTGACCATATCAACCGTGACGGCACTGATAACCGACTGGTTAACCTTCGAATTGTCGCGTGGAATGAAAATATGGGTAGCCAGCCGGGTGAGAAATTCGGCGCTATCCGTCCATTCCGCGGCAGAAAAGCCAGTACGAAGCACAATCAGCGCTGGTGTCTTCGCCCGGTAACGGCAGCGGTACTATTCGCCACCAGCCACCACGTAAATCATAAATTATGGCGTATTGCACAATAACAATAGGAGAAAACTATTATGCCACACATTGGAAACACCTACGCAGACATCATGAATCAGGCCAACGGCTATAAACCTTCGCCAGAAGTCCAGGATAAACGGGATTTCGATAAAAAGATGGCAGCCGCCGTTGATGAATTAATCGCAGCATTACGCACTTTGCCGGAATACCAGCAATTAATCGCCAGTCATGCCGACGAATTATATAGCCAGTTACCTGACTGCATGAAAACCCCTGACAGGGTTACCCATCAGGAAATGGGCCGGAAAGAAGTAGAATTCATGCTGCGCGGAAAACTTGGAAGCGCATTAAAACTCGGATTCGGTTTCTTCAAACAATAATACGGTGAGCGGGGCTACATAATTATGAATGATGAGATTAAAAGGCTGGTAACGCAATTCCAGATTCTGGAAAGTGCTGCCGCTGAGAAGACCGGATCCGAACGCCAGGCATTGCAGAAACGGGCAGCTGAAATCAAGATGCAGATTATCAAGTTATTACCGGAACAGGGTAAGCCTGAAAGTAAAATCCCGGACTTATCCTACTTCGACAATAAGCTCGACGCCGCTTTCGGTGATTATTTTTCCGGTGACTATCTGACGAAAGACCAGCGGGATTACTTCACCGTTCGTGTGCCGGATAACGTGCCAGACGAGCGCCAGAGCACCGAAACGCCGAAGTCTTACGAAATGGATGCCGACGTAAGAAAACGCATTCTCAATGCGCTGGGTATCCCGTGCTGATAAAGAAAAGGGCCAGGTATTGCACCTGACCCAACCAACAATAGCGAAACCGTTTTAAGAAATGTTTATACCGATATTTTACCAGCGGTTTCGCTGATTCACAGGAGAAAACAAAAATGCTGGCATTACGCATAGTTTTTGGTATCGCCCGGACGGTAGCAGAAAGGGTAAGCGACCTGAAGCAATCGCCGCTGAGTGAACAGCCACTAAAGCGCCAGATGTTACGGCTATGGGCTGAGCATTCCCTTAATACCATCAACACGCTTATCAATATGAAACTGAAAGATGGTCATAGCCTGCATGAATGCAGTGATGCGGAAAAGCAATTCGTAAAACGGTTAAAACTAATCAGGGCCGATATACACAGCCAGCTTGAAAGCGTGGGCGCTGATATTGATGATTAACGAGAGATAAAAGCCATGAGAATAAAATTAACCCCGGCAGAACGCCGTTTACTACAAGATGTCGCAGCGATGAAAGGTGAAATCGAGCTACCGCGATTAGGTGAGATTCATCGACTGGTCAGCAGTTCCAATCTGTTATTGCGCCAGCGCCTGAACGAAGTAGCCGTTTTGCTGGTTATCCGCTTGCTGCGAAACACAGAAGATATGCACACAATCAACTGCGGTGTAGCTGGTTTGCTAAATGCCATCCAGTCAGCCAGTCTGCCCGTCGGTGGAATGCCGGAGCAGTTCCCGGAAGATGGCGAATGGTTTAATGATTAAATTTTAAGCAATTATGCACACAGTGGCGGCTAAGGAGAACACGACATGACAGAACTATTGAACGGCCCAGGTCGCCCGGTCGAGTACGATGAAGCTGATTGGGAAAGCGTGATTGATCGGATGGCGGAAGGAATGAGTATGCGTGCTATTGGTGAATTGCCTGGTTATCCAGATGTATCAACAATCACGCGCAAAATTGAACAGGATAGAGATTTCGCCGCACGCGCTTATCGCATCCGGGTAATTGCTGCCAGTGACAAGCTTACGCAGGCGACGGAAGAAATACGTAACGCACCGCTGGACCCCGTAGCAATCACAAAAGCGGTAAAACTGGCGGATAGCCTTGCCCGTGAGGCAATGGCGGTGATGCCGCGCAAACAGCCAGCCGGGATGGCGCTGTCAGTGCCCGGAACATCCGGCGGGGGTAACGAAACAGCCGACGGCGTAGCAATCGACCCGGAAACATTGCAGCTTCAATACGACGAAATCGGTAAAGCGCGGGGTGTTGCGGTCGAGTGGTCAGAAAAACCCGTTGAGCACTTCACCGAACGTGATTTACGCAGTTGTCAGGGTGCTGATATTGCAGCCGCCTACACAAACGGCAAGTCGATTGCCTATTGCGAAGACCTGGAAGTATCCTGGTCCTATCAAATTATTGGTCGCGGTGTTTACCGTACTCGTCACACGGAGCCAGTGGAGAATATCCCTGATTCGCCAGACGAGCGCAACGCCGTGGGTTACACAGAATTAGTATTTGGGGAAGATAATGAAAAACTTCATCAATCTGTTAGCGATGAACTGGTCTAAAGCTAACATTCAGGAATGGCGCAACGCTTACATTAATGCACATGTCGATGCGGGCTACTACCCGGAGGAAATTCAGGATCTGGCCCAAAACTTTAAATTCCACGTTGACGGTCGCGGACATCTGGTTATCACTCGCGTGCGCGAACCGTCACCGGAGCAAACCGACATGATGTTGCGACGCCGCATGATTACGAAACCAGCTCTCGAAGCGTTCGAGATTTACAAAGTCGGCTTTCAGATGGATTGGGGCCGCCGTCCCGGTGATTATTCGTATTTCCGTCGTGACGGCAAATGGCGCAGACGGAAAGAACCGCTATTTGACCCGTATTAATTAACCAACAGCCGGGGTATCATCCCCGGTTTTTTATGCTCCGACCACTGGCGAGAAAATAAACAGAAACACCATTCTTTCTGACCCGTGCGGGGATTGGTGCGGGGATTGACGACGGATGGAATCAGTGGAGCCAGATGCCGCAAGGGCTACAAAGGAAAACAATTATTCTTTATGGGTATAACTGTCGGCGCAGAATCCTACCCGTTATCGATAAACGATGCAAAACATCCCCTTACAATCCTGAAGGGGATTTATACAACTGACGAAAAAATGATAAATCCTTTTGCTGGATAACCTGTGTGCTGTCCTACACTTAATCTTTAAAAGATTGTGAGGGGCATATGATTAAGGTGCATGGCGTACCCGGCTGGGGCTCTACAATCAGTGAGCTGATGCTAACACTGGCTGATATTCCTTATCAGTTCGTTGATGTCAGTGGTTTTGACCACGAGGGAACTTCACGCGATTTATTAAAAACCCTGAATCCGTTGTGTCAGGTTCCGACACTGGCGCTGTAAAAATAACGAGATTATGACGGAGACAGCGGCGATTGCATTGATGGTTCTCGATCGTCGCCCGGACCTTGCGCCACCTCTTGGGCGCGCCGAACGTCAACAGTTTCAACGGCTATTGGTCTGGCTGGTTGCTAATGTCTATCCAACGTTCACTTTCGCCGATTACCCTAAGCGTTGGGCATCTGACGCACCTGTAATTGAATATCGCAAATCGCTTTATATCTGGCTGAATTCGCAATTGACTGCTGAACCGTATGTGTTTGGAGAGCAACTAACGCTGGTGGACTGTTATCTCTGCACCATGCGCACATGGGGACCGGGACACGAATGGTTTCAGGATAATGCCCCGAACATTAATGCGATTGCTGATGCTGTATGTCAGATACCGAAATTACAAGAAGTATTAAAAAGGAATGTCATTATTTAACAATAATGCCGGAGGTTAATGTTAATGAATCACTGGCGTAGTTAACTGGACGTCCATTTGTTTGCTATGAATAGCAATTAATGTTGGCACAACTATTCATATGGTTGATGTGATTTCGGTTTTTATATTAAATATCAATTTAATATAATCTGAAAATAAAACATCTTTTCGCATGTAGAGAAACATGTCGATATGATAGCGCAGTGCAGATCATGTTATCAGGGCTGGGCGGTAGCGTATTTAATCAGGGAAAGATTACGCAACGCTGCTTTTTTGTACTGAACGATTCTCATTTTATGTTTAAAAATTGAGATACTCCTTATTTCCTGAAGCTGTTTTTCATTGCTTATACATGATCAAATACTC
>DXKH01000107.1 GCA_019415335.1 Citrobacter sp. | reverse complement strand
ATCCAGTACAACATGCCCAGGCTACGCACAGCCCCCCCCACCGCCAGCCAGCAAACCAGCATGAGGAAGCACTCCCTACAACCTGCGCCTGTAACCGCGACATTACTATGGCTGAGTTCAGGCGAATTGCTACAGGTGCAACTACTGGGGGGGAGTTAAAAGGATATTTAGATGCTATCAACCTTTGGTTGCCTTGGTTTGGTATCAATACCTGCCGCGAAAAAACACATTTTCTTGCTCAAGTTTGTGGGGAAACTGGTGCGTTTAGATATTTGTCTGAACTTAATGGCTCGCAGGCTAGTTATGCCCCATGGTATGGTCTAGGCTTATTACAACTAACGGGGCACTCAAATTATCAAAGTTATGATGATTATTCTGACGATACAATAATATCTCATGAGGATAAATTGTTGTCGTTGCCTCATTCATTATTATCAGCTCTTTGGTATTACTGCAATAAAACAAGGTGCCTTGAATATTCTAAAACTGATGATTTCAACATGGTGACGTGCGTAGTAAATGGTGGCGTTAATGGATATGATAACCGACTTGGCTATTTTAAATCGATAACTAGAATACTAAAATCAGAGCATCTTAACTCATTATGCTTTGACAGTGAATTTCTATTTGAAAATAGTAGTATTTACGATAATGCAACCTATTCATTATCATGGGCGTTATGGCACGATCCTCGAACCCATTTTCAAGGACCAACAAAGGATTCGAATGAATCAAAGAAAGGGTATGAGAGAGCAAAAATCTTATGGGGTCCAGATACTCAACGTGCACATGATCATCGAAAACTATATGGCATCCATAGGAACCATATAGAGTCATTCATAAATGAACATTTGCGAGAACTGCGGTGAAAGAGATTTTTTTCATTATCTTATCCGTCGCATTCTCGGTAAATGCGGCCTCACTCTCCAGACAGATCCATTGTATGGAGTCGAATGCTAGTATAGGAAAAAAAATAAGGCTTACATATGCCACTATTTCTTACGATGCTGATAACTGGATGATAAGTTATGTAAAATACAGCAATTCAGATAAGCCAATCCCATTGAACTTAGTTGAATCCTCACATGAAAATGATGGAACAAAGTCAGAGTTGATAACGGAGAAATGGAGCGAATTTATTAAAGGGAAGGTAAATGGCTATTATGTGATATCGACACAAGGTGTATATGTCAATAATTTCACGTATACAAATAAGAACGGGGTGGACTATATATTCAAAGAAAATGCAAATGCGTTTTCACCCGATAGTCAGTCATGTGATTGGAATCGAATAGACTAATTAATAAAATATTAAATGTTCTATCGTAATATAAAGCGCCGTTCAATCGGCGCTCTCTTTCATCAAATCCAATTGATTTAAATCATCACTATCACACCAGTAAGTTTTGGATGAATCATCATTCTTGTTTGTTATACTCAATCGGTTTGTTGCGTCGCTATAATCAGCTTTATCAATGCCACTGCCTATTGATACCACATCATTTTCAGTGGAAAATCTAAACATTGCATAATCATCAGCGCCTTCTTTTTTAACCTCCGCCAGTTCCTTTTTGTACACGGATTTTATTTCCTCGATAGTTTCATTTGATACTATCTCCAAGCTATCAATATAAACAACTAAATGGTTATTTAACGTCTTTGCCTTTATTTCTTTTGATTGTTCAGCATGGCAATAAAATAAGTAATCATTATTATTATGAACTGCTATTGCAGAAGTGAAAGGTATAAATAATAAAAACAGCAAATAACGGCACATTTACTCTCCTCCATTTATGCATTAGAAAACAATCATTATAGAAACAAATCAAATAGATGCAATGCTATTGCGCATCAATTTTGTCTTAGAAAACCATTTTATTGTTTACATATGTTGCTCAGAACTATGAAACTGAAAATATTCCTCCCTATTTTGAATACTGATCACCTACCAGCCAGATCAAAAGTAAATTCAGGTAGTGCGACTATTCCAATACGCGATTACCGGCGCGAATAGACTTCGTCGGACATCTCCGTGACCATCTCACCTTGTTTACCCACTTTTCAGGGTCATTTTCCCCACTTCCAGTGATGCGTATCGTTTCTCGCTGGCTAGCAACTCAGGAACTCAGGCTGCGCCAGTCAGATTGGCTTGTCCGTCCCTGCTTCAGCAGCCATTCAATATCTTTGGCGGTCTTACGATGGAAACGACGTTGCTTATGGGCTGTAGCTAACCATCAGGACAAGAATAGATTATTCTTGGCTTCTGACGCCGGTAATCTTTCATGGGTTGCCAGTCTGAACGCAACTAGCGCACACCAAGCAACGTGCCCGATTCGTGGCACTGCGACTTCGTTACGCCTGGTGGAAGTCGAATTAGACGGTCTCTTGGGACAACGGACAAAAGGCAAGCGCAGGAGCTCTATGATCAGCTGAAAGCCGAAGCCTGGCGAGTTGATAAGATGGGAGAGTTTAAGCTGAGAACGTTCGATGAAGCGTGCATTCGCTGGCTTAATGAAAAGCAGCACAAGAAAAGTCTGGATGATGACAAAAGCCGGATCGGATTCTGGAGGATGCACTTCAAAGGGATGCTAACACGGCGTGGCGTGCAGCGTTAAGGCGGGCTGGGATAGAAAATTTCCGCTTCCATGACCTGAGGCATACCAGGGCAAGCTGGCTTGTACAGTCCGGCGTGCCACTCAGTGCGCTACAGGAAATGGGTGGGTGGGAGAGTATCGAGATGGTGCAGCGTTATGCACATCTGGCACCGAATCACCTGACGCAACATGCCATGCAAATCGACTCATTCCTGGCGGGGAATGGCACAAATATGGCACAAGGCACTTTTGCTGGACTGGTGAATATCGCGTGAAGCCGCGTGGTTGTTGGTGCCGATAATAGGAGTCGAACCTACGACCTTCGCATTACGAATGCGCTGCTCTACCAACTGAGCTATATCGGCCCTGATGAGGACGTGACCACGAGTGTGAACACGGGGTAGAAGGTTAAAACTAACCGAGTGATGCGTCAATAGCCTTGCGAATCAAGTGGCTGATTTTGCATCACCCGGCGTTAATTAGGCACGAATCGTATCGTCACCAAAGCCGATCCACTTGTAGGTAGTCAGCGCTTCCAGCCCCATGGGACCGCGGGCATGTAATTTTTGCGTACTGACGGCGACTTCCGCGCCGAGGCCAAACTGCCCGCCATCGGTAAAACGGGTCGAGGCGTTGACGTACACCGCAGACGAATCCACTTCGTTCACAAAACGGTTCGCGTTGTGCATGGTACGCGTCAGGATGGCGTCGGAATGCTGGGTGCCGTGCTCGCGAATATGTGCAATGGCGTCATCCAGGTCCGCGACGATTTTGACGTTCAAATCCAGCGACAAGAACTCGTCGTCAAATTCTTCTGCTTTCACCGCCACCACGTTCGCTGGGCCCGCGTTCAACAGAGCAAGCGACTGCTCGTCCGCATGCAGCGTCACGCCGCTCTCCGCCATCTGCTGACTCAGCACCGGCAGGAAACGTGCCGCGATGTGCTGATGCACCAGCAGTGTCTCTACCGTGTTACAGGTACTCGGACGTTGCGTTTTCGCATTGACGATAATCTTCAGCGCCGGGGCAATCTCTGCACTGTCGTCGACAACGATATGACACACGCCAATCCCGCCGGTGATCACCGGAATGGTCGACTGCTCGCGGCACAGCTTATGCAGACCCGCGCCGCCACGCGGGATCAGCATGTCGATATACTTATCCATGCGCAGCATCTCATTCACCAGTGCACGATCGGGGCTTTCAATGGCCTGAACCGCCGCTTCCGGTAAACCGCAGGAGGTTAACGCCTGCTGGATCACGCGCACGGTGGCCGCGTTGGTGCGATATGTCTCTTTACCGCCGCGCAGAATCGCTGCATTTCCCGTTTTCAGGCACAGGGAGGCGACATCGACGGTGACGTTTGGACGCGCTTCATAAATGACACCAATCACGCCCAGCGGCACGCGGCGACGTTCCAGACGCAGCCCGCTGTCCAGCAGTCCTCCGTCAATCACCTGCCCGACCGGATCCGCCAGATTGCAGACCTGACGGACGTCATCAGCAATCGCCTTCAGCCGCGCGGGCGTCAGCGCCAGGCGATCGAGCATCGCCTCGCTCAGACCGTTCGTGCGCGCTTCGGCCACGTCCTGCGCATTTGCGTTCAGGATCGTTTCCGTTTGTGCTTCAAGCTCATCAGCTATTTTTTCCAGCACGCGATTTTTTTCGCGGCTGGAGAGCAGCGCCAGTTTGTACGACGCGGCTTTGGCAGCAATGCCCATTTGTTCCAGCATTTATCTGCTCCTTAACGGGTAATCATGTCATCGCGATGGACAGCGACCGGGCCATATTCATAGCCCAGAATCGCGTCGATCTGCTGGGAGTGGTGTCCGGCAATCCGGCGCAGCGCGTCGCTGTTGTAGCGGCTCACGCCGTGGGCGATGTCGCGCCCTTCCAGGTTACAGATACGGATAACTTCACCACGCGAGAAGTTGCCTGTCACGCTTTTAATGCCTTTTGGCAGCAGGGAACTGCCGCGTTCCAGAATCGCCGCCGTCGCCCCTTCATCCACGGTGATTTCACCGGCAGGCGGCGCGCCGAAGATCCAGCGTTTGCGGTTCTCCAACGGGGAAGCCTGCGCGTGGAAGCGAGTGCCGACAGAGATGCCTTCCATCACGTCACCAATCACACCCGGCTTGCTGCCAGCAGCAATGATGGTGTCGATACCGGCACGACAGGCGACGTCAGCAGCCTGTAGCTTGGTGCCCATACCGCCCGTTCCGAGACCCGACACGCTGTCACCGGCGATGGCCCGCAGCGCGTCATCAATCCCGTAAACATCTTTAATTAGCTCGGCTTGCGGATCGGTACGCGGATCGGCGGTGAACAGCCCCTGTTGATCGGTCAACAGCAGCAGTTTATCCGCCCCGGCGAGGATCGCCGCCAGCGCGGAGAGATTGTCGTTATCCCCCACTTTAATTTCCGCCGTGGCAACGGCATCGTTCTCGTTGATAACCGGAACAATATTGTTATCCAGCAGCGCACGCAGAGTGTCTCGTGCATTCAGAAAGCGCTCCCGATCTTCCATATCCGCCCGCGTCAGCAGCATCTGCCCGACGTGAATGCCGTAAATCGAAAACAGCTGTTCCCACAGTTGAATCAGACGGCTCTGCCCGACTGCCGCCAGCAGCTGCTTAGTGGCAATGGTTGCAGGCAGTTCCGGATACCCCAGGTGTTCACGCCCGGCGGCAATAGCGCCCGACGTGACGATAACAATACGATGTCCTGCGGCATGCAGCTGCGCGCACTGACGAACAAGTTCTACGATGTGGGCACGGTTAAGGCGGCGCGATCCGCCCGTTAGCACACTGGTGCCGAGTTTTACCACCAGCGTCTGGCTGTCACTCATGATTCTCTGCCGTTCAAAATAGGGAAAATGATAGTAAACGAACGTTTTAGCAGGACTGGCCCCGGTTGCCAACAAGCAGCGCACAAAGCATGAAATTTTGTTGTGCTGGATCAGCAAGCGTAGCGGCAGTGTTTGACGTTTTTATTACCGAAACAGAAAAACATCCTTTTTTAAAATTATTCTTACTTTGTCATAAAACCTTCACCCCAGAACGATAAAACCCCTCCTGTCTTTCAACGGGGATCACACCCAGTAAATATTAGCGCGTACTTTAAATCAGGACTGAAAATGAAAAAGAGCACTCTGGCATTAGTGGTGATGGGTATTGTGGCATCGGCATCCGTGCAGGCAGCGGAAGTGTTTAACAAAGACGGTAATAAGCTGGATGTGTATGGCAAAGTCAAAGCGATGCACTACTTCAGCGATAATGATGACAAAGACGGCGACCAGACCTATGTCCGCTTTGGTTTTAAAGGCGAAACGCAGATTAACGATCAACTGACCGGCTACGGTCGCTGGGAAGCGGAATTTGCGGGCAACAAAACCGAAAGCGAATCCGGTCAGAAAACGCGTCTGGCGTTTGCCGGGGTCAAGCTGAAAGATATCGGCTCTTTCGATTACGGTCGTAACCTGGGCGCACTGTATGACGTTGCCGCCTGGACCGATATGTTCCCGGAATTTGGTGGTGACGGTCTCGCGCAGACCGATAACTTCATGACCAAACGTGCCAGTGGTCTGGCGACATACCGTAACACCGACTTCTTCGGCATGATCGACGGTCTGAACATGACCCTGCAATATCAGGGTAAAAACGAAGACCGTGATGTGAAGAAACAGAACGGTGACGGTTTCGGGACCTCACTGAGCTACGACTTCGGCGGCAGCGACTTCGCGATCATTGGCGCCTACGCCAACTCTGACCGTACTAATGAGCAAAACCTGCAGGCGCGCGGCCATGGCCAGAATGCTGAAGGTTGGGCGAGCGGCCTGAAATACGATGGCAACGACATCTATCTGGCGACCATCTATTCTGAAACCCGCAACATGGCGCCGATCTCCGGTGGTTTTGCCAACAAAGCGCAAAACTTCGAAGCCGTTGCACAATATCAGTTTGATTTCGGCCTGCGCCCGTCCATCGGTTACGTTCAGTCGAAAGGCAAAGATATTGAAGGTATCGGTGATGAAGATATCGTGAAATATATCGATGTCGGCGCGACCTACTATTTCAACAAAAACATGTCAGCGTTTGTTGATTATAAAATCAACCAGATTGATGACAACAACAAACTGGGCGTTAACAGCGATGACATCGTAGCGCTGGGTATGACGTATCAGTTCTGATTCCTGAATGTGCCGGATGGTTTGATTTATCCGGCGAACAAAACAGAGAGGCCGGATAATTTATCCGGCCTCTCTTTTGGGATTATGCCGTTAACTTCACCGGCGCATCACGGAAATCGTCAGCGGGTTCCAGTGACAGATGCAGCGTGTTTAACAGCTCACGCAACTTCTCATGAAACTCGCGTAGGGTATATTCCAGTCGCTCAACCACTTCTTTGTCTTTGATCGCCACAGTCGTCCAGTCGCCCGCTTTGTCGAACAGACCAAATTTGTAGCTATAGGTGAAACGCTTTTCGTGCGCTTCCAGTTCCATCCACCAGCCCCAGAATTCGCGCAGTTCAGGCGCGGGTTTCACGTTGACGCAAACAGCCAGACAATCGAAAAAGAATCGATTATCTTCGCACTTTCCTTCCCGGATATAAGGGCCAAGCGCGGTGAATTTCTTGATCAATCTGCTCTTCGGGTGTCCACTCGGTAACGTCATTGCGATCTCCTGTTGTGAAGCAACTGTTTTACCAAAACAGTAGAATTTAGCAAATTATTAACACAATCTCTTTTCAATCCAGCGGGTGATTTCCTGTAACGAGTTGTCAAAATTGCGATACACCGGATTGAAGGGAATCTCCAGCAACTTACCGTCAGAAGATGAAGAGGTGATTAAACGCGACTCCTCTTCCGGACTGAACGGATCGTTCTTCCAGAAGCCCGACAGCATTGGCGTCGGGCAACGTCTGCCGAGTAATCCCTGCACCTTCAGCGAATAGCGATTGAGCTCCACACGTAGCGCTTCATCGGACGCATCGTGCATTCCCAGTCGACTTGCCAGAACGTCAAGATACATTTCCGGTACAGCCCCCTGACGCAGCGGATCGCTCAGCAACGCATGGACAACGGGACCAAGACAGGCCACCGCTTTCAGACGCGGAGATTCAAGATAGGCCAGACGTACCGCTACATTGGCACCAAAACGGAATCCGAACGCCGCCACTCGGGTATGATCCACCCATGGCACATTCGGCAACGCTTTCAGCACATGCTGGTGCAGCAGGCTGGAGTCCTGAGAGAGCTTCCACTTTGACGAGAAGCCGACAGAAGGCATATCCAGCGTGAGCATGGCGATGCCGCGCGGCGCGAAATAACGCTCATACAGGGAGTAGTAGTCGGTTTGCATTGAATCCAGACCGCCACACATGAGCACCGTCGGGAACGGGCCGTCGCCTTTTGGCATATGCAAGAATCCGGTGACGGGGGAACCGCCGGGCACCGAAAACTCCATCTCGCGCAGCGTACCGGGCAGTCGCTGCGCGGCTTCTTCATAGGCACGGTTAGATAATGCCTGTGCCTGTTCCGCCAGGTCATCCCCTTTCAGGTGCGGATAGGCAGCGATGTTGTACAACGTCGAGGCATGCAGCCAGTAACGACCGCTACGCTCAGGATCCGTTTCCTGGCAGGCTTTCTGCTGCCAGTCCATCGCCTGCTTCGCCCATTCATAAATCCAGTTGCCGCCACGGTAACCAATCACCGTATCGTAAAGCTCGGCATCGGTGCGCTCGGCATCGCTCATCACGATACGCGCCTGGACATCAAGAATTTCTCGCGGATCCACACCGCGCCAAATCCACATCAGGCGGTTAATCATGCGATACCAGTGGGGAACGTTCTTGCCATCCAGCGCCGATTGCACAAGCGGCTGCGTCCCGGCATTAAAACGGCGGACAAGGGTCGACGTTTCGGGATGTTTAAAACGGGGTTTGAACAGGATTTCGCTAAGATTAGCCTGTGACATGCGTACAGCCTCCTGAAGTACTCACTGAGGCTTATTGTAACCTGACACCCGCTAAATAGAACAACGCCCGGCAGTGCCAGGCGTTGAAAAAGTCAGAGATTAGCGGCCCGAAATCGGCGGAACGAAGGTCACACCCATGTCCCACGGCTGCTCAATCCAGGTATCCTGCGGGATATCAATCACATAATCATCAACTAACGGACGGCCCGCTGGTTTGGCGAAAATGGTGACAAAGTGCGCTTTTGGATACATGTCACGGATAGCCACGGCGGTACCACCGGTATCTACCAGATCGTCAATGACGATAAAGCCTTCACCGTCGCCTTCTGCGCGCTTGAGAATTTTCAGCTCACGCTGGTTGTCGTGATCGTAGCTGGAAATGCATACGGTATCGACATGACGAATGCCCAGTTCACGTGCCAGCAATGCGCCCGGCACCAGACCACCACGGCTAACGGCAATAATGCCTTTCCACTGTTCTGAAGGCATCAGGCGGTTTGCCAGTTTGCGTGCATGGATCTGCAGCATGTCCCAGGTGACGACGTATTTTTCGCTCATGTGAAGTGTCCCAGCCTGTTTATCTACGGCTTAAAAAGTGTTCAAGGGGGAAATGGGTTGCGCGAGATTATAGAGATCTGAGCCACCAAAAACCAGTGTTTCGCGGAATCGGGCCCTCTTTTTACGTGCTTTATACTCGCAGCGGGCGCAGAAAATGGTATTCTCAAGCGCATCTCGCAAGCCAGACTTGTGGTAATAATTAACCTGCTAACCCTGTGACCTGCAAGCTTGTTTGCAGAGCATCGATACCTTAAATCATTCGCGTTGCAGGAAAATCAACACCCATGCAACCTGAAGTATGACGGGTATACAAGGAGAATGATCGTGTCTGAATTATCTCAACTCTCCCCGCAACCGCTGTGGGATATTTTTGCAAAAATCTGTTCTATTCCTCACCCGTCCTATCATGAAGAGCAGCTCGCTGAGCACATCATCGGCTGGGCAAACGAGAAAGGTTTCCACGTAGAGCGCGACCAGGTAGGGAATATCCTGATTCGCAAACCGGCTAGCGCGGGAATGGAAAATCGTAAACCGGTGGTTCTGCAAGCGCACCTGGATATGGTGCCGCAGAAAAACAACGACACCGTGCACGATTTCACCAAAGATCCAATCCAACCTTATATTGATGGCGAATGGGTGAAAGCGCGTGGCACCACGCTGGGTGCTGATAACGGCATCGGCATGGCTTCTGCGCTGGCGGTTCTGGCTGACGACAGCGTCGTTCACGGCCCGCTGGAAGTGCTGCTGACCATGACCGAAGAAGCGGGTATGGACGGTGCATTTGGTCTGCAGGCCAACTGGCTGCAGGCGGACATTCTGATCAACACCGACTCGGAAGAAGAAGGTGAGATCTACATGGGCTGTGCGGGTGGGATTGACTTCACCTCTAACCTGCCGCTGGCCCGTGAAGCCGTTCCGGCGGGTTTCCAGACCTTTAAGCTGACCCTGAAAGGGCTGAAAGGCGGTCACTCCGGTGGCGAAATCCACGTTGGTCTTGGCAATGCGAACAAACTGCTGGTTCGTTTCCTGGCCGGTCATGCTGAAGAGTTGGATCTGCGTCTGGTCGATTTCAACGGTGGTACGCTGCGTAACGCGATTCCACGTGAAGCCTTTGCGACCGTTGCCGTTGCGGCAGACAAAATCGATGCGCTGAAAGCACAAGTCAACGTTTATCAGGACATCCTGAAAAACGAACTGGCTGAAAAAGAGAAAAACCTGGTGGTTCAGCTGGAGAGCGCCGCGAACGATAAAGCCGCGCTGACCGCGCAGTCCCGCGACAGCTTTATCCGTCTGCTGAACGCCACGCCGAACGGCGTGATCCGCAATTCCGACGTCGCAAAAGGCGTGGTTGAAACCTCACTGAACGTGGGCGTCGTCACCATGACCGACGACAACGTCGAAATCCATTGTCTGATCCGTTCGCTGATCGACACCGGTAAAGACTATGTCGTTAGCATGCTGGATTCGCTGGGCAAACTGGCGGGCGCGAAAACCGAAGCCAAAGGAAGTTACCCTGGCTGGCAGCCGGATGCGAACTCACCGGTGATGCACCTGGTGCGCGAAACTTACCAGCGTCTGTTCAACAAGACGCCGAACATCCAGATTATCCACGCGGGTCTGGAGTGCGGTCTGTTTAAGAAACCGTACCCGGATATGGATATGGTTTCTATTGGGCCAACCATCACTGGTCCACACTCACCGGATGAGCAGGTGCACATTGAAAGCGTCAGTCATTACTGGACACTTCTGACCGAATTGCTGAAAGCAATTCCGACGAAATAAGTCACGGCTGTGGTGCTATAAAAATGCCGGATGGCGGCGCATTGCGCCTTATCCGGCCTACAAACTGTCAGCAAATTTGTAGGCCGGATAAGTGAAACGTCATCCGGCAGTTTTTTTACCTGTTACTGCTCCGTAAACGCCATTCCTTTAAACGATCTTTGCGGATCCCCACGCACTATTTGATGGTGAAACATTCTCCGTTGGGATTTCAGCGACGCATTGTCATCCTGTCGTTGTTGTTCAAGACGCCAGGCAATCCACTGTCGCGCCAGCCGTTTATTGGCATGCTGGCTGCGCTCCGACTGCACCTTGACACTGATCCCACTCGCCAGATGCGTGGCGCGAACGGCGGAATCCGTCTTGTTGACATGTTGTCCTCCAGGCCCCGAAGACCGCAGGGTTTCAAAATGAATCTCATCGGATTGCGTCTCTTCGCGGGCATAAAAGCGACCAACGCCGATATACCAGTTTTTACGTCCATGATTCGGGCGGTAAGGACTGGCACAAGTCCACTGTAGCGTGCCACACCAGTTGTCGCTTAATGCTTGCGCGTGAGGCCCCTCCAGCGAAACGAGTGCAGAGCGTAACGTATCAGGATACTTACCTGACTCCGTTTCCAGCAGCGTGAGCGCAACATCCTGCTGGGCCGCTTCTTTTATCAATCGAGCCAGCGCTTTTTTAACTGCCAGACAGCACTCTTCAGGTCCCTGCGCGGAGGAGAATTGCAGCAATATCATGCGTTTTTTCCTCCACGGGTTTTCAGCGTCAATACCGGGCGTAGTCGTGCAACCGGCACCACCAGTCCCGCCTGAATCAGACAGTTGATCACACTTTCGACAGATTTGTAGGCCTGCGGTGCTTCTTCGTAAATCAGTTGCTTATCACGGCAAATCACCCGGCTTCCCAGGTCAGTGCGGGAAAGTTGCGCCGGACTGTATTTCCCGGACAGCCGCCCCTTGCACTCGGTGCGCATCCATTTACGTCCGGCACCGTGCGCCAGTGAGCACAGCGACGCCTCACCGGGTACAGGCTGAACCAGCCAACTGTAATCCCCCCGGGAACCGGGAATGATCACCAACCCACGATTATCCGGTGTCGCGCCCTTACGGTGCAGCCACCCCTGATGCCCCCCAATATTGCAAGGCTCCACAAAGTTATGCGCAATATCCAGCACGGCGTGTCCGCTTGCTTTTACCTGTTGCAGAATACGACGGGCTATCAGTTGACGGTTTGCGCGGGCAAACGTCAGTGCATCATCATGTGCCGCCAGATAGTCCATCGCATCACCACCTCCTTCCATCAGACCATCATGAGAGAATGAGGCAATATGCCGTTGCAGGATGGACTGCCCAAGGCCTCGTGAACCGCTGTGCGTCAGTAACAACAGATGTGATGTATCAAGACCTGCCTGCGTAAAACGCGCGTTATCGAAGACGTGATCCACTTGCTGCAATTCGGCAAAGTGATTACCACCGCCAATGGAGCCCAGCGCACTGCGCCAGGGATGCGCAGTCAGATTGTCTGGCAGATGTTCATCCAGCCACGCGTCTGTCGCTACATCCTCCAGCGCCGAAAGACGCTTCTCAAATTTATCTGCGTTATATCTGCGACTCAGGATATCCGTCTGCCACAGCGCTATGCCGCAGCCGATGTCATTGCCCACGAGCGCAGGATAAAAACGACCAAGAGAAAAGAAGGACGCGCCAATCGGATAGCCACGCCCAGGGTGCAAATCTGGCATACCTACCACGCGGTGCATACCGGGTAAATTTGCCGTTGTGTGTAATTGTTGGATCGCTGAACCCTCGATCCAAAGTTCGTCTGATGCGATATACGCGATCACATCAGAGAGATCATGAACATTATTGCCCATATACCATTCCTGAAAAAATTAAATACGGAAATGGCAGACGTTACCAGGGCAAAAAAGAGAGGTTATTCCTGGAAAGGTCTGCAAATTGAGTTTTTAGAATTTGTCATCATGGTTAACTCCCTTTGCAGTAAATATGAATAAAAAGTGCGCGTATACTAATCGGCACCCCGAAGTATTGCAAGATGAACTTACGAGGCATTCTGATATTGCATCCGATAATTAATAAACCATTCCCCCCGACATTCCACATTCTGCTGTGCAACCACCTGGAACCCCTGACGCTCAAAAAAGGGTTTTGCAGTAATACTGGCATCAACGGTTAACACATCTCCCCGTACAATCCACGGTTTCAGTAAACGACGGGCTATCCCCTGGCCATTGAACTCGGGTGCAACAAATAACAGGTCAATATAGTTTCCCACTACGCTAATAAATCCAACGGGTAGCCCATCAACGACAGCAACCTGCACTTCGGAGGTGGCAAGCTTTTGTCGCCAGCTCGCTTCGTCAATTTGCGCCCAGGCAGCAACTTGCTGTGCGGAATAATCACGACGGGCGGTTTCCTTAACAGCCCGCTGGAATATTTCACATAACGCAAAAAAATCACTCTCTTTATATTTTCTGATGTTCATCGCGGTTATAACCCCAGTAATAACTGTCGTTCCAGTTGCGGGTCCAGCAGAGTAACATGAAGTCCCACCAGACGAACGCCCCGCCCTCCCCGGCGTTCTTCCCAGGTTTTACGCGCGGTAGAAATCAGGTCTTCTTTATTCAGCCGTGGCCAGACATGTTCCTGGGTGGTTTGCTGAAAGTCATTAAACTTTAACTTCACCCCCTGACGGGCGATGAGCAGATCGGTGTTCACTTTCGCCAGTCGTCGCTCAAGTTCCGGATATAACCGCTCAATAATCGCTTCACAGTCGGACCACTGATGAATATCTTCCGCCATGGTGCGTTCGACGCCGATCGATTTGCGTAAGCGTTCATTATTGACGTCCCGTTCGTCGATTCCCTGACAGCGTTCCCACAGCACCCGACCAAACTTACCGAAGCGCTTGAGTAATGTCGCCAGATCGAACTGCTGCACATCACCGCAGGTACGTAGCCCCATGCTTTCCAGCTTTGCCGCAGACACTTTACCGACGCCGGGAATTTTACCCAGAGGTAACGTTCTGAGGAACGCCGGCACATCATCCGGGGTAATGACATATTGTCCGTTGGGTTTGTTCAGATCGGAGGCGATCTTGGCCAGAAACTTCACCGGTGCTACCCCTGCCGAGGCGGTAAGTTGCACTTCGTTGAAGATAGTCTGGCGGATCTCCTGGGCGATGAGCGTAGCCGACCCCTGACAGTGCGTGCTGTCCGTGACATCCAGGTACGCTTCATCGAGAGACAGCGGCTCAATTAACGAGGTGTAGCGTGAAAAAATGTCCTGAATCTGGCGAGAGGCTTCTTTATAAGCCTCGTAGCGACCGGGTAACAGTGTGAGATGAGGGCACAGCTTCAGCGCCATGCCGGTCGGCATCGCGCTGCGCACGCCAAATTTACGGGCGGGATAGTTGGCGGTACTGATGACGCCTCTGCGCTCACGGCTGCCGCCAATGGCAATAGGGATGTCGCGCAGCGCCGGGTTGTCACGCATCTCAACCGCTGCGAAAAAACAATCCATATCAACATGTATGATTTTACGCATCACTCACCTCTCAAAATACTGTTTAAGTATACAGTATTTTTCTGCAATAGGAAGCCGATGAGAACGCGCTAAAGTAAACCCGACGGGTTGCAACAAAAGAAATATCCGAGATCGTTTTAGTCTACATTGTAAACACACTACGAGGGACTTGCGAAAAACTGTCGTGGTGTTAATGTGAGCGCTCCAAATCCAGATTAGTCCGATTTGGGGATCTTATTATTTGCCGTTCTGGCGTGTGCAATCGTTTTATCAAGGAACAAGCAGTATGCGTAAAATCGCATTATTTATTGCGATGCTTTTGATCCCGTGCGTGTCATTCGCTGGCTTGCTGAGTAGCAATAGCTCCACGACGCCGATCAGCAAAGAATATAAGCAGCAATTGATGGGATCGCCGGTCTATATACAGATCTTCAAGGAAGAGCGCGCGCTCGATCTCTACGTCAAGATGGGCGAACAGTATCAACTTCTCGATAGCTACAAGATTTGTAATTACTCCGGCGGCTTAGGTCCAAAACAGCGCCAGGGGGATTTTAAAAGCCCGGAAGGTTTTTACAACGTCCAGCGTAGCCAGCTCAAACCCGATAGCCGCTTTTATAAAGCCATTAATATTGGCTTCCCCAACGCCTATGACCGCGCACACGGTTATGAAGGTAAATACCTGATGATTCACGGTGCCTGCGTTTCCGTTGGCTGCTACGCCATGACCGACAGCGGCATTGATGAGATTTTCCAGTTTGTCACCGGCGCGCTGGTCTTTGGTCAATCGAGTGTGCAGGTCAGTATTTATCCCTTCCGCATGACCGATGCCAACATGCAACGCCACAAGTATTCCTATTACAAAGAGTTCTGGTCGCAGTTAAAGCCGGGATACGATTACTTTGAGCAGACCCGCAAGCCACCGACCGTGTCTGTGGTCGATGGCCGCTATGTCGTCAGCAAGCCATTGAGTCACGAAGTGGTTCAGCCACAACTGGCGTCAAACTACGCGCTCCCCGAGACAAAATAACGCCCACTCGCCTGGCATAATCTTTTGCCAGGTTTCGTTGCCAGTCAGCGGTTGCGTAGCAATCACGGTGACCACATCATTGGGTGTGGTCTCTGAACTGAAGTCAATTTCCACATCCTGATCCAGCAGCGTCGCCACACCAAACGGCGCGCGACGGGTGATCCAGAACAGATTCGTTGAGCAGAACGCCATCACGTAGCGGCCATCTGACAACAGCATGTTAAAGACCCCTTTCTCACGCAGTACACCCGCCAGCGTTGCGATATACCTGAACACCGCCGTCATATTGCCCGGCGTGCGCGGGTAGCGCTGAGTGAGTTTGTGTAGCAACCAGCAGAACGCCTTTTCGCTGTCGGTTTCACCAACCGGGCGAAAATTACCGGTTTCCAGCGTTTTATATCCCGAAAGCTGCCCGTTGTGCGCGTAGGTCCAGTTGCGGCCCCACAGTTCACGCGTGAAGGGATGGGTGTTCTCCAGCGCCACTTCGCCGCGGTTCGCCTGGCGAATATGGGCAATCACGGAACAGGATTTGATCGGGTAGTCCTGTACCAGTCTGGCGATGGGGGAATTAAAGCTGGGTTGCGGATCTTTGAATGTCCGGCAGCCTTTGCCTTCATAGAAAGTGATGCCCCAGCCGTCTTTGTGCGGCCCGGTTCCCCCTCCTCGCTGAACCAGCCCGGTAAAACTAAAGCAGATATCGGTAGGCACATTGGCGCTCATCCCGAGCAGTTCGCACATACATCACCTCCACAACAGCGGGGGCGAAGGCCCCCGGCGAAGACTTACTTAACCATCTCTTTTTCGATCAGCTGAATCAGGATATGAATCACTTTAATATGAATTTCCTGAATACGGTCAGCATAACCGAAATGCGGAACGCGGATTTCAATATCGGCAGTACCGGCCATTTTGCCGCCATCTTTACCGGTCAGGGTGATCACTTTCATCCCCTTCTCGCGCGCCGCGGCGATGGCTTTGATCACGTTACCCGAATTGCCGGAAGTTGAGATGCCTAACAGCACATCGCCTTCGCGCCCAACGGCTTCCACGTAACGGGAAAAGACGTAGTCGTAACCGAAATCATTGCTGACGCAGGAGATGTGGCTGACGTCGGAAATCGCGATGGCCGGATAGCCCGGACGGTTTTCGCGATAACGCCCAGTCAGCTCTTCAGCAAAGTGCATGGCGTCACAATGAGAGCCGCCGTTACCGCAGGACAGTACCTTACCACCCGCTTTAAAACTGTCTGCCAGCAGGACCGCCGCGCGCTGAATGGCGTGAATATTGGCGTCATCTTTTAAAAAATTAGCCAGCGTTTCCGCCGCTTCGTTCAGTTCGTTACGAATAAGATCCTGGTACATGAGGATATCCTTCAGCATGAATGTAAATGACAGGATGCAGTGTACCGGATAGCACTGGCAGCGAGAAGCATAAGCCACATCAATGGCGACGGCTTTTGATTTTTCGTGCCGCGAAAAACAACAACAATGTGAGCTTTGTTGTAATTATTTTGTAAACGCATTGCTAAAAGATTTTACATCCACTACAACCATAACATCACAAGTGGTCAGACCTCCTACAAGCAAGGGAGCTTTTCGTTATGATGATTTTGAGTATTCTCGCTACGATCGTTCTGCTCGGCGCGCTGTTCTATCACCGCGTCAGCTTATTTCTCAGCAGCCTGATTTTGCTCGTCTGGACGGCAGCGCTGGGTGTTGCCGGACTGTGGTCCGTCTGGCTGCTGGTGCCTCTGGCCATTATCCTCGTGCCGTTCAACTTTACGCCAATGCGTAAGTCGATGATCTCTGCGCCGGTGTTCCGCGGCTTCCGTAAGGTGATGCCGCCGATGTCGCGTACGGAGAAAGAGGCGATTGATGCCGGTACCACCTGGTGGGAAGGCGATCTGTTCCAGGGAAAACCAGACTGGAAAAAACTGCACAATTACCCGCAACCGCGTCTGACTGCCGAAGAACAGGCGTTCATCGACGGCCCGGTGGAAGAAGCATGCCGCATGGCGAACGACTTCCAGATCACCCACGAGCTGGCCGATCTGCCGCCGGAACTGTGGGCGTTCCTGAAAGAGCATCGCTTCTTCGCGATGATCATTAAGAAAGAGTACGGCGGGCTGGAATTCTCGGCTTACGCCCAGTCTCGCGTGCTGCAAAAACTGTCTGGCGTCTCCGGGATCCTGGCGATCACCGTGGGCGTGCCGAACTCCTTAGGCCCAGGCGAGCTGTTGCAACATTACGGTACACAAGAGCAGAAAGACCATTACCTGCCTCGCCTGGCGCGCGGTCAGGAGATCCCTTGCTTTGCGCTGACCAGCCCGGAAGCGGGTTCCGATGCGGGCGCCATTCCGGATACCGGTATCGTCTGCATGGGCGAGTGGCAAGGCCAGCAGGTGCTGGGGATGCGTCTGACCTGGAACAAGCGTTACATCACCCTCGCGCCTATCGCCACCGTCCTGGGGTTGGCGTTTAAACTCTCCGACCCGGATAAACTGCTGGGCGGCGATGAAGAACTGGGGATCACCTGTGCGTTAATCCCGACCTCTACCCCAGGTGTGGAAATTGGTCGTCGTCACTTCCCGCTCAACGTCCCGTTCCAGAACGGTCCGACGCTCGGTAAAGACGTCTTTGTGCCGATCGATTACATCATCGGCGGTCCGAAAATGGCCGGTCAGGGCTGGCGTATGCTGGTGGAATGTCTGTCAGTCGGTCGCGGCATTACGTTGCCGTCGAACTCGACCGGTGGGGTGAAATCCGTCGCGATGGCGACCGGTGCCTACGCCCACATTCGTCGTCAGTTCAAAATCTCCATCGGTAAGATGGAAGGGATTGAAGAACCACTGGCACGCATTGCGGGTAACGCCTACGTGATGGATGCCGCGGCGTCCCTCATCACCTACGGCATTATGCTGGGTGAAAAACCGGCGGTGCTGTCAGCTATCGTCAAATATCATTGTACCCATCGCGGTCAGCAGTCGATTATCGACGCGATGGATATTACCGGTGGTAAGGGCATTATGCTCGGCGAAGGTAACTTCCTCGCCCGGGCCTATCAGGGCGCGCCGATTGCTATCACCGTGGAAGGCGCCAACATCCTGACCCGTAGCATGATGATCTTCGGTCAGGGAGCAATTCGCTGCCATCCGTATGTGCTGGAAGAGATGGCGGCAGCGCAGAACAATGATGTGAATGCGTTCGACAAACTGCTGTTCAAACATATCGGCCACGTCGGCAGTAATAAGATGCGCAGCTTCTGGCTGGGTCTGACGCGCGGCTTAACCAGCCATTCGCCCACCCGCGATGCGACGAAGCGGTATTATCAGCACCTTAACCGTCTGAGCGCAAACCTCGCGCTGCTCTCTGACGTTTCGATGGCGGTGCTGGGCGGCAGTCTGAAACGCCGCGAGCGCATCTCTGCCCGTCTGGGCGATGTGCTGAGTCAGCTGTATCTGGCCTCTGCGGTACTGAAGCGTTATGACGACGAAGGCCGCCATGAAGCCGACCTGCCGCTGGTTCACTGGGGTGTTCAGGATGCGCTGTATAAAGCGGAACAGGCGATCGACGATCTGCTGCAGAACTTCCCGAACCGTCTGGTCGCCGGTTTGCTGACGGCCGTTATCTTCCCGACCGGTCGTCACTACCAGGCCCCGTCGGACAAACTGGATCACAAAGTCGCGAAGATTTTGCAGGTGCCGAGCGCCACCCGTGACCGTATTGGCCGTGGTCAGTACCTGACGCCGAGCGAGCATAACCCGGTGGGATTACTGGAAGAGGCGCTGCTGGATGTGATGGCCGCCGACCCGATCCACCAGCGTATTTGCAAAGAGATTGGCAAAAACCTGCCGTTTACCCGCCTGGATGAACTGGCGCAAAACGCCCTGGCGAAAGGCTTAATCGACAAAGACGAAGCGGCCATTCTGGTTAAGGCGGAAGAAAGCCGTCTGCGCAGCATCAATGTGGATGACTTTGCCCCAGAGGAGCTGGCGACGAAGCCGGTAAAGCTGCCAGAGAAAGTGCGTAAAGTCGAAGCCGCATAACGCTTACGCATAACCTTTTAGCCTCGCTTCAGCGGGGCTTTTTATCGCCCACGTTTCCTGAAATCACGTGCTACAGTGTCAGAATGCTGTTCAACAAGGAGACCCTACCGTGCCTGGTTTGAAAATTACGCTGCTGCAACAACCGCTGGTCTGGATGGATGGCCCGGCGAATTTGCGTCACTTTGACCGTCAACTGGAAGCCGTGACCGGACGCGACCTGATTGTGTTACCGGAGATGTTCACCACCGGCTTTGCGATGGAAGCCGCCAGGCAGTCGCTTGCGGAAGAAACGCTTATCACCTGGCTGCGCGAGAAAGCACAGCAGACCAATGCATTGGTCGCCGGAAGTGTCGCCATCTCCGGTGAGCAAGGGGCGGTGAACCGTTTTTTTCTGGTCGAGCCGCAAGGGACCGTTCACTTCTATGACAAGCACCACCTGTTTCGCATGGCAGACGAACATCATCATTACCAGCCAGGCAACCGCCGCGTGATCGTGGAATGGCGCGGGTGGCGCATTCTTCCGCTGGTCTGTTATGACCTGCGATTCCCGGTGTGGTCACGCAATTTGAATGATTACGATCTGGCGCTGTATGTCGCCAACTGGCCGGCCCCTCGCTCTCTGCACTGGCAGACGCTGCTGGCGGCGCGCGCCATCGAGAATCAGGCCTGGGTTGCTGGCTGTAACCGCGTCGGCACTGACGGTAACGGCCATCATTATCGCGGAGACAGTCGGGTCATCAATCCCCAGGGAGACGTGATCGCCACGGCAGAAGCCCATCAGGCCACGCGTATTGATGCCGAACTGTCGCTGAGTGCACTGAAAGAGTACCGGGAAACCTTCCCGGCCTGGCAGGATGCCGACCCGTTTATCCTGCGCTGATCCCCTCACCTTCTCCGCTACGGAAACCGGCAGAAAAGGTCTAGCGCTGCGGAGATTGTTCGGCGTCAGGTTCCCTGATAAACAGGCTGACAAAGATGATCACCACGCCAATCCATTGCAGCCAGGCAATTTTCTCCCCCAGAATCAACATCGCGACAATGACGGCCATCGGTAGCTCACAAGCACAGAGAATTGAACTGATGCCGCTGCCAATACGCGGAATGCCGATAGCAAAGAAAACAATCGGGATGGCGTAACCGAGTACGGCCATTAATCCGCCATACAGAATGGCAGAACCGAGCGTTTCTCCTGATATCGTCAGCTCGAGGTTGGGGATTATCAATACCAGCGTCGAGACTACACACCCCACCATGATATAGAACGTACGCTGCGACCAGTGCGCATCAGAGACAACATGCGCATTGAAAAAGAGGAAAAATGAATAACAGATCGCGCAAAGCAGGCCGAACGCCACGCCGCCCCAGGTGAGGTAAAAATGGTCAAAGTCACTGAGCACCCCAGCCGCCAGCACCGTTGCGGAGAGTATCAACGCAATCATCAACCAACGACGCTTGCCAGGCCACTGCTTGCGGTACACCGCGTCCAGAAGCACGCCTATCCAGACGAACTGGAACTGCAGCACAACGGCGACAGACGCTGGCAGACACTCCACCGTTTTAGTAAACGTCCAGGCCGTCAGTCCCATGGTTAATCCCACGAGGAAAAGTCGAATGCGTTTCGTCTTGCTGATCGAATACTGTCGGAACGAAACCAGGATCATGGCAAAAATCACAAAACTGATGCTGACCGACGCGAGCATTAAATGACTCAGGCTCACCCCTGCAGATAATCCAAGTTTTATCATCGTGGGCAACATTCCTGTCGTCATTGCCCCCAATGCCACCATCACACTGTATTTGGCGTTATTAGACATACGTTCACTCGTCAATGGTATTATTCTGTCGAACTGAGATGTCGTAGCGTAAAATGTTCTACTATCCGTTTTCATTATCCGCATCGTGCGCGAATTTTCTGAATTATCGTTGTTCTGCACAAACATCATGCAATATATGGCACTTATCCTTCAGGAACCAGACCTGCGGTATTCATATTCATTACCTGTAATGTAATGAAGTAACATAAAAGCTATTCAAATAAACTCTACTTTATCTTTCAGAATGCTACAGGATTCTGTTATCGTCCTTTCACCAGGATTAAACATATTATCAACAGCAATATTTCAGGATACCTTTCTTTTTTGAAAAACCGGTTCAGACTATTAGAGGATGAACGTTAATTTTTCATGAAATATCTTACGTGCAGCGCCTCACAAAATTACACATCCTTAGTCTGAACGCCTCCGTGAAATGATATATGTAATAGTAAAACGCATGTAATGGCAGAATTTATCACCAGAAGGAAACCAGTTATGTTTAATGGGATCACCTTAAGAAAATTAGAGATTTTTCTTTCTTACATGCAAAATCGAAATGTGACGAAGACCGCTGAAACACTCAATATCAGTAAAGTCAGCGTTCACCGCACACTACACGCACTGGAAGAAGACCTGCGCTGCGCCCTTTTTATTCACCAGGGCCGATCGCTGTTTCCGCTCGACAGTGCGAATGTCCTTGAGGAGCAATCCACCCTTCTGCTGGAACAGTTTCAACGCTGCGTTCGTCTTACGCAGGCTGCCTCGAAGGAAAAAGCCAGTAAGTTAAAAATTGGCATGCTGTATTCGCTGTCACTCGAAACCATCCCTCATTTAATCATGGGACTAAAACAACGAAGACCCAATCTTGAGGTTGAACTCTTAATGGCGTCAAACCAGAAGTTATTAGGCTTACTCAATACCCAAATGGTCGATGCTATTTTAATTTCCGTTCCGGAACACTACGATACGGCAAGATTTGAAACTTTACCGATTTTTGATGATGACATTTTTCTTGCCACGCCGGTTGATGTTCCTGCGCCACCCCAGGTTCCCGTCGATTTAACCCTGTACAGTCATCAAAAATTTATCAGCCTTACCGAAGGTTTCGCCACCTATAATGGTTTTCAGGAAGCGTTTAAGATTGCCGGTTTCAAACCTGACGTTATTGTGCAGGTTCAGGATGTCTTCTCGCTGATGAGTCTTATCAGCTCCAACATGGGTTGCGGTCTGTTACCGGGGAGAATGAGAAGTTTATTCTCGGATAAAGTCAGACTTTTACCCCTGGAAACACGTTTTCAGATGAAGCAGCACATCGCGTTAGTATTCCCCCGTAATAGTGAATACAATCTGTTACCCTTAATTGCGGAATGCCGGATGTACACCCGCAGCCATAATAAAAAACAGAGTCAGACTCCCACCGCTTAAAAAAATAACGGCACTATTATTGGGAGGCGATAATTCCCGAATAGTGCCGTTTTCCGCCTTTTTTCCACTCATTACCTTTTAGGTAACGAGAGAACCCGATGTGTAATTGACTGTATTTACCACAGTTTTATACTGATTTTCAAATACAGTACCTTTTCCAATTATTCTAATTCTTAACGTATTCATCGCATCGTAAACAGCAAATGACAGGCTGCGGTGTTTGCCTGGTATTGGAAAAATCAGAATAAACGTTCTTAAAGGAAGAGAATAATGCAGGCACTCGCGAACGTCACTCAAATAACCTTTTCTCCCTCATTGCCTGATGACAGAACAGTAAACTATTTTCAGTCTCAGCCTGCGCTGGTGGGTGAAGTGCTGCTGCAAGCCATCCTGCTTGAAGTCTGCAGTTTCCCAAAACCAGGGCTGGTTACCCCGGTTTCCAACGGGTCACACAGCGATATGAATTTGCAGACCTTTCTGCTCAGTTCTTCCGCGATTGCGCCCTGCTTCACGCTGTGCGCCGAGGCCGGGTTCACGCATCGCAAACCTCTGTCACGGCTGCTAAAAAAAATTCGACCGATTGGCATTGATTATGAGAATCGCCTGCTCGAAGTTACCCGGGGAATCAACACCCAGCGCGGGATCCTGTTTTCAGGTTCTGTTCTGGCCTGTGCGGCAGGTTATTTGTCTGGTCTGAATCAACCCATGAATAGCATTTCACTGACCCATTGCATCCGCCAACTCTGCCAGGGGTTATGCGAATCTGATTTTGCTGTTTTGAAGACCCGTCCCGCGCAGACCGCCGGTGAAATTTTGTTTACCCAATACGGGGTCACCGGCATCCGCGGCGAGGCTGAACAGGGCTTCCCGATGATCACACAAATTGGCTACCCGGCATTAATTGCGGCATTCAACAAGGGACTGCCTTTACGTCATGCGTTAGTCGATTGTCTCCTGATGCTGATGACACATTGCGAAGACACGAATGTACTGTGGCGGACGGGGCCGGAACAACTGGCTGAACTGAAGCACCGTGCGTCAGAAATTGTTCATGGTGGCGGAATTAGCGCCCCGGGAGGTGAGGCGCGTATTCATCAGCTTAACGAATGGTGCTGTCAGCGCAGAATTAGCCCTGGCGGTTCAGCGGATCTTTTAGCCCTGAGCATCGCTATGTATTTGCTATGCCATTCACATTTTCCCAACGATGTTGCCCAGGAGAGAATATGAGCATCTACCAATATGCGTTTATTTGTTATTGCATCACTATCACCATTTCATTTGCCGTTATGGGGATTGTCGTTGGATTAAACAAAGCCATGAATAAATTAAATATTCGTGATGACGACTAATAATAAAATAAGGAATTAATCATGGAGATATTATTACGCCTCTTCTCGGGCATCGGCACCTTTTTTACTGAAGATCCGCTGATTGCTCTGGTCCGTTTCCTACTTATTGTATGCGGTTTCGCCCTCGCCTATCTCGGTTTTAAACGGAAACTGGATCCGTTAATCATGGTACCCATGGGCCTGGGCATGATCGCCATTAACGCGGGCGTACTGTTTCTGAATAATGGCACCATCGGCACCATCATGCTGGATCCGATGGTGAGCGAAACCAACGAATTAATGTCGTTGATGCAGGTGAACTTCCTGCAACCAATTTACGCCCTGACATTCAGTAATGGTCTGATTGGTTGTTTAATTTACCTTGGCATCGGCACCATGAGTGACGTCAGTTTTCTGCTTGCCAGACCCTGGGCCAGTATTATCGTCGCACTGTTTGCCGAACTCGGCACATTTGTCATGCTGGTTATCGGCTATCAGTTCTTTGGCCTGCCGCTTAATGAAGCCGCCGCTATCGCCACCATCGGCGGTGCTGATGGCCCATTAGTGATGTTCTCGGCACTGATTATGTCGCCGAATCTGTTTGTTCCGATTGCGATTATCGCCTATTTGTACCTGACGCTGGCTTACGCAGGTTTCCCTTATCTGGTACGCCTGATGGTGCCGAAAAAATTCCGCGGTGTTGAAACGGAAATGGAATACCCGCAGGTTTCTAAAAAAGCGAAATTTATTTTCATCATTTCCATGTGTACCCTGCTCTGTTTGTTACTGCCAGCCGCCGCGCCATTACTGCTGTCATTCTTCGTTGGGATGGCCATTAAAGAGGCAGATATTCTCCCTTATCATAAGCTGCTGGAAAGTACGATCACCTACAGCGCCACCTTCTTCCTGAGCCTGTTGCTGGGGACCTTGTGCAGCGCGCAGACCCTGATGGATCCGAAAGTCGGCATTATTCTGGTATTGGGCATCGGTGCACTGGTTATTTCGGGTATTGGCGCATTAGCCGGCGGCTGGTTTATTTATTTCCTGTCACGCAGAAAGAATTATAGCTATAACCCGGTAGTTGGTATTTCCGGTGTCTCTTGTATGCCAACCTGCGCCAAGATTGCGCAGTATGAAGTCTCTGCGGAAAACCCCTACAGCGTTATTTTACCGGTTGCCATCGGCACAACGATCAGCGGAATTATTGTCTCCGCCGTCGCCGCCGGGATATTTATGACCACATTCTCAGTGGTCACTATTTTGCCGTAATTTTTTATCAATATCCAACGACCTGATTAACCAATGAGACTATTTATAAACTGGAGATATTGGTATGTCTGAAGTAAAAAAATGGAATAAATTACAGGAAGACACCCGGCAGCGTATGGCGCAGATACAGTCGCTATTCAGACAGGGGAAAGAAATTGCTGCGGAGGACACGGTTAAATTGCTGGAAGGCGTTATCCGTGCAGGCGACAGAATTAATATTGAAGGGAACAACCAGAAACAGGCCGACTTTCTGGCCGAATCGTTGTGCAAGGTTGATAAAGAAAAAATAAATCATCTGCATATGGTGCAATCAGCCGTTCCGCTGGCCGCGCATCTGGAACTTTTTGAACGGGGAATTGCCGAGAAACTCGACTTTGCTTACGCCGGACCGCAATCAGAGCACCTCGCCACCGCCATCCGGGAAGGCAAGATCACGCTCGGCGCGATTCATACCTATCTCGAGCTGTTTGCCCGCTACTTTATTGATTTGTACCCGCGCGTCTCGCTGGTCACCGCGTATGAGGCAGACCGCGAAGGCAACCTGTATACCGGTTTTAATACGGAAGATACCCCCGCCATCGTTGAAGCGACAAAATTCCGCCAGGGCATCGTCATTGCCCAGGCGAATAAGATCGTCGATAAAGTCCCGCGTGTGGATATTCCTGGCGACTGGGTTGATGTGGTGATTGAGTCGCCGCGCCCTTTCTATATCGAGCCGCTATTTACCCGCGATCCGGCATTAATTACCGACACGCATGTCCTGATGGCAATGATGGCGCTGAAGGGCATCTATGCCGAATATGGCGTCAAACGCATCAACCACGGCATTGGTTTTTTCACCGCCGCCATTGAGCTTTTACTCCCCACCTATGGCGAGGAGTTGGGGCTGAAGGGAAAAGTCTGTACTCACATGGTGCTGAACCCCCACCCGACGCTGATCCCGGCGATAGAAAGCGGCTGGCTGGAGGCGATCCATTGCTTCGGCGGCGAACTGGGCATGGAAAATTACGTCAGCCAGCGCCCGGACATTTTCACCATCGGGCCGGATGGCTCACTGCGTTCTAACCGGGCCTTTGCCCAGACGGCCGGTCACTACGCCCTCGACATGTTCATCGGTGGTACGCTGCAAATCGACAAATACGGCAACAGCAGCACCGCGACGGCTGACAGGGTCGCCGGGTTCGGCGGCGCGCCCAACATGGGATGCGACGCCAAAGGACGTCGTCACACCACAGAGGCCTGGCTGAAGTGCGGCGAGGAGTTCTCTGCCACCCAACAGGAGCTATTGGGCGACATGCCGCGCGGCAAGCGCCTGGTCGTACAGATCCAGGAAACCTTCCGTGAAAAAAGAGCACCAGCGTTTGTCGATCGCCTCGATGCCTGGCAACTGGCAGAAAATGCCAATCTGCCGTTACCTCCGGTGATGGTCTACGCCGATGATGTCACGCATATCCTCAGCGAAGAAGGCATTGCCTATCTGCATCGCTGTGTCGGTCAGGAGCAGCGGATGGCGGCAATTCGCGCCGTTGCCGGTTACACAGAACTCGGTCTACAGGCGGATCCGGCCGAAACGGCGCGATTGCGCGAACTTGGGCTGGTCAAAACGCCGGAAGATCTGGGAATTGACCGTCGACGCGCGAACCGTTCGCTGCTGGCCGCCAAAAATATCAAGGAATTGATGGACTGGTCAGGTGGCTTGTACAACCCACCATCACGGTTCCGTAACTGGTAATTCAGGAGAAGAAGAAATGGCGTTAAACCAACTGAATATAGGGTGCAGTGCGGCAACTCCGCGCCCGTTATCCCGGCCAATGGTGCACTTCGGCGTCGTGGGTTCTGGCGATCTGGAGGTGTTGATTGAAAGCCAGAACCTGAACGGCAAAGCGAACATCTGCATCAACACACCCATCACCGGGTTCGATGATATCTGGCGTCGGGTCATGACACGCTTTATCGACGAGAGCCAACTGGGCGATGTGCTCATCAGCATTAATGACAATAACGCACCGCCCGCCGTCGTCGCCCTACGCTTACAGCAGGCAATGGCTGAACTGGAGCCCGCAAACGCCTCCTCCGGTTCAAAAAGTTTTCTCGAGGCTAACGCCCGCACACGGGCTTACGGTTTAGTCGATGAAGGAACCTTTACCGAGTTAGTCGGTCCGGCTGACAGATGTACCAGCCCGCATCTTCCGGTGCTGGGCGAGGCTGTCGAATTTGATGACGGTATCGTGACCGGAATTGGGTTGTTGGGCCGTCGCCCGACCCTCGTTATTTCCCAAGAAGGCCGCTTTATCGGGGGTTCGATCGGCGAAGTGGGCGGTGCCAAAATGGCCGGCGCGTTAAAGCTGGCACTTGAGCTGTACCAGCGGTTAAGCCACAACGGGACGCCGCCGCAGCCTGAAAAATGCCCCCTGGTGCTGATCTCTTTTGAAACCGGCGGCGTGCGGTTGCATGAGGCGAACGCGGGTTTGCTGGCCCACGCCGAGGTGATGGATCTGCTTCAGGATCTCCGCCACAAAATCCCGGTCGTGGCACTGGTGGGCAGTAAGCTGGGATGCTTCGGCGGCATGGGCTTCGTTGCCGCTGCCACCGACGTCATCGTCATGAGCCAGTTCAGCCGTATTGGGTTGACCGGCCCGGAAGTGATTGAGCAGGAAATGGGGCGCGACGAATTTGACGCCTCAGATCGCGCCCTGGTGTTCCGCACCACCGGCGGGAAACATAAATACATCATGGGCGACTGTAATTTCCTTGTTGAAGACAGCATTGACGCCTTCCGCGCCCAGGTGCAGAAGATTGCCGGGATGACCATGGCGGAGATCGAAGCATTAAGACGGATCGGCAGCACGGAGCTAATTTCCCGGCAGATGACCACGGTCGCGGCGGTTAGCGAACTTCAGCCAACGGATTCGATGGATGTCTGGCGGGCAGCAGGCAATGAACCCCCACAGGCGCTGGTGGATATGTCGCTGGAAGAATTTTTAGCCACGGCCCGACGTTTCACCCCTTCAACATCCGATCGCTAAGGAGAAAACAATGGAAACTTTAATGGGTCAGGGACGTGCAGCTATCGACATGCTGGTCGATCCCGACAGCTTTCAGGAAAATCAGTTACCGGCGTTTACCCTCCCTTGCGAAGACTACGGTCCGGGTGCGGTAGTGGGTTCTGCACAACTGGGGGGACGCGCCTGCACGGTCATCGCCAATGACGCAATGGCTTTCAATTCGCGCTTTCCGGTGGTCTATGCCGGCATTATCGGCCTGGAAGAGGCCTATAAAATGGCTCGCGCCGTTTACTGTTCTATCGCCGCTGATGCCGACAAGCCCCTCGCTGACAAACGGACGTTGTTGCTGATCGTCGATACCCCTGGGAACGGGCCGGGAAAAGTCGAAGAAATTATTGGTATGAACAAAGCGACAGGGGCTTATCAACTGGCGCTGGCGGAGGCCCGAAAAGCCGGACACCCTGTCATTGCGCTGGTAATCGGCCGTGCCATCAGTGGCGCATTCCTGTGCCATGGCCTGCAGGCGGATCGCATTTTGAGTCTCAGCAGCAAATTCAACACGATGATCCACGTTATGCCGCTCACCAGTATTGCGCGTATCACCCGGCAGAGTCTTGAGCGACTGAGCGAGCTGGCGACCAGTAACCCGGTGTTTGCCGCCGGTCCGCAGTTCTTTTATCACCTCGGCGGTATCGAACAGCAGATCGAAAATCTTGATCAGATGCGCGATGCGCTGCTTCAGCACATGACCGAAATTCGGGCCTTAAAACGCGAAGGACAGCAACATCTGCTCGGCCCGGAAGGTCGGGGAAGACTCGGTTTTCATCGCGGGGGACGTAAGATTCGTACTGCGGTACAGGCATTGATGCAGGAGCAGTTTGAAGATGTCGCGGAGCGTTATATTCAGGCGTAACGCCTGGCTATTTCGCAAGTTAAGTATCCGGGGGAATGTGGTAGTCACGTTCCTTCGGATCATGCAGGGTTCACACGTCGGAGGTTGCAGATGCAGGATAAACTCAGGATGCTGGAGATGATGGTACAGGAGATCAGCACCGTACCCACGCTTGCCCAGATGCCTCAGCGAACCTTATCTGGCAAGGGTATTAACGGCCCCACCAGCGCGCATGTGATTGAACAGATCCATACACCGTTGAACCTGGCCTGTGTGACCTTTACTACCGGATCCAGCGCTTTTCAAAATATTGTCGGCATCACGCATGAAGAGTTGCCACAGCGGATTGCGGCGGGATGCAAAGCCTTTCAGCTTGCAGGCATCCAGCCAGGCGATCGGATGCTGGTGACCTATCCCCCGCTGATCAACGTCTTTACAGCAGATTCATTGGTTGAAGCAGGGGTAAGCCACGGCTTTTTGTTGCGTTCCTGCCAGGATGCCCTGCTGCTGGCGCTGATCAAAGAAAATTACGAGGTCGTACTGGGTGAGTCCTCGTTTTTGCGTGCCACGCTAAAGCAGGCAAAAACGATGGATCTCGCCGGGCTATTGCCGGAAAAACTGTGCCTGCTGACTGCCGGAACGCCTCTGGATCCTGAATTACTGGAGCTCGCCAGCGAGTTTAATTTTACCGTCCACGATCTCTATGGCAGCCAGGAGTTCGGTTGGCTAACGCTGGACGGTCAGTTTCTGCGGGATGACCTGAGCCTGGTCGCATCGCCTTATGGGCAGGATTATGTCGAGATGATCGTGGGGGGATTACCGACTGGCGACAGTTTCCCGGTCAGTCCTCAGGGGCACATCTGCAACACGCAGGGAAAGTTACTGACCTATAAAAGACAACGTACGCAGCCAAATTACGAAGTGGTGATCGCTGCCACGCCGTACCATTCTCGTGAACTGATGGAAAGAACCGCGCGTACACTGCTTCGCATTAAAGGATGTATTGTCAAAGTTGCCACCAATCTGGTGCTCACCGCCGACGCCACCGAATTAAAACTGGTTCCCGGTCAGCCGCCGGATGAAACGCCGGCACCGGGATGCGTCGCGACGATTCGGGGTCCAGTTGCCACCGGGCTGTTTGATACGCTGGTACAGGCGCAACTCACTTATGAAAGGCAATCCAAGAGCGATCCGGCGTGGTTGAAACGCCGCTAGCAATTCTGTTGCCAGTTTTAATAAATGCAGGTCGCAATATCGTTACCTTTTAGGTAACCAAACATCATTTATGTTGGCGAAAACCAGGCCGTCAATCATTGAAATTATTCTTTGAACAGGCAATGATCATCGTAACGATAATAATAAATCGTTTTCAGGATACCAGGTTTTTTGCCTCGTAAATTATTTAATTATTTCTCATAAAAAAGGATGTCGTTATGTCTGAAATGAAATCAAAAGTACCTGGCATTGTTGAAGAAATCCTGTGTGCTGTCGGTGATACCGTTGCCAAAGGTCAACAGGTTCTGGTAATGGAAGCCATGAAAATGAAAATGCCTGTCCCTGCGCACGAAGCCGGCACCATTAAATCTATTTCGGTGAATGTGGGTGACCGTGTTAACCCGGGTTCGCCATTATTTGAGATTGAATCCTAAAATTGATGCCACGCCATTATTCTCACACGCCACTGTTTTCAGTGGCGTAGTTTTTTATTCCGCAAATTCCTGTTTGTTTCTCCTGCCGGCCTTTAATTCTGATGGTGATACTCAATACTTTATTCAGAGCGAAAAAAACCGGGATACGTATCCCGGTAAAAGAGTAAACGTTCAATAATTACGGCTGGAGCAGTTTCGGCCGATAATCCAGATTCCAGCGTGTTTCTTGTTCGTAGATCTGACCAATACTCAACACTTCCATATCATGGGCATGAGGGCCGATCAGTTGCATCCCCATCGGTAATCCCTGAGCGTTGAAGCCTACTGGAACGCTGAGGGATGGGCTGCCAATCAGTGTTGCGGGAACCACGACTTCCATATAGCGGTGATACGTATCCATCGGCATTCCTGCCACTTCCAGTGGTGAGTGTTGAGAAGGATCGAAGGGGAAGATTTGCGCCGTCGGCAGCACGACAATGTCATAGTCCGCGAACAGCTTATTGAACGCCTGGTAGATAGTGCTACGCTGCACGGAGGCGAGGTAGACATCACGCGCCGTCAATTCCAGTCCACCCTCAACTTCCCAGACCGCCTGCGGTTTCAGCAAGGCACGGGTTTCAGGTTTGTCATACAGTGGACGTAAACCGTTAGAGACAATCCAGTGACGCCATACCAGCCAGGTTTCCCACATCTGTTCAGCCGTAACCTCCAGTTTTACAGGTTCGACACTGTGGCCAAGCTTCTCAAAGACTTTTAACGCGTTTTCGCAGAGGTTCAGGACACCCTCTTCCATCGGCAGCGCGCCGTTTAAATCAGCAAGCCAGCCAATGCGCAGTTTGCGCTCCGGCGGCGTGAATGGCGCAAGAGGCTGACCAAGCGACAGTGGAACTCGCGCATCATAACCTGACTGGGTTTGCAGCAAACGCGCCGTATCCGCGATGTTACGTCCCATAGGTCCTTCAAGCCCCAACTGGCTCACAAAAACCTCCGGTGTCGGCCCAAAAGGCACGCGTCCCTGACTCGGTCTGAAACCAATAATGTTGTTCCAGGCCGCAGGGTTACGCAACGACCCCATCATGTCGCTGCCGTCCGCCACAGGTAGCATCTGCAATGCCAGCGCAACCGCCGCACCACCACTGCTACCCCCCGAAGATTTCGTTTGGTCCCAGGCGTTCCAGGTGGTACCGAAAACGTTATTGATCGTGTTCGAACCCAACCCAAACTCCGGCGTGTTTGTTTTACCGATAAAAATGGCACCTTTGTTTCTGATACGTTCAACCATGACCGAATCGTTAGGCGCAATGAAATCTTTAAAAATCGGAGAACCGTTTGTCAGAGTCATCCCTTTTACCGCAGATAAATCCTTAACGGCGTGAGGAAAACCATGCATCCACCCCATATACTGACCATTGGCCAGTTGTTTATCCTTATTTCTGGCCTGCTCCACTAAATCATCCCGATCCTGCAAGGAGACAATGGCATTGACTTTAGGGTTAAGGATTTCAATTTTATCCAAATAAGCATTCATGACTTCAACACATGATACCTCCCTGGATTTGATGCTGTCGGAAAGCGCCAGGGCGCTCATTTCCGTAATCGGATTATTGATTTTATTCATGTTGCCCTCTGAAATTGGTTTTTCCTGCAAACGCATTTGCGTTTATTTAAGAACATCCATACAACTCCATTCGTTGTAGCAGGGTAAGTTGCAGGACAACATTTATTATCAAATTAATCTCATGACGTATTGTGACTGAACGCAACATTAGCATCATGATATTTCCTTTCCCGTTACTTTAAATGTAACGCCATTACCTTAAAAGCAACGTTGTAATATTTGTGATTCTCATAACATTTTAGGTAAGTTCGTTTCGATATACATTAAATGACACTTTAAGAACAAATGCCAGCCCCTGACAAAAACGAATGTATTTAACGTTCTATATACAATTATTATTTTTCTCACGCGTAAATCATTTCAAAGGTGATGTTAATAAAGGAGTGTTTGTGAATGAAGATCGATGAAACAGACATCATTGCTATCGTTAATGATCCAATACTTTGGTGGATCGCAATGCCCCTGGGCGCCATTATCATGGTAATGGCTTCGTTATATATCAGATTGTCTTATAAAAGCGCATCCAGCGTGGGCTTAACACAGGCCCAATGTACCAAAGGTCTCAGAAGTGGAATTTTCAGTTCCATTGGCCCTTCCATCTCGGTTTTCGTGGTCGTGTTCAGTATGACCGCAATTATCGGTGGCCCTTTAACCTGGATGCGCTTCGTCGGGATTGGCGCAGCACCGGTGGAGCTGGCAGCCATCAACCTGGGAGCTGAAACCTATGGCGCGCCGGTCGGTTCAGAGAATTATAACTTAACCGCCATGGTCTCCGGACTTTACACCGCAATCATCAACAGCTGCGGCTGGATTGTCGTGGGATATTTCTTCATCCACCGGATGGAAAAGGTCAGAGAAAAAATGGGCGGAGGAGATAAAGTCTGGCTGGGGCTCATCTCCGTTACGGCTATGCTGGGGCTTTTCGGCTTCCTCTCGACACCTTTCATTCTCGCGATGAACGATAAAACAGTGGCATGTCTTGCCGGTTTCTTCGCCATGGGCGGGCTGGCGATCCTCGGTAAAAAGATAAGCTGGCTGAAAGAGTACGCTTTAGGAATTGCACTTATCATTGGCATGGTCGCGGCCAGCCTTTATTCATAACGAAGGAAATAAACGATGCAACAGACTAACGATGGTCTCAACTGGACGGCAACATCGATAAGGATAGGACGATTCTGTTTTCTTCTGGCAACGATAACCAGCTTTGCACCGCTCTTTTACTTTTACATCGTGTATGACGTTTACCCCCCTCTGGGGGTCGCTTTAACCTCCTGGCTGTCAATTGCGATGGTATTCGGCGCATTCTATTTTGTTGAACCCTTTTCTTATTATCCTATTCTGGGATTGACCGGCAGTTATCTGGGAATTCTGTCAGGTAATATCTCTAACGTTCGACTCCCGGCCTCGGCCGCGGCCCAAATGGCTGTCGGTGTAGAGAATGGTTCTAAGCAGGCGGAAATTATCTCCACGCTGGGCATCGCCGGCTCGATTTTTACTAACCTGTTCTTTCTGACGCTTGCTGTTTTAATGGGTGACTGGATATTGTCCATTTCACCACCCGCGCTGATTGCTGCCGTTAAAAATTATATTCTGCCGACCATTTTTGGTTGTCTGTACGGGCAGTTCACTGTGATGAAACCGAAGATCGCGCTGTATGCCTTACCGGTCACCGCAATCGTCTATATATTGTTCCCAACCCTGCCAGCCTATGTTTACATTATCGTTGCTATCTTCGGCAACATGTTATTAACCAGAGTACTCTATAAGAAAAATATCATTAAGTAATATCGCGTTGTAAAATATGTGCCTGAAAATTATTAGCACACTACTATAATAACGGCTCATTTTTAAACTACAGAAAAGAAACAATACAACACACTATTTATCGCATTATTTTGCGAGGGACTCTCTATGCTTAAAAAACTTGCACTCCTTCTGTCATCCCTGATGATTGTACCTGCCAGTGCCGTTGAGATATATAATAAGGACGGTAACAGACTGGGGGTTTATGGGAAAATTCAGGCTTCGCATCTGATTTCTGATTATGCTAACGAAAACGGAGATAATACCTATGTCCGATTCGGTTTACGTGGTGAAACACAAATTTCCCCACAACTCACCGGATATGGGAATTTCCAGATGCAGTTCCAGGCCAATAAATATGAAGGGGAAGATAAACATTCCTGGACGCGCCTGGCCTTTGCCGGTCTTAATTATTCATCATTGGGCTCTCTGGACTATGGCCGCAACTGGGGGGTAATGTACGACCTCGGCGCCTGGACCGATGTTTTACCGGAATTCGGTGCCGCCACTATTTTCCATACCGATACCTATATGGCGCAACGCGCTACTAACCTGACAACATGGCGTAACCGGGATTTCTTCGGTCTGGTTGATGGACTCAATGTTGCCCTGCAATATCAGGGGAAAAATAGTGGTACCGAAGGTGAAAACACGACCAATAATAGCCGTATTCTGCAGAAACAAAACGGCGATGGTTATGGAATGTCGATGACCTATGATTTTGATTTCGGTTTGTCACTGGGCGGCGTCTATACCCATGCAAACAGGACCGGAGAACAACGTCATTATGGCAACCATGTGGCGAGCGGCCCTTACGCCGAAGCGTTTGTGGTCAGCGCAAAATACCGTTTAGAGGGGCTTTATCTGGCCGCGCTATATGGTGAAACCTCGAATATGACCGTCTTTGGTAGCGGAGTAAATATCGCGAATAAGGTTCAGGCCACAGAGTTGGTCGCTAAATATCGCTTCAGTAACGGATTTGAACCCTCTATCGGCTACCTGCAAAGTAAAGGAAAAGATCTGAGTGGCTATCACGGTGATCATGATCTTCTGCAGTTTATCAACCTCGGCGCAATGTATTATTTCAATGATACTCTCGCCGCCTATGCAAACTATAAAATCAATTTACTGGACCGGGATAACTTTACGACGGCGACCAGACTGAACACCGACGATACCATCGTGTTCGGCTTTGTTTACCAGCTCTGATCCCCTTCTTGCGCTGTTAGCGTTAAATCACCCCCGCAAGCAGAACCTGCTTATCGAAGAGCCTGACATCGTTCAGGCTCTTCCCCAATATTTGTCCCTGCGTTGTCATGAACTCTTTTAAATTAATGCCGTATCCCGTTGGCCATCGCACCTCAACATCAATCCGTGTGTGATGGGCTTGCTCCAGTTGCAGCAGGCACTGATAAACGGCACGCAAGTGGTCGACAGGATGAATATCAATCACGATATCCAGATCGGATTGACGATCCGTATAGTGAAAACCACTGATAATTTCTAGCGCCGTCGATCCCCATACGCCCGGCACACACTCCAGGTGAGTAAAGCGTTCCCGCAGATCGGCCAACGCCATGAGCGCGGGTGTTCGGCTGACAAACGTTCTTTGTGCGACTTCAAATGGCGTCAGGAGGCAAACCACCTCGTCCGGCGTTATAGTACTGGCAAGGCGCTGACGCTGACCGTTCACGCGTTCAGGAAAACTAAAACCGAGAGCAATATCGTCCTGTGATTCTCCCTCGACGGGGCGACGCACAATGCCAGGCAGCTCTCCTGCCGCAAACGCCTGCTGCCAGGCTACCCGGGATGTTCGCCACCGCGAAAAAATACGCTGCGCCGCCTGGACGCTAATGTGCAGTAAATCATGACGCTGGAGCATATTTTCCCTTCCTCTGGCTTTCTGGAATACCCCCAGAATCTATCCCATAGCGAGGAATCGTCAATAACGCGGCAGGTACGTTCATTACACAAAAGGTAAACGAGAGAAACGAGGATGGGAGGAATAACTTCAGACGAAAAAAAACCGCATCACCTTAACAGTGATACGGCTTCTTATCGTCACAGGACGTACATAACACCCTGTGAACAGGAATTTGGCGGAACGGACGGGACTCGAACCCGCGACCCCCTGCGTGACAGGCAGGTATTCTAACCAACTGAACTACCGCTCCGCGTTGTTCCACTTGGGAACGAAGCGAATATTACGGATTGCCACGCACCTCGTCAACGCTTTTTCTCGCGTTTTTAATCGTTTGCTGTAAAAATCACCCAAGCGGCGTTTTTTATCTCATAAACAGACGTTCTACGCCCGCCAGAGGCAACTTCCCCCTTTCTTTTCCACCAGGTCGAGACGCGATTCATGGGCCGCAACTTCCTCATCAGTGGCGAAAACGACGCGTAACTTGCTGGCCTGACGCACGAGGCGCTGGATCCCCGTATTACCCTGCTGCTGGGTTTCACCTTCCATCGAAAACGCCATCGTCGTCTGACCACCGGTCATCATCAGATAAACGTCGGCCAGAATCTGGGCATCGAGTAATGCGCCGTGCAGCGTACGCTTGCTGTTGTCTATCTCATAACGCGAGCACAACGCATCCAGGCTATTACGCTTGCCAGGGAACATCTTCCTCGCTAGCGCCAGGCTATCGGTGACTTTACAGAAGGTGTTGGTTTTCGGGATATCGCGGTTGAGCTTACCGAACTCGTAATCCATAAAGCCGATATCAAACGACGCGTTATGAATGACCAGCTCCGCCCCGCGGATATAGTCGAGAAATTCATCCGCCACCTCGGCAAATGTCGGCTTGTCCAGCAGGAATTCATCCGCAATCCCATGTACGCCGAACGCTTCCGGATCCACCAGCCGGTCGGGCTTCAGATAGACATGGAAGTTATTCCCCGTCAGACGGCGGTTCACCACCTCAACGGCACCGATCTCAATGATCTTGTGCCCTTCATAGTGCGCGCCGATCTGGTTCATACCGGTGGTTTCGGTATCGAGGACGATCTGTCGTGTAATTGCAGTGCTCATAGCGGTCATTTATGTCAGACTTGTCGTTTTAGGGTTCGATTCAATTACAGGAAGTCTACCAGAGATGCTTAAACAGGTAGAAATTTTCACCGACGGTTCGTGCCTGGGCAATCCAGGTCCGGGTGGTTACGGTGCAATTTTACGCTATCGCGGGCGCGAAAAAACCTTTAATGAGGGCTATACCCTCACGACCAATAATCGCATGGAGTTGATGGCAGCGATTGTCGCCCTGGAAGCCCTGAAAGAACAGTGCGAAGTGATTTTGAGCACCGACAGCCAGTATGTGCGCCAGGGGATCACCCAATGGATCCATAACTGGAAAAAACGCGGCTGGAAAACCGCCGATAAAAAACCGGTAAAAAACGTCGATCTCTGGAAGCGTCTTGATGCCGCGCTCGGTCAGCATCAGATCAAATGGGAGTGGGTAAAAGGCCATGCCGGTCATCCGGAAAACGAGCGTTGCGACGAGCTTGCCCGTGCCGCCGCCATGAACCCGACTCAGGAAGACGTCGGCTACCAGCCAGAAACTTAAACGTCCGGCTTGCGATACTGCCGGGTCGCGCCGACGGCCTGAGGTATACGTGCTTTCGCTTTATTCTGTTTCATCGGATTGAGCGTAAGTGGAATCGTTCGCTTACGCGCGACAATCACCTGCATGCAGCCCAGCGCGGGAAGGTGCGCACTCAGCATCTTTCCCCCCTGCTTTTTCCACGGCAATACGTGAAAACGGCTGTAGTGCAACACCTCAAAATTCAGCAGTGACAGCCAGTCCAGTTGGCGCATCAGCGTAAACATACGACTATTATAAGGCGACGATTTACGCAGTACCGGTACCAGTTTGCGTAGTCCCATCAGACTCACCGGGTTGAATCCGCTCAGTACCAGCCAACCATCATCAATGAGAACCCGATCGGCTTCACGCAACAAACGGTGGGGATCGGTGCACCATGGCAGCGTGTGCGCCAGCAGACAGACATCAACAGATTTGTTGGCAAAAGGGAGATGAAGCGGATCGGCCTGAACCTGAACCGGCGAGCCTTTGGCAGAAACATTAACCTGATGCGAAACCGCGCAGGCTTCTGAGTTGATTTCTGCACTTAAATTGCCCACCTTAAGCAGGTGAAAACCATACATTTTTGCAAACCACGGGTTAAGCTGTTTTTCCAGCGCCTCACGATAGTACTCTCCCCAGGGCAAATCGCTCCAGCGTTCGGGTGCTACGACTGTTTGAGGGTTCCTTGCCGGTTTCATCACAACCATCCGTTATGCATAGACAGAGAGGTAATTTATGAATCTTAACAGTATTCCGGCGTTTCAGGACAATTACATCTGGGTTCTGAGTAATGATGAAGGACGTTGTCTGATCGTGGACCCGGGTGACGCCGCGCCGGTGTTAAAAGCCATCGCCGAAAATCAGTGGCAGCCCGAGGCCATTTTACTCACTCATCATCATCAGGATCATGTGGGTGGCGTGAAAGAACTGGTACGGAACTTTCCTAAACTAGTGGTTTACGGACCGGCAGAGACACAAGATAAAGGGGTCACTCATGTAGTCGAAGATGGCGATTCCGCCCTCATTTTGGGGCATGAATTTAGTGTATTTGCTACACCTGGTCACACTTTAGGACATATCTGTTACTTTAGCCACCCTTATCTTTTTTGCGGAGATACGCTGTTCTCCGGTGGCTGTGGACGCCTGTTTGAAGGCACGGCAAGTCAGATGTATCAATCACTTAAAAAAATATCCGCACTTCCGGACGATACGCTTATTTGTTGCGCCCATGAGTATACTTTAGCAAACATGAAGTTTGCCCTGAGCATTCTGCCGCACGATTCGTTCATAAATGATTATTACCGTAAAGTTAATGAGTTACGGGTAAAAAAACAAATAACACTCCCCGTTATTCTGAAAAATGAGCGGCAAAATAATATTTTTTTGAGAACAGAAGATATTGATTTAATTAATAAAATAAACAAAGAAACAATATTGCAACACCCTGAAGAGCGATTTGCCTGGTTAAGGTCAAAGAAAGACAGCTTCTGATAATTCCTGGTTGCCTTTTCAAAACTTCGCCGTTATGATCGGTCGTCTTTTAAGCAACTATTGACACACACATGAAGGCAAAAGCGATCTTACTCGCCTCTGTCCTGCTCGTGGGTTGCCAGTCGTCTCAAAACGTCGGCAATGTCCAACAGCACGCACAGAGCCTTTCTGCAGCTGGTCAAGGGGAAGCAGGAAAGTTTACGAGTCAGGCACGATGGATGGACGATGGGACGTCCCTCGCGCCGGATCAAGACTTGTGGGCTTTCATTGGCGACGAGCTAAAGATGGGAATTCCGGAAAATGACCGGATTCGCGAACAAAAACAGAAGTATTTACGTAATAAGAGCTATCTCCACGATGTAACTTTACGGGCAGAGCCGTATATGTACTGGATAGCCGGGCAAGTTAAGAAACGTAACATGCCGATGGAACTGGTACTACTACCCATAGTGGAGAGCGCTTTTGATCCTCACGCGACGTCTGGCGCCAATGCCGCAGGCATCTGGCAGATCATTCCGAGCACGGGGCGCAATTATGGTTTAAAACAGACCCGCAGTTATGACGCGCGTCGCGATGTTGTGGCTTCCACAACTGCAGCGCTCGACATGATGCAGCGTCTGAACAAAATGTTTGACGGTGACTGGCTGCTGACCGTTGCGGCTTATAATAGCGGCGAAGGTCGGGTCATGAAGGCGATTAAAACGAACAAAGCGCGTGGGAAATCCACCGACTTCTGGTCGTTACCATTGCCTCAGGAAACGAAGCTGTACGTACCAAAAATGCTGGCCCTGAGTGATATTCTCAAGAACAGCAAACGTTATGGCGTACGTCTGCCAACCACAGACGAAAGTCGTGCACTGGCGCGTGTTCGTTTAAGCAGTCCAGTTGAAATGGCGCAGGTTGCCGATATGGCGGGGATTCCCGTCAGCAAGCTGAAGACATTTAATGCTGGTGTGAAAGGCTCCACGCTGGGCGCAAGCGGCCCGCAATACGTAATGGTACCAAAGAAGCATGCAGAGAAACTGCGTGAATCTCTGGCAGCCGGCGAAATTGCTGCCGTACAGTCCACATTGGTGGCAGATAACACCTCGCTGAACAGCCGTAGCTACACCGTTCGCTCTGGCGATACGCTTTCAGGCATTGCTTCACGTCTCGGCGTGAGCACGAAGGATCTGCAACAGTGGAACAAACTGCGCGGTTCAACGTTGAAAGTAGGCCAGAGTCTGACGGTCGGTGCAGGTAATAGTGCACAGCAACTGGCTAAAAATAGCGACAGCATTACCTATCGCGTACGTAAGGGCGATTCGCTTTCGAGCATCGCTAAACGTCACGGCGTTAACATCAAAGATGTCATGCGCTGGAACAACGATACGGACAATCTGAAGCCCGGCGATCAACTGACGTTGTTTGTGAAAAACAACAACACGCCAGACTCCTGATAGCTCACGATATTAAAAGGCACCGATTTCCCCCGGTGCCTTTTTTATTTATGCCGCTTTATGCGCTTCGGCCATGATGGTATCGCTGGTAAACGATCCCTCGTCCTGTAAAGCAAAGTAAGCTTTCACTTCCGCAGAGGTGCTCACCTGATAGAGACGAATCGCATCCACCAGTTCGGCGGGTGTACGCATTCTCGCCACCCATGAATTGAATTCCAACGGCAAACGGTCGGTTACCAACGAATCGACGATCAGGTTCGCGTCATTCATCAATGCCAGCCACTCGCCGCTGGAATAGTTGCGAACGTGCGACGTGTCGCGCAATGCCTCCACCGTCTGTAACCAGACATCGCGGACCGGATGCCCTGGGGACATGACATCCATAATAATCAGCACACCGCCCGGTTTTAATACCCGATTGACTTCACGCAGCGCTCTGCCGACATCATGCCAGTGATGCGCGGAATAACGACTGATAACAACGTCAAAGACAGCATCCTCGAACGGCAGGCTTTCGGCATAGCCCTGCTTTGTGGTGATGTTGGCTAATCCCTTCTCTTTTGCTGCCTGCGCAACGACCTCGAGCATCTGCGAAGATAAATCGTAGGCCACCACTTGTTTCACATTCTGCGCGGCGATAAAGCTGGCATGCCCGGCGCCACAGCCCATATCCAGTACGCTGGCCTGAGGGAACGCAGACAGGCGCTCAGCCAGTCGCTGCAAGTCGCGACCAGATGCATGCACGGCACTGGTTAAATAGGCGTTCGCCTGGGAGCCAAACTGCTTTTCGACGTTGTCGTGGTGGGAGTGTGTTGTCATTATGCTGTCCTTTGGTTGTTTGCAAGATAAAGGGCAGCACCACTACAGGTCTGCCCCAACGGCAGACCTGACACACCTTACTGCACAGGTTTGCCGGGACTGAATTCAACGAGTAGCGGATTGTGATCGGATGCGCGTGTGACCAGTACAGAAGCCTCGCTAACGTTCAGACCACGATAAAAGACAAAATCCAGGGGACGACCAAACGCGCGACGGCGCTGATCGTCAGTAAAACGCACCTGGCGCAGCGACATTTCGCGTGCAAAGCGATACAGCGCATTCATGCGGCGTCGGCTCCAGGCATTAAAATCTCCGGCCATAATCACCGGGCCACTGTGATGTGCAATCTGGTCACCGATTGGAAGTAACTGCTTACTATACACATCGACCCCCAAACTAAAGTTAACCGCATGAATGTTAACGACCATCAACAGTCGCGTATCGGGCAACGGATAGACGGTGACCAGCGCCGATTTCGCCAGGCGCAGGATGGGCTCACGCTCACGAAGCGGGCAACAGTACACCGGATGCGCGGATGAGAGCGTCATCACTCCTGACGGATGCTGCGGCAGAACAAATGCCGGCACCTGATCAGCCGCCAGGTAATTCGCCGTCGCAAACCTCACCAGCTCCGGCGTCGTCTGCGCTTCCTGTAACAACACCAGATGCGCATCTTTGCCAAAATTCTTCAGCACCGAAAGCCATTCCGCTCGCTGCTGTTTAAAGATATTCCACACCAGGATACGGATCCGATCTTCACTGCTTAACGGCGCCCCGGCGGGTAATGCCTGGCCGATGCTCGAAAATGACCCGGGCGGCAAAATCCGCTCAGCGGGTTGTCCGGCAACATAGCGCATGGCATAGGTGTTTTTTCGCACTTTTGACTTTCAAACCTCTATAACGTCAACCAGTCCGGTGCCGGACTGGTTCTTCTGTTATAGGGATTTTAGCTCACACTTTCAACGATCAATTGCAGATTGTTTTGTAAGCACTCGCTTACATCAAGTACTTAGCCCAGCACGGCAACGCGTGCGGGTTTATCCAGTCGACCACTCATTCCCATCAACAGGAAGGCGCCCAACACAATCAATGCCCCAATCCATGGAGTTTGCGCCAGTCCGAAGTGCTCCACCGTCTGTCCGCCGACAACAGAACCGATCGCAATCCCGATGTTAAAAGCCGCAATGTTAAGTCCGGATGCCACGTCCACTGCATTCGGCGTAAATTGCTCGGCTTTTTGCACCACATAGACCTGCAGACCCGGTACATTACCGAAAGCAAAGATCCCCATCACCAGTACCGTTGCCAGCGCGGCGTACTGCATGGAAGCGGTAAACTGGAAAATGATCAACAGGACAAACAGTGCGGCGAAAATAAACTTCAGCGCAGGCACCGCACCATGTTTATCCGCCAGTTTTCCGCCCCAGATGTTACCTATCGCGACTGATACACCATAACCTAATAAAATCCAACTCACCGCGGCAGGCGAGAAACCGGCCAGATCCTGCATCATTGGCGCCAGAAAGGTAAATGCGGTAAAGACACCACCATAGCCCAGTGCGGTGATCGCATAGATGATCAGCAAGCGTGGATGCGTTAAGACGCTTACCTGGTCACGCAGCGTCGCCGCCACACGCCCCGGAATGTTCGCCGGAATGAGCCACTGACTGCTGATCAGCGCAATCACACCCAACACGGAAACGGCCAGGAAGGTTTCGCGCCAGCCAAAATGCTGGCCGATGAACGTCCCCAGAGGAACCCCGGTCACCAGAGCAACCGTCAGACCACCAAACATAATGGCGATGGCAGAGGCCGCCTTTTCTTTTGCCACCAGACTGGTCGCGATGGTGGAGCCAATTGAAAAGAATACCCCATGAGCCAGACCAGTAAGCAAGCGGGCCGCAATCAGTGTCATATAGCCCGGAGCCTGCCACGCCAGCAGATTTCCCGCCGTGAACAGGACCATCAGTGCAACCAACAACGGCTTACGCGGCAGACGTCCGGTCAACGCCGTCAGTACCGGCGCACCAATCGCCACGCCGAGAGCATAGATAGAAACCAACATCCCCGCAGAAGGCAGAGAAATGGCCAGTTGTTCGGCAATTGTCGGCACCAGGCCCACAATCACAAATTCGGTTGTGCCAATAGCAAAGGCACTTATTGTCAGCGCAAATAACGCGAGAGGCATAAATCACTCCATATCATCAGTATTCGGATGACACGCAGTATGCCGGGATGGTTTAATAACAAAAACATCTAAAATCTCAATACAATTTTGCTTCGGGTGCAAAAATGAAAGCAACCTCAGAAGAACTCGCCATTTTTGTTTCAGTGGTAGAAAGCGGTAGTTTCAGTCGGGCGGCAGAACAGTTAGGTCAGGCAAACTCAGCGGTAAGCCGGGCAGTTAAAAAACTGGAAATGAAGCTCGGCGTGAGTTTACTCAACCGCACAACCCGGCAGCTTAGTCTGACAGAAGAAGGTGAACGTTATTTTCGCCGCGTCCAGTCTTTGTTGCAGGAGATGGCGGCGGCAGAAACGGAAATCATGGAGACACGCAACACTCCACGTGGGGTGCTGCGTATCGATGCCGCCACGCCGGTCATGCTGCATTTTCTGATGCCGTTGATAAAGCCTTTCCGCGAACGTTACCCGGAAATTACGCTTTCTCTTGTTTCCTCTGAAACCTTTATCAATCTAATCGAGAGGAAAGTAGATGTCGCAATCCGTGCAGGCACACTGACGGATTCCAGTCTCCGCGCCCGACCGCTATTTAACAGCTACAGGAAGATTATTGCCTCGCCGGACTACCTTGATCGTTTTGGTAAACCAGAAACGGTAGAAGAGTTGAAGGAGCACCTGTGCCTGGGCTTCACTGAACCCGTGTCCCTTAATACCTGGCCCATTGCCTGCAGTGATGGTCAACTTCACGAGATTGTATGTGGAATTTCGTCAAACAGTGGCGAAACGCTTAAACAACTTTGCCTCAGCGGAAATGGCATTGCCTGCCTGTCAGATTATATGATTGATCGGGAAATCGAGCGGGGTGAACTGGTGGAGCTGATGACCGATAAACGCCTGCCGGTAGAGATGCCGTTCAGCGCAGTCTATTACAGCGATCGTGCCGTGAGTACGCGTATTCGGGCATTTATTGACTTTCTGAGTGAACATATAAAAACAGCTCCCGGAGGAGCTGTTAAAGAGGGTTAAAGGCACTCAGGGGTTAATAGATTAATCCCACTGCGGAGCCAGCCCTTCCGGGCTTACCAGGCGATCGTTGCAATCCAGGGCAGCGATCGCTTTTTTATCTTCGGCATCTAGCGTTAGATCCAGCGCCAGCAGGTTGCTTGCCAGGTTTTCACGCTTAGTGGAAGAAGGAATGACCGAGTAACCTTCGCCCATCGCCCATGCCAGGATCACCTGAGCGGCGGTGGCATTGTGTTTCGCCGCGATATGGGCAATCACTTCATCTTTCAGTGCCTTACCATATGCCAGCGTCATGTAAGACGTAATGTGGATACCGTGCGCTTTCGCCCAGTCAACCACTTTGCCGTTTTGCAGGTAAGGAGACAATTCAATCTGGTTAGTTGCGATATTTTCCGCGCCCACCGCCGCAATGGCTTTTTCCATCAGCGGGATGGTGAAGTTAGAAATACCGATTTCACGCGTCAGTCCCTGTTTTTTCGCTTCCAGCAGCGCCTGCATGAATTCTTCAACGGATACTGCATCGTTCGGAGAAGGCCAGTGGATCAACGTCAGATCAACATAATCAGTACGCAGTTTTTTCAGGCTCTCCTTCAGGCTTGGGATCAGTTTGTCTTTGCTCAGATTCTCAATCCAGATCTTGGTCGTAATATACAACTCATTACGTGGAATGCCGCTCTCAGCAATTGCCTGGCCGACTGCAGCTTCATTATCATAGATTTGTGCAGTATCGACAGCACGGTAACCGAGTTCCAGAGCCGTTTTTACGGATGCAATTACAACATCGTCCTTAAGACGAAAGGTACCTAAACCGAATGCAGGGATAGTCATAATAATTCCTCTTTGATTCATCATGTTCGTTAACTGAGAGGATTATGACGTCTTGCGTTGTGCGGAAAAAGAGCGGAAAAAGCAGAGGATTTTTGCGATTTTAGCAACAATCAAATTTCAGGCAAAGAAAAAGCCCTGAGTATTAACTCAGGGCTCTTAATAAGTGGCGGAACGGACGGGACTCGAACCCGCGACCCCCTGCGTGACAGGCAGGTATTCTAACCAACTGAACTACCGCTCCACCGAATTTTTCTACAACCACTGATTTTTACATCAGTTTACTGCTTAATTTGATGCCTGGCAGTTCCCTACTCTCACATGGGGAGACCCCACACTACCATCGGCGCTACGGCGTTTCACTTCTGAGTTCGGCATGGGGTCAGGTGGGACCACCGCGCTACAGCCACCAGGCAAATTCTTGGTGCTCAAAACGAATCTTTTACTCTGATGCCGCGTTGCTTTCGCTCGTAAACTCAGTCACATACCTCTGTATGCTCCTTCCTTTACCTCGCTTGCCGCCTTGCCTCAGCGCAAAATCTTTCGTTTTCGCAAATCTGTTATCAAGCTGAAATCATATC
>DXKH01000106.1 GCA_019415335.1 Citrobacter sp. | reverse complement strand
GTACTGGGACGTGATTACCAATCCGCAGGTGGTTGCTGCCTATAAGGTGACGCTGTTGTCGGCGTTTGTGGCGTCGATTTTTAACGGTGTGTTTGGCCTGCTGATGGCGTGGATTTTAACCCGCTATCGTTTCCCGGGACGCACGCTGCTGGATGCGCTGATGGACCTGCCGTTTGCGCTGCCAACGGCGGTTGCCGGTCTGACGCTGGCTTCGCTGTTTTCCGTTAACGGTTTCTACGGCGAATGGCTGGCGAAGTTTGATATCAAAGTGACGTACACCTGGCTTGGCATTGCGGTGGCGATGGCGTTCACCAGCATTCCGTTCGTGGTGCGTACCGTACAACCGGTGCTGGAGGAGTTAGGCCCGGAATACGAAGAAGCGGCGGAAACCCTGGGTGCCACACGTCTGCAAAGCTTTCGCAAAGTGGTGTTACCCGAGCTGTCGCCGGCGCTGGTTGCTGGCATAGCGCTGTCGTTTACCCGTAGCCTCGGCGAGTTCGGCGCAGTGATTTTCATCGCGGGCAACATCGCCTGGAAAACGGAAGTCACCTCGCTGATGATTTTTGTTCGCTTGCAGGAGTTTGATTACCCTGCCGCCAGCGCGATTGCCTCGGTGATCCTCGCGGCATCGTTGCTGCTGCTGTTTTCGATTAACACCCTGCAAAGTCGCTTTGGCCGACGTGTGGTAGGTCACTAATGGCGGAAGTTACTCAATTGAAGCGTTATGACGCGCCCCGCATCAACTGGGGAAAATGGTTTCTGATTGGCACCGGTATGCTGGTGTCGGCGTTCATCCTGCTGGTGCCGATGATCTACATCTTCGTCCAGGCGTTCAGCAAAGGGCTGATGCCTGTGCTACAAAATCTGGCCGATCCGGACATGCTGCATGCCATCTGGCTGACGGTGATGATTGCTCTGATTGCGGTGCCGGTGAACCTGGTGTTTGGCATTCTGCTGGCCTGGCTGGTGACCCGTTTTAACTTTCCGGGCCGCCAGTTGTTGCTGACGCTACTGGATATTCCCTTCGCTGTTTCGCCGGTGGTGGCAGGTCTGGTGTATCTGCTGTTTTACGGCTCCAATGGTCCGCTGGGCGGCTGGCTGGACGAGCATAATTTGCAAATTATGTTCTCCTGGCCGGGAATGGTGCTGGTCACTATCTTCGTGACCTGTCCGTTTGTGGTGCGTGAACTGGTGCCGGTGATGCTCAGTCAGGGCAGTCAGGAAGATGAGGCGGCGATTTTGCTGGGCGCATCCGGCTGGCAGATGTTCCGGCGTGTGACGCTGCCGAACATTCGCTGGGCGCTGTTGTATGGCGTGGTGCTGACTAACGCCCGTGCGATTGGCGAGTTTGGCGCGGTGTCGGTGGTTTCCGGCTCAATTCGCGGCGAAACCCTGTCGCTGCCGTTACAGATTGAATTACTGGAGCAGGACTACAACAGCGTCGGCTCCTTTACCGCTGCGGCGCTATTGACGCTGATGGCGATTATTACCCTGTTTTTGAAGAGCATGTTGCAATGGCGCCTGGAGAATCAGGAAAAACGCGCGCAACAGGAGGAAAATCATGAGCATTGAGATTGCCAATATTAAGAAGTCTTTTGGTCGCACCCAGGTGCTGAACGATATCTCACTGGATATTCCTTCAGGTCAGATGGTTGCCTTGCTGGGGCCGTCCGGTTCCGGTAAAACCACGCTGCTGCGCATTATTGCCGGGCTGGAACATCAGTCCAGTGGGCATATTCGCTTCCACGGTACCGACGTCAGCCGTCTGCATGCGCGCGAGCGTAAGGTAGGATTTGTCTTTCAGCACTACGCGCTGTTTCGCCATATGACGGTGTTTGACAACATCGCCTTTGGCCTGAACGTCCTGCCGCGTCGTGAGCGTCCCAATGCGGCGGCGATCAAAGCCAAAGTGACGACACTGCTGGAGATGGTGCAACTGGCACACCTGGCGGATCGCTTCCCGGCGCAGCTTTCTGGTGGACAAAAACAGCGTGTGGCGCTGGCCCGCGCCTTAGCCGTTGAACCGCAAATTCTGCTGCTGGATGAGCCGTTCGGCGCCCTCGATGCGCAGGTGCGTAAAGAGCTACGCCGCTGGTTACGTCAACTGCATGAAGAGCTGAAATTCACCAGCGTCTTTGTCACGCACGATCAGGAAGAGGCCACTGAAGTGGCAGACCGCGTGGTGGTGATGAGCCAGGGCAATATTGAACAGGCCGATGCGCCGGATCAGGTCTGGCGTGAACCGGCGACCCGCTTTGTACTGGAATTTATGGGTGAAGTTAACCGCCTGCAGGGCACCATTCGCGGCGGACAGTTCCACGTTGGCGCGCACCGCTGGCCGCTGGGCTATACGCCCGCGTATCAGGGGCCGGTCGATCTGTTCCTGCGTCCGTGGGAAGTCGATATCAGCCGTCGTACCAGTCTGGATTCACCGTTACCGGTGCAGGTCATCGAAGCCAGCCCGAAAGGCCACTACACCCAATTAGTTGTGCAACCGCTCGGGTGGTATCACGACCCGTTGACGGTGGTCATGCAGGGAGATGATGCCCCGGTGCGCGGCGAGCGTCTGTTTGTGGGCCTGCAAAACGCACGCTTATACAATGGCGAGCAGCGCATTGAGACGCGTGATGAGGAACTTGCTCTGGCACAAAGTGCTTGATAGGTTATCGGGATGTTTATCGCCCGGAGGCGCACCGCGATCCGGGCTTTTTTATGGACAGCGCACGTGAATACATTAGAACAAACAATTGGCAATACGCCTCTGGTGAAACTGCAACGGCTGACACCGGATAATGGCAGTGAAATTTGGGTCAAACTGGAAGGCAACAATCCGGCGGGATCGGTGAAAGATCGTGCTGCGTTATCGATGATTGTTGAAGCGGAAAAACGCGGCGAGATTAAACCTGGCGACGTGTTAATTGAGGCCACCAGCGGGAATACGGGCATTGCGCTGGCAATGATTGCCGCGTTGAAAGGTTATCGCATGACGCTGCTGATGCCGGACAACATGAGCCAGGAGCGTCGTGCGGCGATGCGCGCCTACGGTGCTGAGCTTATTCTGGTCACCAAAGAGCAGGGGATGGAAGGGGCGCGCGATTTGGCGCTGGAGATGGCTCAGCGCGGCGAAGGCAAGTTGCTGGACCAGTTCAACAACCCTGATAACCCGTACGCGCATTACACCACCACGGGGCCGGAAATCTGGCAGCAAACGTCAGGACGCCTCACCCATTTTGTTTCCAGCATGGGGACGACCGGTACTATCACCGGGGTTTCACGCTTTCTGCGCGAGCAGGCCAGCGCGGTCACTATTGTGGGCTTGCAACCGGAAGAGGGCAGCAGCATTCCGGGGATTCGCCGCTGGCCTGCGGAATACATGCCGGGCATTTTTAATGCTCAGCTTGTCGATCAGGTCGTCGATATTCACCAGCGAGACGCAGAGAACACTATGCGTGAACTGGCGGTACGTGAAGGGATCTTCTGTGGCGTCAGCTCAGGCGGCGCGGTCGCTGGTGCGATACGGATTGCGAAAGCGAATCCGGGCGCGGTGGTGGTGGCGATTATTTGCGATCGCGGCGATCGCTATCTCTCTACCGGCGTGTTTGGCGAAGAGCACTTCAGCCAGGGCGCGGGGATTTAATCACATTGCCCGGCGATGACCGGGCATGCGGATTAACCCTGACGTTTTTCCACCAGCAGATCGAGGAACTGCCAGAGTTTTTCATTCATCTCCCGGTAATCCCATTCACGCATTTCCGCATTCGAGCGAATAAAGCGCTTCCCTTTGGCTTCCGCCAGCTCCTGCTCAGAGTGTTGAATCAGCCCCTCCACCGCCTCGGCGGTAAATTCCATGTGGCACTGGAAGCCGTAGACAAAATTGCCGTACTGCACGATCTGCCGTGGACAGCCGACGCTTGCGGCAAGTACCGTGGCCTGATCGGTAAGCCCTGGCATGTCGTTATGCCAGTGACCGACCGTCAGCGGGGAGCCGAAGTGGGCAAGCAACGGATGCTGTTTTCCTGCTTCGGTCAGGGTGATGGGATAGTGACCAATCTCTTTTTCCGGGCTCTGGCAGACCCTTGCTCCCAGCGCTTCGCCAATCAACTGCGAACCCAGACAGATCCCGACCACAATCCGACCCGCTGAGATGGCCTGGTTGATCAGGTGTTGTTCAGCCTTTGAATCAAAATAAGGACACTCTGCAAGCGTGGTGCGCGGTGACTGCGGGCCGCCAAACACGACCAACATATCAAAGCCATCGGCGTTGGCCGGAACCGGTTCGTTGTTGTAGACACGGGTCCAGGTGATGTGGTGACCGCGCGTTTCAGCCCACGGCAAATAAGCGCCTGCCGATTCAAATGACTCATGAATAATAAAATGGACGTGCACGGATGCTCTCCTGTTAGTGGCTCAGCGCCTGATGAAGATGGACGGCCAGGCGGTTGATGTCGTTGTCGTTGAGTGTGGAAAGGGTAATGCGCAGACCCTGTGCGGGCGTATTAACGCCGAAAGCGTCGCCTTCACGCACCAGCCAACCGGATTTCGCCAGCGCGAATGCAACGTTCTGGCGGGTTTCGGCAAGCGGTAGCCACAGGTTCAGACCATCGCCGGGGAAAGCGCTGTTGATGCCTTGCGCGTGTAGCGCCTGAGCCAGTTTACGCTGCTGATCGGCATAAAACTGGCGAGAATCTTTCAGGGTTTGCTGCCAGATGGGGTCCGCCAGACAGGCGTAAACCAGATCCTGCAAAATGTGGCTGACCCACTGACTGCCGGCGTTAAGGCGCAGGCGTAACTTTGCCGACGTCGTGGGATCGCTGGCGACGATGGCAAGACGCAGGTCTGGCCCCAGCGTTTTCGACATTGAGCGAACGATCGACCAGTGGAGCGTTTCTGCCGCAATCACCGGATGCCACGCGGAAGCGGAAAGCAGGGCAAAGTGGTCGTCAACAATCACCAGCACCTGTGGGTATCGCGCCAGGATTGCCTGTAATTCGCCCGCGCGTGCAGCGCTTAAACTGCATCCCGTCGGGTTGTGCGCCCGGGGCGTAACGATCACTGCCCGGGCACCTTTACTCAGCGCCTGTTCGAGCCCCTCCGGTTGCATCCCTTCGCGATCTACGCTCACCGGGCAGGCGCTGAATCCGGCGTATCGCAGCATATTGATACTGCTTAAAAAGCAAGGGTCTTCAACCACCACGCTGTCACCTGGCAACAGATGAGCGCTCAGCAGGCGTTCAATGGCGTCAATCGCGCCGCTGGTGATATCAATTTCACCCGCAGCGGGAACGGCATCCTGCATCCACTGCGTGGCCCAGCGCTTTAGTTCCGGGGAAACTGGCGCGTCACCGTACAGGCGGTGGCCGTGATGACATTTTGCAAAGTAACGGCTCAGGTCCGGCAGGCGAGTCGGATCAGGGTTTCCGCTGGAGAGATCGTGAAGCGGCGTGTGCGGGTCGCCGCCTTCGCGCGCGATGGGCGTCGAGGCGCTTTTAATCACGGTGCCATTGCGACCACGACTTTGCGCCAGTCCGGATGTCACCAGGCGTTTGTAGGCCGCTGCAACAGTATTGCGATTCACATTGAGTTGCGCAGCCAGTTCCCGTACCGGCGGCAATGTTTCACCCGCAGGCAACACGCCGCTGGTCACGTGCTGACGTATACTGTCAAAGATTTCGCTGGCGGTTTTTCCGTCGATCATTATTGACCTATGACAAAATGAATTTTAGCATATGACGATAATAGTGAGGCACCCGCCCGCTGTCCAGTGAGAGGAGAAGTCTATGGGGCAGGAGAGTGATATTCAGTCAGTGCTCTTCGACGATAAGCATCGGGCGTTGCAGACCGATATTGTCGCCGTTCAGTCACAGGTGGTGTATGGCAGCGTCGGCAATAGCATCGCTGTGCCTGCCATCAAAGCAAAGGGATTGCGGGTGACGGCGGTGCCAACCGTCCTGTTCAGCAATACGCCGCACTATGACACGTTCTATGGCGGCGTCATTCCGGCTGACTGGTTCCGTGGTTATTTGCTGGCGTTGAGCGAGCGTGATGCGCTGCGCGAGTTAAAGGCCGTGACCACCGGTTATATGGGCAGCGCAGAACAAATCGCTCTGCTGGCGCAATGGTTGCAAAACGTTCGTAAAACGCATCCTGATATTCCTGTTCTGGTCGATCCGGTGATTGGCGATACCGACAGCGGAATGTATGTGAAAGCTGAGATACCGGAAGCCTATCGACACCACCTGTTGCCGCTGGCGCAGGGGCTGACGCCGAATGTTTTTGAGCTGGAGATGCTCAGCGGTATGCCGTGCAACACGCTGGAGGAGGCTGTCGCTGCGGCGAGATCGCTACTGACCGACACGCTGAAGTGGATTGTCATCACCAGCGCGCCAGGGCAGGACAGTGAAACCATCAATGTGGCGGTGGTGACGGCTGATACGCTGGATGTGATTGAGCATCCGCGCGTAGAAACCGATCTGAAAGGCACCGGCGATCTGTTCTGTGCCGAGTTGATTAGCGGCATTGTGCTGGGGAAATCGCTGACGCAGGCAACGCAACAGGCCGCGGAACGCGTGCTGGCGGTGATGACCTGGACGCAGCAATGCGGATGTGACGAACTGATACTGCCTCCGGCAGGGGAGGCGCGATGAAGAGTTATCGGTTAGTGGTTCGCCAGCAGGGACGCATTGTGGGACATTTTGAAACCAGCGGGCTGAATGCGCTGGAAGATATCTGCGTGGCGCGCGCGATGTTTGGCATCACGGGCGGCTATCAGTGCGAACTGCTGGTTTCTGATTCAGAAAAGCGGATGCTGGAAAGTGGGCCGGAGGGGATGAAAATCCTGATGCGTGAAAAGTGTTATCGTCCGGTGACCTCGCCATTGTGACTTCGGTACCGATGCCGGATGGCGGCGCGAACATACGGGTCCAACGCTATGGTGACATATCTTGTAGGCCTGATAAGCGCAGTGCCATCAGGCGGATTTTGCCATCCGGTAGATAAAAAAATGGCGCCAGAAGGCGCCATTTTTTCCTGCGGCAAGAATTATTTCTTGATGCGGATAACCGGGGTTTCACCCACAGTCACGCTACCGGACAGTTTGATCAGTTCTTTGATTTCATCCATGTTGGAGATAACAACCGGAGTCAGGGTAGACTTGGCTTTTTCTTCCAGCAGCGGCAGATCGAATTCAATAACCGGGTCACCCACTTTCACACGCTGGCCTTCTTCAGCGATGCGTTTGAAGCCTTCGCCTTTCAGCTCAACGGTGTCGATACCGAAGTGAACGAACAGTTCGATACCGCTATCGGATTCGATAGAGAACGCATGGTTGGTCTCAAAGATTTTGCCGATGGTACCGTCAACCGGTGCAACCATCTTATTACCGGTTGGTTTGATAGCGATGCCATCACCCACGATTTTTTCAGCAAAAACGACATCCGGTACGTCTTCGATGTTGACGATCTCGCCAGAGAGCGGTGCAACAATCTCAATAGTTCCGGTGTCTTTCTTATCATCAGAAACCAGAGACTTCAGTTTATCGAACAAACCCATGATCTTCTCCTAAGCAGTAAATTGGGCCGCATCTCGTGGATTAGCAGATTGTTTTTTCTTCAATGAACTTGTTAACCAGCGTCATTAACTCGTCCGTTGTCGGTTGAGCAAGAGCCTG
>DXKH01000105.1 GCA_019415335.1 Citrobacter sp. | reverse complement strand
ATCCGGGTAGCCCGTTTACGGGCCGTAAGTAACGAAGTCTGATGAAAATGTCAGATCGTATGCGCCTGTTAGGGCGCGGCTGGTAACAGAGCCTTATAGGCGCATCCGAAAAACCTCCGGCTATGCCGGAGGATGTTTATTTTCCCCGATAGTTAACCGGTCATAAGGAGAATGCCGTGCAAACCTATACAGGACGTTGTCTCTGCGGGCAGAGCCATTTCACCGTCGATGTCGAATCCCTCGACGTCTACGCCTGTCACTGTACGATTTGCCAGAAATGGTCTGGCGGCATCGCCATGTATCTGGAAGCCTGTGGGCAGCCGATGATGGATCCCGATGCACCCGACCCGGCTCATTTTGCGTCCTCTTCTCGCGGCGAACGCTATTTTTGTTCCGGCTGTGGTTGCCCACTGTGGATCACATTAACCGACACCGAGCGCTACTTCATTCCCTGGACGCTGCTCGAGTTTAACGAAGTCGATCGTCGCCGTCTGATCCTTGCCGCCGAGATTTATACCGAAACGCAACCCGCGTTCTGGCGACTCACGGGTCAGTATGCTCGCCTGAGCGGCAAGGAAGTGGAAGAACTGGATAACCGCTGCCAGTTCACCCACTGAGTTACTCGCGCGCAGCCTTCGCCAGACTGAACCACATTCCCACCGCCAGCAGGATCAGCATGCTCCCGGCGCTGCTTAACGCCACGCTGTGTGACCAGGTAAACGCCTGCTTCGCGGCCAGCAGAACAGGATCCGCCAGTGCTGCAGGAAGCGTCTGCGCCAGTTGTACCGCTTCCCCCATCGAGGACGAGGCACGTTCCATTTCCCCGGCGTTCAGACCGTCAGGCAACGCAATCGACGCTGAGAAACTGCGGCTGAGCAACAGACCAAAGATAGCAATCCCCAGCCCCGCCCCCAGTTCATAAGCCATGCTGCCGCTTTCTCGGCGGGTGCCGCCGCCATGATCGCCGCCGTTGAGGCCAGCAGAGCGCTGGCCGCACTGAATCCCAGTAGCGCCATTAGCACCCAGGCCTGGATTTGCTGGGTACTGAAATCCGTTGCCGCCAGACCATAGAAACTCAGGGCGCTCAGGGCCATGCCGCCGGTTGCCACTTTCCGCAGCCCCAGTCGCGACACCAGCATTCCGGCAATCGGGCCGCTAAATCCGCTGGCGAGCATCACCGGCAACATGAACAATCCTGCCTGATACGGCGTTAAGCCATGAACAAACTGCAGCTCTTGCGCCATTAACAGCTCAAAACCGACCAGCGTAATCATCGCCGTCATCGCCATCACCACGCCGCTTAAGATAATGCGATGGGTGAACAGGCGCATATCAATCATAGGACGGTTCGCCGCCAGTTGAATGCGCACAAACTGCGCCAGCAGCAGTGCGCCGCTGACCAGCGTCAGCGCGATAACACCGGTGGCAATGTGCCCTTTCAGCGCGGTTTTTGCGCTGTAAACCAGCAGCAGAATCGCGACAATCAGCATAATAGCGTGTCCAAGATTCAACGACTGATCGCGACGTCCGGCCTGACGCGGAACATAGCGTGCAGTGAGTGCCACCACGACCAGAACAATCGGCACATTGATTAAGAACACCGAGCCCCAATAGAAGTGCTCAAGCAACATGCCGCCAACCAGCGGACCGAATGCCGCTCCGCCCGATCCCACAGCCGCCCAGACGCCAAGCGCCATATTGCGGTGACGTGCTTCGGAGAAGGTCGCGCGGATCCCGGCCAGCGTCGCTGGCACGATCATCGCCGCGCCAATCGCCAGAATGGCACGGGTGGCAATCAGCCAACTGGCAGTGTGGGCAAAGGCGGCAGCCAGTGACGCGAGGCCGAACAGCGCCCCGCCGAGGATCAGCAGGCGTTTAAAGCCGATGCGATCGCCGAGTGCGCCCATCGGCAGTACCATCCCTGCCATCACCAGCGAGTAAATATCAATGATCCACAACAGTTCGTTGCCACTGGCACCCAGCGTCATACTCAGCGTGGGTGCGGCAACGTGCAGCACCGTTGCATCAATCGCAACAGGAATGTAGACCAGCACAATAATCACTAATGTTAACCACTGACGAAACATAAAACTCCCTACGAATACAAACTGGACGCACGTCCAGCTTTCCCGATCCTACGGAAAATTGAACGTATGTCCAACTTTTTGTTCAGCGCCGTGATTATCCAAAAATAAGAGTTATTGAATTTGTGAATGATTTTGACGTCGATGAAGGAGGGTAAAACAGTAAGCCGAACGCGATGGTCGGCTTACTGACAGAACAACATCAACCGAGATCGCCTCCGGCAACCGGTAAGGTGACGCCGGTAATATAGCTGGCATCATCGCTGGCGAGGAACAGGATCGCATTCGCCTGCTCCGCCAGCGTTCCATAGCGGTGCATCAGACTGCTGTCGATGGTCTGATCAATCACCTGCTGATACCACGCCTGCTCCTGGGCGGAAGGCGTTTCGTCATTACGCGGGACAAGACGCGCCGGGGCATCGGTCCCCCCGGGCGCCACCGCATTGATGCGAATGCCGCTGCCGCTGTACTCCATCGCAATCGATCGCGTTAGCGCGTTGACGCCGCCCTTCGCTGCTGAGTATGGCACACGGTTTACCCCGCCCGTGGCAACAGAAGAGATATTCACAATACTGCCGCGCCCCTGTTTCAGCATCCACGGGAGCGCCGCGCGGCAGCCCCACAGCGTCGGAAACAGCGAACGGCGGATCTCTTTCTCAATCTGATCCGGCTGGTATTGCGCAAACGGGCGGGCCCAGATAGTCCCCCCGACGTTATTGACCAGCACGTCCAGTTGACCAAAATGCGCGACGCCTGCGGCAAAAGCCTGTTCGGTGCTTTCCCATTGTTCCAGATCCGCTTCCAGCGCCAGTACCTGACATCCACCGGATGCCAGGGCAGCCGCCAGTTCATGGATGTGGCGGGAACGATCGATGAGTAGCAGTCGCGCCCCTTCTTGTGCCGCCTGAATGGCGGTCTGGCGACCAATCCCCTGTGCCGCGCCGGTAATGGCCACGACTTTATCGTTAAATCGCATAGAGGCTCCTTATGCCGCTGCACTTTGGCTGGCGATAAATTTTTCGTACCAGAATCCGGCTGGCGTAATGCCCCGCTCGCGTAACGCGGTGGTGATGGCATTGACCATCGGCGGCGGACCACAAAGATAAATATCTACATCGCCCTGATTGAGCATCGCTTCACTGAGATGATCGGTGACAAACCCGTGCTGTGGGCAACCGCTTTGCGCATCGGTAACAACCGGTAGCCAACTGAAGCCAGCCAGTTTGTGCTGGAAAGCGTCCAGCGCGTCGGTTTTGACCAGGTCGGCGTCATAGGTCACGCCATACAGCAGCGTGACCTGCCGTGGGCTCTCCTGCGCGGCGAGCGTTTCCAGCATGGAGAGCATTGGGGCCAGTCCGGTACCGCCAGCAAGCATCAGCACAGGGCGTTCGCCGTGGCGCAGATAAAAACTGCCCATCGGACCGCTGAGCGTGACGGTATCGCCGGGTTGTCCGCGTTGAGTCAGCCATTGGCTCATCAACCCACCGGGCACATTACGGATCAAAAATCGCCCTTCGTCACTGATCGGTAGTGAGCTGAACGAGTAGGCGCGCTGCTGCGTCGTCCCCGGTACCTGAATGTTGATGTACTGCCCGGACAGAAAATGAAGCGCGGTATCCGGACGCACGACCAGTTCAATCGCCGTCTCAGAAAGCGCATTGATCGCCAGTACGGTTGCGTCAGTGGTTGTGATGCTGGTTTTGCACTGGACGGCGGCGACCGGCACATCAATCACGCAGTCGCTGGTGGGGATCATCTGGCAGGTCAGTACCTGTCGCGCGGTGGCTTCGTCATCGCTCAGCGCCTCTTCCAGAAAGTCCTCTCCCAGCGCGTAATCGCCGCTGGCGCAGTGGCATTTACAGGTGCCGCAGACGCCGTCGGAGCAGTCCATCGGCAGGTTCACCTTTTGCCGGTATGCGGCATCCAGCACCTTTTCACCGGCGTTACACTGAATAAAGCGGGTGATGCCGTCCTCAAAGTTGAGGGCAATCGTAAAGCTCATAAGCACCTCTTAAATATGGTAAACGTCAATCACCTGACGGATATAGTCGTTATTGAGCCGTACCGTTTTCCGCGTGATGAGCGGCTGACCGTCCTGTTCGACCAGCGTGCAGTGCGTGGTGCCGAAGTAAGCATCGGTGTGCTGATAACGGTGGCTGTAGGTGACCCAGTTGTAGCGTACCTCGATGCCCCCCTCTTTCTCGCCCAGCAGTTCAATGTTGCTGATCATATGCGTGGTACGCGGCTCCGGGGTGCTGGCACCGGATCGTTCGGTTTTGATGCGGTACACCCGGTCTTCCAGTCCGTCCCGGTTGGGATAATAGATAAGCGAAATCTCCCGCTGCGGATCGCGGGTGGTTTTATCATCATCGCCCCAGGCCGGCATCCAGAAGACGACCTTTGGGCTATAGCAGTTGAGCCATGCGTCCCACTGGCGATCGTCCAGCAGTCGCGCTTCGTAGTAGAGAAACTGGCGAACCTGTTCAAGTGTTAACATCCGCCCACCTCCACGCGTTGCGTAATCGACTGTTCATATTGCTGCTTTTCCTTTTCCACCGCCGCGAGCATCACGTTCTGCCAGTGATGGTGATGAGCGATGTAGAGCGCCTCATCTTCGGATTTCACGCCGCTCAGCAATGGGGTAAAGCCGACATGTTGCGCATGCTCATCGGGACCATCCACCCAGTGCAGTGCGCCGCGACTGAGATCGCTCCACGCCAGATTTTCGCCCAGATAGCCGCGCTGGCAGGCGCTGAACTCTTCCAGATCGTCGGGGGTGCCCATCCCGCTGACGTTGAAGAAATCCTCATACTGGCGAATGCGTAGCGCACGGGCCTGGTCAGATTCGCCTTTAGGCGCAAAGCACCAGATCGTCACTTCTGTTTTATCGACCGCAATGGGGCGAATCACACGGATCTGTGTTGAGAACTGATCCATCAGGTACACGTTGGGATAGAGGCACAAATTCCGCGTCTCATTGACCATCTGGTCGGCGCGATTTTCACCAAATTCCGCCTGTAACCGCTCCCGATGATCGTAAACCGGGCGGACTTCAGGGTTCATCGCCCGCGTCCACAACAGCATATGACCGTGTTCAAACCCGTAGCCGCCGCCGAGGCTCTTAGACCAGCCGTTGGCATCCACCGCCCGCGTCCCTTCCGCTTCGTAATTACGGCGCGACATGGTGGAGGCATAATTCCAGTGCACCACGCTGACGTGATAGCCGTCAGCGCCGTTCTCCGCCCCCAGTTTCCAGTTGCCTTCATAGACATAACTGGACGAACCTTTCAGGACTTCCAGCCCTTCTGGCGCCTGGTCAACCATCAGGTCGATAATTTTGCAGGTCTCGCCGAGGTAGGTTTCCAGCGGCAGCACATCTTCACTCAGGCTGCCGAACAGAAATCCACGATATGAGGCAAAGCGCGGCAGCGATTTCAGATCGTGCGACCCTTCGTGCTTAAACGTCTCCGGGTAACCGCCGGTACTTTCATCTTTCGCCTTCAGCAGTTTGCCGTTATTACTGAAGGTCCAGCCGTGAAACGGACAGGTAAAGGAGTTTTTATTTCCCGTCTTGCGTCGACATAACATCGCGCCACGATGCGCACAGCTATTAATGAGCGCATGCAGTTCATTCTTTTTATCGCGGGTAATAATGATCGGTTGTCGCCCCAGCGTCAGGGTAAAATAATCGCCAGGTTCCGGGATCTGACTTTCATGCGCCAGAAATACCCAGTTCCCTTCAAATATATGCTTCAGTTCCAGATTAAATAACTGTTCGTCAGTAAATATTGAACGATGGCATCGATAAATATGGTTATCACGATCCACAATCAGGGCCTGCGTGATTTTATCTTTTAATGCCGAGAGCGTTTTTTGCATGAGTGTATCCCTCCTGCATAATTCAGGATGTATATACCCGTCATACTTCAAGTGGCAGTTGCGTTGGCTGCGCTAAAATTATTCAGGGTATAAAACGGTACGAGTCAGACAGGCGTCGCGAATTATTCCTGAGCGCGCAGTCGGGTAATACGCTGCTCTTCCTCAGCATTCTGCGCCGCGCACAGCGTAAAGTCGAAACAGACTTCGGTATGTTCACCGGCGAGGTCGCGCTGCTGAATCAACGCAGGATCGCTGACCTTCACCGGATCGGCAATCAGCCCATCACGGGTGGCGAAGGCGAAATCATCCCACAGATACTGGTCGCCATTCAGGTTGATCTGACTGGTCAGGTGCTTAAAGCCCGGCGCGGAGACAAAGAAGTGGATATGCGCCGGACGGTTGCCATGACGACCCAGTTGATTAAGTAATTTCTGCGTCGGGCCGTCCGGCGGGCAACCGTAACCTGAAGGCAGAATACTGCGCACACTGTAGCGCCCGTTGGCGTCGGTACGTATGCGACGACGCAGGTTGTAGTCGCCCTGGCTCTGATCGAAGAAAGAGTAATTGCCCAGCGTGTTGGCATGCCAGATATCAACAATCGCTCCGACCACCGGTTGCCCGTGAACGTCTCTGACCTGACCGTGAAGCCACATCACTTCGCCAGCATCTTTACCGTCATCCATGCGGGCAAAGCCATCGGCCAGCGGCGCGTTGGCAACATATAACGGACCTTCGATAGTGCGCGGGGTGCCCGTTTCTGCTGACAGACGGGATTCGATCGCTTCCTGACGCAGATCGAGGAAGTGTTCAAGACCAAGGCCCGCAGCGAGCAGTGCCGCTTCCTGACGTCCGCCCAGTTCATGCAGATAATTCACCGCATGCCAGAACTCTTCCTGCGTGACATTATAATCATCGATGAGCGTACAAATATCGCCGAGCAGGCGGTGAATAATCGATTTAAAACGTTCATTCCCTTCCGGCCCATTTAATCCGGCACCTTCACGCAATAATTTCTGTACGTCTTCTTGTTGGATAAAAGAATGGCTCATAATGCTTCTCACTTATTATTGTCTGTAGGGTTTATGCCGGATAATTCCGGCATTGATATTATCGGTCGTTACTCTGAATAGACGATGGATGGCGGCATAGCGCTTCGACGCGAATCTCCATAAATGGATATAACGGTAGCGCCATTAATATCTGGTGTAATTCTTCGGCGTCGTCGACATCAAATATACTGACATTGGCGTACAGACCCGCAACGCGCCAGATATGTCGCCATTTACCGTCTCGCTGTAACTGTTGGGAATAGGCTTTTTCCCGTGATTTAATCTCTTCAATTTCATTCGCCGGCATTCCATAAGGAATATTCACGGTCATATCCACTTTAAATAACATTTGGCTCTCCTGTTATTCCCGATGCTTGCGGGCATAAAACTGCAGTTTTTCCTCATCCAGTTCGACCCCCAGTCCCGGGGTTTGCGGCAGCGTGACACAGCCATCGGCGAAGGTGAGTGGAAGGCTGACGATGTCGTCTTTTAACAGCAGTGGGCCGAACATCTCGGTGCCCCACTGCAATGACAGAGTTGACCAGGCATGCAGAGACGCCACGGTACCCACGGTGCCTTCGAGCATCGTGCCACCGTACAGTCCGATTCCCGCCGCCTGTGCAACGTGCGCCAGTTTCAGTACGCTGGCAGGACCGCCGGCTTTGGCAATTTTCAGGGCATACGCGCCGCTGAACCCCTGCTGCGCCAGACGATAACCGTCGAAATGGCGGGCAACGGATTCATCTGCGAGGATCGCCGTATCGATGCGCTGACCCAGGCGAACCAGCGCATCGTTGTCTTCGGCACTCACCGGCTGTTCAATCAGGTCAACGCCCATGGCCGCGAGTTCCCGACACCCTCGGGCCGCCGTAGTGGCGTCCCATGCCTGGTTGACGTCAACACGGATACTGGCGCTCCCCCCCAGCGCCTCTACAATGGCACGGGTGTGGCGCAGGTCGGTTTCCAGCTCCCGGGCGCCGATTTTCAGCTTAAACGCCCGATGCCGCCCGGTATCCAGCAGGTGAAGCCCCTCGGCAATGTCGTTGTCTGTATTGCCGCTGGCAAGCGTCCATAAAACCGGTAAGACGGTATTCAGCGCACCGCCCAGCAGCGCGGAAACCGGCAGTCCCAGCGCTTTTCCCTGGGCATCCAGCAACGCGGTTTCGATGGCCGATTTGGCAAAGGTATTGCCTTTGATTGCACTGTGGATACGCGACGTCAGCGCGTTCAGATTCCCGGCTGGCTGGCCTTTCAACAGCGGTGTGAAATAGTGCGTAATCGCGGACTGAATCGCCTCCGGGCTTTCCACCCCATAGCTCAGACCACCAATAGTAGTGGCTTCGCCAATGCCGCAGATCCCGTCTGAACGCGTGATCCGGACAATCACCAGCGTCTGGCAACCCATCGTGGTCATGGAAAGTTTGTGAGGCCGAATCGTCGGGACATCCACCAGCCAGCTTTCAATATGTTCAACGGTCGCAGTCATCGTTTCTTCCTGAGCATGAATATCATCACTTTTCGTGCCACCGGTGATAACCCACGGTGACGATGCTTTTGACAATAGGTGCGCGCCACGGAGATGGTCAACGGCGATAATCGAAATGTTGTGCGATTATCGGTGTGATTGTTACATTGAGGTTAATAATGTGATCCCCGTGGGAAAATACGGATATTCCCCGATCCGCGTTCATCGGCGCGGTATAGTTGATGCGGTTCAAGGTTTGCGTTGCACAGGAGAAGGACTCAATGAGCGATAAAAATCAGTTAGTTATCAATAGCCCACAGGCTACGTCCGACCCTAACTTTATGTTGTCCCTGGCGCGGGGTCTGGAAGTTCTGAGTGCGTTTACCCCCCAGCGTCAGCGCCTGACGATTTCACAACTCAGCCAGAAAACGCAGATTTCCCGCGCGGCGGTGCGTCGCTGTCTCTATACCCTGGCGGCGCTGGGAATGGTGCACAGTCCCGACGGTCGCAGTTATGAACTGCTGCCACGCGTGCTGGCCGTGGGTCATGCCTATCTCGCCGGGACACCGCTGGCAAAAGTGGCGCAGGCGGCGCTGGATAATCTGGGAAAATCACTCGGCGAATCCTGTTCTGCTGCCACGCTTGACGGTGACAACGTACTGTATATCGCCCGTGCGGCGGTGAATAACCTGCTCAGCGTCGACATCGGACGCGGCAGTCGTCTGCCCGCGTGGGCTACCTCGATGGGACGCGTATTGCTTAGCGCGCTTCCTGAAGAACAGCTAGAGGTGACGTTGTCACGCGCTCAGCTACTCCGCTATACCCCACATACCATTTGCGATCTGACGGCGCTGCGGGAAGAGATCGCTCGCGTGCGTATTCAGGGCTATGCGCTGGCCGACAGGCAGATCGAAGTTGGACTCTGTTCTCTTGCCGTTCCGCTGCTTTCCCGCAGCGGTACTGTGGTGGCGGCCCTCAATGTCGGGGTCCCGGCGTCATCAATGAGCGCCGCCGCGTTAAAGGAAAAAGCGCTGGCACCCCTGCGTCGTTCCGCGATGGAACTCTCGCTTCAGTTGTAGCGTGTTACAATTGAACGTCTGTCCAGCTTGTTGATACACTGCCTCTCCGGGAAAAAAGGAGGTGGTATGAGCTATCTGAATAAAGATGAACGCCGCGAAGTGATTTTACAGGCAGCCATGCGCGTGGCGCTTGAAGACGGTTTTTCCGCCATGACCGTGCGGCGGGTAGCCACCGAAGCAAAGGTGGCCACCGGACAAGTCCACCACCATTTCACCTCTTCCGGAGAACTGAAATCGCAGGCGTTTGTTCGTCTTATTCGTACTCTGCTGGATGCAGAACTTGTTGCGGAAGATGCCAACTGGCGCACGCGTCTGCATGCCACGCTGGGCAGCGATGACCGCGGATTCGAACCCTACATTAAGCTCTGGCGCGAAGCCCAGATCCTTGCGGATAAAGACCCGGAAATCAAAAGTGCTTACCTCCTCACCATGCGCATGTGGCATGAGGAAACGGTCGCCATTATCGAAAGCGGACTCGCCGCCGGTGAGTTCACTACCACCTCTGCCCCCGCGGACATCGCCTGGCGCTTGATCGCGCTGGTCTGCGGCCTTGATGGTATGTACGTTCTCGGCATTCAGGAGATGGCCGACCCGGCGTTTGATCGCCATCTGGACCGCATGATTGAATTGGAGCTCTTTTCCTGAACGAATGAATGTTAACCACTTACATTTTTTATTTACATTTGGTAACACTTAAGCAACCTGTTATTCCCCCTTCACTCCGCGTGGTTGCGCATTCTTATCTATCCTTTCATCAATATTCATAAAAGCATCAATAAATTCTAAAAAGGGCTTATAGCGCCCTTTGTGCAGACTATTTCTTATTTTTCATGAATGACATGTGCATGTGAGGGGTAATATGGCACGACAAAATGAGAAAAATAATCGTTATCTTTTAAGTGACTGGAAGCCGGAAAATCCCGCATTTTGGGAGAATAAAGGAAAGCATATAGCACGAAGAAACCTTTGTATCTCAGTCGCTTGTCTGTTACTTGCCTTCTGCGTCTGGATGTTATTCAGTGCCGTCGCCGTCAATCTCAATAAAATTGGTTTTAATTTCACCACCGATCAACTCTTTTTATTAACCGCATTACCTTCACTTTCTGGGGCAATATTACGCGTTCCCTACTCCTTTATGGTGCCTATATTCGGCGGACGCCGCTGGACGGTTTTTAGCACCGCGATCCTGATAATTCCTTGCGTCTGGCTCGGCTTTGCGGTGCAAAATACCACCACCCCTTTCGAGGTATTTATCATCATCGCGCTGCTGTGCGGTTTTGCCGGTGCAAACTTTGCTTCCAGCATGGGCAACATCAGCTTCTTTTTCCCAAAAGCGAAGCAAGGCAGCGCACTGGGGGTGAACGGCGGGCTGGGTAATCTTGGCGTCAGCGTGATGCAACTCGCCGCGCCGCTGGTGATTTTCCTGCCAATCTTCGCCTTCCTCGGCGTTCAGGGCGTACCGCAACCCGATGGGTCGCTGCTGTCACTGGCTAATGCCGCCTGGATCTGGGTACCGCTGCTGGCGATTGCCACGATTGCCGCCTGGCTTGGCACCAATGATATTGCCAGTTCCAAAGCGTCTATCGCCTCACAATTACCCGTGCTCAAGCGCTTTCACCTCTGGCTGCTGAGTTTGCTCTATCTGGCAACGTTCGGCTCGTTTATCGGGTTTTCCGCAGGCTTCGCCATGCTGGCGAAGACGCAGTTCCCGGACGTGAACATTCTCAATCTGGCGTTTTTTGGCCCGTTTATCGGCGCGCTGGCGCGTTCTGCGGGCGGCGTCATCTCCGATAAATTCGGCGGCGTACGCGTGACGCTAATTAACTTCATTTTTATGGCCCTGTTCTCGGCCCTGCTCTTCCTGACGCTTCCCGGCTCAGGTTCCGGCAGCTTTATCGCCTTCTATCTGGTCTTTATGGGGCTGTTCCTGACCGCCGGTCTGGGCAGCGGCTCTACCTTCCAGATGATTGCCGTCATCTTTCGCCAGCTCACGATTTACAAAGTGAAACTGCGCGGCGGCAGTGACGAACAGGCCCAGCGTGAAGCGGTAACCGACACCGCTGCGGCGCTGGGTTTTATTTCCGCTATTGGCGCTGTCGGCGGCTTTTTCATTCCTAAAGCCTTCGGCAGTTCACTGGCAATGACCGGTTCTCCCGTCGGCGCCATGAAAATCTTTCTGGTGTTTTACATCGTCTGCGTGCTGGTGACCTGGCTGGTCTATGGCCGCCGTAGACCGAAACAAAAATAACAACATATTCACCGATGTTTTGTAGGCCGGATAAGGAGCTTACGCCGCCATCCAACAAGAATTTAACGCCTGATGGCGACGCCGGGCGTCTTATCTGGCCTACAGGACCGCGGCAATGTTATCGGAGCAGGAGAAATGTCATGAGTAAACTATTGGATCGCTTCCGTTACTTTAAACAAAAGGGGGACACCTTTGCTGACGGTCACGGCCAGGTGATGCATACCAACCGGGACTGGGAAGACAGCTACCGTCAGCGTTGGCAATTTGACAAGATTGTCCGTTCCACCCACGGGGTGAACTGTACCGGCTCCTGTAGCTGGAAAATCTACGTCAAAAATGGTCTGGTGACCTGGGAAACCCAGCAGACCGACTATCCGCGGACGCGTCCGGATCTGCCTAACCACGAACCGCGCGGCTGTCCGCGTGGCGCCAGTTACTCCTGGTACCTGTACAGCGCCAACCGCCTGAAATATCCGCTGGTGCGTAAACGTCTGATCGAACTGTGGCGCGACGCGCTGTCTGTTCATGCCGATCCGGTGCTGGCGTGGGAGTCGATCATGAACGACCCGCAAAAGTGCCAGAGCTACAAACAGGTACGCGGACGCGGTGGGTTTATCCGCTCAAACTGGAAAGAACTTAACCAGTTAATTGCCGCCGCCAACGTCTGGACAGTGAAAACCTATGGACCAGACCGGGTCGCGGGCTTCTCGCCGATCCCGGCGATGTCGATGGTCTCTTACGCCGCCGGTACCCGCTATCTTTCCCTGCTCGGCGGCACCTGCCTGAGCTTTTACGACTGGTACTGCGATTTACCACCTGCGTCACCGATGACCTGGGGCGAGCAGACCGACGTACCCGAATCCGCCGACTGGTACAACTCCAGCTACATCATTGCCTGGGGCTCCAACGTGCCGCAAACGCGGACGCCGGATGCGCACTTCTTTACTGAAGTACGCTACAAAGGCACCAAAACGGTCGCTATTACCCCTGACTTTTCCGAAGTCGCCAAGCTAAGCGATCAGTGGCTGGCGCCAAAACAAGGCACCGACAGCGCGCTGGCGATGGCGATGGGACATGTGATCTTAAAAGAGTTCCACCTCGACAATCCCAGCGACTACTTCCTCAACTACTGCCGTCGCTATACCGATATGCCGATGCTGGTATTGCTGGACGCCCGCGAGGACGGCAGCTACGTGCCGGGACGGATGATGCGCGCCTCGGATCTGGTCGATGGTCTGGGTGAAAGTAATAATCCGGAGTGGAAAACGGTCGCCTGCAACCGCGCCGGGGAACTGGTGGTGCCTAACGGCTCGATCGGTTTCCGCTGGGGTGAAAAAGGCAAATGGAACCTCGAATCGCTGGCGGCAGGAACGGAAACCGAACTGTCGCTGTCGTTGCTCGGTCAGCATGATGAGGTACTGGGCGTCGCCTTCCCCTATTTCGGCGGCAACGAAAACCCGCATTTTCGCAGCGTGAAGCAGGAGCCGGTGCTGGTGCGTCAACTGCCGGTGAAGCAACTGACGCTTGCCGATGGCAGCCGTTGCCCGGTGGTCAGCGTCTACGATCTGGTGCTGGCAAACTACGGTCTCGATCGCGGTCTGGACGACGCGTACGGTGCAAACGATTATTCCGAGGTCAAAGCCTACACCCCGGCATGGGCGGAGCAGATCACCGGCGTACCGCGTTTCCAGATTGAAACCATCGCCCGTGAGTTCGCCGATACCGCGCATAAAACCCACGGACGCTCGATGATTATCCTCGGTGCCGGTGTCAACCACTGGTATCACATGGACATGAACTACCGGGGTATGATCAACATCCTCGTGTTCTGCGGTTGTGTCGGTCAGAGCGGCGGCGGCTGGGCGCACTATGTCGGCCAGGAAAAACTGCGTCCGCAAACCGGCTGGCTGCCGCTGGCCTTTGCGCTGGACTGGAACCGTCCGCCGCGCCAGATGAACAGCACCTCGTTTTTCTACAATCACGCCAGCCAGTGGCGCTATGAAAAACTGACCGCCCAGGAACTGCTCTCGCCGCTGGCGGATGCCTCAAAATTCACCGGTCATCTGATCGATTTCAACGTGCGTGCCGAGCGCATGGGCTGGCTGCCCTCTGCGCCGCAGCTCAACCTAAACCCGCTGACGGTGAAAGCCCGCGCCGAAAAGGCCGGCTTGTCGCCCGCGGAGTACACCGTTCAGGCGTTAAAATCCGGCGATATTCGTTTTGCCTGCGAACAACCCGACAGCGGTAAGAACCATCCGCGTAACCTGTTTGTCTGGCGCTCTAACCTGCTCGGTTCTTCCGGTAAAGGCCATGAGTACATGCTCAAATATTTACTGGGAACAGAGAGCGGCATTCAGGGGGAAGCGCTGGGTTCCAGTGAAGGCATTAAACCGGAAGAAGTGGAATGGCAGTCTGCGGCGATCGAAGGCAAGCTCGACCTGCTGGTGACGCTCGATTTCCGTATGTCGAGCACCTGTCTGTTCTCAGACATCGTTCTGCCGACCGCCACCTGGTATGAAAAAGACGACATGAATACTTCGGATATGCATCCGTTTATTCACCCGCTGTCTGCGGCGGTGGATCCGGCGTGGGAATCAAAAAGCGACTGGGAAATCTACAAAGGCATCGCCAAAGTGTTCTCTGAGGTCTGTGTCGGCCATCTGGGACAAGAAACCGACGTGGTGTTGCAACCGCTGCAGCACGATTCACCAGCAGAACTTTCGCAGCCGTTCGATATTCAGGACTGGCGTAAAGGTGAATGCGAGTTAATCCCTGGTAAAACCGCGCCGAACATCGCCGTGGTGGAACGTGATTACCCCGCGACGTATGAACGTTTTACCTCGCTCGGGCCGTTGATGGACAAGTTGGGTAATGGCGGTAAAGGGATCTCGTGGAACACCCAGACGGAGGTCGATTTCCTCGGTAAGCTCAACTACACCAAGCGCGAAGGCCCGGCGAAAGGCCGTCCGCTGATTGAAACTGCACTGGACGCGTCGGAAGTGATCCTCGCCCTCGCCCCGGAAACCAACGGTCAGGTCGCCGTGAAAGCGTGGGAAGCGCTCGGCGCGATGACCGGTCGTGAACATACGCATCTGGCGCTCAACAAGGAAGACGAGAAGATTCGCTTCCGCGATATCCAGGCGCAGCCGCGCAAAATCATCTCCAGCCCGACCTGGTCCGGGCTGGAAAGCGAGCATGTCTCCTATAACGCGGGCTATACCAACGTCCATGAGCTGATCCCGTGGCGCACCCTGTCCGGTCGTCAACAGCTGTATCAGGATCATCAGTGGATGCGGGCGTTCGGTGAAAGCCTCGTGGCTTATCGTCCGCCGATTGACACCCGCAGCGTCAGCGAAATGCGGGAAATTCCGCCGAACGGCTTCCCGGAAAAAGCGCTGAACTTCCTGACGCCGCACCAGAAATGGGGCATTCACTCCACCTACAGCGAAAACCTGCTGATGCTGACGCTGTCGCGCGGCGGGCCGATTGTCTGGATCAGTGAAACAGATGCGAAAGAGCTGGGCATTGAGGATAACGACTGGATCGAAGCCTTCAACGCCAACGGTGCCCTCACCGCCCGCGCGGTGGTGAGTCAGCGCGTACCGCCCGGTATGACGATGATGTACCACGCCCAGGAACGCATCATGAATATCCCCGGATCGGAAGTCACCGGTATGCGCGGCGGGATCCACAACTCCGTCACCCGCGTGTGCCCGAAACCGACGCACATGATTGGTGGTTACGCGCAGCTTGCTTACGGCTTTAACTATTACGGTACCGTCGGCTCCAACCGCGACGAGTTCATCATGATTAGAAAAATGAAAAATATTGACTGGCTGGATGATGAAGGTCGGGATCAGGTACAGGAGGCGAAAAAATGAAGATACGCTCACAGGTTGGCATGGTACTGAACCTCGATAAATGTATTGGCTGCCACACCTGCTCCGTCACCTGTAAAAACGTCTGGACCGGACGTGAAGGGATGGAGTACGCGTGGTTTAACAACGTCGAGACGAAACCCGGTATCGGCTATCCGAAAAACTGGGAAGATCAGGAAGAGTGGCAAGGTGGCTGGGTTCGCGACGTGAATGGCAAAATCAGGCCCCGTCTGGGCGGCAAAATGGGCGTCATTACCAAAATCTTCGCGAACCCGGTTATTCCGCAAATCGATGATTACTACGAGCCGTTCACCTACGACTATCAGCATCTGCACAGCGCGCCAGAGAGCAAACATCAACCTACCGCCCGTCCCCGTTCGCTGATTGACGGCAAGCGGATGGACAAAATCATCTGGGGGCCGAACTGGGAAGAGTTGCTCGGCGGTGAATTTGAAAAGCGCGCCCGTGACCGTAACTTTGACAAGATCCAGAAGGAGATGTACGGCCAGTTTGAGAATACCTTCATGATGTATCTGCCGCGCCTGTGCGAACACTGCCTGAACCCAAGCTGTGTCGCCACCTGCCCGAGCGGTGCCATCTATAAGCGTGAAGAAGACGGCATTGTGCTGATCGATCAGGATAAATGCCGCGGCTGGCGTCTGTGCATCAGCGGCTGCCCGTACAAAAAAATCTACTTCAACTGGAAAAGCGGCAAATCGGAAAAATGTATTTTCTGTTATCCGCGCATTGAATCTGGTCAGCCGACCGTCTGTTCCGAAACCTGCGTCGGGCGCATCCGTTATCTTGGCGTGCTGCTCTACGATGCGGACCGCATTGAAGAAGCGGCCAGTACCGAGCATGAAACCGATCTCTATGAGCGTCAATGCGACGTATTTCTGAACCCGCATGACCCGGCGGTGATTGAAGAAGCGCTGAAACAGGGCATTCCACAGAACGTGATCGACGCGGCGCAGCGTTCACCGGTCTACAAAATGGCGATGGACTGGAAGCTGGCGCTGCCGCTGCATCCGGAATACCGCACCCTGCCGATGGTCTGGTATGTGCCGCCGCTGTCGCCGATTCAGTCTTACGCCGATGCGGGCGGACTGCCGAAAAGCGACGGCGTGCTGCCGGCGATCGAAAGCCTGCGTATTCCGGTGCAGTATCTCGCCAATATGTTGAGCGCTGGCGACACCGGCCCGGTGCTGCGCGCGCTGAAGCGCATGATGGCGATGCGTCATTATATGCGCTCGCAGACCGTAGAAGGCGTCACCGATACCCGCGCGATTGACGAAGTCGGGCTGACCGTGGAACAGATTGAAGAGATGTATCGCTATCTTGCCATTGCCAACTACGAAGACCGTTTTGTCATCCCGACCAGCCACCGCGAGATGGCGAGCGACGCCTTCCCTGAGCGTAACGGCTGCGGCTTCTCTTTCGGCGACGGCTGTCACGGTTCCGATACTAAATTCAACCTGTTCAACAGTAGCCGCATTGACGCTATCAACATCACCGAAGTACGTGATAAGGCGGAGGGGGAATAATGCAAATCCTCAAGGTGATTGGCCTGCTGATGGAATACCCGGATGAACTGCTGTGGGAGTGTAAAGACGATGCGCTGGCGCTGGTGAGACACGATGCGCCGATGCTCAGTGACTTCACCGACGCCCTGCTCAGCGCACCGCTGCTCGATAAACAGGCCGAATGGTGCGAAGTGTTTGACCGTGGGCGCGCCACCTCGCTGCTGCTGTTTGAGCACGTGCATGCGGAATCGCGCGATCGCGGCCAGGCGATGGTCGATCTGCTGGCGCAGTACGAAAAGGTCGGGCTACAGCTTGATTGTCGCGAACTGCCGGACCATCTGCCGCTGTATCTGGAATACCTGAGCGTACTGCCGGAAACGGAAGCGCGCGAAGGTTTACAGAACGTTGCGCCGATTCTGGCCCTGCTGGGCGGACGCTTAAAACAACGCGACACGCCGTGGTATCAACTGTTCGATGCCCTGCTTTTCCTGGCGGGCAGCCCGCTGTCAAGTGACAGCGTCACGAAGCAGGTGGGCACCGAGACCCGAGATGATACCCGCCAGGCGCTGGATGCCGTCTGGGAAGAGGAACAGGTGAAATTTATCGAAGATAACGCCACGGCCTGTGACAGTTCGCCGTTACAGCAATATCAACGACGCTTTAGCCAGGACGTGGCGCCGCAGTACGTCGATGTCAGCGCGGGAGGCCCGAAATGATACAGTTCCTGAATGTCTTTTTTTACGACATCTACCCCTATCTCTGCGGGACGGTGTTTATCCTCGGCAGTTGGCTGCGCTATGACTACGGCCAGTACACCTGGCGGGCGTCCTCCAGTCAGATGCTGGACAAGCGCGGGATGGTTCTGTGGTCGAATCTGTTCCACATCGGCATCTTGGGGATCTTTTTTGGTCACCTGTTCGGGATGTTAACCCCACACTGGATGTACGCCTGGTTCCTGCCGGTTGCGGTGAAACAACAGATGGCGATGATTGCTGGTGGGCTCTGCGGCGTACTGACGCTGGTGGGCGGTGCGGGATTGCTGGTGCGTCGTCTGACTAACTCTCGCGTCAGGGCCACCTCGTCCACGGCAGATATCCTGATCCTCTGCATTCTGCTGATTCAGTGCATTCTGGGCTTAAGCACAATACCGTTTTCTGCGCAGCACCCGGACGGCAGCGAAATGCTGAAACTGGTGGAATGGGCACAGTCGGTTGTCACCTTCCGTGGCGGCGCCTCCGCCCACCTCGACGGGGTGGCGTTTATCTTCCGCGTGCATCTGGTGCTGGGGATGACCATCTTCCTGCTCTTCCCGTTCACCCGTCTGGTTCACGTCTGGAGCGCGCCGTTTGAATATTTCAGTCGTCGCTACCAGATCGTTCGTTCCCGTCGCTAGCCTCCTTGCCCGGTCGCGGAAAACGCACCGGGCCATTTCTTAAATCCCTGGAATTTCTGTTTAAGACAGTGATCTTTATCCCCTGATTCAGAGCAATCTTCCAGAGATAAACTTAAATCCCACACAATAATCCAGTGATTTTCATCTTCGTAGACAAGTTCCTTCTCGCGCTGAATTAAAACCATTTCATTTGTCATCACATGGCGACAATAAGAAAATTGTCAGGAAATTTTATTTATTCATTTGTTTTTTTATTGTGTCAATTATCGACCCTGTCGAACCCCTCTCTGTCATTATTCACTTTGCAATAAATAAAATGGAAATGAAGTTATTAAGAAAGAAACCTGGATGGGCTTCTTTGCTGATAGTCACTTAAGGATATGGATGTATTTAATGAATATTCGACCAACATCACCCGGGTTCAAACCCAAAAAAATTGCAATGGCGTTAAGTATTTTGTTAGCGACAACGCCACTTTCAGCTTTTGCCGCCCCGACTGCATATACGATCAACGGTAATACCCCCTCAGGCGAGCGTACGGTAAACATCAAGGCCGGCGATGAGGTTTCAAGAATCGATATCAACGTTGCCGACGGTCTCGTCAATTTCGCTGACAACATCACGATGAACAGTGCTGGCGTCATTAACACAATTGGCTCACCTATCATCCAGTTCGCTTATCTGACCGCAGGTGAGTTGAACCTCGGTAACCACTTTACCCTCAATTTCAGTCCCGCCACCGGTGATAACGTTCAGTCCACAAACGGCATTGCGCTTTACGGCACAGGTAAGTTAAATGTTGAGAATTTTACATTTAATAATACTAACGACTTTTATGAAGCTGATGCCTTATATGTCGGCGAGAATGCGCAAGCCAATCTGAAAGGTTTAACGACTATTCGTGGCGGCGGTATCAGTGCTGGCGCTAGCGGTACGTTAAATGCTGACGATATTGATATTGCTTTTTCTCGCCCGAGTACGAAGACTAAAGACACGACCGATACCGGTATGGCGTTTTGGGGCGGCAAAGTAAAAATCTCGGGTGACGCCACCATTAATATCGTCTCCCCAACCTTTTATCTGGAAGGGATTCGGACGTATACCGATCTCGAAATTGCCGGTCACACTGATATTCAGCTGACCAGTAATTCAACCGACCCCTATGCGGATGTCACCGCTATTCTTATTTTTGATCCCAGCAGTTCAGGACCAACAGGAAAGCGCATCTTTAATGATGTAAACATCAAGACGTCGAGCACCACTGTCGATGGTTATTCCGACGGCGTCTTATACCTGGGTGGCCGGGGTGATACCGAACTCACCATTAACAGAGTTAAAATCGATGCGTCGGGTAACGATATCGTCCGCGGTATCTATTTATGGGACGATAATCAAACAGGTAAGGCAAAGGTTCGGATTGGCGATGCGACCATTAAATTATCAGGTAATGATAAGGCGTCGCTGTGGGGTTTCTTCAGTGCGAACGTCACGAATGGCGACAATCCTGTCGACTGGGACGCCGATACGATTGTAGGTAATATCAACATTACCTCCGAAGGCGGTAACAATGCCTACATGTTATATCAGGCTGATGCTCTCTTTACCGGCGATGTCATTTTAGGTGACATGAATGCGTATGAGTCGGTTGCCGGAACGCTCTACTCCATCTATGGTCGCTGGGGTTCAACGGATATTACCAACAACAACAAACTGGTTGCCTACGGGAAAATGTTGGTTAAGGGCAATCACGCCATCAATATTGTTTCCGGCGACAACTCCTATATTTACGGTGATACGGCTATCACAGAGCAAGGTACCATCAACCTGGCACTGAACGGCATCAACAGTCGCTGGGATATGGTTGGCGATTCCACCCTGACAACATTGACGTTGAAAGATTCTACGTTGAACTTCTTGCCGGGCGACGTGCAGCCTCGCAAGTTGACTCGTGACGCGGCGACGTTCAAAACCCTGACGGTGAACGGCGATTACCATGGTGACAACGGTAATCTCGTAATGAACACGCAACTGGGCGACGACAACTCCCCGACCGATCGCCTGGTCGTCAACGGTAATACCTCCGGTACGACCAATGTGAAGGTCGTTAACGCAGGTGGCGCGGGCAACTACACCGTCAACGGTATTGAACTGATTAGCGTGGCAGGCACGTCCGACGGCGAGTTCAAACAGGATGGTCGTATCGTGGCCGGTGCCTACGACTACACCCTGCAACGCGGTGACGGTCAGAATGCGAAGAACTGGTATCTGAGTAATGAATTACCTGGAGCAGTGCCTGCTCAGCCGGATCCAAACGATCCCTCCGACCCGGTACTGCCGCGTGAGCACGCAGTGCGTCCGGAAGCAGGCCTGTATGGGATGAACCTGCAGGCAGCGAACACGCTGTTCAATACCCGTTTGCAGGATCGTCTGGGCGAAACGCATTACGTTGACGCGCTGACCGGCGAAGAAGCCGTCACCAGTATGTGGTTGCGTAACGTGGGCGGTCATACCCGCCAGAAAGACAGCAGCGGTCAACTGGATATGCAGGCCAACCGTTATGTCATGCAGCTCGGCGGCGATCTCGCGCAGTGGTCTTCGGACAACACCGACCGCTATCATCTGGGTCTGATGGCCGGTTATGCCAACCAGAAAGCGCGCGCCGAAAACCAGCGTAACGGTAACCGTGCTGACAGCCGCGTCAGCGGTTACAGCGTCGGCCTGTACGGCACCTGGCTGCAGGACAACGCGACGCACGAAGGCGCGTATGTCGATACCTGGGCGCAGTACAGCTGGTTTGATAACACCGTGTCCGGGCGTGGTGTCGAATCGGAAGAGTATGATTCTAAAGGCTTCACCGCGTCTGTTGAATCCGGCTACACCTGGAAACTGGCTGAACTCAGTGAGCGCAACGCGCTGTACATCCAGCCGAAAGCCCAGGTCACCTGGATGGGCGTGAAGGCCGATGAGCACAAAGAAGTTAACGGTACCCGCGTGGAAGGCAACGGTGATGGCAACATCCAGACCCGCGTCGGTGTGCGTCTGTTCGGCAAGGGCCACAACAAGCTGGATGACGGTAAAGACCGCACCTTCCAGCCGTTTGTGGAAGCCAACTGGATCCACAACACCAAAGACTTTGGCGTCGCAATGAA
>DXKH01000104.1 GCA_019415335.1 Citrobacter sp. | reverse complement strand
TGGGAAGATATAGAGGATTTTGGGGAAACACATCTCGATTTTTTGAAGCAATATGGTGATTTTGAAAATGGTATTCCTGTTCACGATACCATTGCCAGAGTTGTATCCTGTATCAGTCCTGCAAAATTTCACGAGTGCTTTATTAACTGGATGCGTGACTGCCATTCTTCAGATGATAAAGGCGTCATTGCAATTGATGGAAAAACGCTCCGGCACTCTTATGACAAGAGTCGCCGCAAGGGAGCGATTCATGTCATTAGTGCGTTCTCAACAATGCATAGTCTGGTCATCGGACAGATCAGGACGGATGAGAAATCTAATGAGATTACAGCTATCCCTGAACTTCTTTACATGTTGGACATTAAAGGAAAAATCATCACAACTGATGCGATGGGTTGCCAGAAAGATATTGCAGAGAAGATACAAAAACAGGGAGGTGATTATTTATTCGCTGAAAATGAAACCAGGGGCGGCTAAATAAAGCCTTCGAGGAAAAATTTCCGCTGAAAGAATTAAATAATCCAGAGCATGACAGTTACGCAATGAGTGAAAAGAGTCACGGCAGAGAAGAAATCCGTCTTCACATTGTTTGCGATGTCCCTGATGAACTTATTGATTTCACGTTTGAATGGAAAGGTCTGAAGAAATTATGCGTGGCAGTCTCCTTTCGCTCGATAATAGCAGAACAAAAGAAGGAGCCAGAAATAACGGTCAGATATTATATCAGTTCTGCTGATTTAAACACAGAAAAGTTCGCCACAGCGATCCGAAATCACTGGCACGTGGAGAATAAGCTGCACTGGCGTCTGGACGTGGTAATGAATGAAGACGACTGCAAAATAGGAAGAGGAAACACCGCAGAATTATTTTCAGGGATACGGCACATCGCTATTAATATTTTAACGAATGATAAGGTATTCAAGGCAGGGTTAAGACGTAAGATGCGAAAAGCAGCCATGGACAGAAACTATCTCGCGTCAGTCCTTGCGGGGAGCGGGCTTTCGTAATCTTGCCCTGTATGAATATATCTCTGCCTGTAAAAGATATATTCATTCTTGAAGGAAACATAGCTTTGGTGTTTAATTGGTTTAATTTGAAGGGTTACCGTAATTGATTAATAAAATCAAGATTACTGATGGAGTCATTTTTAAAGATAATGAAAATCCAGATAAAGTCATTACTTTTAATTTTTATACTTGGTAAGAAATAATCAAAGCAATAATAATAAAATATACCAAAATAAAGACTCAAGAATCTGACAATCTATTTTTTCTGTCATTTTCAGAAATTTAACAATAAAAAACTATAATGACGCGACCTTTTATAGTCATGAAGTTGAATACTACTGGGCTATGCTAATTGTTTATGGCGAACGCTATTGGGAGAAAGGGATTAGTTCCCAGGAGCCTGAAGGCTACTTTGAATGGGAAGCCCAATATCGAAAAGATCATAACCTGGCAGAAGAAAGCTTCGAGTTTAATGATTAACTAATTCATAGCCAGAAAACTCCTCCCAGAGACTTCTGGCTTTTTTAGCTGCGCCAGAGTTGTATTTGGTATCGTCAGTCCTTGCAGGGTACGAGCTTTCGTAATCTTGCCCTGCTTTACGATGTTAGATTGAAAAATTCCTTGTCACATAAATCTCAGAAGGTATTAGATAATGAAAAAATATTGGTTTTTTTGGCTGGTAATGTTCATTGGTTTTCGTGCCATAGCTGATTGTGAAATACAAACTAAAAATTATGATTGCTTCACCGTTTTCACTAAGGGCGTTGTTTTTTCCGCATTCCCAGTTTTAAAAAACAAACCAATATGGGAGTGGTATCAGAGTGAGGACATTGGTGAATATTATTGGCAAACAGAATTAGGTACGTGTGAAAATAATAATTTTACTTCTAATAATTCGAGGCTCTTAATTCGTGTTGGAACAGTTCGACTAAATGAAACGCCTCCCGCTAAAGGAACCTTTCAGAAATTGCTAAATGTAGCAGAAAAAACTGCATTTCTTGGTGATCGATTTAGGAGTCCCATAAGAGCTGAGATCTATCAAAAAAAGAGTAGTGACCCACAGCAGTTGTTGGTAATCCTTGATAATCCAATTATGGTAAATTATTTCAAAGATGATAAACCAACTTATGCTCGCATGATAGCACACCTTCCGAATAAAAATGAGTCTTACGAATGCATAACGGAAATACATCATGAATTGCTACGTAGTGAGAAATAATATAATTTACTGCTGTTGAGTTCGTATATCAGTTATCGAATTTCAGTCCATTATTCATACCATACAGATAAAAAAGAGCAGTCTTAATGTCATATCATATGCACATACTATTAGATAATGAATACAACCCGGATATGGATATTTATTCCTTTAAGGAAATACTGGTAAAGGAATATTTAAAAACATGGTTAGGTGAGCGACCTTCTATGGAATACTCTCGTGTTCCCTTTGGTCCTCGTAGCAATTATGATTCTCTGATATTGAGATGGTCAGATACATGGTGGATAAATATTTATTTTGAAACTATTGATACTAATGAAAATATCAAACAAGATATTGAACATATTGCCCACAAATGTGTGAATCATGAAAGAGCGATCGCTATCAGTAAAATGACACGAAGAATAGTTTTTTTAACAAAGGCTGACCCGGCACCTGAATATGCACATACGGATTACATTATCGAATTAATGACTTTTTTTGAAAATATACCCGGTACTGTCATATTCGATCCGCAAAATGACAAAATAATCTATGCCTAATGCTTGTCACTATTTTTTGTAGATCACAATCGGTTGTTATCAGGAATGCCCCTAATCACCTCAATAATCCCCGTCGTCGACACCGACGGCGTGCGGGGGAAATACACTACCTCACAAATATACGCGAAGCTGTCAAACTTTCCTGCCCAGTCATCGCCCATCACTAAAATATCCGCACGGTACCCCCGCAGATACTCCGCTTTCTGCTCCAGCGACTCCTCCAGAAATACGCCATCCACGCACGCCAGCCCGGCGATGATCGCCATGCGGTCATCCTGATGGTAAACCGGTGCTCTGCCCTTTTTGGCGATGTTCAGGGCGTCGGACGATACGCCGACCAGCAGCCGCTCACCCAGCGTGCGGGCGCGTTGTAAAAGGCGCAGATGACCGACATGAAACACATCGAAGGTGCCGAAGGTGATGACCGTTTTCATCGCTACTCCGCTAATTTATGCCGTAGCCAGCACTGAACGGCAATGTCATCCACCGCTTTTTGCGCTTTCGCCGTGGCGCTTTCCTGCTGCTCGCGGCGTTTGTCGTCCAGCGTCAGGGCCACCACTTTCTCTTCGCACGCCGCCGCCGTCAGGTTTTTCTGCATTCGCGTGGCTTTGATGTTAGCCAGCGTTTTTTCCTGTTCCTGCCAGGCGATCACCTTGCGCAGAGTGCCTTTGTAGTCGCTGACATTTTTCAGCGATTCCACCGACGCCGCCGCGCCCGCAGACGTTTTCTCCACCAGGTAGCCTAACGCCTTGATATTGTTGTCATAACCCGCACAAATCTGTTTTTGCTTTGCCAGCTCGACGGTTTTGTCTTTGACCGATTTATCCCGCAGGCGCTGCAACTGCGCCAGGGTGTCGATGATTTGTCGCATGGTTACTGTTCTGCCTTTTTGACGCCAGGAAAGAGAATTTGCAGGCGGCTTTGCACCAGTTCGAGGGAGGCGGGTTCGCGCATCTCCTGGCGCAAAAATCGCTCGATAGCCGGGAACATTTTCACCGCTTTGTCGACGCTGGCGTCCGCGCCTGCCACATAACCGCCGAGTGGGATCAGCGGTTTGATCTCCATGTAGGCGGCGTAGTTTTGCTTTAACGCGCGGGCGGATTGCTGATGTTCCAGGCTGGTGACCTGGTTCATGCAGCGGCTGATCGACTGGCCGATATCAATGGCCGGATAATGCCCCGCTTCCGCCAGTTTGCGGGTTAATACGATATGCCCGTCCAGCACCGCACGGGCGCAGTCGACAATCGGATCTTGCTGGTCGTCGCCTTCCGCCAGCACGGTGTAGATGGCAGTCATCGATCCCGCGCTTTCGCTGTTGCCTGCGCTTTCGACCAGTTTGGGGATCATGCCGAATGCCGACGGCGGATAGCCTTTGGTGGCGGGTGGTTCGCCAAGCGAGAGCGCAATTTCACGCTGCGCCATCGCATAGCGGGTCAGGGAATCCACCAGCAGTAAAACGTGATGCCCGCGGTCGCGAAACCAGGCGGCAATGGAGTGGCACAGTTCGGTGGCTTTCAGGCGCATCAGCGGCGATTCATCGGCGGGCGCGACGACGACGATAGACTTCGCCAGCCCGTCCGCGCCCAATGAATGGTCGATAAACTCTTTCACTTCGCGCCCGCGTTCGCCAATCAGCCCGACCACCACGATGTCGGCTTTGGTCTGGCGGGTGATCATCCCCAGCAGCACGCTTTTCCCGACGCCGCTGCCCGCCATTAGCCCGACGCGCTGGCCTTTGCCGATGGTCAGCAGGCCGTTGATCGCTTTCACGCCCACGTCTAAGGGTTCGTCCACCGAACGGCGGGTTAAGGGATTGACCGAGGGCGGTAGCGGCGGCAGAAGGTCGTTGCCGTTCAGGCGGCCTTTACCATCCAGCGGTTCGCCGAGGCCATTCACCACGCGGCCTAACCAGCTTTCGCCTATCAGGATGTCGTGGGCTTTTTCTTCCGGGAAGACGCGCGCCCCCGCCATCAGGCCAACTGGCTGTTTGAATGGCATTAAGTAGGTGATGTCGCGATTAAAGCCCACGGCCTGCGCGTCAATTAGCGTGTGGTTAGCGCTTTCGATGCGGCACAACTGCCCGGTCATTAACGGGCAGCCGACGCTCTCCAGCAGAATGCCGTTAAGCCGCACCAGCCGCCCGGCGACGCGGGCCAGCGGGATCGACTCCAGCGAGCGCAGGGCGTTATCGAAAGCGGAAAAATCACTCACCCTGTGACTCCGGCGTTAGCGTCTCTTGTAGCGCGGTCATGCATTGTTCCAGGCGGTGCTCACAGCCGATATCCAGTTCAGATTTGTCGGTAATCACTCGGCATTCCCCCGGCGGCAGATCCGGCGAAGGCGTCAGCCCCCATTCGCTGACTTTTTCCGGCACCGCGTCGCGCAGGCGGTTAAACTCTTCCGTACTCAGCATCACTTGCAGGGTCTCCGGCATCGTCGGGAAGGCCGCCAGCGCCTCTTCCACCAGCGCCAGTAACTGCGTCGGTTGCAGCGCCAGTTCGCAGCGGATCACCTGACGGGTGACTTTCTCCACCAGTTGCAGCAAATCTTCCCGCTGTTTACGTTCAATATGCGCGAGGAAGTCGTTCACTTTACCGGTGATGGCTTCCAGCGGCTGCGCCGCCTCAATAAACTGTTTGCGCCCTTCCTGCTGCCCGGCGAGGCTGCCTTCGGTGTAACCCTGGCGTCGCCCCTCGGCAAAACCTTGCTGATGACCTTCGCTAAAGCCCTGCTCCTGACCTTCGGTCATTCCCTGAGCAAAGCCTTTTTGCAGCCCTTCCTGAAAACCGTCCATCAACTGGCGCTGGTAATCGGCGGCGCTGATGCTGGCGGTGAGCGGTTCTCCGGTCACCGCACGCTGGCGCGGCGGGAAACGATGCAGGCGATAGCGCCCGCGCAGTGTTTCAATGGTCATGGGTTACTCCGCCGTCTGTTCCGCAAAGAGCTGTAGCTGAATTTCGCCCGCCTCTTCCAGTTCACGGGCAATGCCCATGATTTCGCGGCGGATCTGTTCGATACGGCTGACCGGCACCGGCCCCAGACGCGCGGTGATCGCTTCCAGTTGCTGCGCCTGACGTTTTGGCATTACCGCGTAAATCGAGCGGCGCAACAGGGCTTCGGTACCTTTCAGCGCCACCGCCCAGTCTTCCATCGGTACTTCATCGAGCAGGCGTCGGCGTACTTCTTCGTTCTGGCGGCTGAGGATAAAGAAGTCGTACATCTCATCCTGGAGCTGCTCCAGCACGTCTTCGTCGCGCTCGCGCATCTGGTCGAGGATCACCTGCTGGTTGCCCTGGAAGCGGTTGACGATATCCGCCGCCTGTTTTATGCCTTTCACCTTCGAACCGTGTTCCGAAAGCACCGACAGGCCGCGTTCGATCAGCCTGTCCAGTTCATCCACCACGTCGCGGTTGACGTCGTTGAGTTTCGCCACCCGATAGAGAATTTCGTTTTGCACCGATTCATTGAGATACGAGAGCACCGCTGCCGAGATTTCCGGCGTCAGAAACGCGAGGAACACCGCCTGCAATTGCAGATGTTCTTCGGAGATCAGCATCGCCAGCTGGCGTGGTTCCACCCATTGCAGGCGCGCCATCCGCGAGCGGATCTCATCGCCGTAGATGCCGTTGATCACGCTGCTGGCGATCTCGGTGCCTAGCGCTTTGTTGAGAATGCCCTGCAACATAGATCGCGACGCGCCGTTGATCCCGCTCTGTTCGCGGAACTCATCAAAGAAGTTGTTGATCACTTTGCGCGCCATGCTGGTTTTGACACCGGAAAGCCGCGCCATGTTTTCGCTCAGGCGCACCACTTCTTCACGGCTGAGTTTTTGCATCACCGTTGCCGCCGCCTCTTCGCCCAGACACAGCAGCAGGATCGCCGCCTGTTCCAGGTAGCTGTTGCTCTTATTTATTGTCAATTCGCTCATTGCTGGTAATCCATTGTCTGAGAACTTCGGCAACGCGATCGGTGTCGCTCATGGCCAGTTTTTGCAGGAACTCGAGCTTCACTTCGAGGCCGGAACTCTGGGACGGCAGGCTGTCATCGCCAGGTAGCGACGGCAGGTCGACGTTTTTACGTTCTTCTTCCGGCATGGCGATCCACGGCTCGCTGACAGCTTCCGGTTCTGGTGTAATAACCGGCGCCCGTACCGCCGTCAGCCGTTTCATCAGCGGGCGCACCACAAAGAACAGCAGCAACAGCGCCAGCAGGCCGCAGCCAATCAGGCGCACCCATGCCAGCACGCTGTCATCTTTCCACAGTGGAATAACCGGTTCGACAGGCACCGCCTGCGGCACAAAGTTGAGTAGCGATAAGGTGAGATTGTCACCACGCTGGGCGTCGATCCCGGCGGCGTTATTCAGCAGCGCGGTAAGCTGTGTGGTCTGCTCCGGCTTCCAGTTTTTCAGCGCCGGGGCGTTTTGATTGAGTACCACTGCCACGTTGAGGCGTTTCACCGTAAAGCCGGGATGCTGAATATGCTGGACGCTGCGGTCGTAAGAGTAATCGCGCTTACTTTCGCTGTGTTTGGATAACGCTTCCGGCGAGCGGTTTTCTTCCGTACCGTTGGTCATCTGATTCGCTGCAATCGGCGGACGGTTGCTGAGCGAACCGGGCACACCCATCGCCACCTGATTGGTATCGCTGTCCAGCACGTTTTCTTCGCGGTTGATTTTCGGCGCGTCGCCGTAGTGTTCCTGAGTTTCATCGATATTACTGAGGTCGAGATCCGGCATGACGCTGACGCGGTAATTCCCGCTGCCGACCAGCGAATCCAGCACGTTCGCCACGCTGGCGCGGGTTTTGTCCTGAATATCTTTGAGGATCTGATCGCGTTTACGGGTAGCGGCTGAAACCGCTTCGCCCGCGCCAATGCCGTCGGTCAGCAGATTTCCCGCCTGATCGACGACGCTAACTTTGCTGGCGTGCAGCCCCGGAATGCTGCCGGAAACCAGATGCACAATGGCGTTCACCTGGTCCATATTCAGCTTCGCGCCGTAATGCAGACGCACCACCACCGAGGCGCTGTTTTGCGGCTCATCGCTGACCACAAACGAGCTCTCTTCGTTGAGCGCCAGATGCACCCGCGCGCTCTCCACCGCGTCCAGCGACATAATGCTCTGCGCCAGCTCCCCTTCGAGGCTGCGTTTGTAGCGCACGTTCTGCACGAACTGGCTGCTGCCGAGCACTTCGTCTTTGTCCATCAGCTCGTAGCCGCTGGGCAATATCGCCTGCACGCCTTTGGCAGCAAGGGTCATACGCGTTTTCGACAGTTCATCTTCCGGCACCAGAATCTGCCCGCTTTGCGGGTCGATGCGGTAGGTGAGCTTTTCGCCGTCCAGCACGGTGACAATTTGCGACACGGGCAGATTTTCCTGGCGTCCGTAGAGCGAGACGTAGCCGCGATTCCCCGTCCACAGCACGCTGACGATAATCGCCGTTGCCGCAACGGCAAGCCCCACTCCCGCCATCAACGCCCAGCGTTTGTTATCTGCAAGACGCAGTCGAAACGCCGGAAACGCCTGGGTTAACTTCTTTATTTGTGCATTCATAGGGTTAGATCGACATACTCATCAGATCGTTAAATCCGGTGGCGATTTTGTTGCGCACCTGCACCAGCGCGGAGAACGAGAGCGACGCCTGCTGGCTGGCGATCATCGCCCCGGCGAGGTCATCACTTTTGCCCGTGTCGACAGCCGTTTGCTGCTGCTCCGCCACCTGCTGGAACTGGTCAACGTGACCGAGTGCGCCGGACATAATGCGATTAAACGACACGTCCGGGTCGGTGGAACTGAAGGTCATGGCGGGTAGCACCGGTGCCTGGGCGTTGGCCTGCATCCGCTGCACGTCCTGCATGATTTGCGCCTGCATGGTGCTGTTGATTGTGGTAATGCTCATTTTTAACTTCCGGGTCAGGAGAAAACTTCGATACCTTGCTTGCGCATGGAGGCCAGTCGATAGCGCAGTGCGCGCGGGGTAATGCCTAACAGGTCGGCGATTTTGCTGCGGTTGCCCTGATATTTACGCATCAGGTCGGCGATATATTGATATTGCGCGCTTCGTCCGTGCTGGCCCAAATCGCTGGTTTCGGCAATGTGGACGGCGGGCTGAACAGGCCATTGCAGTTCGCTGTGGTCAGCAACGTCCGTTTCCGGCAGGCCTAAGGCATCCGGGAAAATCACGCCGTCGCGATTTAAAATCATTCCACGCTGAATGGCGTTTTCGAGCTGGCGCACGTTGCCGGGCCAGCGGTAATTGAGCAGCGCCCGGCGGGTAGATTCCGACAGGGTGATATTTTTCACCAGCACCGTGGAGTATTTTTTAATAAATGACTCTGCCAGCGGAATAATATCGTTCAGACGTTCACGCAGCGGCGGCATGGTAATAGGAATCACCGCCAGACGATAATAGAGATCTTCACGAAAACGCCCGGTGGCAACTTCCTGTTCAAGGTTTTTATTGGTGCAGGCAATCAGGCGAAAATTGAGTTTGATTTGTCGGTTGCTGCCTAATCGCTCAACCTGTTGTTCCTGCAAAACGCGTAATATTTTGGCCTGTAACGCCAGCGGCATTTCACCAATTTCATCGAGCAATAAGGTGCCGTTATTCGCCAGCTCCATTTTTCCTGGCACGCTGGCAATTGCGCCGGTAAATGCGCCTTTGTCGTAGCCAAATAAGGTCGCTTCCAGCATATTTTCCGGGATCGCCGCACAGTTCACGCCGATATAGGGTGCGGTATCATTCTCACCAAAGGCTACGGTGTGAATATATTTCGCCACGCACTCTTTGCCCGCACCGGTTTCGCCCTGAATGAGCACCGGTACGTTAAAGGCGGCGACACGCTTTGCCAGAGTAAAAGCGTTAATGCTGGAAGCGGCAGTTGCAATAAGTTCAGACATAGGGTGAACGATATAAGTAGCGACAGAAAACAGGATGTTCTGAAGCGTATCACCGGCGGGATTAACAAGTTTGAATTAAACGATAATAAAAATATTATTTGTTGATGAACAATGGGTTACCCATGTAGGCCGGATAAGGCGGTTACGCCGCATCCGGCAGGTGTGCACCGATGCCTGATGCGACGCTAACGCGTCTTATCAGGCCTACGGTTCGTGCAATGTTTTATGACGATGCCCGACATCTCACCCTTTAATGATTTAATTATTTTTTCACCCTATTAATAATTTGCCCCTTTCACTCCCCCTCTATTTAATACCTCACCTTGTGTCACTGCCGGATTTGCGTGCACAAAATCGCCCATACCATTACAGCAGAGAAAGTAAGCCATGCTGAAGTACAGTAAAACGCCAGGCATCTTTAAATTAGAAGGTAATCGGCTCGGACGCCCCTACCATCGCCTGCCGACCCTGTTTACGGGGAATTTTGACGTGATTGATTCGCATCTTGGCAGCTACTTTCTCAAAAAGCATCGCAGCAATATCACCTTAAAAAAGATTGGCTGCGAAATGGATATTATTAATAAAAACGCCGAACTGATGGTTTCCCAGGTCGGGCATCTGGCGTTTGATATTGATCGCTCCTTATTGTTAATGCTGCTGGGCAATTTTTATGGTCTGGAGTCCTCTCTTGAAGAGGCGAAAGCGCATAACGGGCTGCCGACCAAAACCGAAACTCGTTTAAAAAACCGACTCGCGCTGGATATCTGCACGCTGATATTTAATCTGCAAACCTCCGGTATTGCGCTGAAATTAAAGCTGGACAGCAGCACGGTAATTACCCACTGGGCGTATCAATTAACCTTTACCCTTGCGGGCGATGAAGAGAGCAGTTTTCGTATTTTGCTCGACGACGCCCACACCGATTTTATTTTGAATCTGATCCGCCACAGCGAGCACAGTAAACCGCAGCAGGTGGCGAAATCCGTTAATAAACCGGCCCTGATTAAAGAAATCATCCGCTCCCTGCCGCTGACCCTGAACGTCAAAATCGCCGAGCTATCGATGAATGTCGCCGATCTGGCGCAGATAAAAGCCGGGGATATTTTACCCATCTCGCTGGGAGAAACGTTCCCGGTGGCGATTGGGCAATCTGAATTATTTAGCGCCCTGATTGTGGAAGACAAAGACAAACTGTTTTTGTCGGAGCTGGCGGGCAAGAATGAGAATAGCCATGAGTAAACAAGACGATATTTTAGCCGGGGATTTTGGCCTCGCCGATGACGTTGCGCCTGTCACGAAATCCGCCGACGCCGAAACGCTGGTCACCCGCCTGGAAGACCGCTTTTCCGACTCGATGACGCTGCTGAAACGCATTCCGGTGACCTTAACGCTGGAAGTGTCGTCGGTGGAAATTATGTTAGCCGACCTGCTTAACATCGACGACGACACGGTGATTGAGCTGGATAAGCTCGCCGGGGAGCCGCTGGATATCAAAGTGAACAATATCCTGCTGGGCAAAGCGGAAGTGGTGGTGGTCAACGAGAAGTACGGCCTGCGCGTGCTGGAGTTTAACACCCGCGATATCAACGACCTGGCACCATGAAACGCCGCACTCAACTGGCGCTGGGCCTTGGGCTGCTGGCGCTTGCGCCGCTGGCGTTGGCCCAGGGTGGCGATATTGCGCTACTTAACGTGGTGACCCACGGCAACACTCAGGAGTACAGCGTCAAAATTCAGGTACTGATTCTGATGACCCTCGTCGGTTTGCTGCCGACGATGGTGCTGATGATGACCTGCTTTACGCGCTTTATTATCGTGCTGTCGCTGCTGCGCCAGGCGCTGGGGCTGCAACAAACGCCGCCGAACCGCATTCTGATAGGTATTGCGCTCTCACTCACCCTGCTGGTAATGCGCCCCATCTGGCTCAATATTTACGACCACGCGGTAGTGCCGTTTGAAAACGATCAGATTACCCTGACCGATGCGTTAAGCACCGCCGCGACGCCGCTAAAACGCTTTATGCTGGCGCAGACCGACAAAAAAGCGATGGCACAAATCATGACCATCGGCGGCGCGAAGGGCAATGCCGCCGACCAGGATCTCTCGATTGTGGTGCCCGCCTATGTACTGAGCGAGCTGAAAACCGCCTTCCAGATTGGCTTTATGATTTACATCCCGTTTCTGGTTATCGACCTGATTGTCGCCAGCGTATTGATGGCGATGGGGATGATGATGCTGTCGCCGCTGATTGTTTCGCTGCCCTTTAAACTGATGCTGTTTGTGCTGATTGACGGCTGGTCGCTGACCATCGGCACGCTCACCACCAGCATTCGCGGGCTGGGGCTGGGCTGATTATGTTGACCGTAGACGTAGCCGCCGACATTGTCGCCAGCGGCATTAAAGTAGTGATTTTGCTGGTTTCGGTACTGGTGGTGCCAAGCCTGCTGGTCGGCCTGCTGGTGAGCGTGTTCCAGGCGGTGACGCAGATTAACGAACAGACCCTGAGCTTTTTGCCAAGGCTGATTGTCACGCTGGTGGTGCTGGGGGTGTGCGGCAAATGGATGATTATCCAGTTGCATGATCTCTGCATTCATCTGTTTAGTCAGGCCGCCCTGCTGGTGCATTAAGATGCGCACAAGCGACGTTACGCAACTGACGGATTTGGCGCTGGGGCTGTGGTTTCCCTTCGTGCGCATTATGGCGTTTCTGCGCTATGTGCCGGTGCTGGATAACAGCGCCCTGACCGTGCGTGTGCGGATTATTTTGTCGCTGGCGCTGGCAATCATCATCACGCCGTTAATTCCGCATCCCATTCCCCACGATCTGCTATCGCTCAACAGTCTGATCCTGACGGTGGAGCAAATTTTATGGGGCATGTTATTCGGATTGATGTTTCAGTTTCTGTTTCTGGCGCTGCAACTCGCCGGGCAAATTCTCTCGTTCAATATGGGGATGAGCATGGCGGTGATGAACGACCCAAGCAGCGGCGCATCGACCACCGTGCTGGCGGAATTAATTAACGTCTACGCGATCCTGCTGTTTTTTGCCATGGACGGGCATCTGCTGCTGGTAAGCGTGCTGTATAAGGGCTTCACCTACTGGCCGATTGGCAACGCGCTGCATCCGCAAACCCTGCGCACCATCGCGCTGGCCTTTAGCTGGGTGCTGGCGTCCGCATCACTGCTGGCGCTGCCGACCACTTTTATCATGCTGATTGTGCAGGGCTGCTTTGGCCTGCTTAACCGCATTGCGCCGCCGCTGAACCTTTTTTCGCTCGGCTTTCCCATCAACATGCTGGCGGGGCTGGTTTGCTTCGCCACCCTGCTCTACAACCTGCCGGATCACTATCTGCATCTGGCGAATTTTGTGTTGCAGCAACTCGACGCGCTGAAAGGTCACTATGGCGGATAGCAGCAGCGAAGAAAAAACAGAGAAACCCTCGGCGCAAAAGCTGCGTAAAGCGCGTGAAGAGGGGCAACTGCCGCGCTCGAAGGATATGGGGCTGGCGGCGAGCCTGTTTGCGGCGTTTGTGGTGATCTCCAGCAGCTTCCCGTGGTATGCCGATTTTGTGCGTGAGAGTTTTATCAGCGTGCATCAGTACGCGCAGGAGATTAATAACCCGGATGTGATCGGCCAGTTTCTGCGCCATCACCTGTTAATTCTCGGCAAGTTTATTCTTACCTTGCTGCCGATGCCCGCCGCCGCACTGCTCTCCTCGCTGGTGCCTGGCGGCTGGCTGTTTCTGCCGAAAAAAATCCTCCCTGATTTCAGCAAAATTAGCCCGTTAAAAGGGATTGGGCGACTGTTTTCCAGTGAGCATCTGGCGGAAACGGGAAAGATGACAGTGAAGTCGGTGGTGGTGCTGGTGATGCTGTGGGTAAGCCTGCGCAATAACTTTGCCGCCTTTCTCGGCCTGCAGGCGCTGCCGTTCAAACTGGCAATTAACGATGGTTTATCGCTCTACGCCAGCGTGATGCGCAACTTTGTCATCCTGTTTATCTTCTTTGCGCTTATCGACGTGCCGCTGGCGAAAGCCCTGTTTACCAAAGGGCTGAAGATGACCAAGCAGGAGCTGAAAGAAGAGTACAAAAATCAGGAAGGCAAGCCGGAAGTGAAGGCGCGCGTGCGACGGCTGCAACGGCAGCTGGCGATGGGGCAAATCCGCAAAGTGGTGCCGAAAGCCAACGTGGTGATCACCAACCCGACCCACTACGCCGTGGCGTTGCAGTATGACCAGTCTCGCGCCGCCGCGCCGTTTGTGGTGGCAAAAGGCACCGATGAAATCGCCCTCTATATTCGCCAGGTCGCCGCTGAGAATCAGGTGGAAGTGGTCGAGTTCCCGCGGCTGGCGCGCTCGGTTTACTACACCACGCAGGTGAACCAACAAATTCCGTTTCAGCTTTACCGGGCCATCGCCCACGTTCTGACCTACGTCCTGCAAATGAAACACTGGCGCGAGGGCGCACAGCCGCGCCCGGCCCTGAACAGACATATTTCCATTCCCAAAGAGGTGCTTAAACTGGATGGCGAAAACAACTAAATCGTTCCTCGCGCTGCTGCGCGGCGGCAATCTCGGCGTGCCGCTGGTAATACTGTGTATTCTGGCGATGGTTATTCTGCCGCTGCCGCCTGCGCTGCTGGATATTCTGTTCACCTTCAACATTGTGCTGGCGGTGATGGTACTGCTGGTGGCGGTGTCGGCGAAAAGGCCGCTGGAATTCAGCCTGTTCCCGACCATTTTGCTGATCACCACTTTAATGCGCCTGACGCTCAACGTCGCCTCCACGCGCGTGGTGCTGTTACACGGGCATCTCGGCGCGGGCGCGGCGGGTAAGGTAATTGAGTCGTTTGGTCAGGTGGTGATTGGCGGCAACTTTGTCGTCGGTTTCGTGGTGTTTATCATCCTGATGATCATCAACTTTATCGTCGTCACCAAAGGGGCCGAGCGTATTTCCGAGGTTTCTGCCCGCTTTACCCTGGACGCGATGCCCGGTAAACAGATGGCGATTGACGCCGATCTTAGCGCCGGATTGATCAACCAGGCGCAGGCACAAACCCGGCGTAAAGATGTTGCCAGCGAGGCCGATTTCTACGGCGCAATGGACGGGGCATCAAAATTTGTGCGCGGGGACGCCATCGCCGGGATGATGATTCTGGCGATCAACCTGATCGGCGGCGTCTGTATCGGGATC
>DXKH01000103.1 GCA_019415335.1 Citrobacter sp. | reverse complement strand
GCTGGGATAGCCTATGCATTTGCTGTGGCTGGTGCTGTTGCACTCCCTGCTATCTATGCCGCAAAGAAGTTAGCCAACTAAAATGCCTGATTTATCTTGGCTTGCGCCCAGAGATGCACAGCAATTGACAAGGTTTTATTTCATACTGTGCATTGCTTATCTTGCTGTTCATCTGATATGGGATGCCGTTTGCAAAGATACGCCTCCTTTTTCTTTGGATAAGTTGCAATACAAGATGAATGAGGTTTATTCATCATCTACTTTTGCAACCAGCGCATTCTTCATTGTTATTCTGTTCGATATGAAGAATCCACTGAGAACTTCAGATGCTTTCATATTCCCATTAATTATTGCTGCTCTAACTGGCTTTATGATCTCATTATCAGCAATAGTGCCAAAGAAAGTAAATAACTGAATAAGCCCGCGTTGCGGGCTTTTTTATGGACGAAACAAAAGTCAGTGCTACACTCATTGACGCCACATCGAGGTGGCTTATAGATGGAAATGTCACAATGAAAAAAGCATTTGCTGCACTGTTCGTTTTGTTGTCTCTGGTAGCTTCAACTCAGGCCTTTGCCGGTCGTTGTCAGCACGACAGCGATACTGCCGCTGACGGCTCCCGCTGCGGTGGGCGTTCTGCGGATTCCCGCCCGGGTGGCGGTGGCATTCGTTAAAAACAAGGCCGCGAAAGCGGCCTGTGACATGTCACGCTACTTGCGAAATCTTTCTTTACCCTTCCAGCCAGTAGATGTTAGTTCAGGATGAATGGTTCCCAATATAAAGCCAACCATAGCGGAGCGAGGATCTTCTATTTTATCCGTTAATTCTTCGGCATAACTCACAGGCAACCAAGCAACAAGATCACCAATCCTCAACTTTGGTCCTTTGCTGTAAGATGAATCGGCAATAACAAAAAATCCACCATCAGCTGAGCACACCTTCAGCATTGCCCTTTGTCTTCCAGAATCTAGCAAAACTGGCTGTTCCCCACTTGGACCAGGTATGATGATGGCTGGCATTGGTTTATTGGCTGAAAGGCTTGTGTCAAGATACTTACACGCATACTCAAAAGCAGAAAAGTTATCCTTAAAGATAAGAGGTTGAATTTTATTGCTAACCTCCTTACCACCGATTAATCTGTTGATCATCTTCTTGAACATAAAGGTCACCTAATGATTAAGCCGATGCACGCTATTACAGCTACCGTTTTGTTTATCCTACCAATTTTTTCGTTTGCAAACGACATATGTTTTAAGAATTTAATAAATGAGGATATGTGTGCACATGCAAACAAAATTGCATCAGAAGCAGGAAAGTCACTTCCCATAAAATTGAATGATAATATGTCTATTGTTTCAATAAATGCAATACTAAACAAACTTTTAGTTGTAGCGCATCTTAATTACAACAACAGCTATTTATCAAAAGTTTATAATGGTGATGTAACCTTAGAAAATAAATTAAAGAGTGTAATGCGAAATTATTCAAAATCGAGCATTTGCTCCAACAGGCAAATGAAAGCATTTATTCACCTTGGCGGAGAGATTGAGTATAGGTATGTATTTAGTGATGGCAATATATTTGATACATACGCCATCACTAATTGTGAATAGCTATTTCATCTGCTCTTCAACTTTATTTAGTAACGGTGATATCGCCCACAGGTTCTGAAAAGGTAGCATTTTACGGACCGCGTGGGTTTGCTGGCTGTCAAATTCTCCGTTAAGTACACCATTCGCAACAGTCGCGGCATCACCGCCAAGATCAAAGGTAGGACCAAGTAAAGCACCAATAGCATTACGACTCTGAAACCTTGATACCGGAGGCGCACCAAACATCGCGCCAAGACCAAACCTACCGCCGCTTATGTTCTCAACGGTATTCAGCGGCTCAGAGAGCCAGCCAAGCATTCCGCCCCGGTCGATCCCCTCTTTCACAAGGTTATTCCAGCTGTAGTCGATATCGCGACCGCTTAACTTCTGTTTCATCATATAGACCATTGAGCCAAGCGCAATCGTGCCAAGCGCACCAAGATAGAATGCAGCATCGCCCTGCTGGATACCAGATACTAGCACCCTGTTATGCTGTGCGAAGATAAACGTTTTGAACTGCGTGATCATCTTCCAGCCTTCTTTACTAAAAAACAGCGGTGTATCACCTACGCCAGGCGTTACAATCACTGAGTCTACATCTTTCAGCACTGCAGACTGGAAAATCTCTCTAGCGAAACGGTCATCCCACAGATGACTATGCCCGGTTAACAGCCCGTCCATATCCTCTCCGTGCTTCCCGAATTGCTCCCCGATTCGGCGCAGAACATCTTCATTGATGCCGACCTGTGCCATCTTCCGCATTTCACTTTTGGAGAGCGTGCCACCAGCAGAAACTTGGCGAGCCGCGTCAAGTATCCTCGACTGCACTATCATCCCGGACCATGATTTAAGTGCGCTGTTCCACTGATTCATCAGCGTCCAGTTACCGAATTTCTGCGTCATCCAGTTCAGACCTCGCTCAGCGGCGCTTCTCCGGCTATAGGGGTCAGTAAGATCCGCTATAGCCTTTGTACGCGTAGACAGGACATAATCAAGCCCAACGGCCATTTCTCGCAAATCCCTGGTTGCAATTTTCACTGAGTCCATATTTTTAAGCATGCTTACCATTGGTCCGAGAGATTTTCTCAGGCCATGCTGCATCATCGGTCGCATCAGATCAGTTGCAGCGGAGACAGTCATTCCACCAAGCAAACGGAGGAAGTTAATATTCCTAGCAACTCGCCCGGCACGAACAAAGAAACTGCGTGGATCTTGAGGTGCACCGTAAGTACCAAGCAGTCGATCACGCATAGCCGTAATATCCCTAATATCAGCCTCCCGTTGCTTCTCAAGAACTGCACGTCGTTTAGGTGTTTTAGCCTCTTTTATTAGCCGGGTATATTCCTCACTAACCTGACGGATTTGCTCCCCCATATCTTTACGGCCAAACTGCGCAGTCAGCTCAATTTCTGGTGCCACCTGCCGGAGATAACTTTCCATGATGTAGTTAACATCTGATTCAAGAAAATCTTCTATACGCTCATCAGGAATAAGCAGCGTTCTGCTTTTAGTGAAACCAGCCCGACCAACGAGTCTCTCTGGGATAATATCGGCTGGTACAAGCCCGGAAGGTGCGCCTATTATTTTATTCACGATCTCGTCAGCAGCGTCCTCTGCTTCCTCTCGGGATAGAGGCTCCATCTGCTTCAGTGCTCGTTCGCGGCTTGCATTCAGCCTTGTGGTTGAATTTGCCCGTTTTTGCAGTCGGCGAAGCTCAGAACGATATTTCCGTGGATTATCCAGCAACTCCATATGGCGCTGATAGACAGGAAGCTCACTCTTTGCCTGCGCTATATCATCAAGGCGTGTTTTAAGGTCAGAGCTTTCTTTCATCATTCTTGCCTGAAGTTTTTCTGATGAAGTCTCGGCCAACTCTTTTTCTATTCTTGTAAGACGCGCCTGTGTGTCAGTCTCCTGAGATATAAGCTTATTTCGTTTATCCAGTTCTTCCATGAGTAGAATTTTTTTACCAGACCATTTCTCCGCTTCAGCGATTTCACTAGCGAGAGCATCAGCGCGCGGTGCCGATTCCTCCGCAGTTTTTAGCAATGAATTTATCCTTTCAATTCGCTGACCTGCTTTGTCAGCACCTTTGGCACTAATCCCTTGTATCCAGTTGGCAATTCGCCCTCTGAATTCAGTGCGGTCGGAAAGTATCTTATCGAACTTATAAATGCGGGGAAGATAACTTTTCGCCGTCACGACATCGATATCCTCAGGAAGGATCCCCAGTTCCTGCATACGGGCTTTTGTGGTCTCGAAAATGGGGCGGATTCTGGCGGCTGCTTGTGAAACCTCAGGAATATCACTCTGATCACCACGGCGCATAGCCATACCAACAGCTTCATTGAAATCAATAAAGTTCATCCTCTTCACGCCGCGGGCGCTAACAGATTTGCTGTACTGCTGGTAAGCATCACGAGTGGCTTCCATCTGCTTATAAAGCATGGCGTCGTATTGCTTAATCTTAGTCTCGACTGCCGAAAACGTAGCCAACCCCTCATCATTTTTGGCGAAGAAATAGTTATTTTCGGCAAGCTGCTGGTTAATCTGACGGGAGACAAGAGATGGTGATTGAGCCAAGCGGCCAGCAGGAGTGACACTCAACGTTTTGTTAGCAAGTCCAAGTCCAGCGAGCTGTTCCTGATCGAGTGTGGTATTGAAAACCTGAGCTGCACCAATGCTTTGAGGAGAATCCATACCTCGCAAATGATTACCTACTGAGTTAACCACTGCCTCGCGCGCGCTAGGTCCAGCAAGTAGCTGTGCACCAGCACCAAGGATCCCACCAACGAGAGCATCAACAACAACGTTCGATACGCTCTCCATCGGTGAGCGAGCTTCCTGAGTGGCCTGTAATGCGGCTTCTGATACTCCCCCACCAGCAGCATTCGCCAGGGCAAAACGCCCTGCCGTCTCAGCAATACTTCCTCCACGCGCTACCGCCCCTACAGGGATGAACATTGCAGCCACATTAACCGGGTCTATCATTCCCATTGCTAAGCTTGAAATAGTACCAGCACCACCCATTTCAGATAGATATTCTCTATCTGTTCTTTGCTTATCGATTCGATGTTTAATTGCCATTGTTTCTTCATGCGAACCGGAGTTGATAAACGAATCTGCAAAATCTTCATAGCCTTTAATATCTGCTGCATCGTTATCAAATGGGTTATATCCTTCAACCCTGTCAAACTGACTGAAAGGAGCACTGGCAATAAAGCTACCCAGCGTGTTATCTATACGAAATGCTGCTTGTCTAGACCTTTGAACGCGTTGATCACTGGTAAATGGGTTCACAGCAGAAAGCAAAGAAGGTGTTTCCATATAGAAATTACTGTCATCAGGTGCTGCTATTTGCTGAATATCCTCGCCAAGCAACTCTTTAGGATCCTGTTCATATATCGGCATTATTTGCCCCCTGCGTATATATTGCTCGGAAGGTAATTGGCTGAACCATAACCGAATGGTTTGGTCAGATCTGGAGGAGTATATCCATCTTTATTGCTGAACTGCGGCAGCGGATTGCCTTCTCTCCGCACTCTAGCCTCATCAACACGCTGTTGCTGGAACTGAATGGTTTGCCTGTACATTGGAGATGTCAGCTGATCCGGCTTGAAACGAACAGGGAGACCATTTTCTCCAATATAATTTCTCGGTTCTATCGCTCCGTTTGCGTCAGGCTGTAAAACCATAACAGCATAACTCCTATCCCTTGCCGTAAGGCCATCAGAAACAAGTATTAAGTCCGTATCACTGCGAGGACCGCCAAAGGATTTTGATTTAAGCTCGCGTTTTTCCTGCTCCCACTGCCCCTGTATCCAGTTACCAGCACCATTATTTACTCCGTACAATGCCTCAGGTGCATACTTCATAACCTCTGCTTTGCCATTAACCGTAGAAACTCCCCAGGTGGTTCTGATCATGGCATTGGTCATTTTCTCAGCCTGTTCTGCATCGCCACCTGTCTGTACAAAGTTAGCATCGTAAATTGTCTGGTAATCTCGCTGATAGGCCGCATTTGATTTTCCTGGATCGGTAATATCCGGAGACCACGAACCAAAGGAAGTCAGACTGCTGGCGTTATTTTGTGCAGCAGTTGCCCTCGCCGCGACATATTTTTTGTCTCGCATGGCAGTGGAAAGCATCTGTTTCATTCGGTCATCCTGTTGGAACACCTGGCTGTAAGCCATATCAACAGCCTTATCCTCCGGCACGCCAGCGCGGGAATAATCGTAAACCTTGCCGTAAAATGCCATCGTACTTTTATCAAGTGTTGCCGCTGCCGCCGGATTATTATCGAATAACTGACCGTAGAATTTTGCCATCGGGACAACCAGCGCAGGATCTCTTGATGTTGCTCCACTGTTAAGCATTGTTTTAACCTGAGTTGGTATCATGCCGCTTTTAGTTGTGACGGTGACCAGTGTATTGATGCTCTGCGGATCAGATATGGAAAACGAAGGCGCGATATCCTGCGCGAAATAACGGTCTACCGCTGCCTGATTGTTTTTGTCGTTCGGGTCCAGCGGGAAGTTATTTTGCATTGAAGACACGAACCTGTTTCTTCCCTGCTGAATCTCCCACTCCCTATCCATCTCTTTAAATTTGGCCTGCATTTTCTCCCAGCGTTGCTGGTTAGCTGCAAATCCAGGAGCGTTTGGATCCTGTGGACGTAAACGTTCAAGAATGTCTTGTCGTCCTTCTGGAGTGAGGTCTTTAGCGGCACCAATGACACCTCCATATTGTATCTGCGCCTGCATATCCTTCCACTTCATAGCGCCAATGCGCGGACCATTGGCCCGGATAAAATCGTCCTCAGAAGGTAACTTCTCAGGTTTCAATCCTTCATCAAGGGCTGAATATGCATCTTTAACTACGGTGCTAAGCTGGTCCGCATACTGCTGGCGGTACTGATTTCTCAGCTCATTAGCCTGCCTCAATGCCTGTATTTGCATTTGAGGGCTCATAGCATCAAATGCCGCATTGCCCGTATAACGCTTAGGTGAATCAAGGTTAGTTAGACCAAGGGCTGCCGAGATACCAGTTTCAAGCTGTTCGGTGCTATAAGGCATACTGCCATTTTCGTGTTTAATAATCCCAGCACATAAAGCAGCTAGTGTCTTTGGGTTAGAGATATCAAGCTGATCATTCTCCCCAACACCAAGCTCACCACACAATGCCCTAATATAAGCATCAGTATTATTACCATCACTAGCCGGAGCATAGCGATTAACAATCTCGCTAACGGTGTCATAGCCTTGACGCTGGTAAGACAACATATTTTTACCCAACGCGCGGATTCCATGCTCAGGGGTAGCAAACGTTGCAAAACGTCCATCGCTACCGATCTGACCTTCCCACGGGTTAGATTTGCTCGCTTCAATATTACCAGGGTTATTATTACGTAAACCACGAGCATCCAATGAATTACCATGTGATATTGCACGACTCACACCATCAAGATCCCCTGGCTCTCCATTAACCTGAAGAAACTCGTTGTATTTTTGAGCGATATTTCCTATCCATGCTTGCTGCCCCATTTGTTCCTTGAGCTGAGTTTTCTGCTGAACACGCCACTCATCAGGAAGCCCATGCGCATCAGCGTATTGATCAATAGATTCAAATCGCTGCTTGGCTAAATCGACAAATGCTTGGTTATCGCTATATAGCCCCGCAGACTGAGTGACAGCCAATGCATTTCCTGACAAATACGTTTGATCTTGGAATTGCTGAAACTGCCCAACTTCATATCGACGTGCCTGATTGTAATAAGACTGCATAGACTGCTGGAGTTGAAAGGATAATTTATTCCTTTCCTCACTTTCAGGAATTGAGCCTAATAATGCCTGAGCCCTTTCCTGCATATTTTTCATAACAGCGTCACTCTGACCAAGAGCGTTTTTACCCTGTTTAGAAATCAGCCCACTTTCAGGGTTGTTAATCTGGTCATCTGCAAATTGGTTAAATTGCAGTAACGCATCCTGGGCCATAGCAACATTCGCTTTCTGCCTGGCTTCACCATATGCCACCGCATACTGATCTGCGACATTCGCCAGCACCTGACCTGCTTGAGGAACATCGAAGGTCTGAAAACCACCGGTTTGCACACCACGACTTTGCACCTGGCGTCCGGATACTGTTGGTACGACTGGCATTATAATCCTCCGGGTAATCTGGTTCCTGCTGCTGCCCCGATTGGCGCAGGGGTGCTTTGAGTAAACGGACTCCACGTCCCACCAAACATCTGGTACGCACCGTATGCCTTCAGAGGCGCAGTGAGCAATGTTGTTGCTGCTCCCACATTCCCCTGTTTACGGGCTGAACTGGCTTCTGCTTTATAGTTGGCAGCCTGAACCTGATAACCGTAAGCCTCGCGTTGCGCGTTATTCACCGTCGTCAGAGAATCAAGAGCGCCAAACTGGGCAGTGTCGCCAAATATATCCAGCGCGTTACCTGTAGATAAATCAGCGCCGGTAGCCCCCATTGTCGCCGCCTGTGTACCAAGCCGCTGTCGGGTCTCTCTGCGCCGTTGCTCAGCTTCAGCGTTACCTCTGTTTATTGCATCATTTGCCTGAGCTGTGGCTATATCTGCGTTCGCTTCTGCAACCTTCGAGGCATACTTTCCCTGTTGGTACTGGGTGTATGCCTGAATGCCACTCATGGCGAGCATTGCGCCACCAGCAATAACCGGATCGCACATTATTTTCTCTCCATGTGAAATCTGTGGAAATTAAGACCAAGAGCACCATAAGGCGCGGCTTCTTCAAGCCTGAATCCAAGCCAGTGCAGCCATGCTTTGGCAACATGGTTTCGCTCGTCGACATAGTTTTCCAGGCGCGGATAAACTGCCAGCATCTGCTGCAATACAGGGCGGCAGTGGCGAAGAAATGTCTTCTGATATTTTTCGATACGGCTGGTTCCGACCAGCCAGGGCGTACCATTGCCACCGATCATTGACGCCGGAGATACGCCAAACATGGTTACCAGTTCTCCGTTCGCAAATCCTGACCAGGCCATAGTCGCAGTACGCAGACCAACACGCAGCGCATCTTCGGTAGTCATCAGTGATACCGCATACAGTTCGTCAATATCAGCCTGACGAACATCCGGCAAAATCATCTGAAGATGCTCTTCGGTTGCGGGAATAATTTGAACATCTATCATCAGAATCCCCCAACAGTAAGGCGAGGAATAACGGCAAGAACAGACAGCGGCAACGGGTCAAGCTGACGGATTTTTACACGTCCGTTTTTGCCCCAGTTACTGTCCAGTTTCACTTCTACTTTTCCGGTAGCATCATCAACAGGATCATCGTAGAACTCGAATTCACGCTGTGGATATTCGTACCATTTACCGCCGGGCGTAGTCGCCCAGATGCCGCGACTGGCATTCACAACCAGAGTAACGGAGGGGATCACCTGTTTTTTGTCCAGCAGCGTTTCCTGTCCGTTAATGTTGATATCCAGTGTTTCGAATTCAGCAGTTATTGGCAGGCCGATGTGCACTACAGCCCCCGGAGATTCCAGCGTGACGGCACCTCCGGAAACCACTTTCTGTGGTTCCACGTTCGCATCAGAGAGAATGTTTACGGTCTGGCCTTCAAGATGAGACAGGCCTCCAAATGTCCGGCGCGCCATCTGCCAGTTCGTGGTAGCCACATTCCTGAGGGATGGCGGGACGTTCCTGTTAGCACGAACCACTACAGCGGTATTGCTGGTTACAGAAATGATGTCGCAACGTAATTCTTTTGACACTTCATCGCCAGTATCAGGATCAGTTCCGGTATAAGGGAACTGTAGTTGAGCACCGATATCACTACTGGTGAAGTACGCACCACCAGAAACACTGATTGTATATTCCGCGCGGTAATCCCATTCGCCAGAACCACCAGTGATGGTCATCGTTCTGTCAGACGTATTTCTTCCATCATAGCTAAGGCCAGAATCAACAAAGAAAGCATCTTCATCGCTGGTAAATAAACGGCTGGACAGCCGCTCGATGTATCTCACTGTTTGCCCGTTAACGGTTCGGTTAACGACGAAATACACCGCATCTTCATTGCCTTCGCTGATACTGCATGTGCTTTCATATTTTCCGGTACTGGATTGTGGTGCCCATGCAAAAACCTGCTGATCACGCAAATAGGTCATCACCAGTAATTTACCGTCATCACGAATGCAGAAGGCACTGGAGTAAGGGACAATCGAGAAGCACCAGTCAACAATGCTGTGCTTCTGAAAAAGATGATTGGCAAGGATGGTCAGGTCGTTCCCCTGATAGCCGTCAACATCGAATGAGTAGGCCAGATCACGGACAACGCTGCCTTTCTCCTGGACGAACAGAGCAATATTCGCCACGGCAATTGGCGGGACGTTGCTTGAGCCATTTGATCCCTGAGAGCTGAATGCAAATGATGATGGGGTTAACACTTTGTTCTGGTCGCCGGTGATGACGTACTCACCTCCGGAAGTCAGCGCCACCAGCGAACCGACATCAATCAGGTGGCGGATCTCATTAACCTGACGCCCGGCATAGGTGTAGATAATTCTGTCGTCATCCTGCGTAGGATTGCTTTTGCCAAAATCCTTATAATCCCCGGTACGGCTGGCCCAGATAGTCTGAGGGAACGCAGTCGATGCGGCGAAGTAAAGACGTTGTTGATAATAAACAACAGTGCCAGGATAACCATTAACACTGTTCCAGGCATATTTAGCCCATTTATAGCTGGCATTATCCTCGCCAACGACCTGCGAAGGGATATAGGAAATCACCTCAGCAGTTGCAGTAGTGCCATTTGCAGCAGTGATACGGGCAATGCCAAAACCACTGTGCAGATACTCCCACTCAATGCCAGTATCATCATCACCGGATCCGCCCCAGCCATCCCATGATGTGCCTTCTGTATGCGAAGGGCGCAAAGTACCTGTTTTGCCTGCTGTAACGGCGCGATAGTAGTTACTGTCTGCACGGCGAATATCGCCAATCGACGTACTCTTACTGGTTTCCCATACCGGCACAGAATCCACTGCAGGCTGTTCCAGATAGAACAATTTGCCTACCTGCTCCGCGCCAAAAATAGAGGCGCTTGCCGTTAACGTAATTGTCCCGGTGCTGGCGCTGGCATAAACCGTCACTGACTCGTCAATATTGATATCTTCAAATGGCCCGTTCTTCGTTACCACATCAACCAGTTGCCAGTTGTCATGCGCATAGCGGCGCAACTCTTTCGGCGGGTATGCCGGATGAACCAGCGTAAGCACGTCTGCGCTTTGCGTGAATTTAATTCGGAACAGATCGGCTTCAGTATATGGCGTGGAAATTTCATAAATAACATTGCTGCTGTTCAGCACCAACGCACCATCTTTGATAACGCGCATGTACTGGTGTCCGAACTCCAGAGCATAAGTCTGAACCGTCGAGAACTGGAACGGGATCAGGCGGCATTTCCGATTTGGGTATTTGGCGGCACCGACAAAACGCGTACCAGGTCGATTCTCAACTCCGCCATACTGCCGCACGATAAAGTTATCGCACTTGCGCAATGCCACCTGGTACTTCGCCATGTCAATACGACCGTACAACGACGGTCCAATCTCACCACCGGCAAAGCTGGGCTGGATCCAACTGATAGCCATCAGGACAACCTCGCAATGGTAAACTCGTCAACCGGTGGCAGTGGTTCCTGTGATTCATTCTGGCTATGCGAGCCAGCACTAAGAATCACGCGATTGTACATATTGAGGGCAAACGTACCGAGGTCTGCATTCCCAGTCAGCGCCATGTTAATAGCTGCAGCAAGACGCCAGGCCAACGCCTCCATAAAAATGGCATCAAACATGTTCACATCTGAAACGCGAGAGACATACTTGAGCCATGCCTGCGGCTGGTCTGTGTAGATCAACTTTCCTGTTCCGTTGGTGTCTGCACCAACTTCGTACTGAACGCGCATTGCTGCTGTTGGATTGCGTACACCAGGAAGCATAATTTCAGTAATGCGCAGACAATCGGACGGGTACTGGTACGCATATTCCCAGTCAGGCGGTGGATTGTTCGTATCTGCAAGCGCCACGCGTTTGGTAGCAAAGTTCCAGTCAAAATCAGAAAGCACAGCATCACGGCAGGCCTCAAAGTGCAGCGAACATTCCCCTGCTTCCTTGCTGGCTTCCGTCAGGCTGTTAATGCTGCGGCTGTTGCCAATATTGGACAGCGCACGATTACAGATCTCTACTACAGAGGCCATCACTCACCCCCGTTACCGTAGAGGGTTTCAGCCGCTGATTTTTCTACATCACCGGAAACAGGAGCGATTGCCATATCAGTGATCTGCAGATCGGCGCTGCGATTAACACCATCGTCAGTTTCTCTGGCAGACAGGCCTCGAATAACAGCCTTTGCAGTTATCATCACTTCTGTTCCGACGCCCTGAGGTTGCGCCTTCAGCTTATTCAATGTGTCGTTATTAAGAGTGATGCACAGCCCCCACGGGTATTCATCGCGAGTTCTGGTTTCTCCGCTCTCATCCTGGTAGCTGTCAGTGCCGGTTTTGAGGTTTACGAGTTCCATATACACTCCTGCAATAAAGGGGCCGAAGCCCCTTGTCGGATTCGCGAGGCTTACACGCCCAGTTCTTTACGCTTATCTGCGATCTTCTCGCGGAGCGTTTCGGCTTTAGCGTTATGGTGTGGCTTCTCGTTAAAGAGCAATTCGTACTCTTCACGGAGCTTATCCAGTTCACCATCATCTGACACATCATTGATGATTTTGGTGCTGGTTGCTGCCATTGACACCTTTCCTGCAACTTTTGCTTTTGCCTGTCTGGCTGCATCGTTAACAGGTTCCAGTGCGCTACCAGGCTCACCTTCGTATTCGATTTCTGCCCCCTCCGGCCACAGAGTGTTATGGATATGAGAGAGGCGCAGAACGAGGTATCTTGGTTTCTCACCTGACATCGATATCACCTTAACCAGTTACTTTTGAGCGGATCGGATACGGCGTATTGGCATCAACATCAAGACTGATACCAGCAGTGAATTCGCCAGCCGTTAGTGGGCCAGTTGCGACGGAGTAGTTAACACGCAGATATCGCTGAACACCGGCAGGCACCTTTGCAGAAACAACTCGTTTACCTGCTGTCAGGGCGGTCTTTGCCAGTGCGCCACTATCATAAATAGTGGTCCATGAGCTGTTATTTTCACTCGTCTGCAACTGGATGTTTACAGTTGCATCACCACTTGCCGTGGCGGCTGTGTTAACCAGCGCCCAAAACTCAAGCGGGTAACCAACGCCGATATCACGACGTTTTCCGTCAATTGGACCGAGATCGATTACGTCAGTAGAAGCCGCGGTATCAGTTACCGCCTGTGCTTCGGAGAACATCAACAGTTTGTCGGTGATCATCTTCTTTCTCCATTAGTGGGTCTGTTACGACCCACAGGTTAATAACAGGCGTTACACCACGCGGGCTTCTGTTTCCAGAAGCGCATCAGTTTCACGGATTGGTACACCACGGAATGAAGTCCACCACTCGCCTTCTGTCTCTTTTACGCTGATAGCCAGAGATGTTTTCTCCAGAGACTGCAGATCAAGAGCCTGGCCTACAGTGCGGTTCATGTAGAACACCGGGCGGCCCATGCCACGGTTTGGAATGCGATGTAGTGCTTTAACCATCAACTTCGCAATATTTGCGGCAGAGGATGGTTCTGAAAGATTGCTGACATCGATGTTTGCAATGCGAACAACATAACGCCAGTCACGCAGAGCAAGTCCGTTGTCCCATTTGTAATGGGTACGGTAGCCTTCGTACTTGCCGCCATTAGCATCTTCCAGTGTCACCTGGCCTTTATCTTCCATCTGGATGCCAGCCTTCTGCCCTTTCGGGAAGATGCCATGCACGGTGTTTTCGCCCCACACCACTAACCAGATTGAGGTGTTATCTGTACCCGTGCCACCAGCATCAATGATGTTCTGAGCATTACCCGCAGACAGGCTGGAATAGCGGGAGGACAGTCCCATAAACTGCTGAGGGTTAACGCTGGAATCACCATAAAACAGCGTCTGCGCCATCTGCTGATTCATCGCTTCAATAAATGCGCGGTCTTCAGACAGGCGGAATTCGGCGGTATTGCCGTTCAGATCAGCCAGTGACTTATCGACTTCCGCATAGGTTTCCAGCATGCCAACGGAATCGGTTACCTGCACTGTGGTTGATTTGCTTGGCTGTACGCCATAGTTCAGCAAACGCCAGGTAGCTGAAGGTAAACCAGAACGAATGGTGGTTCGGTGTCCGGTAGGAAGGTTCCCTTCGACAAAAGGCATATCCTGAAGGATCGGGTTAGTTTGACCGAGAAGCTCGATAATCTTATCGACTTTCCCGTTTGGATCGACGCGCTTACCCCAGTCAGCCAGCGTCAGCGCAGTTAAGCCTTTAACAGCCATTGTCATTTCCTCTCTTATTTGCCATAGAGCACTTCGGCCGCACTACGCTGGCCTTCATTACCACCGGTGACCATGCCATCTTCAGACATCGCCTTTCCGATTTTCACGAACGTTTTGACCAGATCAGGGTGATTACCCAGCCCGGTGGTGTTCAGATATTCTTTGAGTTCAGGTGTCCCGAACTGGTCAAGCGCACGCTGTGCGGCGCTAAGGTTAGAAATCAACTTATCGCCACCGATTTCTTTGTCGGCTTTTACATCCGCAGCCCACTGCTCGGTTGTTTTCTGCCAGGCTTCTGCCTGGCGCTGCTGAACACCTGCCAGAATCTTCGGATAAGCATCAACCAGCTTTTGCGCTTGCTCGTTGGTCAGGTTTAGTTCTCGCGCCACCGGCTCGAATTCCTTCAACGCTTCTGTATCCAGCTCTACGCCTTCGGCAGCCTGAAACTCGTACTTTTCAGGCGCACCCTCTGGTTTATCGCCGTCCTTTTTTTCATCCTGCTTATCGTTTTCAGGCTTTTTGTCATCAGCAGGTTTATCGCCATCAGCAACAGGTTGTGGCTTATCACCTTCCTGTTGTGATGGATCACCAACTGGAGCAGGGTTATCACCTGCAGGCGCTGACGGTTCTGACGCAGCCGGAGCTGCTCCACCATCGACTGGTTGCTCATTGCAAATACGGCGATACAGCAAACGCTCAAATAAATTCATGATCACTCCTGTTCACTGGCCTCTTTGGCCATCTTCAAATACTGTTCAGGGCAATGCGCCATAACGCGCTGAAACAGTTCCAGCGCCAGATTGCGTTGCCCCTCATTAAATGCCATTGCCATAGCGTCCATCGGTGAGATAGCGGAAAACACACGGCCTTTCTCCAGCACCGACCAGACAACGCGACGCCCCTGTTCACTGCTCATGACAAAGCAAATGTCATCAATTTCACGCTGTGCCATGTCACGTTGCTTACGGGCGTTTTCTTCTTTCAGTTGAGCGTCTTCGTAATCTGTCATTGTGATTGCCCACCCTGACCACTAACTGCATTCGCCATAGCTGACAAAACACTCGGATCCGAAGTTTTAGCTTCGCTTAGCGTCTTGGCACCCTGTGCCGCCGCCATCCCCATCGCCATCATTTGTTGCTGCTGTTGTTGCTGTGCCCGTTGCTGGCGAGCCTGCTCAACCTGTTCCTGCGGAACAATGACGGTTGGAGACACTCCGGACATATCAGCGAATGCATCGATCGCCTGATCAACGTTGAGTTTGTCGAGAGCTTCTGGTTTCGCTTGCGCAAGTTGACCAATGAAGTTGACCGTAGACGCCAGACTGGACAGGCCGATAGACTTCTGCGCCTGAGCCATGACGGAAATGTATTCGACCTTCAGGGGCATACCTTCCATCGCGTCAGGCGGTGGCGGCAGCATGTTTTTACGCACCATCATCGAGAAAGCGCGGTCAATGAGAGGATTAAGACATTCGTCGTTCAGACGCTCCAGAACCGGCCCCAACATCAGAAGTTTTTCTTCTTTCATTTCGATCACCGCTTCAACAGGCATCGAGCGGGTATTGATGTTCTGCAACATCATGAACAGATCGACAAAGTAGGCGCTGTTAATGATTTGACGAGTGTCCTGAATGTCTGCCACCAAATCTGCTGTACTGGGGTTAACCAGATAAGCAGGCCTGAAACCATCCTGACCAGTAATCTGATCGATATACGTGATGTCGCCAGGAAGAAGGGAGGCACGCTGATTCTTGAGGGAAGTCGGAGCAACCATCGGCGGATTGGTGGCTTTATCAATCAACTGCGACTTGCGCTTCTGGAGAAGCTGCAATGCCTTAACAGGTCCAAGCGCCAGCATACCCGGGCATGATGATCCATAAACATCTTCGCCGTTAACTTCCCAGCGCGGAGCCATAATTGGAAACTCATCGAATCCGGACTCACGCAACAACTTGTCGTTATCGCCACCAACCTCGTAATAAACCGATTTGAATGGCTTGTTCTTGCTATCCAGCTTCGATGTATCGCGGTCAATGTTCGGGTAAACCGAATGCATCACTTCAATCCACTTCTCGTAGGTTCCGCTTTCCCACATGCTTTTTACGGATTCGCTGACGTTATTTAGCCCGAACTCCTGAACAAGCTGACGAACAGTCATAGAGAACTTGCGAAAACAGGTGTCCACACTGCCACGAGGTGAGTTAGCCAGGTAGTAACTGCCTATCGGGAATGGCATTGTGCGAATGATGTCCTCGTCATCCTCCAGCACTGCCATTGCACCAGTGCTGTATGTGCCGAGGCTTCCGTATAACTGCGGCAGCGACTGATAGAGATTCGACTTATTGAACATATCGTTCATGCGGTTCTGCACCGCCTCAAGCCACAACTTAACAGGGCCATAATCCATCATTTCAGGATCTGGCGTAGCCAGGCGAAACCACGGACGCGCGGGGCTTGTGATGCCTGACATCATGCCGCTGGCGAGAGTGCGCGCCGCCATAGTCCCGGTCGAATCAATAATGCGTGTATTGCGTCGATCGTTACGGTTAACCTCAGAAGTCAGAAAGCGGGAACCACGCGGGTTGATGTAATCACTCAACTCGCGCCAGTGCGGCTCGAACGACTGACGCTCGCTTTCAAGTTGTGCGAACTGTTTGTTCAATCGCTCTTTAGTTGTTTCCGCCATTTCAATGACTCCGGTTACTGACCAAGCAGCGTTTTACCGCTGGTATTAGCGGTTGATGTGTCGCCCTGAGAACCGGTAAGCAGCGTAGAACTACGACCAGCAGCAGCGCGACGGCGACGAGTTTCTTCGTCGCGGGCATCAACAACGGCGGCATCCTGCTCCTGTGGTGCTGCCTGAACTTCTGGTGTTGCAGGCACTGATGGTGAGCTACCCATGCACATATCAATGACTCCGTACGCAATTAAATTATTACCAATTTAACCACATATGATTTATTTATCGTAGGTGGTTGACATTTAACGCACAAATTATTACCTTTCAGGTAACCAAAGAGTTCATTCCGGTTACTAACCTGACTGGCTTGTCGTTAAATTGAACAGGTGGAGTGAGCTTTTATTTTGAGCAGTACGGCGTCTGGCACATGCGTCGTTAGCGGTCTGGTGACGTTAAAGGGGTTGCCTTTTCCCCTAGCTCAGGCAACAAACCAGGTAGCCGGAATGTGCAAGTCACCGTTGGAGGAATAGCGGATTCATGGACTCACCATCCCGGCGATTCGGTGTGACGCCTCGGAAGAGACGAGGGTACAACGATGAGAGCATTTATGGAGCCGCGACAAAGTGTGGCGCCTTAACAGGCTAAGTGCTCTCAGCGTTGTGGCATTAGCTCAGCTGGACAGAGCAACCGCCTTCTAAGCGGTTGGTCGCAGGTTCGAATCCTGCATGCCACGCCAGAATCACGCCTAAGGACCGTGATGCCAGAAGTTCCAGGGGCTTGGCGGTGATGGTTTCCCTTGAAGGACTATCACCGCCCTTTTTACAGCAGGGCGCCATTGCGATGGCTTCATGCTGTAAACCAGTACAGCCACGGAAGGCATAACTCATTGCTTCCAGTTCGCCCGGTTCGCCGGGCATTTTTTTAAGGTGAGATTATGAACGACCAGCAAATCGAAAAAGAAATCGTTGAGAAAGGTAAAACGGCACCTCGTGTAACTCCTGAGAAAATTGAAGGTCTCATTTGCAGTGAGCATTTTTTTACTGCTGCGCAGGGGGATCATCAGGCTAAAGAAGATGACCTTATTTATAATCCAGAGCCTTATGTCGAAGCCACCCCTGATGCTCTGCACCTTCTCACTTTCTGCGTCCTGGTGCTGCGCAACGGCTTCACCGTCACCGGAGAGAGCGCCTGTGCAAGCCCGGAAAACTTTGATGCAGAAATTGGTCGGAAGATTGCCCGGCAGAATGCTGTAAACAAAATCTGGATGCTTGAAGGTTACTTGCTGAAGCAGAAGTTAAGCGAGCAATAACACCGTGACATGTCACAAACAGCCAGCCTATGAGCTGGCTTTGTTTTATCCTCACCAGAGGATATCAACGACATTATCCCCACCAGCGGATTAAGCATAGGGATCGTAATCTGTAATGGCCTTGCCTTGCTGGTTCTGCTGACCTGGAATTCGCAGACGCTTCGACACAGGGAAAGCAAACGTCAGCAATAGCGCATCGCCTTTACCCGGCGAACGCCCAAGACGCTCTTTGATATCTTCCTTCGGTTCGATAACGATTTTACCGTCCACACGAACTTTGTACTCTGCCGCCGACAGGTCGTCTGCAGTTTCCTGGTCATCCAGCATGCCGCCCAGCCTCAGCCATGTCTTACATGAGTTGAACATCTCCCCACGCTTGTTAAGCATCTGCGGGTCAGTGGACGCACCGCCGAACGGAACAAGTTGCCATGTACGTCCCCAGCCATCACCGATTGACTTCAAACCGGTTCCGTAACCGAAGTCGATGAACACCGCGTCAGCCTGGTACTGGTCTTCAAAGTCAGCGATACGCTTCGCCATAATCAGATCGTCGGTGGTCTTGTTGCCGGTCCACAGCACCTTACTGTGCAGCCCCTGCCGCAGGTATATCACCGCGTCATCAACGCCGGAGTATGCCGGGTCAACGCCGATTATCACCGGAGCATGTGCAACCTGCGCAGCGGTTACCACCCGTTTCATTGCCTCGTCAGTAAGACCGGTAGGGATAAACTGCAATTCAGATGCATCAGGGAATATGCCACGCACACGGATTTTAACGAAGTCGCTGTCTTCCCCGTAGTCATCAACCCATTTCTGCAACTGCTGTTTGTTGGTACCTTCCACCGTCCGACTGTCAATCTGCGCAGTTTTCCAGCGGTGTTTATACTTGCGGAAACATTCACGGAAACGTCCGGTATTACGCGTCGGGTTTCCGAACGCCACCCAGATAATCTCAGTGTCTTCGTCCGTAAGCGCACCCTCAGCAACTTCCCACACCAGATCCGCAATGTTCGACGCTTCATCAAACACCACGATGATGCGTTTGCGCTCGTTGTGTAGTCCGGCGAATGCCTCAGTGTTGTGCTCAGACCAGGGGATTGCGTCAGCTCGCCACCGCTTGTCGTGTCCAGGATCATTGCTGTACATCGCGGTAGCGGTACAGGTAAACCAGTCTTTCGTGATAGCAAGGTTCGACCACTTGATAATTTCCGGCCAGGTCTTCGTTCGTAGCTGGTTGTCGGTGTTGGCGGTCACCACGACCTTACAATCCTCGCAAGTGGACATGCCCCAGTTGATCAGCATTGAGATGAATGCGGATTTACCAATACCGTGACCAGAAGCGCGTGACAGCATAAGCGGCTGATAGCGCGTCTCTGGATTCTGCAGGTGATCACGTATCTCTCGGAACGCATCAGCCTGCCACTGACGTGGGCCAGTAGCATGTGCCAGTTCAGTCCCCTCTTCCCCCCACGGGAACGCATAGAGGGCATAACCAAGCGGATCGTGAGTAAACCCTGCAATATCCTCGATCAACTGCTCTTCAGGAGATAACACTGTATCTGTCACTGATTACCATCCTGACGTTCTTTGAGTCGCTTCCTGGCTGCTGCTATGCGATCAGCAATTGTCACATTCACATTAACATCCAGGCGTTCTTTGAATGCGTTGACGTCGACGTGCTTACCAATCAGTTCGAGGTTCTTCACCTTGTCAGGCCATTTAATTTTTTTGAGGATTGTCTCTATCGAATCCTCGTTCATGTTCATGATGGTCGATGACAGATCAAAGCCGCTAAGCGTAGTGCGCCAGATTTTCGGCCACTCGCGGATTGGCTTAAGGCTCCCATCGTCGTTGAGGATGTCGATCACGTCCATCTGGTCGATCTCCACCAGGCGCATGAGAACGTAATCAGCACTGACGCGCATTCGTTTGTTGCGCTCCTCCATCAACTCGGCAATCCGTTTTTGAATGCGTTCATCGCGCATCATGACACTGGCTTTAACTGCCGCTGTATTTGGGGAGAATCCTGCATTAATCGCTGCCTGAGTCTGGTTTTCAGGCGTTTTGATGTATGACTGGCAATAAGCCTCCTGCATTGCTGTTAGTGGCTTAAATTGCGTTGATTTGCGTTTATAGGTTTTAGGTTCAGCAGGCATCATAACCACCGTGGTAATAGTTACCGTTGTGGTAATAGTACCATGCAAAATAAAGCCGCCATAGTTGGCGGCAGTATTCAAAGTCCATCAAATTCATCGTAAAAACTCTCGTCAAGATACCCTTCCCATTTACCGCGAATGAAAATTACATCCTCGCCGCAAGGGTGCTGACTGTCGATAACTATATCCCTCCTGGCGCAACCATACTTATGCATGAGAAATTTAACCTCTTTCGGAAAATTTGCTGAGTTATCTCTCATATCTTCAAGGTCGTAGCGTATTTTTGGCATAACACCTTCGTGACATGTCACACTATTAATTTCGTTTCATGCCAGCCTTTGGTCACCCAGCATTGCGAGTCACCATTACACGGGCATGAATTCACAGGAACTCTCTCGCCGCACTTACCGCAACGTTTTCTGCTGATCGATTTTATACGCCCGTGCACGCGTGCATCATCCTGGCGGATCAGTAACGCTATATACTCACCAAATTCGTAAGGCGCACGCCCGGGGCGACGCGTGGCACAGTTACGCTCCAGCATTTCAATTTCCTGAGCATCAAGCACAATCTCCAGTTTACGCACACCAGATGCAGCTTGTCTGGCTCTCTGAGCGGCTTTGCGCTCTGCTGCTGATTTAGCCATCAATATTTACCTTTATAGCGAACACCTTTACCGGTTTATCGCCGAAGTGCGGATGTGTGATTGTCTTGATTTCATATCCGTCATACGGGACGTCAATTCTGCGGCTGGAATCGTCGCGCTTCGGATATCCCTTTGTGATAATCAGGCGGTCATACTCGCGGAACATAATTCGCTTATTCCAGTAGTCATTACACAGGCGATACTCTTCCGTTTTCTCTCCGCGAATCATGGCATCGAAGTATTCACCTTTAACGGCAAGTTGCAGGTTAGCCACGACCTTCCTCCTTTGGCTTGTGAATTTGTATCGTCATGCCGCTTTGAGTGGTGACTACAACGACAGAACCAGGCTGAAGACTGTTAAGATTGAATGCTTCGTAAAACGAAGCCAAGGCCAGCGCTTTTTTATTCTTTCGGTTCCACCAACGCCATCCATTGCTACAGGCTACACTGACAATCCACTGTCCACTCCTGTAAGCCATATAAAACCAGATGAGCAAAACCTGAATGAATGCTATCCAGTCAATAATCGTATATTTCGCGAAGGAGACCATCAATTAACCTCCTGCGGCGGTTCCGGTAGAGGCATCCAGTACAAGGCGTTCCCTAACCACGATAAAGTGCCGTCGCTCAACTCCACGTATTCCCCTTGTACCTGTCCTGCCATATACTCGCCGTGCTTTGAATAAATTAAAATCCAATCATCTTGAGCGGGCATTCGCTCACTACAGCTTATCCAACCATCCGGAGTTACCGGATAGTTGCC
>DXKH01000102.1 GCA_019415335.1 Citrobacter sp. | reverse complement strand
AGGTGTTAGAACAACAGAGAATATAATGATGCAGGATTTGCGTCTGATATTAATCATTGTTGGCGCGATCGCCATAATCGCTTTACTGGTACATGGTTTCTGGACCAGCCGTAAAGAACGATCTTCTATGTTCCGCGATCGTCCACTGAAACGCATGAAATCAAAACGCGACGACGACTCGTATGACGATGATGTTGAAGCAGACGAAGGCGTTGGTGAAGTTCGTGTTCACCGCGTGAATCATGCCCCTGGCAACCCGCAGGAGCATGAAGCTCCTCGCCAGTCGCCGCAACACCAGTACCAGCCGCCTTATGCGTCGGCACAACCGCGTCAGCCGGTTCAGCCAACGCCTGAAACACCGGTACAGCCGCAGCATGCCCAGCGTCCGCCGCAGCAATCGGTACAGCAGCCTGCGCCGCAGCAATCCGCTCAGCCGCAGCCAGTGCACCAGCCTGCGCCACAACAACCTGTGCATCAACCGCAGCCGGTTCAACAACAACCCGCAGCGCCGCAGGTTCAGCCCGTTCAGCCGACGGCACCGCAGCCGTCGCAGCAGGCTTTCCAGCCCGCAGAACCTGCTGTTGAGCCTCAGCCTGAGCCGGTTGTTGAAGAAGCGCCTGTCGTGGAAAAACCGCAGCGTAAAGAAGCGGTGATCATCATGAACGTCGCCGCGCATCATGGCAGCGAGCTTAACGGTGAAGTACTGCTCAACAGCATCCAGCAGGCCGGATTCAAATTTGGCGACATGAATATTTTCCATCGTCATCTGAGTCCGGATGGCAGCGGCCCGGCGTTGTTCAGCCTGGCGAATATGGTAAACCCGGGTACGTTTGATCCAGAAATGGTCGACTTCACCACGCCGGGCGTGACCATTTTTATGCAGGTGCCGTCTTACGGTGACGAACTGCAGAACTTCAAACTGATGCTGCAATCCGCACAGCATATTGCCGATGAAGTCGGTGGTGTAGTGCTCGACGATCAGCGTCGGATGATGACGCCGCAAAAATTGCGCGAGTATCAGGACCGTATCCGCGAAGTGAAAGACGCGAACGCCTGATACACTCAAGGCACGACAACTTCCTTTCTGAACCCCCGCCTGTCGGGGGTTTTTTATCATTGATGGTGCGATATGGAATCAATCGAACAACAACTGACTGAACTGCGAACCACGCTTCGCCATCATGAGTATCTTTACCATGTGATGGATGCGCCAGAAATCCCCGATGCAGAATATGATCGCCTGATGCGCGAACTGCGTGAACTGGAAACGCAACACCCGGAGCTGATTACCCCGGACTCTCCGACCCAGCGCGTGGGCGCTGCGCCGCTGGCGTCTTTCAGCCAGATTCGTCATGAAGTGCCGATGTTGTCGCTGGACAACGTCTTTGATGAAGAGAGTTTTCTGGCGTTTAACAAGCGCGTGCAGGACCGTCTTAAGAGCAGCGATAAGCTGACCTGGTGCTGCGAGCTGAAACTGGACGGCCTGGCGGTCAGCATTCTCTACGAAAACGGAGTGCTGGTGAGTGCTGCAACCCGTGGTGATGGTACGACGGGCGAGGACATTACTTCAAACGTGCGGACTATCCGCGCCATTCCGCTGAAACTCCATGGCGATAACATTCCGACGCGTCTGGAAGTGCGTGGCGAGGTTTTTCTGCCACAGGCTGGTTTTGAAAAGATCAATGAAGATGCTCGCCGTACGGGTGGAAAGCTGTTTGCTAACCCGCGTAACGCGGCGGCGGGATCGCTGCGCCAGCTCGACCCGCGAATTACCGCGAAGCGACCACTCACTTTCTTCTGCTATGGCGTTGGCGTGCTGGAAGGCGGCGAACTGCCCGATACTCACCTGGGTCGCCTGCTGCAGTTTAAAGCGTGGGGACTACCGGTCAGCGATCGCGTGACCCTGTGTGACTCTCCGGAAGCGGTGCTGGCGTTTTACCACAAAGTGGAAGAGGACCGTCCGACCCTGGGTTTCGACATTGACGGCGTGGTGATCAAGGTCAACTCGATGGCGCTTCAGGAGCAACTGGGCTTTGTCGCACGAGCGCCGCGTTGGGCTGTGGCCTTTAAATTCCCGGCACAGGAGCAGATGACCTTTGTTCGTGACGTGGAGTTCCAGGTGGGACGTACCGGGGCGATAACCCCCGTTGCGCGTCTTGAACCGGTACACGTCGCGGGCGTGCTGGTGAGTAACGCTACGCTGCATAACGCGGATGAAATTGAGCGCCTCGGCCTGCGCATTGGCGATAAGGTGGTGATTCGCCGGGCTGGCGATGTCATCCCGCAGGTGGTCAACGTGGTGCTTTCCGAGCGTCCGGACGACACGCGACCAGTGGAATTTCCGACACACTGCCCGGTATGCAATTCCGATGTTGAACGCGTGGAAGGTGAAGCGGTTGCTCGCTGTACCGGCGGCCTGATTTGCGGTGCGCAGCGTAAAGAGTCCCTTAAGCATTTCGTGTCTCGTCGGGCGATGGACGTGGACGGGATGGGTGACAAGATTATCGACCAACTGGTTGAGAAAGAGTATGTCCATACGCCGGCGGACCTGTTCAGGCTGACTGCCGGTAAACTGACCGGTCTCGACCGAATGGGGCCAAAGTCGGCGCAAAACGTAGTGGATGCGCTGGAAAAATCGAAAGAGACGACCTTTGCGCGCTTCCTGTATGCGCTGGGGATTCGGGAGGTCGGCGAAGCCACGGCGGCGGGCCTGGCGGCCTTTTTTGGTACGCTGGAGGCGCTGGAGGCGGCGTCTATTGACGAGCTACAAAAAGTCCCCGACGTGGGCATTGTGGTCGCCACCCATGTGTTCAATTTCTTTGCCGAAGAGAGCAACCGCGAGGTGATCGCGCAACTGCTGGCGGAAGGCATTCGCTGGCCTGCGCCGGTGGTGATCAATGCGGAAGAAATAGACAGTCCTTTCGCCGGGAAAACAGTCGTGCTGACGGGGAGCCTTAGCCTGATGTCGCGTGATGATGCCAAAGCGCGACTGGTGGAGCTCGGTGCGAAAGTGGCGGGCAGCGTCTCGAAGAAGACCGATCTGGTTATAGCCGGCGAAGCGGCAGGTTCCAAGCTGGCAAAAGCGCAGGAGCTGGGGATTGCGGTGATCGACGAAGCGGAAATGCTCCGCCTGCTGGGTGTCTGAAATGGAGAAAGAGCAGCTTGTTGAGATTGCCAACACGGTGATGCCGTTTGGTAAATACAAAGGGCGTCGGCTGATCGATGTACCGGAAGAGTATCTGCTGTGGTTTGCCCGTAAGGATGAATTCCCGGCAGGTAAACTGGGCGAGCTGATGCAAATCACGCTGCTGATCAAAACCGAAGGGCTGAGCCAGCTGGTTCAGCCCCTGAAACGTCCGCTTTAAGCTTTGGCGGCGCGGCTGTCCTGCTGCGCCTGTAACTGTTCGGTCTGGCGCTTATAGCGACGCGCCAGCACCGCACAGACCATCAACTGAATCTGGTGGAAGATCATCAGCGGCAGCACCATCATCCCAATGACGGACGTCGGGAAGAGGATGTTGGCCATGGGTACGCCGTTCGCCAGACTCTTTTTCGACCCGCAGAAGACAATCGTGATTTCGTCGGCTTTGTTGAAGCCGCATTTGCGCGCCACAACGATGTTTACGGCAATCACGATGGCGAGTAGCACAATGCTGACCACAACGATAAACAGCAGCGATCCCCAGCCCACTTTGTGCCAGATCCCGTTTACGACGGCTTCGCTGAAGGCGGAATAAACCACCAGCAAAATCGACGTCTGGTCAGTCTTCGCAATCCATTTTTTATTTCGTGCGACCCACTTGCCGATCCACGGACGGGAAAGGTGACCAAGCACAAACGGCAGCAGCAGTTGCAGCATGATTTTGCCGACCTGCTCCAGGCTGCCTTCTGCGCCGTGAATGTTCATCACCAGACCAACCAACAGCGGTGAAAGGAAAATCCCCAACAGGCTGGAGGCCGATGCTGAGCAGACCGCCGCCGCAACGTTCCCTCCCGCCAGCGACGTAAAGGCAATCGCTGACTGCACCGTGGCGGGCAAAATGCACAGATACAGGAAGCCGGTGTACAGCATCGGGTCAACGTTGACCGGCGCCCACCAGGCAAACAGCACGCCGAGCACCGGGAACAGAATGAAGGTGCTGCACATCACCCACAGGTGCAAACGCCAGTGGCTGCCGCCAGCGATAATGGCTTCGCGCGAGAGTTTCGCCCCATGCATAAAGAACAGAAGCGCAATGGCAGCGGTGGTGATGCCTTCAACAACAGGAACAAAATCTCCCTCAGCTGGAAAAAATGAGGCCAGCAGGACGACCGCAATCAGGGTCAGGGTAAACGGATCAAGGATACGAAAAATATTCATAAATACTCCAGGAATTCGGTGTCCTCATTTTGCGTTTTTCATTTTGAGAAATAAAATTGATTTATTGCATCTATATATGAATTGAGTTGATGAATTATTCTCTGCGTCAATTGCGAGTGTTTGTTACCGTTGCTCAGGAGCGAAGCTTCAGTCGGGCCGGTGAGTGTATTGGTCTGAGCCAGTCGGCGGTCAGTCACAGTATCAAAGAACTGGAGCGTCAGACAGGGGTGAAACTGCTGAACCGCACGACGCGTGAAGTGGTGTTAACGGACGCCGGGCAACAGTTGGCGGGTCGCCTGGAGCGACTGCTGGATGAACTGCACATCACGCTGCGGGAAGCGGGTAGGGTGGGCACACAACTTACCGGGACGGTCCGCGTGGCGGCCAGTCAGACGATCTCCGCCCATCTCATTCCGCAGTGCATTGCGCAAAGCAATCAGCGCTATCCGGCGATTGACTTTGTCCTGCACGATCGACCGCAGCAGTGGGTGCTGGAAAGTATCCGCCAGGGCGAAGTGGATTTTGGCATTGTGATTGATCCCGGCGCGGTGAGCGATTTGCAATGCGAAGCGATATTGTCCGAACCCTTCCTTCTGCTTTGCCATCAGGCACACCCGCTGGCGCAACAGGAGTGGGTGAGCTGGCAGGATCTTCAGCAGGAACGACTGGTGTTGCAGGATTACGCCTCGGGCAGTCGGCCGCTCATTGACGCGGCGCTCGCGCACTTTGCGATAGAGGCCAATATTGTGCAGGAGATTGGCCACCCGGCGACCCTGTTTCCGATGGTGGAAGCGGGGATCGGCATTAGCATCCTGCCTGCGCTGGCCTTACCGCTGCCGCAGGGGAGTCACTTGCAGGTGAAGCGACTGACGCCGGTAGTGGAACGACAACTGATGCTGGCGCGGCGCAAGAATCGCTCGCTGTCGACAGCAGCCCAGGCGCTGTGGGAGGTGGTCCGCACCCAGGCGAATGCATTAACGTCTTTACGTGCGCAGGATCCGCTCTATCAGATATAGACATCAATCTGATGGTCGTCAGAAGGATAATTAACGCCTTCCGCTTTAACCTGGGTTTGCTCCTGCTTTTGCTGAGCCTCCTCGGCCTGTTGACGCTGTAGCTGTGCCAGCTGGGCCTGCAACATTTTGATCTGCGTCTGGATCAATTCTTGCTGCTTTTGCTTCTCTTCGGCACTGCCGCTGCCGTTTGAGACGTCTTTGAGCTTCTGCGTCAGTTGGGTGATTTTTTCCGCAATCTGCGCAATTTGCGCAGAGACGCTGTTCCCGGAGGCGGCTTTTGTCCCACCGCCGCTGCTTTGGACGGAAGGGGTCGAGACGTTGATGGTGGTCATCGTGTTTTCCTTTTGCCATTAAAACTACCCTATCGGCACACATTCGCAGACCTTCAGTACCCCCTGCCATTTTTGGCAGTTATGCTTTTTCTCCTACGACGGCGTTGAATCACCTTATCAATATAGATTTGCTATCGATCAACAGGGAAAACTGTATTGGTAATCGATTGCGTACTCTCGCTATAACCATTATCTCCCTCACTCATTGAGTGATTAGCCGATTATAAGGACATCTCATGACCGACTCCCACTTTTCCCAGAACCCCTGGAACAGCGCTGATATTATCCGCGGCTACAAACCTGACTTCACGCCGCGCGTGGCCTTTATCCTTGGCTCGGGTTTAGGCGCGCTGGCTGAGCAGATAGAAGATGCGGTGGCGATTTCCTATGAGAAGCTGCCGGGTTTCCCGGTGAGTACCGTTCACGGGCACGCTGGCGAGTTAGTGCTCGGTCATCTGGCTGGCGTCCCGGTTGCCTGTATGAAAGGGCGCGGACACTTCTACGAAGGACGCGGCATGACCGTGATGACCGATGCCATTCGCACGATGAAGCTATTGGGCTGCGAACTGCTGTTCTGCACCAACGCCGCGGGTTCTCTGCGTCCGGAAGTGGGTCCAGGGAGCCTGGTGGCGTTGAGCGATCATATCAACACTATGCCGGGGACACCGATGGTTGGGCCGAACGACGAACGCTTTGGGGAGCGTTTCTTCTCACTGGCGAATGCCTACGACGCCGATTATCGTGCGGTTTTACAGACCGTCGCCGCCGACGAAGGCTTCACGCTGAGTGAAGGCGTGTTTGTTTCTTATCCGGGTCCAAACTTTGAGACGGCCGCAGAGATCCGCATGATGCAGATTATCGGTGGCGATGTGGTGGGGATGTCGGTGGTACCTGAAGTTATCACTGCTCGCCACTGCGGGCTGAAAGTGGTTGCCGTGTCGGCGATTACCAATCTGGCGGAAGGTCTGGGTGATGTGAAACTCTCGCACGCGCAGACGCTGGCCGCCGCTGAACTTTCCCGGCAGAACTTTATCGACCTGATTTGTGGGTTCCTGCGCAAACTGGCCTGAAACAGATAATAATAATGACCCCGCCAGCAGGCGGGGTTCGTACTCTACGGCAAGGAAGAGAAAAATGGGTATTGCGTCCCGATTAAAGATCATGTCGTTTATGCAATATTTTATCTGGGGAAGCTGGCTGGTAACCCTGGGCTCCTACATGATTAACACGCTTCATTTTACCGGTGCCAATGTTGGCATGGTGTACAGCTCAAAAGGGCTGGCGGCGATCATTATGCCCGGCATTATGGGGATTATTGCGGACAAATGGTTGCGCGCTGAGCGCGCTTATATGCTCTGTCATTTGCTCTGCGCGGGTGTGTTGCTGTATGCGACCACGGTGACCGATCCAGACACGATGTTCTGGGTGATGTTGATCAACGCAATGGCCTTCATGCCGACCATTTCTCTCTCCAACAGCGTCTCCTACTCCTGCCTGGCGCAGGCGGGGCAGGATCCGGTAACCGCATTTCCTCCTATCCGCGTTTTCGGCACGATTGGCTTTATTGTTGCAATGTGGACCGTCAGTCTGATGGGACTGGAGCTGAGCAGTGCGCAGTTGTACATTGCGTCCGGTGCATCACTGCTGTTGGCTCTCTATGCGCTTACGCTGCCGAAAATCCCGGTAGCCGAAAAGAAAGCGAGCGCGTCGTTCGCCAGCAAACTGGGGCTGGATGCGTTCGTGCTGTTTAAAAACCCACGGATGGCGATCTTCTTCCTGTTCGCCATGATGCTGGGAGCCGTGCTGCAAATTACCAACGTTTTCGGTAATCCCTTCCTGCACGACTTTGCCCGTAACCCGGAGTTCGCTGACAGCTTTGTGGTGAAATATCCGTCCATCTTACTGTCTGTCTCGCAGATGGCGGAAGTGGGCTTTATTCTGACCATTCCGTTCTTCCTCAAACGTTTTGGCATCAAAACGGTCATGCTGATGAGTATGCTGGCGTGGACATTGCGCTTTGGCTTCTTTGCTTTTGGCGATCCGTCGCCGCTCGGTTTTGTCCTGCTGCTGATGTCGATGATCGTCTACGGCTGCGCATTCGACTTCTTCAACATTTCTGGCTCTGTCTTCGTTGAGCAAGAAGTGGAATCACGGATCCGGGCCAGCGCGCAGGGGCTGTTTATGACGATGGTCAACGGCGTCGGCGCGTGGGTGGGTTCTATCCTGAGCGGTATGGCGGTGGATTACTTCTCTGTGGATGGTGTGAAGGACTGGCAAACCATCTGGCTGGTCTTTGCGGCGTATGCCCTGGCGCTGGCGGTGATTTTCGCGCTGTTCTTTAAATACAAGCATGAGCCTGAAAAGCTGGCGCAGCCCTCGCTGTCCCGTTAATCCTCCTTTGCGGCGGGCGAGAGTTGCCCGCCGTTCCAGTTCTGCGACGCATTGTGGTAATTTGGCGCATTCGTTTTCCCCTCAGGAGCGCATTACCCATGGAACGCACGCATCGTATCGATCTTAAGCTACTGCGTTATTTTCTTGCTGTTGCCGAAGAGTTGCATTTTGGACGCGCCGCCGCTCGTCTGAATATGTCGCAGCCTCCATTGAGTATTCATATTAAGGAGCTGGAACAGGAGCTTGGCACGCTGCTGTTCATTCGCCATTCCCGCAGCGTAGCGTTAACCCATGCGGGGAAAATCCTGATGGAAGAGTCACGGCGTCTGCTTTCCAGCGCCAGTCAGGTGCTGGCGCGCGTCGAGCAGATCGGACGCGGTGAGGCAGGGCGGATCGAACTGGGGGTGATCGGCACCGCAATGTGGGGAAAAATGCGTCCGGTAATGCGGCAATTCCTGAAGGCGAATCCCAACGTTGAAGTACTGTTTCGCGAAAATATGCCCGCGATGCAAATGGCTATGCTGGAGCGACGTGAACTGGACGCCGGCGTCTGGCGAATGGCGACTGAACCTGCGCCTGGGTTTACCAGCCTGCGGCTGCATGAATCCTCTTTCCTGGTGGCGATGCCGGAAGAGCATCCGCTGACGGCCCGTGAGGCCGTGCCGTTAGAAGCACTGCGCAACGAATATTTCGTCACTATGCCTTCCATTCACACCGACTGGGCATTCCTGCAACGCGTTTGCCAGAGCGCTGGATTTTCTCCGATGATTATTCGTGAAGTGATGGAGCCGCAAACGGTGCTGGCGATGATCAGTATGGGGATTGGCATTACGCTGATTGCAGACAGTTATGCGCAGATGAACTGGCCTGGTGTGGTGTTCCGCCCGTTAGAAGAGCGTATTCCGGCAGATTTGTACATAGTGTACGACCAGCAGCAGGCGACACCCGCGCTGGAGCATATGATTGATGCGTTAACGGCGTAACTGAGAAGTGTAGGCCTGATAAGCCAGGCGCTGTCAGGCAAGCAGGTTTGAGCCTTGTGAATTCTGACATTGCCGGATGGCGACTGGCGTCTTATCCGGCCTACGCGGTGTAGCTATTGACCTGATCAATCATTGTAGGCCTGATAAGCGAAGCGCCATCAGGCTCGCATGACATAAATTGCACATAGAAAAAAGGCGCCGCTAGCGCCCTCTTTTACATTGGTGGGTCGTGCAGGATGACTCGCTTCGCTCGCCCTTCGGGCCGTCGACGCAAGCGGCGCCGTTGTCTCACTGTGTTCGACCCGAACCTGCCGCAGGTTCGAATCGTTACGTTCTGCACATAGCAAAAAGGCGCCTTTAGGGCGCCTTTTTACATTGGTGGGTCGTGCAGGATGACTCGCTTCGCTCGCCCTTCGGGCCGTCGCCGCAAGCGGCGCCGTTGTCTCACTGTGTTCGACCCGAACCTGCCGCAGGTTCGAATCGTTATATTCTGCGCATAGCAAAAAGGCGCCTTTAGGGCGCCTTTTTACATTGGTGGGTCGTGCAGGATTCGAACCTGCGACCAATTGATTAAAAGTCAACTGCTCTACCAACTGAGCTAACGCCCCGAAGTGGGGGGTGATGACGGGATCGAACCGCCGACCCCCTCCTTGTAAGGGAGGTGCTCTCCCAGCTGAGCTAATCACCCACTTCGGTACTTCATGATAAAAAATTTAGCTGGCGAGAAAGTGGTGGGTGATGACGGGATCGAACCGCCGACCCCCTCCTTGTAAGGGAGGTGCTCTCCCAGCTGAGCTAATCACCCACTTCTCAAT
>DXKH01000101.1 GCA_019415335.1 Citrobacter sp. | reverse complement strand
GATGAAAGCTTGCGCGAGCCGGATTTTGCCTTTGTAGCTGAAGAGGGCGTGCGCGCGGTAGTTATCAAACCCACGCTCACGGGCAGCCTGGAGAAAGTACGCGAGCAGGTGAAGGCGGCGCATGCGCTGGGGCTGACGGCGGTGATCAGTTCTTCCATTGAGTCGAGCTTAGGTCTAATGCAACTGGCGCGGATTGCTGCCTGGTTAACGCCAGACACCATTCCGGGACTGGACACGCTGGATCTGATGCAGGTGCAGCAGGTTCGTCGCTGGCCGGGGAGTCCACTGCCGTTAGTGGACGTTGATGCACTGGAGCGGCTGTTATGATCTTCTCTGACTGGCCGTGGCGTCACTGGCGGCAAGTGCGGGGAGAAGCCATCGCCTTACGTCTTAATGACGAGCAACTTAACTGGCGCGAGCTTTGTGCTCGCGTCGATGAATTAGCCTCCGGCTTTGTGGCACAGGGCGTTGTTGAGGGCAGCGGCGTGATGTTGCGGGCGTGGAATACGCCGCAAACGCTGCTCGCCTGGCTGGCGTTACTGCAATGCGGGGCGCGGGTGCTGCCCGTGAACCCTCAACTGCCGCAACCGTTGCTTGAGGAATTGCTGCCCAATCTGACGCTGCAATTTGCGCTGGTGCCGGATGGGGAAAACACGTTTCCGGCGTTAACGTCGCTGCACATTCAGCTGGTTGAAGGCGCACATGCCGCTGCGTGGCAGCCGACGCGTCTGTGCTCAATGACGTTGACCTCCGGCTCTACCGGTTTGCCGAAAGCCGCTGTTCATACTTATCAGGCCCATCTTGCCAGTGCGCAAGGTGTGTTATCGCTGATACCGTTTGGCGAGCACGATGACTGGTTGCTCTCTTTACCGCTGTTTCACGTCTCCGGTCAGGGGATTATGTGGCGCTGGTTATACGCTGGTGCGCGGATGACGGTACGTGATAAACAGCCCCTGGAGCAAATGCTGGCAGGCTGTACTCACGCTTCACTGGTGCCAACACAACTCTGGCGTTTGCTGGTTAACCGTAGTTCCGTTTCCCTGAAAGCGGTTTTACTTGGCGGCGCGGCTATCCCGGTCGAGTTGACGGAACAGGCGCGCGAGCAGGGGATTCGTTGCTTTTGCGGCTATGGTCTGACCGAGTTTGCCTCCACGGTGTGTGCGAAAGAAGCCGACGGCCTGGCGGACGTTGGTTCGCCGCTGCCGGGTCGGGAAGTGAAAATCGTTAATGATGAAGTGTGGCTGCGGGCTGCCAGTATGGCAGAAGGTTACTGGCGTAACGGGCAACGGGTTCCACTGGTTAATGACGAAGGCTGGTACGCCACGCGCGATCGCGGTGAGATGCATAATGGCAAGCTGACCATTGTCGGACGTTTAGACAATCTATTCTTCAGTGGCGGTGAGGGTATTCAGCCGGAAGAAGTCGAGCGCGTTATTGCTGCACATCCTGCGGTTTTGCAGGTGTTTATCGTCCCCGTTGCCGACAAGGAGTTTGGTCATCGGCCAGTAGCGGTGGTGGAGTATGACCAGCAAACCGTTGATCTTGACGAATGGGTGAAAGACAAGTTGGCTCGTTTTCAGCAACCGGTGCGTTGGTTAACGTTACCATCAGAACTGAAAAACGGCGGTATTAAAATTTCACGTCGGGCGCTAAAAGAGTGGGTGCAACGCCAGGATTAAGAAATCATTAGTTTCACTTCGCAATTTTGCCATTCCATTGCCGTTGATAATAGGTTTATCTGTTAATCTGTAAATTAATGTGAAAATTCTTATCAAACAGGGTGGTGCAATGGAATGGCTGGTTAAAAAGTCATGCTGTGATAAACAAGATAACAGACATGTACTTAAGCTTTGTGATGCTGGTGGCACGATAAAAATGATTGCCGAAGTGAAGAGTGACTTCGCCGTGAAAGTGGGGGATTTACTCTCGCCTTTGCAGAATGCGCTTTATTGTATTAATCGTGAAAAGCTGCATACGGTGAAAGTCCTCTCGGCAAGCAGCTACAGCCCCGATGAGTGGGAACGGCAGTGTCAATCGGCTGGGAAAACTCAGTAACGTTGTTTTGTGGTGGGCAGGAAAATCAGCATCAACCCGCTCATAATACAGGCTACTCCCAGTAGTGCTTTCAGCGAAAAAGTTCCTTCCCAGCCGGGAAGTACCATTGAAGCAATCCATACCAGCACATAACTCATACTGAGCAAGGCATAGGCTTTGCTTAGTGCAAGTTTATGTAGTGTTTTATACCAACAAAAAACGGAAAGCAGATAACCCAGCAGCCCAAGCAACAGTATCCGTGCCTCCAGGCCAAAAGCTAACAGCGCCGCGATAAAATCCCATAAGTGCGTCATCGGCGGCAGATGACTCGCCGCAAAACCGAGGCTTAATTGCGCAACTGAGGCAATAATGACGCTGAATAATCCCCACACCAGACCCATTACACCGTACTCCCGAGGATCACAATGCCGCCAATAATGAACGCTACTCCACACCAGTGACGCGGCGATACCGGTTCGTGCCACAGTTTTACTGCAGCCAGCGTCACCCAGACAAAATTCAGACTTAACATCGGGTAGGCAATGCCTACCGGTACGTTCTGCAAGACCAGCAGCCAGAGCACCATGGCAAGACCAAGACAAGCCAGCGCCAGTCCCAGCCACAGCACGATATGTTTGCGCCGTTTGTTTATCGCCACAAAGCAGGTTGCCTGTTTCTGACACAACTGCCCGGCAACGCTAAGCAAGCTGGCAAAGACTAATGTTAGCCAGATCATTTGGGACGATACTGAATCAGCACCAGACGCTCCTGACGATCGATGGCATCTGCGGGCGGAATGGCGAGACTGTTGATATCTTCATCGCGGTCAACCGAAAGTACGAGTGTAATAATCCCCTCCTGACGATGTTGATTAAGCCAGTTTGCGAACTCATCACCGCTGACAAATCTCCCTTTCGCATCCGGATAATTAAGGCCGTATTTCAACTCACCTGTCTGGCGATACATGATGATGTCATCGCGTTGCAGGCTCCATGCCAGACCTGCGGCAACACCGACGCTATCAGTAAGAATATAGCGGCTTGGCTGAAGTGATTCTTGTGTCATCTCGACAAAAAAT
>DXKH01000100.1 GCA_019415335.1 Citrobacter sp. | reverse complement strand
GAATGCCTAAGTTCACACCGGTAACCGCACCTGATGAGTTGCCAAAACTCACCATTAAGCCGCGGCGTTGCAGGCAATCCAGCGACCGTTCCCAGGTGTCTCTGCCCACTGAATCGTACACCACGCGCACTTTCTTACCACCGGTGATCTCTTTCAATCGCTCGACCAGATTCTCTTCACGATAGTTAATAACCTGCCACGCGCCCGCTTTTAGCGCACTCTGCGCTTTTTGCGCGGTTCCTACGGTGCCGATAAGTTTCGCGCCAAGGGCTTTTGCCCACTGGCAGGCAATCAAGCCAACGCCGCCAGCAGCCGCGTGGAACAGGAATTGTTCATCGGGTTTAATTTCATAGGTTTTGCGCAGCAGATAATAAACCGTTAAGCCTTTCAGGAAGGATGCCGCAGCTTGCTCAAAAGAAATTGCCGCAGGCAGAATCGCTGCTTTATCGGCATTAATGTTATGCACAGAGCTGTAAGCGCCTAATGCCGATTGTGCATAGACTACGCGATCGCCTGCCTTAATATGCTTTACACCACTGCCGACTTTACTCACGATGCCTGCCGCTTCGGTACCTAATCCGCTGGGTAACGATGGTGGCGGGTAAAGGCCGCTGCGGATATACGTGTCGATAAAATTGATGCCGATGGCTTTATTTTCGACCTGGATTTCATTCTCCGCCGGATCGGCAGGAGTGAACTCCACGGCCTGAAGTACTTCCGGGCCACCGTGCTTGTGAAATTCGATGCGCGTTGCCATTTAAACTCCTTTACTGAGCGACATATCTGTTTTAAGCCTAACAGTAGTCGCCAGGCCGCGCGGGGATTTTTTCCGGGCTGCGGTCACAACCCGGAATATCTCTGATCAGTATTGAAACGGCGTCGCCGCAATCCAGTTTTGCCACTGGCACTCAAAGTTGGTTAGCGTTAATACGCTCCGTTCACGGCACGGGCGAGTCCAGGTTTGGTAATCATTAGCTTCCCGACAAACACAAATCATATATTGCCTGGCATCCTGATTTTCTGGCCGAAAACGCCAGGCCAGGAATGGCCCACCTGGTGTTTGCGGTGCAATACCGGCTTCGCCATCATAGATAGCCCTGGCACCACGACTCCCACCACCGTTTTCGACATAACATTGTAAAGAACGCAGTACAGCCAGCGCCAGTTGCGCACTTTGCCGCCACTGGAAAGATTGTGCCAGGCTGTTTTCATCGCATTGAATACCTTCCCGGCGAATATCTTCACAAAGTGTTGCCAGGGTTTGCGCGGCAGTGTTGATCCCCTGTGTATGACACAAAATTGCGGCATGGTGGCTCATGGTATTTTGTATCGTTTCTCGCACGTCGTCACGTAGCAGCCCCTGATTCAGGTACTGTTGCGCCTCATTAATCGTACTGAGAATTTGTTGCCTCTCGAGAGGCCGGTCCTGGCTTTTCTGATGAGCAATATGTAATGCACAGCGGCGGGCGAAAACTTGCCCGGCATTGAGCGCTGCTCCACCTGGGCGCGTGACACCATGTGTTCCGGCATTTTCTCCGGCAGCATAACAACCAGTTAGCGATGTACGTCCCCAAATATCAACTTCAATTCCGCCATTAAGATGTTGATTATTTAGCGTAAACTTGAGCGGTGAGGCTGTGAGATCATGACCGTGCATCTGATACAAACGAATAGCCAGAGGATTCATCTGTGTTAATCTCGCCAGCGGTTGTGCCAACAGGGCGTGATTTTGTTGCAGATAGTCGATGACATCATCATCCAGTTCTTGCAGGTTGAATGACGTTCCGTCCGCTGCGGGTTCTGGTTCCCGTAGAAAATCAAGAAAAACATCGCGCCCTTTTTGAGTCTCTTCATAAACTGCGACATCCAGCAGGCTGGAGCCATATTCCAGCATTCGTTCCGCGTGAAACGGCCACTGGTAACCTTTACGAAATATTGCGGAGGCCAGCATACGAGTCGTGGGGTAATAAGCTGCCAGAAAATTATACTGGCGCCCGGAGTGGTCCTGCGAATAGATGCGCGGCATCGCCTGCATGTAAGTACCGGAAAGATTCCACGGAAACTGGCTGCGCGGTGTACCGATACCAAACTGACTTTCCGTAAGATTAACCAGAGTTATCCCTGCTTCCAGTGCCATGCCCAACGCACTAAAACAGTTCACCGGATAAACACTGTCACGATAAAGTTCACCTGGTCCGCCCGTGGCTAAAACCAGATGCTGGCAGCGAATCACGACCATTCGCCAGGGATTATCCCGACAGGCTTTATCGATGGCGATCACCCCCACGACTCGTCGATTTTCCCCTTCACCACTGGTCAGGATATGAATCGCCGTTGTGTGATCGCAAAGAGGAATATTAAGGCGCATTGCCTCCTGGGCCAGCACCTTCACCATCAGGCGCGATGTTCGAGGACCGCAGCTAGTGGCACGGCCAAATTCATCGTGATCGGTTTGATAACGCAACGTTGCGCCAAAGAGATCTTCAGGCAGATCCAGACCCAGATATTTCAGTACTTCACAGGTGTTCACTGAGCCGACCGCCTCAACATATGCGGTGTCATGATCCATCGCACCACCTGCCGCCAGCGTGTCACTTAATGCCAGAAAATGGTCACCATTTGCACGGGTGTTGGCGGTGTGAAGCGTTTGTTTATCAGAACCAGAACAGGCGGAAGTTCCCCAGAAGGCTTTGCTGGAAGCGACCATGACATCGACATTTTGCCGTTTCAGCTCGACGGCTGCTCGCCATCCTGCCGCACCACTGCCCAGAACTAACGTGTTGCAGCGGTACTCAGGTAAAATGGTTCCGTTAAGGTCGATACTACCGCTGACTTGAGCCAGCGGTGCGTAATGGGGCATTTTCACGTCTGTCAGGGAATCGATAATAGATTCAGAGACATTATGCGTCATGGTAGGTGCCCGTAGTCTGGTTATGTTGGGAAACGCTGATCGTTTCAGCGTCGGCAAGATCATCAAGATCACGATCGCGTGTTTCTGGAGCAAAGAAAGTCGCAATAATCGTACCAACGGTCAGCAGACTAAGGTAAATAGCGATTGGCATCCAGGCAGCAATACCACTGGGATCGTTAGTGTGGATCACCCAGGAAATGATTGCAGAACCAACCAGTGGCGCGATCCCTCCGGCAATAACGGCAGAAACTTCCCTTGCCAGTGCGACGCCAATATAACGATGGCGAGCACCAAAGAGTTCAGGCAGAAAAGCACCTTGTGCGCCAAACATACCCCAGGCTCCAATCCCTAAGGCCAGAGAAAGAGAGACAATAGTGACAGGAACATTACCGTGGCTGAAAGACCACCACACCGGAAAGGTAATCAACAACTGAAAAATCGCCAGACTACGATAGACAAGAACCCTGCCGAAGCGATCGGTCAGCCAACCGGCAATAGGCACCATAATTGCACCGACTACTACCGCAGACATCAGGCATAGCGTACCAACTGATTTGTCCAGCCCAACCACACCAACGATATAACTGATCGCTAAAGCCTGATAAATCGACGAGCCGCCGTTTTCTGCCAGACGTAAGCCAATCCCGACGAAGACATTACGGCGTGATGTTTTCAGCAAATTTCGTAAGGGTGATTCTGTAACTTGTTGACGAGCTTCGAGTTTTGCGAATGATGGCGATTCTTTAAGATGCAGTCGAATATAAATAGCCACCGCGATAATCACCACGCTGGAGAGGAAGGGCAAGCGCCACCACCAGGTTTCGGCAAGATTTGTCACATTATGCAGCAGGATGAAGTAAACGGCAGATGCCATAAACGTACCAATCTGGATTCCGAGGAACGGCAGCGCGGCGTAATAACCCCGTTTGCCGTCAGGAGCATATTCGGTCATCAGTACGGCGGCTCCCGCCTGTTCAGCCCCAGCACCAAGCCCTTGCAGCAGGCGTAATGCAATAAGCATAATTGGCGCCCAGATTCCCGCTGTTTCGTAAGTGGGTAATACCCCGATCAACGTGCTGGCGATTCCCATTAACAACACCGTTGCTAACAGGACGAACTTACGGCCCAAACGATCACCTAATGAGCCGAAGATAATTCCGCCTACAGGTCTGACGGCAAATCCGAGAAAGTAGGTGCCAAAACTGGCGATCAGCGCCATTCCCGGTTCCTGATTAGGAAAAAAGAGTGGACCAAAAATAATGGCGGATGCCAGGCTGTAAAGTGCGAAATCGTAGTATTCCAGTGCGCTGCCGAGAGAGCAGGTCCACGCCGCGCGACGCAGATCTGCCGATGAAACATTCGCTTTCTCTGCTGGTTGTGAAGGTTGCATGATGTGTCTCCTTTCAGACGGATAAAAGAAATCCGCCTAAAATCAATGGGATTCTTGCGTTATTATTAAAATCCAAAATGAAATGCTAAGTTATCGAGCACTAAAGTGCGGTTGACGCTTCTCAGTAAATGCCTGACTGCCTTCATGAGCATCTTCAGTCGTGGCGGAAAAAGCGCCAGCCAGTGCTTCAAGCGTCGAGGCCACAGCAATACCTTCTCCGGCATCAATAACCTGCTTGGCGATCTGCACTGCAACGGGAGCACGTTGGGCGATACGTTGTGCCAATTGCAGTCCGGCGTCGTGTAACGCCTCCCTGGCGACAACGCGATTCACCAGCCCGCAGGACAGTGCCCGCTGTGCATCCAGTGGTTCACCGGTAAATACCAGTTCTTTCACCAGTGAGCGCCCAAGCAGTGCCGTCAGCCGCTGCGTTCCTGACCAGCCAGGCACTGTCGCCAGCCCGGTTTCTGGTAGTGCCATTTGTGCTTCGGCGCTACAAATACGGATATCGGCGGTAGCAGCCAGTTCCAGAC
>DXKH01000010.1 GCA_019415335.1 Citrobacter sp. | reverse complement strand
GACGTGACTGGTACCATCGAACTGCCGGAAGGCGTAGAGATGGTAATGCCGGGCGACAACATCAAAATGGTTGTTACCCTGATCCACCCGATCGCGATGGACGACGGTCTGCGTTTCGCAATCCGTGAAGGCGGCCGTACCGTTGGCGCGGGCGTTGTTGCTAAAGTTCTGGGCTAATTACACGTTAATTAGTTTTGAATTGAAAAGGGCGCTTCGGCGCCCTTTTTGCATTTGTTGACTGCATATATTATTCGTACTGTCAGAACGAATAACTTATTCATATTTAAAATATCAATTCAATTTCATATTTTAAATATGAATGTTTCTGTTTTAAAAATGCTTCATTTGTCAGGCTTTTTTCTTATTTTTAATGCCGCACTTTAATTCATATTGAAGGGTTCTCGTAAAACGTAAATAATTCCTGCGTAGGACTTTTGTTTTGCAGTTTTTACGTTACAAGGGATTATAATGAAATTAAATATATTTACTAAATCTATGATTGGTATGGGGCTGGTGTGTTCCTCTCTGCCAGCATTGGCAATGGAAGCATGGAATAATCAACAAGGTGGTAATAAATATCAGGTTATTTTCGATGGCAAAATTTATGAAAATGCCTGGTGGGTTTCTTCTACAAATTGCCCGGGAAAAGCGAAAGCAAATGATGCAACTAACCCGTGGCGTTTAAAGCGTACCGCAACAGCTGCTGAAATTAGTCAGTTTGGCAATACACTTTCCTGCGAAAAGAGCGGAAGCTCATCTTCTTCAACTTCAAATACGCCAGCATCTAATACGCCCGCTAATGGCGGTTCGGCTACACCAGCACAGGGCACTGTTCCGTCTAATTCTTCTGTAGTTGCCTGGAATAAACAGCAGGGCGGTCAAACCTGGTATGTCGTCTTTAATGGTGCGGTATATAAAAATGCCTGGTGGGTAGCCTCTTCTAACTGCCCGGGTGATGCGAAAGGCAATGATGCCAGCAACCCATGGCGTTATGTTCGTGCCGCTACGGCAACGGAAATCTCAGAAACCAGTAATCCACAGTCTTGTACTTCAGCACCACAGCCTGCACCGGATGTGAAACCGGCACCGGACGTTAAACCGGCTCCTGATGTTCAGCCAGCCCCAGCTGATAAGTCAAACGACAACTATGCTGTTGTAGCCTGGAAAGGTCAGGAAGGTTCTTCTACATGGTACGTTATCTACAACGGCAGCATTTATAAGAACGCCTGGTGGGTAGGCGCGGCAAATTGCCCAGGCGATGCGAAAGAAAACGATGCCAGCAACCCATGGCGTTATGTTCGCGCGGCAACGGCAACAGAAATCACTCAGTATGGTAACCCAGGCTCCTGTTCCGTTAAGCCGGATAATAATGGCGGTGCTGTGACTCCGGTTGATCCAACTCCGGAAACACCGGAAACTCCAGTTACTCCAACTCCGGATAACAACGAGCCATCAACACCAGCGGATAGCAGTAACGATTACTCACTGCAGGCGTGGAGTGGCCAGGAAGGCAGCGAAATTTACCATGTTATCTTCAATGGTAATGTTTATCAGAATGCCTGGTGGGTTGGTTCTGAAGATTGCCCGCGTGGCACCAGTGTAGAAAACTCCAATAACCCATGGCGTCTCGTGCGTACAGCTACCGCTGCGGAAATGAGTCAGTACGGTAACCCGACTACCTGTGAAATTGATAATGGCGGCGTCATTATTGCGGATGGTTTCCAGGCCAGCAAGGCGTATAGCGCGAACAGCATCGTAGATTATAACGATGCACATTATAAAACCTCTGTCGATCAAGACGCATGGGGCTTTGTCCCCGGCGGCGATAACCCGTGGAAGAAATACGAACCGGCGAAAGCATGGTCCGCTTCCACCGTGTACGTGAAAGGTGATCGCGTTGTTGTTGATGGGCAGGCTTATGAAGCGCTGTTCTGGACGCAAAGTGACAACCCTGCTCTGGTTGCGAACCAAAACGCCACCGGTAGCAATAGTCGCCCGTGGAAGCCGTTAGGTAAGACTCAGAGCTATAGCAACGAAGAGCTGAATAATGCGCCGCAGTTTAATCCAGAAACGCTTTATGCCAGTGATACGCTGATTCGCTTTAACGGTGAGAACTACATTTCTCAGAGTAAAGTGCAGAAAGTTTCTCCTTCTGACAGCAACCCGTGGCGTGTCTTTGTTGACTGGACCGGAACCAAAGAGCGCGTAGGTACGCCGAAGAAAGCGTGGCCGAAACACGTTTATGCACCGTATGTCGACTTTACGCTGAATACGATCCCGGATCTGGCTGCGCTGGCTAAGAATCATAACGTCAACCACTTCACGCTGGCGTTTGTGGTGAGTAAAGATGCGAACACCTGTCTGCCGACATGGGGGACCGCTTACGGTATGCAGAATTACGCTCAGTACAGCAAAATCAAAGCGCTGCGTGAGGCCGGCGGTGATGTGATGCTGTCTATCGGTGGTGCTAATAATGCCCCGCTGGCAGCTTCCTGTAAGAACGTTGACGATCTAATGCAGCATTATTATGACATCGTTGATAACCTGAACCTCAGAGTCCTGGACTTCGATATCGAAGGCACCTGGGTTGCGGATCAGGCATCTATTGAACGTCGTAACCTTGCTGTGAAGAAAGTGCAGGATAAATGGAAGTCAGAAGGCAAAGATATTGCTATCTGGTATACCTTGCCAATTCTGCCGACAGGCCTGACGCCGGAAGGGATGAATGTCCTGAGCGATGCCAAAGCGAAAGGTGTTGAGCTGGCGGGTGTGAACGTGATGACAATGGACTACGGTAACGCTATTTGTCAGTCTGCAAACACCGAAGGCCAGAACATCCACGGTAAGTGTGCAACGTCTGCAATTGCCAACCTGCATGCTCAGCTGAAAGGCCTCTATGGCAATAAGAGTGATGCAGAAATTGACGCCATGATGGGTACCACGCCGATGGTTGGCGTGAACGACGTTCAGGGTGAGGTGTTCTATCTCTCTGATGCTCGTCTGGTCATGCAGGATGCGCAGAAGCGTAATCTCGGTATGGTTGGTATCTGGTCAATCGCGCGCGACCTGCCGGGCGGCACTAACCTGTCTCCGGAATTCCACGGTCTGACTAAAGAACAGGCTCCGAAGTACGCATTTAGCGAAATCTTCGCGCCGTTTACTAAGCAATAAATGTGTTGGCGATACCTTCCGGTATCGCCGCATTTTTTGTCAATGGGCTACTTTTGGTAGCCCATTATTTTTATTCATATTTCTATTCTTTGCTTAAAAAAGAGTCTTTCTGCAATTGAAATAAGAACTATTTTCATTTACTTTTGAAGAAAGTATACGGGAGTCTCTATGTACGTTTGTCTTTGTAATGGTATCAGCGATAAAAAAATTCGTCAGGCTGTGCGCCAGTTTTCCCCCCACTCGTTCCAGCAATTAAAAAAATTCATTCCGGTCGGCAATCAGTGCGGTAAATGTGTCCGGGCCGCGCGTGAAGTGATGGAGGATGAATTAATGCAACTGCCGGAGTTTAAGGAGTCCGCATAAACGGAGTGTGTTTTTTGACTTACTCGTAAGCCGTTCTACGCTTCAAAGAGTGGAAGCGAAGGAGTCAAAAAATGAAAGGTGATACTAAAGTTATAAATTATCTCAACAAACTGTTGGGAAATGAGCTTGTCGCAATCAATCAGTACTTTCTTCATGCCCGGATGTTTAAAAACTGGGGTCTCAAACGTCTCAATGATGTGGAGTATCATGAATCCATTGATGAGATGAAACACGCCGATCGTTATATTGAGCGCATTCTTTTTCTGGAAGGTCTTCCAAACTTACAGGACCTGGGCAAACTGAACATTGGTGAAGATGTTGAGGAAATGCTGCGTTCTGATCTGGCACTTGAGCTGGATGGCGCGAAGAATTTGCGTGAGGCAATTGGTTATGCCGATAGCGTTCATGATTACGTCAGCCGCGATATGATGATAGAAATTTTGCGCGATGAAGAAGGCCATATCGACTGGCTGGAAACGGAACTTGATCTGATTCAGAAGATGGGACTGCAAAATTATCTGCAAGCACAGATTCGCGAAGAAGGTTGAGCCGTGTCGGGAGGGAGAACCCTCCCGGTTAATAAGAGATCCAGGCCAGATATCCCAGGTTTATCATGCTGCCGAGCGCAAGCCACGGGCCGAATGCGATAGTGGTTATAGTCCGGCGTTGCAGAAGTTGTGAAACGATGGCGTAACCAATGCCACCCAGCGAGGCAATCAGCAGTATCATTGGCAACGTTTGCCAGCCACACCACGCGCCTGCAGCGGCCAGTAGCTTGAAATCACCGTAGCCCAATCCCTCTTTGTGACAAACTAACCAGACGCCCCAGTAAACACACCACAGCACCCCATAGCCAGCGACCGCGCCATAAACCGCATCATGTAAATCAATTAATCCAGACTGCGCATTAAATACCAAGCCAAGCCAGAGCAGCGGTAAGGTGAGTTTGTCGGGCAGGAGCTGAGTGCGAAAATCAATAACACTGAGCGTGAGTGCGAAACAGAAATAGAGAAAGAGTGCGCCAGTCACGATGGGCGTGAAAGGTGCCAGGGCGCAGGCGATAGCAGCAGCAACGCAAAGTATCAGGGGCACTGTATCATGCCAGGCATATTTTTTTTGCCAGAAATGAACCAATACCTGGCGAAACGTTAACGCCGTTTTATCCTCCAAAGGCGAGAGGTGATAGGCCATGGCATTAACAAAATAACCTGCAATAAAACCAACCAGAATGAAGAGCGGCAGTAACATTGTCATTATTGTTGCTCCCTGAAGGACAAATGCTTGAGGGTGATCTCTTCGTTTCCGGCAAGAGTAAACTGAAGGTCTTCAATAACAATACCGTATGTTATCTGTGCCGTAGTGAGCCAGCGGGAGACGTTTTCGAGGGGAGCTGTGACAGGATTAATTGTCAGAGTATTGTCCGGACCGTTTTCCAGCGTGATAGTCAAATTTTCACGTTTTGCTTCTTCGAGAAGGATATTTTTGATGGGCTGCGTAAGCGCTGGATGACCGAGTAAACCATGGGTGCTCGCTTGATCCTGCATCCATTTGATGTCCTTCTTAATTTTTTGCGCGTGGGACTGATGCTCTTCAATGTAGGTATCTATCGGTTTTATCACCGCAAGCCAACAAAAAACGCCGAGCGAGAGAACCGCCAGTGCCGCAATGATCTGTTTTTCCGATGTGGATTTTTCTGCCCACCATGATTTAATCATTTCCCTGAGTTCCTTACTGTCCATACACCACTGACCGGATCTTTTTCTGTTTTTTCCATCGGAAGCCAGGACTGTGTTAACTCACAGAAACGATCGATATTGGCTTCACTCTTAGCACTCATTTTTAAGGTCAGCGACTTTTGCCTCTGGCTATAGTTCGCCTCCATTAACTGCAGTTCAGAGTGTTCAAGCAGAAGTGTTTGTAAATGATAGAGCAACGGTACAGCTTCAGGATATTGCTGAGCGAGTTGCTGCTTAAAGTAAAAACGAAAGTTGTGGGTGTGTTTGATCTGCGGGAAATAACGTTGCCAGGTTTCTTGCTGTTGTTGCTGAAGTTGATCTTCAATCTTAAGCGTTTGCCAGAGCGCGATGCCCCGGCTGCCAACAAAAGAAAGAATGGCGAGAACGAGACAGCTTACTGCCAGGCGGGTGAGCCATTTTCCCGATTTGCCTACAGTTTTCTGTTTACGAAAAACACCATGCAGCATGTCATAGCGCTGGAATGCAATATCGGCAGAATACAAACTCAGTGATGGTATTTCAGGATGCTGGATAAGTGGATTGGCCGCTGCAACGCCGTGAGGCGCTACACCATAACAACGCATATTCTCAGGCGGAAACTGGTTAGCAAGATGCTGTAACCAGTGTTCATCCAGTTCGTTGAAGGCATGTGCGGCACTGCGAATAAGCCAGCTTGTTTGCTGGTTAACCAGAGTCCAGCTATCTACTTCCCAGGGAAGATAGCAGCCATCTGGCAAAACCCGCGTCACGTTGAGTCCGGCAGTATGTAAACGCTCAAGATAACGACTGAGTTTCTCCGACTGAATGCCTATCACCTCGACACTTTCGTTTTGTTTATCGACAACCGTCCAGTGCCAATTTTGGCTGGCGTCGGGTAATGTCTCCTCCGCCAACCACTGTAATGTTTGCGCGGTGAGTTTGTATTTGGCGTTGGGCAGCGTGAGGGAACGATATAAAAGACCCTCAGGTGGGATCAAAAGGTGAACATTTCCGGCACCGGGCTGATCGGCCAGCGACCCCAGCGGAAGATCGTCTGTGAGCGTATGTACCGAAGATACGCTATCTGCGGAGAACGTCATCCATTCCCAATGCTTACGCAGCGTCGAGAAAGAACGTATTACCATCAACGATTCAGGCATCACGATCCTTATGATTAGTAGAGTTGCAGCGTACGCCGATAGATTTGGGCGCTCTGCTGTTTACGGTTGAAAAAAATATGGCTTTGCCATCCCTGGGATTGTTCGTCGCTGATACTTTCCGTACTCAGCGTAAAATAGCGGCTATAGGGAAAGAGATGCCCTTTCACCTGAGCAACCAGGGGCTTCACGCCGGAGAAATCCTGCTGCGCCCAGTAAAGAAATGCATCTGTGGTTAGCCAGCCTTCCCTGGGCCTTTTTTGTAATAAGACCCGAGCGTCAGCATCCGTGATGTTATTGAGGAATAATGCTCTGAAGAGCGGAATATCGTTCTCCGTTAGCATATTAAGATTGATGCTAAGTTCCGAGGTCGGGAGAACGCAGACATACGGGATAAGCCGCTGATAGATGTTTTCGGTTATGCCTTTTATCTGACGCAATTCACCGGTCAGAAAAAGCATTTGATTGGCGCTATGGCGAGGCGGCGTTTGGCTTTGGTAAAAGTTATCTTCTGCGCCGTGAAAGCGTGGCGAATCATCGGCATCAATATAGTCAGCGATTGATTGCACGATCTCATCGGTGTTTCCGCGATCGATACCGGCGTTAATCAGCAGGGCACTGAATACCTGGGCGGGGAAATCAGGGGAAGCCAGCGGGGCGTCAGAGATTTTTGCTAAGGCATTGAGATTAAAACAGTGCTGGGCATCGCGTAACTGCCACTTCACTGTATTGCCATTTTCCAGCTGCAACTGTTGCGGTTGTGCCCAGTACTGCTGCAATGTGGTTTGTCTGTCGTTATCTTTAACGTCCTGGGTGAGGCTGGCAAGCGCAAGTTTCTCCGCCAGCTCAATATCATATTGCCGTTGCAAATGATGGTTTACCTGGCGGGTTCGATGAAGCTGGCCGTGAAAACTGATCGTCATGTCTGCAGCCAGAGCAGCCATGAGCGCCAGTAACATGAGTACAATGAGCAGTGCTACGCCGCGTTGTTCATTATTCATGGTTATTATTCCCGGCCTGCGTCTGAGCTGGCGACTCTTCTCTCGCTAACTGCTCAGGTAATGCAAAACGGCGCTGTAACGCCCCATATTGCTGAGTCTTCAGATGTAACGTGACTGAGAGAGGAAGCTCCTGGCTTTCTCCGCTGTTACTTTCCAGAAGAAAGCTCTCGACATGTTCCAGCATCGCCTGGGCGGGTTGATCCTTCCTGCCATCCACAGAAGTACGAACAGCACGGTAGAGCGTATGATTTCGCAGATACCAGTGAACAGTGAGTAAGGTTTGTGCTTCACTGAGAGGGGCCAGCGGATCGCGACTTTGCGTGGTAAAAATCGCTTCTTCACCCAACACCATGATTTTGTCCGTACTCTGATTCCGCCGGGCGACCAGTTGCAGGAGATCGTTATCAAGAATGGTGATGGTGCGCTGTAGCTGATTGAACTGCTGGATTTCTTTCTGTGAACGTTGATGCAACTCGGAAGCTTGAGAAAAAATCATAAACGCCAGCACGCTAAGCATTGAGAAAATCGCCAGCGCCGCCATGACTTCCAGCAATGTGAAACCCTGCTGGCGATTAATCATCTTGTGCCTGCCCGGATTTATTATTGATGCTTTGATAGCGCGTAAGCGAGGTTGTCTGGCCGCTGGGTAATGTCACCGTTATGGTGCGTTCCAGAAGCGTGCCGTCTTTGCTTGAGTGGATATCGCTGCGCCAGTTCCACTCTTCGCCATTTATTAACTCTTTGCCAGAACTGGACGTGTTTTCCTCGTCGAATGAATCTTGTGACTGAAGCTGGTTATCCGCTATCCACAATGCCAGCGTCTCGTTACGCATCCGCTCGATGGCAGTTCGTTGCCCTTGCATACTGCTCATTAAAGTCAGCGCAACAGCGGTGAAAATACTCATCGCCAGTAAGACTTCAAGCAGTGTCATCCCTGATTGTTTGTTCATGGGCGGGTATCTCTGGCGAGCGTTTGATCCAGGGGCCATGAGCCTGAACTGACTAACGTCAGGAGCGGCTCACCGGTCCCGGTATTAGCCATCAACAAAGAGAAGGGCGTGATTTGTCCGTCGGCCAGAATCACCACCTGCGGTTGGTTGCTGTCATCAGGTTTAAATGGCTGAAGTTGAATTGAGAGTTCTTCACCCCAGTCATTTTTGCTCTCGTCTGCGGCATCTTCTTGTAATGGAACCCAGCGCCAGGCTGATGGTGTTTTGCCCGGTACCATAATGCGCCATGCTGAATCAGAGAAATGGATACCGACAGGCTGACCACTGAGCGTGGCGCGGTCGATGGCTAATTCAAGTGCAGCGGTAAACCGCGCCGCTGTTTCGCGCGCACGAGTGCTGGCGGCATCCTCCCGACCATATGTGAAGAGCACCACACTTGCCGTGATAGCGACCAGCGCCAGCACCAGCATCATCTCCAGCAGGGTAAACCCGTGTTGCTGATTCATCGCTGACTTACTTTTTCTTCTTGCTCAAACCCCAGTTGGTGATGTCGTCCTCGGTTCCCATTTCACCATCGGGTCCTGCTGAAAGCAGATCGTATGCACCATGTTCACCAGGATTAACGAGGACATAATCATTGCCCCAGGGATCGGCAGGCAGACGCTTGATATAACCTTCCTTGTTATAGTTTGCGGCCAGCGGTGGCAGTGTCGGCGCTTCTACTAAGGATTCAAGCCCCTGATTTGTGGTTGGATAGCGATGATTGTCGAGCTTGTACATATCCAGGGCGTTTTCCAGCGCCACAATATCGCTGACGGCTTTTTGTTTATCCGCCTTTTCTTTATTGCCCATCAGGTTGGGAACCACCAGGCTGGCGAGTACGCCAATGATGACAATTACCACCATAATTTCCAGTAATGTAAAACCGCGTTGCTTATCCGTTGCGCGCATATGATTTCCTTAATTAATCATTGAGTTAAGTTGAAGAAGAGGTTGGAGTACCGACACGACAATAAACAGGACGATCAGTGCCATCGTAATAATGAGTGCTGGCTCGAAGATGGAGAGCGTTAAGGCGATCCGATTTTGTTGGAGTGTCTCCTGGTTATCTGCGGCTCTGACCATTAACGTGCCGAGTTGCCCGCTTTTTTCGCCAGAGGCCACCATGTAGAGCATTATCGGCGGGAAAATTGCGGTTTGTTCCAGTGAAAGATGAATGCTGTTACCCTGGCGAACGTTTTCTGCCGCATTTGCCAGGCGCTGGCGAATTTCGAGGTTGTTGAGGCTTTCGGTGGACAAATTCATCCCATCCAGCAGAGGGACGCCGCTGGATTGCAAAATACTTAAAGTGCGGAGATAGCGTGCGCTGTTAATGGCGCAAATCAGCGGGCCGATGAGCGCAACGCGCAGTAACATGGCATGAAAACGGTGGCGGTTATTGCCGCGTTTTAACCAGAGCCAGAAACCCACAGCGACAATAAATACTGTCGCTAATAATGTCGGGCCGGTACGTTGCAACGTGTCGCTCAGACCTAAAAGAATGCGTGTACTCAGTGGCAGTTGCTGCTTCATATGCACGAACTGTTCGGTAATTTTGGGCACGACAGCAGTGAGGAGAATAATCACGACCACAATCGCCACCGTAGTGAGCATGCAGGGGTAGATCAGTGACTGAATGAGCTTGCTGCGGATTTTCTGCCGGTTTTCATTGTAATCAGCCAGCTTTTCCAACACCGGGGCCAGCAGACCGCTCTTTTCGCCCGCTTTTACCAGGGTACGGTAGAGCGAATCGAAAAGCGTGGGAAAATGTTGTAACGCATCGGAAAGGGGATGCCCTTCAAGGATGGCGCTGCGTACCTGATTTAACACGTCAGCCAGTCGTTTATTACTGCTTTGTTGACCAATTACGGCAAGGCTCTCTTCCAGGGGTAATGCCGCTGCGCTTAAGGTTGCCAACTGCCGGGTGAAAAGCGTCAGTTCACTATGGCTGATCCTCGGGCGACGTGTTTTTACTCCCGAACTTTTTTGGGGGCGAATATCCAACAGGAAAAGCCCTTCTTCACGCAGCCGCAGTCGTGCCTGACGTTCATCGTTAGCATCAATGATCCCCTGCAATTTTTGACCATCCTGGGTCATGGCGCGATAGCGATAATTCATGCTTCGCTCTCCAGCGTGACACTGGCGACGCGCATAACCTCATCCCAGGAGGTGTCACCGCGTATCACTTTTTGCAGGCCATTTTTGATTAAGGCATTGTGTTGTTGCCGGACCAGTCGCTCCAGTGCTTGTTCATCCACATTTTCATGAATAGCGGCCCGCAATTCCGGCGTCACCACCATCATTTCGTGGATCGCCATGCGCCCCTGATAACCGGATTGATGGCAATAAGGGCAACCTACGGGAGTGCCAATTGTCGTCACCGCGAGCTGATGATGTTTAAACATCTGCGCTTGTTGCGGCGATACAGGCGTGAATTGTCGGCATTGCGGACACAGACGACGAACCAGACGTTGCGCGATAATCCCTGCCAGTGAAGATGAAAGCAGGAATGATTCGACGCCCATGTCGCGTAGCCGGGTGACTGCGCCTGATGCACTGTTAGTGTGGAGTGTTGAGAGTACCAGATGGCCTGTGAGCGAGGCCTGAACCGCAATTTGCGCGGTTTCTGTATCACGAATTTCCCCCACCATGACGACATCCGGGTCCTGGCGAAGTATGGCGCGCAGGCCGCGAGCGAAAGACATATCCACACGGGTATTCACCTGCGTTTGCCCAATGCCTTCCAGCTCATATTCCACGGGATCTTCTACCGTCAGAATATTACGGCCAGGGATATTAAGCGCCGAAAGGATGGCGTAGAGCGTGGTGCTTTTACCGGAGCCTGTCGGCCCTGTCACCAGGATAATACCGTGCGGAAGCTGAATGAGATTTTCTAAATCCTGTTTATCCGCTGCCGTCATCCCCAGGTTGTTCAATGAAAGCTGGAGGCTGTTTTTATCCAGCAGACGGAGCACAGCGCGTTCACCATAGATGGATGGCAGTGTGGATACGCGGACATCTATGTTACGTCGCCCGATACGCAAACTGATCCTTCCATCCTGTGGAATACGTTTTTCGGCGATATCAAGACGAGCCATGACCTTAATTCGGGAGATAAGCAGTGCCGCCAGTTTTTTGTTGGGCTGTAAAATTGTCCGCAAAACGCCGTCGATGCGAAAACGGATCGACATTGTTTTTTCATAGGTTTCAATGTGGATATCGGAGGCGGTTTCTTTGATGGCCTCACTCAAAATAGCATTGATCAAGCGGATAACCGGTGCCGCTGAATCTTCATTCAGGAGATCTTCATTTGCGGGCATCTCTTCCGAAAGCGAGAGAAGATCGACGGATTGATCGATATCCTGCGCAATCTGTTGCGACTCACCGGTATTCTGATGGAACACCGCTTCCAGTCGGGCTTCAAAATCAGCCTGTGACAAGCTGGTCATGGTCTGGCACTGACCAACTTGACGTTGAATATCGAGTAACCGTTCGAATGGCGTATCGGCGAGATAAATAATCTCGCCCTCTGAATAGAGATAACCAATTCGTTGTGCCAGCGCCCAACTGGCGGGGTACGGTGAGTGAATTCTCATAAGAATGCCTCACCGTGACGATGGCGCAGGGGCGTGACTGTTGAACGTGTTCTCATTCAGCACCGGCAAATCTTCCGAGCCAACCAGCGCTTTTGATTTCCCGTCGATTCGCAGCTGTTGCTCCTGACGGTAGCGGGTGTATTTCTCTTTTGACAGTGAGCGATAAACATCATCGTCACGGATAATCGTCGGGCGGATGAATACCATCAGGTTGCGTTTAGCGCGCTCGGTCGAGGTATAGCGGAAGAGTTGTCCCACTAAAGGAATATCGCCAAGCAGAGGAACCTTTGACACTTGCTCTTTAGAAAAATCATCCAGCAATCCGCCCAGGACCACCGTTTCACCGGTTTTAACCAGCACGGCGTTTTGAATAGTACGGGTGTTAAATGTCGGGCCGAGCGTCGAATTAGACGAAGAGTCAACGCTGGAAACCTCCTGTTCTATTTCGAGCAGTACCGCGTCGCCTTCATTGACCTGCGGAGTGACTTTGAGTTTTGTGCCCACCGTTTTGCGTTCGACAGTATTAAAGACGTTATCCCCAGAAGTGGTCTGAGAGCCGGATAGCACCGGCACATCCTGACCAACGTTGAAGGACGCGAGTTTATTATCCAGCGTTACGATGCTCGGGGTGGCGAGGATGTCATTTTTATTGTTACTGGCCAGCGCAGTCAACAATACGCCCCAGTCGCCATTGAAGAAGCCTGCAGCCATGCCATTGTAGGCGCTAAACATATCCCAGGCAGGATTCGCGCTGGTGATCCCGCCATTCTTTTTATAATCAGCTACACCTTGCGCAGCGTTAAAAACCGGTAATCCCGTATTGGTAAATTGCTGTGCGCCAACGTTTTTATTCGCCCATTGCACGCCGAGGTTGAGTCCATTTCCATCCTGAACTTCGACGATGATTGCCTCAACCAGCACCTGTGCACGGCGAATATCCAGACGCGCAATTACCGTGGCGAGTTTCTCCTGGACGGACTGGTCAGCGGTAATGACCAACGAGTTGGTCTGTTCATCGGCGGTAATGGCCACATTATCCATCGCAGAAGTAGAAGAAGGCTTACGCGAATTCCCTTTTTCATCTTTCAGCTTTTCGGAAACACCGGTTAGCACTTCCACCAGATTCGTGGCTTTAGCATATTTCAGGTAATAGACCCGGGTATTTCCTTCCTCGCTCTCTTCGACATCAAGGCTTTTCAGTAATGAAGTTATGCGCTGGCGTGCTTTTTCCGGTCCGCTGATGATAAGAGAGTTGGTTCGCTTATCCGCCACAATCTTCGCGGAAAGGAGGGCAGGCATCTGGCTTTTACCGTGGCTTTCGCTGATTAATTGATTAAGAATCTCGGCGAGATCTTCCGCTGATGCATATTCCAGATGAATAATTTGCTGCTTCTCTGTGCCGATGACATCAACGCGCTTTATGACTTCAATCAGTTTATTAATGGTGGAGGCACGACCGGTCAGAATAAGAACGTTGGAGGGTTCATAATGCACAACATTACCGACGCTACCCGCATCCATCATCTGGCGGAGCAGGGGAGCCAGGTCACGAGCAGGAACGTTCTCAAGCGGTACGATTCGGGTGACCAACTCATCACCTACGCCTGGACGAGAACTGTCAGCAATCATCCCTGGCGATGTTTTTACATTAGCTGAGCGCACCACTTTCAGAAAACCATTGTCCAGCGTGATCACGGAATAACCGTAAAGATCAAGAATACTTAAAAAGAACTGGTAGTACTCCTGTTGGCTAAACGTATCATTACTGCGTACGGAAATGGTTCCCTGTACCGAAGGGTCGATCAGGATCGTTTTGCCAAGATGCTGACCCACTATTTCCACGAACTGGCGGATATCGGCGTTATTGAAGTTAGCGCCGTATTGTTCGTTCTCAGCGTGTCCTGCACAAGGCATGAGTAGTGCTGCCAGCAAGCAGCAGGTGATTTTATTGAGTCCCTTCATTGCGCTGTCCATTCATTCCTGTAAGTTCCGCGACGGAAACATTTATCAAGCGGGGTACGCCGTTGCGACGAATTGTAAACTGAGCACTTTGTTGAGTTAGCAGTAAACTTAATGCCTGTGAAATCTCATCAGGGTGGGTCAGCGAAAGATTATTGATCCTGAGGGCGATATCCCCAGGTTGCAGCAAACTGGTGGTAAATGCATTGAGACCCTTACGAGGATTCAATCGAAGACCGTATATCTGTTCTCCATCACGTATAGGTGTGGCGATAATATAATCGGCGAGTACATTTTGATTTTCCGAATCAGGCTGCTTGATGATGTCAGGTAGCCCTGGATGGAGAGTTACTTTTTCGTAATGCCCGTGAGTTTCAAACACAACGCTGGTTTTATTTATTTTTCTAATAAACGTTCCCGGCACTGACTCAAGGGCTTCGTTGAGGGAGTATCGCTTTTGTTCGTTCCCCTCATTAATTAAGACAAAAGAAGTCTCATCATTCGATGTGAGTACAATGCCATTAAGCACTATAGAGAGCTTAGGTGTTTCCTGATTAACTGCCACGGGATTTGCATCTTTTACCCCAGCATGATTTTCGTTGCGCCATAAAGCGGCAAGGCTGAATTCAGACTGAAATGCATTTGTTGGTTGATTAATGAACTGTTCATTTTTAACTATAGTTGTATGGAAATAATTCACATTAAAAATAATCAGCCCTATGCTTATAAATGTAATCAATATATTGATGGCAGCATCTTTATTATGATTCGCCAGATGGAAGGGGAAAGGTAGTGTGGGCACGATGTATGTTCTAATAAAATAGATTGGGTGGGTTGTATATTGACGTTAGTATAAATAGTATTAATGCCGCTTGCATGAATCAAGCAAAATTTATTTATATTAGTAATATGTATTTAATTAATAAATACATACATTATTTTTATGATTAAGGATAATCAATAATTAAAACAGGAAGTTCTATGTCTACGAGAAGAGAAGTCATTCTTTCCTGGTTGCGTGAGAAGCATCAGACCTGGCGTCTGTGCTATTTGTTGGGTGAGGCTGGAAGTGGAAAAACCTGGCTGGCGCAGCAACTACAAAAAGATAAACATCGCCGTGTGATTACTTTAAGCCTCGTTGTTTCCTGGCAAGGTAAGGCCGCATGGATCGTTACCGACGATAATGCGGCTGAACAGGGCTGCCGTGACAGCGCCTGGACGCGAGATGAGATGGCGGGTCAATTACTGCATGCACTTCATCGAACTGATAGTCGCTGCCCTCTTATTATTATTGAAAATGCTCACCTGAATCACCGCCGCATACTTGATGATCTCCAACGCGCGATATCTCTTATTCCTGACGGTCAATTTTTGCTGATCGGCAGACCCGATCGAAAAGTCGAACGTGATTTTAAAAAACAGGGCATTGAACTTGTCTCGACAGGTCGTCTGACGGAGCACGAGCTTAAGGCAAGCATCCTTGAAGGTCAGAATATTGACCAGCCCGATCTCCTTTTAACCGCCAGAGTTCTGAAACGGATAGCTTTATTATGTCGGGGAGATCGCAGAAAGCTGGCGCTTGCCGGCGAAACAATTAGCTTATTACAGCAAGCCGAGCAGACCTGCGTTTTCACTGCAAAACAATGGCGAATGATTTACCGCGTATTAGGTGATAACCGCCCCCGGAAAATGCAGCTTGCCGTGGTGATGAGTGGAACCATTATCGCACTTACCTGTGGTTGGCTACTGCTGCCCTCTTTCACAGCTCCGTTACCCGTTCCTGCGTGGCTGATACCCGTAACGCCAGTAGTTAAACAAGATATGACTAAGGATATTGCCCATGTGGTGATGCGCGATAGTGAGGCGCTAAGCGTGTTATACGGCGTATGGGGGTACGAGGTCCCAGCCGATTCGGCCTGGTGCGATCAGGCAGTAAGAGCGGGGCTGGTATGTAAAAGTGGGAATGCTTCTTTACAAACATTGGTAGATCAGAATTTGCCCTGGATCGCATCGCTTAAAGTCGGGGACAAAAAATTGCCTGTTGTGGTCGTTCGCGTCGGTGATGCTACCGTTGATGTACTCGTAGGGCAGCAAACCTGGACGCTGACACATAAATGGTTTGAGTTGGTATGGACGGGTGATTATCTTCTGTTGTGGAAAATGTCGCCGGAAGGGGAGAGTACCATTACGCGTGATAGCAGCGAGGAAGAGATTCTCTGGCTGGAAACGATGTTAAACCGCGCATTGCATATTTCGACAGAATCTTCGGCAGAGTGGCGTCCCTTGTTGGTAGAAAAAATAAAGCAATTTCAAAAAAGCCATCACTTGAAAACTGACGGTGTTGTTGGCTTTTCAACGTTAGTACATCTCTGGCAGGTGGCGGGGGAGAGTGCTTACTTATATCGGGATGAAGCAAATATTTCCCCAGAAACAACAGTGAAGGGGAAATGACATGTTTGAATTCTATATCGCCGCGCGTGAGCAGAAAGAAACAGGTCACCCTGGTATCTTCTCCCGACAAAAACACAGCACCATAATATATGTCATTTGTTTATTGCTGATTTGCCTGTGGTTTGCAGGAATGGTGTTGGTTGGTGGGTATGCCCGGCAGCTATGGGCACTTTGGATAGTAAAAGCAGAAGTCACTGTAGATGCTGAAACGCCCGCTTTTAAACAATCAACACAACACTATTTTTTCAAAAAACAGCCACTCCCCGTCGTCGAATCCGTCGAGGAGGAAGATGAACCAGGCGTCGCGGTTGAGAATGCCCCCTCTTCTTCTGAAGACGAAGAAAATACTGTAGAAGAAAGCGACGAGAAAGCCGGTTTAAGAGAGCGTGTCAAAAATGCGCTGAACGAACTTGAGAGATAACCCAAAGGCTGTTTACTTTACTAGCAATACGCTTGCGTTCGGTGGTTAAGTATGTATAATGCGCGGGCTTGTCGTAGTTGACAGCAGGTTCAATCTGAACCTCAGTTAGCCGAATTTGGCTACCTAACAATGCTCCCAATCGGGGAGCTACGTAAGAACGGTTACACTCTCCCATCA
>DXKH01000001.1 GCA_019415335.1 Citrobacter sp. | reverse complement strand
ACCTGCAAACGGATCTTGTGACGCAAGCCGTTGGCAACCAGCGCCTGTTGGGTTTCAACAAGCCCCAGCTCCCACGGACAGCCTGCGTATTTCACCGATGAAAGCGGACTTGCGCCGGTGCCGCCGTCATAGCCTGCGATGGTGATCAAGTCCGCATAAGCTTTCGCCACGCCAGTCGCGATGGTGCCGACGCCCGGTTCGGACACCAGCTTCACGGAGATCATCGCTTTCGGGTTAACCTGCTTGAGGTCGAAAATGAGCTGCGCTAAGTCCTCGATAGAGTAGATATCGTGGTGCGGCGGCGGGGAGATCAGCGTCACTCCGGGCACCGAATAGCGCAGTTTGGCAATGTAAGGAGTGACTTTATCACCCGGCAACTGACCGCCTTCGCCCGGCTTCGCGCCCTGGGCGACTTTAATCTGAATGACGTCAGCATTGACCAGATACGCCGGAGTAACACCGAAGCGACCGGACGCCACCTGCTTGATGCGTGAGACTTTGTTGGTACCGTAGCGCGCCGGATCTTCACCCCCTTCACCGGAGTTCGAGTTACCGCCGATGCTGTTCATCGCTTCAGCCAGCGCCTCGTGGGCTTCCGGGCTTAACGCGCCGATAGACATCGCAGCGGTATCGAAGCGTTTAAACAGTTCGCTTGCCGGTTCAACATCGGCAATGTTGACTGCGTTTTCACCCGGCGTAATTGCCAGCAGATCGCGCAGCGTGGTTGCCGGACGCTCATTAACCAGCTTCGCGTATTCCTGATAGTCGCTGTACTCGCCGCTTTGTACCGCCTGTTGCAGTGTGCGCACCACGTCCGGGTTGTAGGCGTGGTATTCGCCACCGTGCACGTATTTCAGCAGGCCGCCCTGGCTGATGGGCTTACGCGCCAGCCAGGCACGTTTCGACAGATTCAGCAGATCCTGCTGGAAGTCTTCAAAGCTCGCCCCGCCAATGCGGCTAACCGCGCCCTGGAAGCACAGGCCCACGACATCATCGTGCAGACCGACCGCTTCAAACAGTTTCGAGCAGCGATAAGAGGCGATGGTGGAGATGCCCATTTTGGACATGATTTTGTACAAGCCTTTGTTGATGCCGTTACGATAGTTGAGCATCACGGTACGATAATCTTTGGCAATCGCGTGGGTGTCTACCAGACGGCCCAGCGTTTCATAGGCAAGGTACGGATAAATAGCCGTCGCGCCGAAACCCAGCAACACGGCGAAGTGGTGCGGATCACGGGCGCTGGCGGTTTCGACGATGATGTTGGCATCGCAACGCAGGCTTTGCTCGACCAGACGGGTCTGGATCGCGCCAACCGCCATCGGAGCCGGAACCGGCAGGCGATCTTTAGCGATATTCCGGTCGGAGAGCACCAGCAGCACGGTGCCGCTACGTACCATTTTTTCGGCTTTGTCGCACAGCTCTTTCACCGTCGCTTCGAGCGTGGTTTTAGTGACGTCAAAGGTGATATCCAGCGTATCTGCGCGGTAGTGATCCTCTTTCATCGTCGTGAGCTGTTTGAAATCGGAATAGAGCAGAATCGGCGATTTAAAGCTTAAACGGTGCGCCTGGCCTTCAGCTTCGCAGAAGACGTTCATTTCGCGGCCAATGCTGGTGGCGAGCGACATAACATGCGCTTCGCGCAGCGGGTCGATTGGTGGGTTAGTCACCTGGGCAAATTGCTGGCGGAAGTAGTCGTAAATAATGCGCGGCTGACTGGAGAGCACGGCGAATGGGGTGTCGTCGCCCATCGAACCGACCGCTTCCTGACCGTTTTCACCCAGTACGCGGATCACCGAATCCAGCTCTTCCGCGCTGTAGTTAAATTGTTTCTGGTAGCTGGCAAGCGTGTCGTCGTCCAGTTCGCGGCTACCCACTTCTTCATCGGGCAGATCTTCAAACGGTACCAGTCGGCGGACGTTTTTCTCCATCCACTCTTTATATGGATGGCGGCTTTTCAGATCGTCATCGGTTTCTGCCGAGTGCAGAATACGCCCACTGCGGGTGTCGATCACCATCAGTTCGCCTGGCCCGACGCGGCCTTTTTCGACCACTTCGTCAGGCTGATAATCCCAGATACCGACTTCAGAGGCGCAGGTAATGAGCTTATCTTTGGTGATGACATAGCGTGCCGGACGCAGACCGTTACGGTCGAGGTTACAGGCGGCAAAACGACCGTCAGACATCACGATGCCTGCCGGGCCATCCCACGGCTCCATATGCATGGAGTTAAAGTCAAAGAAGGCACGCAGTTCCGGGTCCATATCCGGGTTGTTCTGCCAGGCAGGTGGCACTAACAGACGCATGGCACGGATGATATCCATCCCACCTGCCAGCAGGAGTTCCAGCATGTTATCCATCGAACTGGAGTCAGAGCCGGTTTCGTTGACGAACGGCGCGGCGTCGTGCAGGTCAGGGATCAGCGGCGTCTGGAATTTATAGGTACGCGCACGCGCCCATTGGCGGTTACCAGTGATGGTGTTGATTTCACCGTTATGCGCGAGGTAGCGGAACGGCTGTGCCAGCGGCCAGCGCGGTACGGTGTTAGTGGAAAAGCGCTGGTGGAACAGGCAAATGGCCGATTCCAGACGCAGGTCCGCAAGATCCAGATAAAAGCGCGGCAGATCCGCCGGCATACACAGACCTTTATAGATGTTCACCAGATTCGACAGGCTACAGACGTAGAAGTCTTTGTCGGCTTCGAGACGCTTTTCAAT